>NZ_JBHVPX010000006.1:43567-395805 GCF_042887155.1 Streptomyces sp. NPDC057963
TTCGGCGCCCCGGGGGGCACTCCCTTTGGTTTGTTTTCGGGCCTAAAAACCCGTTTGTGTGTGGGCGGGGTGTCAACAACCGCCCGCGCCGGGGGGGACTTATGGGGGGGGCGCCCTTGAGGGGCGCCCCGCACTTCTTCGGTTCCGGCTGCTCAGACGGTTCGGGCGTCCAGCTGCTCGATGGTGGCGTGCGACGGGGCCCGGCGCGTGCTCAGCTCGCGCGCGACATCCTCCGCATCGCGCAGCACCCGTACCGCGTTCTGCCAGGTGAGCTTGGCGAGATCAGCGGTGGACCAGCCGCGGCCGAACAGCTCCGCGATCAGGTTCGGGTAGCCCGCGACGTCCTGGAGGCCCTCCGGGAGGAAGGCGGTGCCGTCGTAGTCGCCGCCGATGCCGAGGTGGTCGATCCCGGCGACCTCGCGCATGTGGTCGAGATGGTCGGCGATGGTCGCCACGGTGGCCATCGGGCGCGGGTGGGCCGCCTCGAAGGCGGCGTGGACCTTCATGGCCTGCGCCGTGGTGTCGAGGTGGTGCAGGCCGTGGGCACGCATGTTCTCGTCCGCGGCATGGGTCCAGGCGACGGCTGCCGGGAGGACGAACTTCGGCACGAAGGTCGCCATGGCGATGCCGCCGTTGGCCGGGAGCCGGCCGAGGACGTCGTCGGGGATGTTGCGCGGGTGGTCGCAGATCGCGCGCGACGAGGAGTGCGAGAAGATCACCGGCGCCGCGGAGGTGTCGAGCGCGTCGCGCATCGTCGTCGCCGCCACGTGGGAGAGATCGACCAGCATGCCGGTGCGGTTCATCTCGCGTACGACTTCGTGGCCGAAGGGCGAGAGGCCGCCGACGCCCGGTTCGTCGGTCGCCGAGTCCGCCCACGCGATGTTGTCGTTGTGGGTGAGCGTCATGTAGCGGACGCCCAGCTGGTGCAGGGCGCGCAGGGTGCCCAGCGAGTTGTTGATGGAGTGGCCGCCCTCTGCGCCCATCAGGGAGGCGATACGGCCCTCGGCGCGGGCCGCCTCCATGTCGTCGGCGGTCAGGGCGCGCCGCAGGTCGGCGGGGTAGCGGCCGATCAGCTCGGTGACCACGTCGATCTGTTCGAGGGTGGCGCTGACGGCTTCGTCGCCCGCCATGTCGGTCCGTACGTAGACGGACCAGAACTGGGCCCCGACGCCGCCCGCGCGCAGCCGCGGGATGTCGGTGTGCAGGTGGGCGGACTGATCGGTGGCGATGTCGCGGGCGTCCAGGTCGTAGCCGACCTGCTCGCGCAGCGCCCACGGCAGGTCGTTGTGCCCGTCGACGACGGGGTACTCGGCGAGGAGCTCCGCGGTCCGCTCCAGCTGTTCGGCCTTCTGCACCGGGGCCTACTTCCCGAAACCGAAGGAGTCGGCGCCCTCGACCTTGGCGCGCAGTCGCTTGCCCTTCTCCGTCGCCTGGTCGTTCAGCTCCTGCTGGAACTCGTCCATACGGGCCTGGAGCTCGCTGTCGTGGGCGGCGAGGATGCGCGCGGCGAGCAGGCCCGCGTTGCGTGCGCCGCCGACCGAGACGGTCGCGACGGGGACACCGGCGGGCATCTGCACGATGGAGAGCAGGCTGTCCATGCCGTCCAGGTACTTCAGCGGGACCGGGACACCGATGACCGGCAGCGGGGTGACGGAGGCGAGCATGCCGGGCAGGTGGGCGGCGCCACCCGCCCCCGCGATGATCGTCTTCAGTCCGCGCCCGGCGGCGTTCTCCCCGTACGCGATCATTTCGCGCGGCATGCGGTGGGCGGAGACGACGTCGACCTCGTAGGGGATCTCGAACTCGTCGAGGGCCTTGGCCGCCGCTTCCATGACGGGCCAGTCGGAATCCGAGCCCATGACGATGCCGACGACCGGCGCGGCGGTGGCGGGGGAAGTCATTCGGTGATCGTTCCTCGCAGGTAGTCGGCCGCGTGCCGGGCGCGCTCGCGCACGTCCGCCAGGTCGTCGCCGTAGGTGTTGACGTGTCCGACCTTGCGGCCGGGCTTCACGTCCTTGCCGTACATGTGGATCTTGAGCTGCGGGTCGCGGGCCATGCAGTGCAGATACGCCTGGTACATGTCCGGGTAGTCGCCGCCGAGGACATTGGACATGACCGTCCAGGTGGCGCGCGGGCGCGGGTCGCCGAGCGGCAGGTCGAGGACGGCCCGGACGTGGTTGGCGAACTGCGAGGTGATCGCGCCGTCCTGGGTCCAGTGCCCGGAGTTGTGCGGGCGCATGGCCAGTTCGTTGACGAGGATGCGCCCGTCGGGGGTTTCGAAGAGCTCGACGGCGAGGTGGCCGACGACGCCGAGCTCGGAGGCGATGCGGAGGGCGAGCTGCTGGGCCTCTCCCGCGAGCCGCTCGCTCAGCTCCGGGGCCGGGGCGATCACCGTGTCGCAGACCCCGTCGACCTGGATCGACTCGACGACCGGGTAGGCGACGGCCTGGCCGTGCGGCGAGCGGACGATATTGGCCGCCAGCTCCCGTACGAAGCCGACCTTCTCCTCGGCGAGGACCGGGACACCGGCCCGGAAGGGGTCGGCCGCGTCCGCCGCGGAGCGGACCACCCAGACGCCCTTGCCGTCGTAGCCGCCGCGGACCGTCTTGAGGACGACGGGAAAGCCCCCGGCCTCCTCCGCGAAGGCCACGACGTCCGCCGGGTCCTTCACGATGCGGTGGCGGGGGCAGGGCACGCCGATCTCGGTGAGCTTGGCGCGCATCACCCCCTTGTCCTGGGCGTGTACCAGCGCGTCGGGACCGGGGCGCACGGGAATGCCGTCCGCCTCCAGGGCCCGCAGGTGTTCGGTCGGTACGTGTTCGTGATCGAAGGTGATCACGTCACAGCCGCGCGCGAAGGCGCGCAGCGTGTCCAGGTCGCGATAGTCGCCGACGACGACTTCGCTCACCACCTGGGCCGCCGAGTCCTGGGGGGTGTCGCTGAGGAGCTTGAACTTGATGCCGAGGGGGATGCCCGCCTCGTGGGTCATACGGGCGAGCTGACCGCCGCCGACCATGCCGACTACCGGGAACGTCACTCCTCCAGGGTATCCGGCGGCCCGGGGGCCGCCCGACGACGCCCTCCCGCCCGTCCCGCCGGGGCGGCCGCGTCACAGCATCGCCACCTCTGTCCGTCCGCCCACAGGCAGCCCGCGGACGGGCTGGATAGCATGACCGGGTTGCCGTAACCGACAGACGGGCTGAGCGATCACTATGAGCGAACGGGGCGCACTGCGGACCCGGCTGGATCTGCTGGCCCGGGAGGTCGCCAAGTTCGGCGCGGTCGGCGCACTCGGCCTGGTCGTCAACATCGCCGTGTCCAACCTCCTGTGGCGCACCACCGATCTCCAGGTGGTGCGGGCAGGGCTGCTGGCCACGTTCGTCGCCATCCTCTTCAACTACGTCGGCTTCCGCTACTGGACGTACCGGGACCGCGACAAGAGCGGGCGGACCCGCGAGCTGACGCTGTTCCTGCTGTTCAGCGCGGTGGGGGCGGTCATCGAGACCGGTGTGCTGTACGCGGCGACGTACGGATTCGGGTGGAACACCCCGGTCCAGAGCAATGTCTTCAAGATCCTCGGGATCGGCATCGCGACCCTGTTCCGCTTCTGGTCCTACCGGACCTGGGTGTTCAAGGCACTGCCCACGAAGGAGACCGTGCTGAGCGCGGAGGGGTTCCTGACGCAGGGGCGTACGGAGCGGGTGCCCCGGGTCGAGGCGGATCCGGTGGGCCGGTAGCGGATCCGGTACGGCGCTGGCCGCTCACCGCACCGGGCGTTCCGGTTCCCGCCTCTTCAGGGCCTCCCGGCTGAGGAACAGGGCGAAGACCGGCGGCTGCTGCTGGAGCAGTTCGAGGCGGCCGCCGTCCGCCTCCGCGAGGTCCCTGGCCACCGCGAGGCCGATGCCGGTGGAGTTGCGGCCGCTGATCGTCCGCTCGAAGATCCGGGCGCCGAGGTCGGGAGGCACACCCGGGCCCTCGTCCGTGACCTCGATGACCGCCTGGTTGCCGGTGACGCGGGTGCGCAGCGCCACCGTGCCGCCGCCGTGCATCAGCGAGTTCTCGATCAGGGCGGCCAGCACCTGGGCGACCGCGCCGGGCGTGCCGACGGCCCGCAGCCCCTGCTTTCCGGAGCGGACGATGGCGCGTCCCTCGCCCCGGTAGGCCGGGCGCCACTCCTCGACCTGCTGCTTGACGACCTCGTCGAGGTCGAAGACGACGGCGGAGCCGGTACGCGGATCGCGGGCGTTGGTCAGCAGCCGCTCCACCACGTCGGTGAGCCGCTCGACCTGGGTAAGGGCGATGTTCGCCTCCTCCTTCACCGTCTCCGGGTCGTCGGTGACGGAGATCTCCTCGATCCGCATGGAGAGCGCGGTCAGCGGCGTACGGAGCTGGTGCGAGGCGTCGGCGGCCAGCCTGCGTTCCGCGGTCAGCATCCGGGCGATCCGTTCGGCGGAGGAGTCCAGGACGTCGGCGACCCGGTCCAGCTCCGGCACTCCGTACCGCTTGTGGCGCGGGCGCGGGTCGCCGGAGCCCAGGCGTTCGGCGGTCTCGGCGAGGTCCGTCAGCGGCGAGGCGAGTTTGTTGGCCTGGCGCACGGCGAGGAGCACGGCGGAGACGATGGCCAGCAGCGCCACCGCGCCGATGATCATCAGCGTGCGGCCGACCTCACGGGTCACGGAGGAACTGGACTCCTCGACGGTGACCCGCTCACCCTGCTCCCCCTTGGCCGTACTGCTGATCACGCTGCCGGTGGGACGCTTGCCGACTTCGAGCGGGGCGCGTCCGGGGATCTTGACGAGCGCGTACCGCTTGCTGGAGATCTGCTCGGCCAGCAGCGCGGGGTTGATCCGCTCGGCCCCCAGGAGCCGGCTCTCGACGACGCTGATCAGCCGCAGCGCCTCGGAGTCGACGCTCTCCTGGGCGCTGTTGCTGATGGTGCGGCTCTCGACGATGACGAGGGAGACGCCGAAGACGGCGATCACCACGAGCACCACGGCGAGCGTGGAGTTGATCAGTCTGCGGCGCATGAGTGTTTCTGTACGTCAGCTCTTCTCGAAGCGGAAGCCGACGCCCCGTACGGTCGCGATGTAGCGGGGGTTCGCCGCGTCGTCGCCGAGCTTCTTGCGGAGCCAGGAGATGTGCATGTCGAGGGTCTTGGTCGAGGACCACCAGGTGGTGTCCCAGACCTCGCGCATCAGCTGGTCCCGGGTGACGACCCGTCCCGCGTCACGCACCAGGACCCTCAGCAGGTCGAACTCCTTGGCGGTGAGCTGGAGTTCCTCGTCGCCCATCCAGGCCCGGTGCGACTCGACGTCGATCCTGACGCCGTGGGTGGCGGGCGCCGGGGCGGGCTCGGTGGCACCGCGGCGCAGCAGGGCCCGGACCCGGGCGAGCAGTTCGGCCAGGCGGAAGGGCTTGGTCACGTAGTCGTCGGCGCCCGCGTCCAGGCCGACGACGGTGTCCACCTCGTCGGCACGCGCGGTCAGCACCAGGATCGGCACGGTGTGGCCTTCGGCACGGAGCCTGCGGGCGACTTCGAGGCCGTCCATCCCGGGCAGACCCAGGTCGAGTACGACCAGGTCGATTCCGCCCTGGAGGCCGGCGTCGAGAGCGGTCGGACCGTCTTCGCGGACCTCGACCTCGTAACCCTCCCGACGCAGGGCGCGGGCCAGTGGCTCCGAGATGGATGCGTCGTCCTCGGCGAGCAGTACACGGGTCATGGAGTGATGGTAGTCCGCAGAAGGCGGATCCAGTGAGGTGATCCAAAAGCCCTGCGGCTCAGCGAATAAAACGGAGGGACACCTTTGAATAGGGGGGTGCGGTTGCACCGCTACCTGTGATCCATATCTCAAGTCCTTTCATATCCGGCACTGTCGTGTCGTATGGTTACTCGACGCCTGTTGCACTACTCAAGGACCCTTGGGCAGCTTTTAGCGCCGAGGGTCTTTTTTTGTTCTGCCGGCTGGTACCCGCCAGCCGTGAATTCAGTGAATGACCTGTGGCCGGGCCCGGAGCGCGAGACGCGCACCGGGCGTGGATCCCGGCGCGGTCGCTCCCCGTCCCCTCCGGCCGGCTCCTCGACGAGCCCGGCGGCCGGGACGAATCCCCTGTCAGGCGTGGGGTGGGACGCGGCCGTGCCGGTGCCGGCCTCCCCCCACCGGGCGCGTCACGCTCACGAGGCGTCGCGTCCCGAGCACGCAAGGATCGACCATGGCGTCCAGCCTGACGAAGGACCCGGCCAGTACCTCTGGTTCCGCGAAGACCTTCTTCGGCCACCCCCGCGGCCTGGCCACTCTCTTCATGACCGAGATGTGGGAGCGCTTCAGCTACTACGGCATGAGGGCCCTGCTCCCCCTCTACCTGATCGCCCCCGACGGCCTTCACATGAACCCGGCCACGGCCACGGCGATCTACTCGGTCTACGTGTCGCTGGTCTACCTGCTCGCCATGCCCGGCGGCTGGTTCGGCGACCGGGTCTGGGGTCCCCGCAAGACCGTCGCCGTCGCCGGTACGGTCATCATGATCGGCCACCTGACGCTGGCGCTGCCCTCGCAGGGCACCTTCTTCGCCGGTCTCGGACTGGTCGCCATCGGCTCCGGTCTGCTGAAGTCCAACATCTCGACGATGGTCGGCCACCTCTACGACGGCCCGGACGACGCGCGCCGCGACGGCGGCTTCACGATCTTCTACATGGGCATCAACGCGGGTGCCTTCGCGGCGCCGCTGATCATCGGCACCATCGGTGAGAGCGTCAACTGGCACCTGGGCTTCGCACTCGCCGCGCTCGGCATGGGGCTGGGCCTCGCCCAGTTCCTGATGGGCACCCGCCACCTGGACGGGCGCAGCCTCGTCGTGCCGAAGCCGCTGTCGGCGGCCGAGCGGGCGAGCACGCTGCGCAAGGGCATGATCTGGCTGGCCGTCGCGGCCGTCTTCTACATCGTCACGGTCGCCACCGGCGTCTACACGCTCAACTGGCTCCTGGTCCCCATCACCGTCGCGGGCCTGGTCATCCCGGTCGTCGTCCTGACGCGCATCAAGCGCGACAAGGAGCTCAGCGCCGCCGAGCAGTCGAAGATGTCCGGGTACATCTGGTTCTTCGCCGCCGCCGCCATCTTCTGGATGATCTACGACCAGGGCGGTTCGACGGTCGCGATCTTCGCCGACTCCTCGGCCGACAACAGTGTCTTCGGCTGGACCTTCCCGGTCTCCTGGTACCAGTCGGTCAACCCGGTCCTGATCATGGCGTTGGCCCCGCTCTTCGCCGCTTTCTGGCTGGCGCTGAACCGCCGCGGCAAGGAGCCCAGCACCATCGTGAAGTTCAGCTCCGGCCTGGTGCTGGTCGGTGCGTCGTTCTTCCTCTTCCTGATGCCGCTGACGATCGCGACCGACGGCCACAAGGCCGCCGCGATGTGGCTGGTCGCGATCTACTTCGTCCAGACGGTCGCCGAGCTGACGCTGTCGCCGGTGGGCCTCTCCGTCACCACGAAGATGGCTCCGGCCAAGTACGCCAGCCAGATGATGGGTGTCTGGTTCCTGGCCGTCACCGCCGGTGACTGCACCACGGGCCTGCTCTCCACCGCGGGTGTGCGGCTCAACGGCACCGGCGTGGTCACCCTGCAGGCCTTCCTCGCCGTCGCCGCGGGTGTCGCGGTCTTCATGTACCGCGGGAAGGTGAAGCAGCTCATGGGCACCGTGCGCTGACGCACCGGACCCGGCTTGCGCGAAGGGCCGCCGCACACCGACACCCCGGTGTGCGGCGGCCCTTCGCACGCGTAGCCATGGGCTCAGCTCACCTGGTGCCGCGCAGCCTGCGCCACGGCGTGAAGGTGAACACGGCGCCGCCCAGCAGGATCGCCGTCCCCGCGACCAGGCCGAGTGCGCGCAGGGTGCCGTGGTCCTCGGCCCCGGTGGCGGCCAGTCCGCCGCCGGAGTCCGTGCCGCCGGCCGTGGAGCCGGTGGAGCCGGAGGTGGCGGAGCCGGAGGCGCCGCCCTGCTGGGCCGTGGTGTCGAGCTCCAGCGACGGGGTCACCGAGCCCTTGACCTTGCACGGGATGGTGATCTTCGAGGAGCCCAGGGTGACATCGATGGTCAGGGTGCCGGGGCCGAGCGTGGACTTCCCGGACGCGCCCGGCTTGTAGGTGCCGGTCATGTCGGCGAGGTCGACGGGCTTGCCCTGCTCCAGGGGTTCGGTGTTGGCGGGTCCGGTCACCTTCACCGAGCCCTTGTCGGCGCCGCCGACGACGACGTCCATGGACGGCTTGAGCGCGCCCGCCGGCAGCGCGGCCGGGCTGTCCATCACGCCCTTGGCCGTCTTGACCGTGAGCGCGTAGCTCCCGCCGCTCTTCCTGGCGTTGATCGTCACCTTGGAGGCGATGTCGGGCGGTCCCGGGGAGGTACAGGTGAAGTGGACGGAGACCTCCTTGCCCGGGAAGTCGGTCTGGCCACCACTGCCGCCGGAGCCGGCGGTGGTGCCGCCCGCGGTCGTGGAACCGGTCGTGGAACCGGAGGTCGTACCACCGGCGGTCGTGGAACCGGAGGTCGTGGAGCCGGAGGTCGTGGAGCCGGAGGTCGTGGAGCCGGAGGTCGTACCACCGGCGGTCGTACCGCCGGCAGCGGTGGAACCACCCGCGGAACCACCCGTGGAACCGCTCGTCGTACCGCCCGCGGCCGTGGCCCCGCCGCCGTCCGTGACCTTGATGGTCGCGCCCGTCCCCACCGTCTCCTTCGGGCTGCACTTGGTGTCCGTGGAGATCGGCTTGGAGACGTTGATGTCGTACGCGTCCGGCGTCAGCGTGATCTCACCGGCCTTCTCCAGCTTGAGCGTGCCCTTCATGTCGGGCAGCACCATGGCGCTGTTCTTCGGGATCGGCGGGTTCTGCCGCGGCCCCTCCATCTGCAGGGTGCCCGTGGCCGCGCCGCCCACCTTGACGGTGCCGGTCGGCTTGACCGTGTCCTTGTCCAGATCGAGTATGTCGGGGTTCCTGGAAGCGGCCTCGACCGTCTTCCACACCACCTCGACGGTGTCCCCGACCTTGGCCTCGGCGGGCGCGGCCAGCCGCACCACGGTGGTGCCCTGCACGGGCGGCAGCCCGGAGATGGCCGGGGGTATGCACTCCGTCCTGTACGAGGTGTCGGCGGCGTGGGCCGGACTCGCGGCCAGCAGTAGGCCCGCGCCGCCGAGCATCATCGCGACTCCCGCCGCGACCGTCCTCCGTTGCGTACTCACGAATGTCCCTTCGTCGTCGGTCTGTTCTCTGACGGTGCGGAATCCGGGGTGAACCACGGCAGCGCGGTCGCGGTGGTGGGCCCGGACGCGGCCTCGGGGCTCCCGGCGGACCCCGGCGCACGGCGCGCCCCCGGGAGCCCGGCGGACGCCCCGGCCGGTCGCGGACCGCGCCGGCGAAGTCGCCTGCCACGGGCCGGGGTGCGCGAGGTGCGGGGCCGTGCCCTGTCGACGATCGCCATACCGATCCGGAACACGGCGGCCGGTACGACGACACACAGCAGGACCCAGAAGAGGGTGACGCCCCAGGGGCGGCCGACCCCCCACGGCTGCTCGGCCAGCACCTTGCCGCCGTACTCCAGCGAGACCTGGTAGTCGCCGTGGGCGCCCGCCGCCAGCTCGACCGGCAGCTCGATCCGCGCCTTGCGGCCGGACTCGATGGTGCCGCGCCACTGCCGCTCCTCCCACTGCGGGGCGAAGACGCCGTGCGCGGTGCCGACCCGGAAGACCGGGTCCTTGACCGGAGCGGAGCCCAGGTTGCCGACGGTGAAGACGAGTTGCCGGGCGGGCGGGGCGCCGAACCAGGTGAGGATTCCGCTGTCGCCCTCCAGCCGGGTGGCGGCCAGCACCGCGAGCCGGCCGCCCCCGGTCTCCTTCGGCAGCGCGGCGACCGGGTGGCCCGCGACGACGAACACGGCGTCGGCGGTGGCCTGTTCCCCGGTGACGGTGGCGACATGCACCACGCAGGGGCAGGGCACCGGCGGCTCGGCGACCGGCAGCTTCCTGCCGAAGCCGCCCTTGGCATCGGTGGTGACGGCACGGCCCTCGGCATTGGCGCAGGAGTTGGTGCCGCCGATCACCCCGCGGTCCGGGGTGGACCGTCCGCAGATCAGCATCATCAGCAGCGTGCCGGGACGCCAGCCGCTGCCCTTGACGGTGATCTCACCGCCCTTGCCCGCCTGCTGTTTCGAGAGGGTGACCACGGGCTTCGCCTCCGCGGCTCTCGTACCCGCCGCGTCCGCGCCGGTCGCGGAGAGCAGCAGCAGCGCGGGCAGCAGCGCGCCGAGCACCGCGGCGAGCAGCAGCGCGGTGCTCGGCGCGGCGTCCCGCCGGTGGCTGCCGCCGCACAGTGGTGCCGGTCCGGTCCGTCCAGTCACGATTCCGCTCCCGCCTTCGCCACGTGCCTGCTCTCGGAGTGCTGTTGATCGCCCCGGGACCGCTGGGACCGGCCACCGCCGCGGTCACCACCGCCGTCGTCGCCACCACCACCGCCACCGCCGCCGTCCTCCGGTGGCCGACCGCGGGTGCGTCGGAGCCGGTACGCGTACGCGCCCGCGGCGACCGCGGCCAGGAGCAGCAGCGCGCCACCGGCCACCGGCACCCACGGGACGAAGACCGCACGGGCCGTCGCCTCGCTGTGCGCGCCGCCCGCCGCCGTGACCCGCAGACGTACCGTCACCGAGTCGAGCGCCGGGGCCTCCCGCCACGGTTCGGTGAGCCTGACGCGCTGTCCGGGCAGCAGCCGCACCGGAAGCGTGCGGGCCTCGCGCCGCAGCAGCCTCCCGAACACCCCGTCGGCGTCGACGGCGATCCGCGGGGCCAGGACCGTGTTGCCGCGGTTGACCAGCGTGTAGTGGACGGTCCGCCCGGACACGGCGGCGTCCTCGACGGTGAGCGCACCCAGCGCCGGCCCGCCGACCCGCAGCCGGACCCGTACACCCACCGAGCGGCCGCCGCCCTCCACGACGAGCGCGCCGGGGTGGTCCCCGGGCGTCGCGCCCGTCGGCACGGTGACGGAGAACGGCACGTCGGCGCGGGTGCGGGCCGGCACGGTCACCTCGGCGGCGGCGGTCCGCAGCCAGGCGCCGGCCCCGGTGGAGCCCTTGCCGTCGCGCACCGCCGAGCCGCCGTCCCCTGCGTGGTACGCGTCGGCGCCGCGCAGCCGCACCGTGACCGGGGCCGTACCCGGGTTGGTGACGGAGAGCCGGTCCTGGAGGACGGTGCCGGGCGGGCCCTCCAGATAGAAGTACGGTCTGCCGCCGCCCGTCCCGGAACCGCTCGCCGCGGGCCGCGCCGTCCACGACGCGGCGCTCCCGGGCGCCGGTGCCCGGTCCGCGGCACCGGCCACCGGGGGCATGGCGAAGGTGAACAGCAGGACGGCGAGGGCGAGTCGGGCTGCGTGACCGGTCGGCGACGGCATGGGCGGCTCCCTGGTGCGTGACGGCGGCCGGCTCGTGGGCTGGGGCGCCTCCGGATCCGGCCCGGTCCGGAGGGAGCGCCCTGACGCCCTAGCGGCCCGCGGCCCCCTGCCCGCGCCTGGTCAGCCAGAGCACTCCGGCCGCGCCGGTCAGCAGCACCGTGCCGCCGAGCGTGCCGAGCGCCACCGCCGAGTCGAGCGGACCGGTCTTCGGCAGCTGCCCGCCGGTGTCCGGGGTGCCCTGCCCGTTGCCCGCGGCTGTCACGTCGAGCCGGAGCGACGGGCCCGGGTTGTTGGAGGGGGTACAGGTCGTGGTCGTGCCGAGCGCCTTGATGGTGAGCAGACCGGCGGTGAAGTCGACCTTGCCGCTCTTCTTCGGGGTGTACGTACCCGACAGGTCACTGATCCTGATCGGGGTGTTGGCGGGTATGGCCGCGGAGTTCGGCGCGCCGGAGACCTGGACCTGGCCCTGGTCGGCACCGCCCACCTTGATGACCGCGCTGGGGTTCATCGCGCCCTTGCCCAGTTCGACGGGGCTGGACGAGACCCCCTTCTGGAAGGACATCGTGAGCCGGTAGCCGCTGCCGCTCCTGACGCTCTTGATGTCGATGGGCGACACGGCGCTCTTGTCGCCGATCGGGGTCTTGCACTGGTAGTCGACGTCCACGACCGCGGCGTGGGCGGCGGGCGCGGCCATCAGCACCACCGTGCCCGCCAGCGCGGACGCCAGCGCGAGAGCTGTTCGCTTCTGGTAGGACACCTTGAGTTCCCCTCACCACATTACTGACGACACATCAGATTGGGCGCTCAAGGTACGCCCGGGGCCTTGTGGAGGGAAGACAAAGAGCGCGCCGATCCGGCGCGCTCCTGAGTGGTGCGGTACCGCACTCCCGAGTGGTGCGGTACGGGGGCCCACGGCCCCGGAACCCGGCCCCGGAACCACCCGGGGCGCGGACGAGGGGCCCGCAAGGGGCCCGGAGGCGGAACTATGCGGGGGCCGCCAGCTCCGCCCAGACGGTCTTGCCGGGCCGGCCGGCCACCCGCTGGACGCCCCAGTCCAGGCAGAGCCGCTGCACGATGAACATGCCGTGCCCGCCGGGCCGGCCGGCCCGGTGCGGAGTGCGCGGCGCGGGCTGTCCCGCACCGGAGTCGACGACCTCCACCCGCAGCACCTTCGCCGTGCAGGCGATGCGCATCTCCTCGGGGCCGTCCGCGTGCAGACAGGCGTTGGTGACCAGTTCGGAGACGACCAGCAGGACGTCCTCGGCGGCGGCCCGTCCGTCGGCGCTCGTCGCGGGGAGCCAGCCCCAGTCGTGAAGAGCCTGGCGGGCGAAGTCACGAGCCGTCGGCACGATGCCGCCGATCCCCCGCAGCGACACCGTGCGCCACTGCCGCTCGACCGGTTCGGAGGAGGCCGCACCGGCGCCCGCGTCCGCGCCCGTGCCGGCGCCCTCCGGCTCGCGGCCGAGGTCGCCCGGCGGATGCTGCCGGGTGGTGCTCATCAGCGCTTCACCTCACCGATTCACCATGTCGCCATTGAACAGTTACAAGTACAGGTACAGATACACGTACGGATACGGGGTGAGTGGGTCGCCCACGGCTCCGCCCGGTGTCTCCTGCCCGGCCGAATCGTGACAACACCCACTTCGTCTACGCGGATCGCGTGACACGGGCAACACGTGGGGCACCCGGGGTCGCGCGACGCGCCACGCTCAGGTGTCCAGGGCCGCTTCGAGGGAGTCGTGGACGGTGAAGACCGCCTCGGCCCCGGTGATCTCGAAGACCCGCGCCACCACCGGCAGCATCCCGGCCAAATGGACCCCTCCCCCTGCCGCCTCCGCCTTGAGGCGGGCACCGAGCAGCACATTCAGCCCGGTGGAATCACAGAATTCGAGTCGCGAGCAGTCGACCACCAGGCGCACTCGCCCTTGCTCGACCGCGCTCTCCAGAGGCTCTCGCAGCAGATCCGCCGTGTGGTGATCCAGCTCACCCACCGGCGTCACGACCTCGCTGCGCCCCTCGGTTCGGGACTCGACCTGAAGCCGACCCCGGTTCGCACTGCCGACCGTCCCGCGGTCCATGCCCGTCCCTCTTCGCCGTCGTCACTGCCGTCGTCACTGCCTGCGTCCTGGCGTGCGCGGATTCGTCGCAGCCGTCGCTGACGTCCTCGAAACAGTACGCGTTCCGTACGCCACGTGGTAGCCGAAGACCTCAACAAACCGGACATACAGCAACATTTGGCGCTTGTAACTGCCTGTCCGGACCGGGTAAGGGTAGAGGGACACCCAAACACGGCCGGCTTCGGAGGCGCCGCTTCACCGCAGGAACACGTATGGGCATCGGCAGCCATATGCCGAGAACGATGGAGGAGACCATGTCACCCCGGCTCGACGAACCGCGTATCCACGACGCGACGTCAGCATGTCCTCAGGGACGGACCCACTCAGACCCCCCTGCCGCGAACGCCGGAGACGGCACGCACGCCGACGCCACCGGCGCCGGCACCACCAGCAGCACCCGCACCACGACCGCCGTCGGCACCGCCGACGACCACGGCACCGGTGGCGGTCTCGAAGGACTTCCCGAGATCCCGCCCTACGACGAAGTGGGGGCGCTGGACGCCCGGGCCCTGTCGAAGACGCTCTTCGAGCGGCTCGAATCCCTCGAAGAGGGCACCCACGAGTACGCCTACGTCCGCAATACGCTCGTCGAACTGAACCTGGCCCTGGTCAAGTTCGCCGCCTCCCGGTTCCGCTCCCGCAGCGAACCGATGGAGGACATCATCCAGGTCGGCACCATCGGCCTGATCAAGGCGATCGACCGTTTCGAGCTGAGCCGGGGCGTGGAGTTCCCGACGTTCGCGATGCCGACCATCGTCGGCGAGATCAAGCGCTTCTTCCGCGACACCAGTTGGTCCGTGCGCGTCCCGCGCCGGCTCCAGGAGCTGCGGCTCGACCTGGCCAAGGCGGGCGACGAGCTCGCCCAGCAGCTGGATCGTTCACCCACCGTGGGCGAGCTCGCCGACCGCCTCGGCATCACCGACGACGAGGTCGTCGAGGGCATGGCCGCGAGCAACGCGTACACCGCCAGCTCGCTGGACGCCAAGCCCGAGGAGAACGAGCAGGAAGGCGCCCTGGCGGACCGCATCGGCTACGAGGACCACGGACTCGAAGGCATCGAGTACGTCGAGTCCCTGAAGCCGCTGATCGCCTCGCTGCCGGGCCGGGACCGCACGATCCTCTCGCTCCGGTTCGTCGCCAACATGACGCAGTCGGAGATCGGTGAGGAACTGGGCATCTCCCAGATGCATGTGTCGCGGCTGCTCTCCCGCACGCTGGTCAAGCTCCGGAAGGGTCTGACGCTGGAGGAGTGAGCGGGCATCCCGCCCGCGCGCGGCACGGCCGCGCGGCGCGCCGCGAGCCCCTTGCGGAAGGACCTGCCCGGACAGCGGGCGGGTCCTTCCGCATGTGACGGCATGTGACCGTATGTGACGGCACGTCATGGACGCCTGGCCGCAGGCGCCGGGCCGGGCCGCGCCGCGCCGCGCCGTACCGTGCCGCGCCGGCCGCGCTCAGAGGACGCGCTCGCCGCGCTGCCAGACCGCGTGGACCAGCGGGACGCCCGGCCGGTAGGCGAGGTGGACATGGCTGGGTGCGTCGAGGAGGACCAGGTCGGCGCGGGCGCCCGGAGCGACGCGGCCGATGTCCGTACGGCGCAGGGCCGCCGCGCCGCCCGCGGTGGCGGACCAGAGCGCCTCGTCCGGGGTCATGCCCATGTCGCGTACGGCGAGGGCGATGCAGAAGGGCATGGAGGACGTGAACGACGAGCCCGGATTGCAGTCGGTGGAGAGCGCGACGGTGGCCCCCGCGTCGAGGATGCGGCGGGCGTCCGGCCAGGTGGCGCGGGTGGAGAACTCGGCGCCGGGCAGCAGGGTGGCGACGGTGTCGCCCTGGGCCAGGGCGTCGATGTCCGCGTCGGTGAGGTGGGTGCAGTGGTCGGCGGACGCGGCGTCGAGTTCGACGGCGAGCTGGACGCCGGGGCCGTGGCCGAGCTGGTTGGCGTGGACGCGGGGGTGCAGGCCCTTGGCACGGCCGGCGGTGAGGACGGCACGGGCCTGGTCCCCGTCGAAGGCGCCCTTCTCGCAGAAGACGTCGATCCAACGGGCGTACGGGGCACAGGCGTCGAGCATCGCCCCGGTGACCAGGTCGACGTACCCCGCCGGATCGTCGGCGTAGTCCGGGGAGACGATGTGCGCCCCGAGGTAGGTGACCTCTTCGGTGTGCCGGGCGGCGATCCGCAGGGCGCGGGCCTCGTCCTCGACGGTGAGGCCGTAGCCGGACTTGGTCTCGAAGGTGGTGGTGCCCTGGCGCAGCCCCTCGGCGAGGTAGCGGGCGACGTTGGCGGAGAGCTCGTCGTCGGTGGCGGCGCGGGTGGCGGCGACCGTGGTCCTGATGCCGCCCGCGCTGTAGGCGCGGCCGGACATCCGGGCGTTGAACTCCTCGGTGCGGTCGCCCGCGAACACGAGATGGGAGTGGGAGTCGACGAAGCCGGGGATCGCCGCCCGGCCGCCCGCGTCGACGGCGTTGTCGGCGGCGGGGGCTCTGCTCGACTCGCCGGTCCAGACGACCCGGTCGCCCTCGATGACGACGGCCGCGTCCCGGATCAGGCCCAGGGGGGAATCCGCGTGGAGGGAGGGGTCGTTGGTGACCAGGGCGGCGATGTTGGTGATGGCGGTCGTCGTCATCGGGAGACTGCTCTCCTTGGGTGTCGGCTTGCGGGGCGGCGGTCCGCCGGTGGGCCGTCTGCGGAGCGGCGGTCCGCCGGCGGGACTGCGGGGCGACGCGTGCGGAGGTCCGGGGACCGGCCGCCTCCGGGGCGGTGGGGTGGTCAGCGGTGGAGTGCGGCGATCGCCGAGGCGAGCGCCGCGGGAACGTCCTCGACCAGCGTGTGCCGCCCGTCGCGGACGATGTGCCGGCCCGCCACGACCGTGTGCCGCACATCGGCCGCGGAGGCGGCGAACACGGCGGTCTCGGCCGCGAGCCGGGGCGCCGGCCCCGCTGTTCTGACGGAGTCCAGGGCGACGGTCGCCAGATCGGCGGGCGCACCGGGTTCCAGGATGCCCGCCCCGGGCCGGCCGAGCGCGGCATGGCCGTCGACCGTGGCGGCGCGCAGCAGGGCGGCCGCCGTCCAGTGGCCGCGTGCCCGGGTGCGCAGGCGTTCGTCCAGCTCCATCGCGCGGGCCTCTTCGAAGAGGTCGATCACGGCGTGGCTGTCGCTGCCGAGGGAGAGCGGCGACCCGGCGCGCTGGAGGGCGACGGCGGGGCCGATCCCGTCGGCGAGGTCGCGTTCCGTGGTGGGGCACATGCAGGTGCCGGTCGCCGAGGAGCCGAGGAGCGTGATGTCCTCGTCGGTGAGGTGCGTGTTGTGGATGCCGGTGGTGCGCGGGCCGAGGACCCCGTGGTCGGCGAGGAGCCGGGTGGGGGTGCAGCCGTGGGCGGCGAGGCAGGCGTCGTTCTCCGCGGTCTGCTCGGAGAGGTGGACGTGGAGCGGGGCCTGCCGCTCCTCGGCCCAGGCGGCCACGATGGCGAGCTGCGCGGCGGGGACGGCGCGCACGGAGTGGACGGCCGCGCCGATCAGGGCGTGGCCGCCGCCCTTGAGGAGGGAGGCGCGTTCGGCCCAGGCGTCCGCGGTGGTGTCGGAGAAGCGCAGCTGGTGCGGGTCGGGCTGCTGGTACTGGGTGGGGCGCCGGCCGAATCCGGCGGAGAGGTAGGCGGTGTCCAGCAGCGTGATCCGGATGCCGGCCTCGCCCGCCGCCGCGATCAGCGCCTCTCCCATCGCGTTGGGGTTGTCGTACGGGGTGCCGCCCGGCGCGTGGTGCAGATAGTGGAACTCGCCGACGGCGGTGATGCCGGCCAGGGCCATCTCGGCGTACACCGCACGGGCGAGGTCGTAGTACGAGTCGGGGGTGAGCCGGGAGGCGACCTGGTACATGGTCTCGCGCCAGGTCCAGAAGGTGCCGGAGCCGACCTGGACGGTGGAGCGCAGGGCTCGGTGGAAGGCGTGCGAGTGGGTGTTGGCGA
The DNA here is from genome assembly GCF_042887155.1 of Streptomyces sp. NPDC057963. Classification (NCBI taxonomy): domain Bacteria; kingdom Bacillati; phylum Actinomycetota; class Actinomycetes; order Kitasatosporales; family Streptomycetaceae; genus Streptomyces; species Streptomyces sp. NPDC057963. The sequence continues at coordinate 61,068 of NZ_JBHVPX010000006.1, forward strand.
GCCCGGGAAGGGTGAGCCCGCGCAGCACGGTGGCGCCCGGCGGCGGGGTGGCGACGCCGGTGCGGACGCCCGCGATGATGCCGCCGGACACGTCCAGGGCGACGCCCGGCTCGACATGGGTGCCGAGCCAGGCGTGGGACAACCAGTACGTCACGGTGACGGGCCTGCCCGTCGGCTCCGTTGTCAGCTGCACGCGAGACCTTCCAGTACGTCGGCGAGTGCGATCACCCCGGCCGCGCAGTCGTCCTCGGCGGCCTGTTCGGCCGGCGAGTGCGAGATCCCGGTGGGGTTCCGTACGAACAGCATGGCGGTCGGGACCGAAGCGGACAAAATACCCGCATCGTGTCCGGCGCCGGTACCGAGGACGGGTACGGCGCGGTCGGTGTCGCCCCGGCCCGACAGGATCTTGCCGAGCTCGTCGCGCAGGGCGTGCTCGAACTCCACGACGGGCGTGAAGGACTCCCGTACGACATCGAGGTCGATCCCGGCCCGCTCGGCGTGTTCCCGGGCGGCCCGTTCGATGCCGGTGACCACGGCGTCGAGGCGGTCCTGGTCGGCGGCGCGGGAGTCGAGCCAGCCGCGGACGAGGGAGGGGATGGCGTTGACCCCGTTCGGCTCGACGGCGATCTTGCCGAAGGTGGCGAGGGCCCCGGCGAGCTCCGCCTCGCGGCGGGCGGCCAGCACGGTCTCGGCGTACGTGAGCATCGGGTCGCGCCGGTCGGCCAGCCGGGTGGTGCCCGCGTGGTTGGCCTCGCCCCGGAAGTCGAACCTCCAGCGCCCGTGCGGCCAGATCGCGGAGGCGATGCCGACCGGGTCGCCGGTGAGGTCGAGGGCGCGTCCCTGCTCGACGTGGAGTTCCACGAACGCGCCGATACGGGCGAGGCGTTCGGGGTCGGGGCCGATGGTGTCGGGGTCGTACCCGGCCGCCTCCATGGCCCGCGGCAGCGTGATGCCGTCGGCATCGGTGAGCCGGTGCGCCGCCTCGACGGTCAGCTGCCCGGCGGCGAGCCGGGAGCCCACGCAGGCGAGCCCGAAGCGGGCCCCCTCCTCGTCGCCGAAGTTGCTGATGGCCAGCGGCCGGCTGAACTCCGCCCCTCTGCGGCGGAGTTCGTCGAGGGCGGCGAAGGAGGAGACCACGCCGAGCGGCCCGTCGAAGGCACCGCCGTCCGGTACGGAGTCGAGGTGCGAGCCGGTGACGACGGCGTCCCCCGCGAGGGGGTCGCCGAGCCAGGCCCACTGGTTGCCGTTCCGGTCGACCTCGTAGGTGAGCCCGCGCGCCTCGGCCTGCGCCCGGAACCAGGCACGGCAGTCGGTGTCGGCCCCGGTCCAGGCGTAGCGGCGGTAGCCGCCGCTGTCCTGGTGCCGGCCGAGGGGCGCGAGCTCTCGCCACATGGCCTGGAACGACGGTGCACTGCCCCCGGTCGCGGCCTCGGCGGCCTGGGCGCCGTTTCGTTCCCCGGTCACTGCCCCTCCGCCATCGGCACGCGGACGCCCTTGTCCGCGGCGACCGACTCCGCGATGTCGTACCCGGCGTCGACGTGCCGGATGACGCCCATGCCCGGGTCGTTGGTGAGCACCCGGCGGATCTTCTCGCCCGCCAGCTTCGTACCGTCGGCGACGGTCACCTGCCCGGCGTGGATGGAGCGCCCCATGCCGACGCCGCCGCCGTGGTGGAGGGAGACCCAGGAGGCGCCGGACGCCACGTTGACCATGGCGTTCAGCAGCGGCCAGTCGGCGATCGCGTCGGAGCCGTCGAGCATGGCCTCGGTCTCCCGGTACGGGGAGGCCACGGAGCCGCAGTCCAGGTGGTCGCGGCCGATGGCCAGCGGGGCGGCCAGCTCGCCGGAGGCCACCATGTCGTTGAACCGCTCGCCGGCCCGGTCGCGCTCGCCGTAACCGAGCCAGCAGATCCGGGCGGGCAGTCCCTGGAAGTGGACGCGTTCGCCGGCCATCTTGATCCAGCGGTGCAGCGACTCGTTCTCCGGGAAGAGTTCGAGCATCGCCTTGTCGGTCTTGTGGATGTCGGACGCCTCGCCGGAGAGCGCCGCCCAGCGGAACGGCCCCTTGCCCTCGCAGAAGAGCGGCCGGATGTAGGCGGGCACGAACCCGGGGAAGTCGAACGCCCGGTCGTAGCCCGCGAGCTGGGCCTCGCCGCGGATGGAGTTGCCGTAGTCGAAGACCTCGGCCCCGGCGTCCATGAAGCCGACCATCGCCTCGACGTGCTTGGCCATCGACTCGCGTGCGCGCTGCGTGAAGTCGGCGGGCTTCTCGGCGGCGTACGAGGCCATGCCGTCGAAGTCGACACCGAGCGGGAGGTACGCGAGCGGGTCGTGCGCGCTGGTCTGGTCGGTGACGATGTCGATCGGCGCGCCCTCGGCGAGCATCCGCGGCAGCAGCTCCGCCGCGTTGCCCAGCAGGCCGATGGAGAGCGGCTTGCGGGCGTCCCGGGCCTCGGTGGCGAGCTGGAGCGCGTGTTCCAGGGAGTCGGCGCGCACGTCCAGGTAGCGGTGCTCGATGCGGCGCTCGATGGCGCGCGGGTCGCAGTCGATGCAGATCGCGACGCCGTCGTTCATCGTCACGGCGAGCGGCTGGGCGCCGCCCATGCCGCCGAGTCCGGCGGTCAGGGTGATCGTGCCGGCCAGCGTCCCGTTGAACTTCTTGGCCGCGACGGCGGCGAACGTCTCGTACGTGCCCTGCAGGATGCCCTGCGTGCCGATGTAGATCCACGAGCCGGCGGTCATCTGGCCGTACATGGTGAGCCCGAGCGCCTCCAGGCGGCGGAACTCCTCCCAGTTCGCCCAGTCGCCCACCAGGTTGGAGTTGGCGATCAGGACCCGCGGCGCCCACTCGTGCGTCTGCATGACGCCGACCGGGCGCCCGGACTGGACGAGCATCGTCTCGTCCTGCTTGAGCGTCCGCAGCGTACGCACCATGGCGTCGAACGAGCGCCAGTCGCGGGCCGCCTTGCCGGTGCCGCCGTAGACGACGAGCTTGTCGGGGTGTTCGGCGACCTCGGGATCGAGGTTGTTCTGGAGCATGCGCAGGGCGGCCTCCTGCTGCCATCCCAGGGCGCTCAGTTCCGTACCGCGCGGTGCCCGTACGGGGCGGGGTCCTGACATGGCGGTGCCTCCTCGCGAATGTAAGTCTTCTATTCACATCCTGAGGGTCTGAATACTCGTAGTCAACAGTCCCGCACCGACGCCTGGCCGAAAGGCGCCGCCCGCGCGCTCGCCCACCCGCCTGCCCGCCCGCCTGCCCGCCTGCCCGCCCGCCTGCCCGCCTGCTCGCCTGCTCGCCCGCCTGCCTGCTCGCCTGCGCGAACTCCGGCACGTCTTCCGCGCCGCCCGAAGATCTCTTGCGCATGTACCCGTGGAAAATGCCAGAACCCCTGCCCCGGGGGAGCACGTTGCGTAGCCTCGTAGTCACAGCCGAACGCCACGTCGGGAGGGGAGTGCGCGTGCCCGGAATCGACGAGTGCCTGCTCGAAGTCATGAGGCTGCCCGGCGCCCGGGGCGCCGCGGTGGTCGACTGGACGAGCGGCCTCGCCCTCGGCACCATCGGCGAATCACCCAACGGCGATCACGAGGCCACCGCCGCGGAGACGGCGGAGGTCGCGAGGATGGCGGCCGAGCAGCCCGCCTTCGCGCGGGAGGCCACCGGACCGCCGACCGCGTTACCGGACCGGGCGGGCGCCGGAGCGCCGCCCCCGGTCGAGGACGTCATCATCACCACCCGCGCCGGGTACCACGTCCTCCGTTTCGTCGAGACCTCCTTCGACAGCAGCGTCTTCGTCCATCTCTGGCTCGACCGCGCGGAGGGCAATCTGGCCCTCGCCCGAATACGGCTGGGCGAGATGGCCGAGCGGCTGGTCCTGGCATGAGAACGGCCGCCCCCGCCCCTGCCACGCCCCTCTCCCCCATGCTGCAGCGCCTCGCCGACGAGCACGCCACCGGCGCCCTGATCCGCGACCGCGGCACCCTCTATCTCGACGAGGGCCAGGTGGTGCACGCCGAGAGCCCGGCGACACCCGGGATCGACGTCCTGCTCACCACGGGCGGCGCCCTGCACCGCGACGGCTGGTGGGAGGCGGTCGCCAGGGCGGGCGCCGGGCAACGGGTCGGCCGCTATCTCGTGGACAGCGGGCGGGTACCGGGCGGGGCGCTGGAACTGTGCCACCTGGGCGCGCTGTACGACGCGGCGTTCTTCGCGCTGGCCCCCACCCGGTCCCCGGCCCGCTTCCGCTACGGGGTCTCCCACTGGATCGGCCCCGTCCGCCCCGTCCCCGTCGACGCCGTGCAGCGCGAGACGCTCCGGCGCCGGGAGCTGCTGACGCGCATCTGGCCCGACGCGGTGACCGACAGCGCCCCGCTCGCACGGACGGACCGGCCCGTCGACACACCCGTGCCGCCCGGCCGGCGCCGCGTGCTCGATCTCGTGGACGGGATGCGCACCGCGTCGGACATCGCCCAGGAGCTGGGCCGGTCGGCGTTCCACGTCCTGGTCGGTCTGCGGCGCCTCGCCGCGGCCGGGCTGGTCGAAGCGGTACGGGAGCCGCCGTCCTCGGCCGACCCCGGCGGGATCACGCTGCCCGAGGTCACGGCCGACCCCGACGTCGCCCTGCTGCGCCGGCTCCGAGACGCATTGGAGGCCCTGTGATACGCGCGCTCAGGCAGCGCGCCGGGAGGAGACAGCCGATGGTGCCCGAGGCCGAAACGCAGGATGTCCTGGCCGAGCTCCAGCGGTTGCGGGCCCGGGTCCCGCTCGTCTCCGGCGCCCTGGCGGCCAGCACCGACGGCCTCGTCCTGGCCCAGGACACCCCGGGGGTGGAGGCGGAGGGCGTCGCCGCGCTGACCGCGGCCGCGCTCGGGGTCGCGGTCCGGCTGGCGGAGGCGACCGGCCGGGGCGGCTTCCGTGAACTCCTGGTCCGCGGCGAGACCGGCTACATCGCCACGTACGCCGCAGGCTCCTCGGCGGTCCTCACGCTGCTGGCCGAGGACCGGATCAACGTCGGCAGGCTCCATCTGGAGGGCCGGCGGGCGGGCACCCGGATCGGCGAACTCGTCGACACCGCACTCGAACGCGTCGCACACCCCGCACCCTCTGCCCGCACCCCCGACCGGCACCCCCAGCAGCCCGGTCCCCTGCCCCACCGCACGTAACACCACATGCCCCGCAGACAGCCCAAGGATCCGGTCGACCCGGCCGGCCAGGAAAGGAAACGAGCACGCATGGCGAACGCCGAAGCGTCACTGAAGGAAGCGATGACGTCCATCGAGGGCACCCTCGGTGTCGCCCTCGTCGACTACACCAGCGGAATGGCGCTGGGCACCCTCGGCGGCGGCAAGGACTTCAACCTGGAGGTCGCGGCCGCGGGCAACACCGATGTCGTACGCGCCAAACTCCGCACCATGGAACACCTCGGCCTCCAGGACGAGATCGAGGACATCCTGATCACGCTCGGCACCCAGTACCACCTGATCCGGCTGCTCAAGGCCCGTGGCAACAACGGCCTGTTCCTCTACCTGGTGCTGGACTCGGGCCGCGCCAACCTGGCGATGGCCCGCCACCAGCTGAAGCGGATCGAGGCCGAACTGGAGGTCTGATCCGGCCGAACCGGAGGTCCGATCCGGCGGCACCGGAGATCTGATCCGGCGGCCTCAGCGCCGGCGCCGCGCCCCGCCGGGCGCGGCGTCGCCCGCCATCGGGCCGGTCGTCCGGTACCCCTTCACCTGCTTGCCCGCGGGCCGTCCGCGCTCCGCCCAGTCGGTCCGCACCCAGTACAGCGCGTCGTCCCGGCGCTCTCGCTGCCCGATCCTGACGGCCTTGAGCCACAGCCCGGCCCCGGCCCCGGCGAGCAGCAGCCCACCGGCCCCGGGCAGCAGGAACGCGCTCGCCACCGCCGCGAGGAAGGCCCCGAGCAGCCACCACCGGCGCCCGCGCCGCCAGTTGCGTACGGTCACGGCCCGGTCCTGGAGGAAGTCGGACCGCCCGGCCCGGGTGGCGCCCCCGGCGAGCTCCGCGTACCGCCGGTCGCGTACGAGCGCCACCACGGCGGCGGTGATCAGGAACAGCGCCGCTCCGGCCAGCAGCCCGATCCGGCGTCCGGTGAGCCCCGGCACCAGTGCACCGATCGCCGCGGCGAGCAGCCCCGGCCACCACAGCGGTGCGGCTCCGGCCCGTACGATCACGGCCACTCTCACCAACGACTGCGCTCCGCGCCCCACGTCCGTACCCCTCTCCACAGCTCCTTCTGGCCCTTTCGAGCCCGGAGGTTAGTAGCCACAGATGAGCGGTGCCTGAGAAAGGGAGACACCGGGACGGAGAGACACCGGGCACGGAGACACCGGGCAGAGGCACGCCGGGTCAGGAAGACACCGGGCACGGGGACGCCGGGCAGGGGGACAACGGGCAGGGGGACAACGGCGAGAGGTTCGCCGGGACAGGAAGACACCGGGCAGGCGGACGCCGGCGAGGGGTTCGCCGGGACAGGGGCACGCCCGTCACTCGACGAACAGACCCCGCGCCGCCGCCCGCGCGTCGAACTCCTCCAGCCGCGCCTGCGCGTCGGGCAGGTCGTCGCACATCGCCTCCAGCAGCACCCGGCCCAGCAGCATGGGCGCACACGCGGTGTCGAAGGCGAGTCCGGTACCGACGGCGGCCGGGATCAGCAGGTCGCTGTATTTGGCGACGGGCGCGAAAGCGGAGTCGGCCACCGACACGACGGCCAGCCCCTGCTCCTGCGCGTACGCGAGGGTGTCCACGACCTCTTTCGGATGGCGGGGCAGCGCGAAGCAGATCAGCGCCGTGGCACCCGCCCGCCGCGCGGCGTCGATCCGGTCGGGCAGCATGCTGCCGCCCTCGTCGAGCACCCGGACGTCGGGGTGGACCTTCGCCGCGAAGTACCCGAAACCGCGCGCCTGCGAGGAGGCGGCCCGCAGCCCGAGCACCGGCAGCGGACGTGAGGCCGCCAGCAGCCTGCCCGCACGCTCGACGGGCCCGGGGTCGGCCAGCAGCTCGGCCAGATGCCGCAGATTCTCGATCTCGCCGAGGACGGCCTGCTGGTACTCGTTGTACGCGTCGTCCCCGCCCCCCGGCCCGGTCTCGGCGGGAGCGACCTCCCGCAGGTGCCTGCGGAGCGCCGGATAGCCGTCGAACCCGAGGGCCACGGCGAACCGGGTGACGGACGGCTGGCTGACCCCGGCGAGCTCGGCCAGCTCCACACTCGACAGGAACGGAACCTCCCCGGCCCGGCGCACCATCGAGTGCGCGATGCGCCGCTGGGTCGGTGTGAGCCGACGCCCCTCGAAGAGCTGCTGCAACCGCGCGGCCGGGCTGCTCCCGCTCATGCTGTCCTCTCGGTAGATCCGTCGCACCACGGTCCGGCGCCGACAAATCCATTCAGCCAGCAAGGCGCCTGCATGTCCATATGCAACGGTGGTGGAGGCCCTGCCCGCCGCCGCAGGAAAAGAGGGGGGTTAGCCCCACTGCCGGGGGGCTAACCGATTCGTACCGTAAGGGACATGGAAACCCGTGACCCTGAGCTCAAGAGCGAGCTCGATGCCACCCTGCATGCCCGTAGTGAGCTGGGTTCGGATTACGAGTCCGCGCTCGTCGAGTCCTTTCTGGAGAAGGTCGAGCAGCGCCTCGACAGCACGCTCGACCGTCGTGTCCGGCGCCACCTCGCCGAGCAGCAGGTCAGTGTCGCCAGAGGTGCGCGCACGCCGCAGCCGCTGGGGAATTTCGGCGAGCGCTACGGCTTCGGGATCATCTCGCTGATCCTGGCCATCCCGCTGTCGGCGATCGGCGCCGCGGCCGCCCACGCCGAGGGCCTGATCATCGCCTGGCTCGGGGTCGTCGCCGTCAACGCCGTGCACGCGGCCCGCAACTGGCCCTGGTTCCAGCGCCGTTCCGGGCGCGCGGAGTCCGACTGGGAAGACTGAGGGCCAAGGGCTGAGGACTGGGCGCAGAGGGCGGAGGAGCAAGGGCGCGCAGAGCCCAGCGCACCGGGCGTGCCCGGTGATCCCGGCGTGCCCAGTGATCCCGCGCCAGGGCCGGAGGGAGGCGCCGCCGGTCCGTGCCCGAGGGCACACGGGGGCATACGCGGGCGTACAGGTGCATACGCGGGCGCACGGGTGTATCGCGGGGACCGCCGCACCCCCGGTTTCCCGGGGGGCGGGACGACGGCGGTCCCCGCGAGGGACACGGTCCGGGTCAGGGCCGGTCACCGCGTCCGGGCGACGGTGGAGGTCCGGGAGCCGCTCCGTAGTCCGTGTCGCCGTATCGGGCGTCGGCGGGTTTCCCTGCCGACGCCCATCAATGTGCCGGACTCGTGTTAAGCGGGTGCTGCGCGTACGTGTCGCGCTCGTACCGTTTTCGCGAAGCCCGGCCTCCCGGCCGCCAAGGACACGGCGGCCGTCACGCCTTGCCGGCCGCCGTGTCCTTGCCGGCCGCCGCGTCCTTGGCGAGGAACGCCAGCAGGTCCTGCCTGCTGACCACACCCTTCGGCTTGCCCTCCACCAGCACGATCGCCGCGTCCGCCGCGTCCGTGCCGCCGAGCACCGCCATCAGGTCCTCGACCGGTTCGCCGGAGCCGACCTGCGGCAGCGGCGGCGACATGTGCTTCTCCAGCGGGTCGGAGAGCGAGGCGCGCTGGGCGAACAGCGCGTTCAGCAGCTCCCGCTCCACCACCGAACCGATGACCTCGGCGGCCATCACGTCCGGGTGGCCCGCGCCCGGCTTCACGATCGGCATCTGCGAGACGCCGTACTCGCGCAGGACGTCGATCGCCTCGCCGACGGTCTCCTCGGGGTGCATGTGGACGAGCGTCGGAATCGGGCCGTCCTTGTGGTCGAGCACGTCCCCGACGCGTGCGGACGGGCCGGCGTCCTCCAGGAAGCCGTAGTCGGCCATCCACTCATCGTTGAAGATCTTGCTCAGGTACCCGCGGCCGCTGTCGGGCAGCAGGACGACGACGACGTCGTCCGGGCCCAGGCGCTTCGCGACCTCCAGGGCGGCGACGACCGCCATACCGCAGGAGCCGCCGACCAGCAGGCCCTCCTCCTTGGCGAGGCGGCGGGTCATCTGGAAGGAGTCCTTGTCGGACACGGCGACGATCTCGTCCGTGACCGTACGGTCGTAGGCGCTCGGCCAGAAGTCCTCGCCCACGCCCTCGACGAGGTAGGGACGCCCGGAGCCGCCGGAGTAGACCGACCCCTCCGGGTCGGCTCCGACCACCTTCACCGAGCCGCCGCTGACCTCCTTCAGATAGCGGCCGGTGCCGCTGATCGTGCCGCCCGTGCCGACGCCCGCAACGAAATGGGTGATCTTCCCGTCCGTCTGCTCCCACAGCTCCGGACCGGTGGTCTCGTAGTGGGAGCGCGGGTTGTTCGGGTTGGAGTACTGGTCGGGCTTCCAGGCTCCCGGGGTCTCCCGGACCAGCCGGTCCGAGACGTTGTAGTACGAGTCGGGGTGCTCGGGGTCAACGGCCGTCGGGCAGACGACGACCTCGGCACCGTAGGCGCGCAGCACATTGATCTTGTCCGTGGACACCTTGTCCGGGCAGACGAAGATGCACTTGTACCCCTTCTGCTGGGCGACGATCGCCAGGCCGACGCCCGTGTTGCCGCTGGTCGGCTCGACGATCGTGCCGCCGGGCTGCAGTTCGCCGCTCTGTTCGGCGGCCTCGATCATGCGCAGGGCGATGCGGTCCTTGACCGAACCGCCGGGGTTGAAGTACTCGACCTTGGCCAGGACCGTCGCCTGGATGCCGGCCGTCACACTGCGCAGCCTCACCAGCGGGGTATTGCCTACGAGACTGATCATCGAATCGTGGAATTGCACCGTGTACTCCGGGGTCTCCGAGATGGTGCGGCAAGGGTATGCGTACGGGCCCGGGATTGGGCGAAGCGATTGAGCGACGGTCGCCGCGGGGCAGTTAGCTGTATGTACGGCGGTACGGCAACGAGGAGGTGGACCGGACTGTGTCGAGGGCAAGGGTGGCACGGCGGATCGCGGCGGGCGCGGCCTACGGCGGCGGCAGCATCGGACTGCTCGGCGCGGCGGCGGTGGGCGTCCTGCTGACGGAGGTCCAGTTGGCGAAGCGGCACGTGGGCGGCGGTATCGCACCGGTCCCGCCGAGCGCGGACGGGCGGTACGGGGTGGCGTTCACCGGCCCCGCCGAGCCGCTGCGGCTGGGGTTGCTGGGTGACTCGACGGCGGCCGGCCAGGGGGTGCGCCGGGCCGGGCAGACGCCGGGGGCGCTGCTCGCCTCGGGGCTGGCGGCGGTGTCCGAGCGGCCGGTGGATCTGCGCAATGTGGCGCAGCCGGGTGCCCGGTCGGACGATCTGGAGCGGCAGGTCTCGCTGCTGCTGGCCGATCCGTCCCATGCGCCCGACGTCTGCGTGATCATGATCGGGGCGAACGATGTGACGCACCGGATGCCCGCCACCCAGTCCGTGCGCTGTCTGACCACCGCGGTGCGCAGGCTGCGTACGGCGGGCGCGGAGGTGGTGGTCGGCACGTGCCCGGACCTCGGCACGATCGAGCCGGTCTACCAGCCGCTGCGCTGGCTGGCCCGGCGGGTGAGCCGGCAGCTGGCGGCGGCCCAGACGATCGGCTCGGTGGAGCAGGGCGGGCGCACGGTGTCGCTGGGGGACCTGCTGGGGCCGGAGTTCGAGGCGAATCCGCGGGAGCTTTTCGGGCCGGACAACTACCACCCGTCGGCGGAGGGGTACGCCACCGCGGCGATGGCGGTCCTGCCCACGCTCTGCGCGGTCCTGGGGCTGTGGCCGGAGTCCGACCGGCTGGACGGGGCCCGGCGCGAGGACATGCTGCCGGTGGCCGAGGCGGCCTCCCAGGCGGCCAGGGAGGCCGGTACGGAGGTCACGGGGGCGCGGGCGCCCTGGGCGCTCCTCAAGCACCGCAGGCGCCGTCGTCTGCCCGCCGCCACGGAGCCCCATCCGCACCCGGGGACGGAACCGGAGCCGGAGCCCCCTCCGCACCTGGACGCGGAGGCGGAACCGCGGACCGAGCGGTTGGGGACCGAACCGGGCGCCGCGCCGGAGACGCCCTCCGGGCCGCACACGGAGCCGTACGAGGAGCCGCACGACAAGACCCCCTCGGAGCCGCGCGAGAACCCGTACGGGGAGTCGCACGGGGAGCCGCGCAACCTCCCCGCCAACTGACCGGCTGAGCGGTCGCTTAGAAAAGAGGTCCGCGTCACATGCGCTGCCCGGTGACCCAGCATCTACGTACAGGTAACTTCCAACTCAGCACCTGCCAGAACCCGCCTTCCAGCCCTCATGGAGCCGCGTGATGCCCGAAGCCGTGATCGTCTCTGCTGCCCGTTCCCCCATCGGCCGGGCCTTCAAGGGTTCGCTGAAGGATCTGCGTGCGGACGACCTGACCGCCGTGATCATCCAGACCGCGCTGGCCAAGGTTCCCGAGCTGGACCCGAAGGACATCGACGACCTGATGCTCGGCTGCGGCCTTCCCGGCGGCGAGCAGGGCAACAACCTCGGCCGCATCATCGCCGTGGCGATGGGCATGGACCACCTTCCCGGCTGTACGGTCACCCGCTACTGCTCGTCGTCCCTCCAGACCAGCCGGATGGCGCTGCACGCCATCAAGGCCGGCGAGGGCGACGTCTTCATTTCGGCCGGTGTCGAGATGGTGTCCCGCTTCACGAAGGGCAACTCCGACAGCCTGCCGGACACGCACAACCCGCTGTTCGCCGACGCCGAGGCCCGCACCGCGGCCCGCGCCGAGCAGGGCGGCGAGGACTGGCACGACCCGCGCGAGGACGGCCTGGCCCCGGACGCCTACATCGCGATGGGGCAGACCGCGGAGAACCTGGCCCGCCTCAAGGGCGTCACCCGCCAGGACATGGACGAGTTCGGCGTCCGCTCGCAGAACCTCGCCGAGGAAGCCCTCAAGAACGGCTTCTGGGAGCGCGAGATCACCCCGGTCACCACCCCGGACGGCACGATCGTGGCGAAGGACGACGGCCCGCGCGCGGGCGTCACCATGGAGGGCGTGCAGGGCCTGAAGCCGGTCTTCCGTCCGGACGGCCTGGTCACCGCGGGCAACTGCTGCCCGCTCAACGACGGCGCCGCCGCGCTCGTGATCATGTCCGACACCAAGGCGCGCGAGCTGGGCCTGACCCCGCTGGCCCGGATCGTCTCGACCGGTGTCTCCGCCCTCTCCCCCGAGATCATGGGGTACGGACCGGTGGAGGCCAGCAAGCAGGCGCTGAAGCGGGCCGGGCTGACCGTCGGCGACATCGACCTGGCCGAGATCAACGAGGCGTTCGCCGCCCAGGTGATCCCCTCCTACCGCGACCTCGGCCTGCCGCTGGAGAAGGTCAACGTCAACGGTGGCGCCATCGCCGTCGGCCACCCGTTCGGTATGACCGGTGCCCGGATCACCGGCACGCTGATCAACAGCCTGCAGTTCCACGACAAGCAGTTCGGCCTGGAGACCATGTGCGTGGGCGGCGGCCAGGGCATGGCGATGGTCATCGAGCGGCTGAGCTGAGCTGCAGCGGAGGGTAGGGGTCGTCCGAGGCACGAGGACGGCACCTGCCCGCAGCGGAAGCGAAGCGAAGCGCGACCACAAACCAGAGCGGCTGAGCTGAGCTGCAGCGGAGGGTAGGGGTCGTCCGAGGCACGAGGACGGCACCTGCCCGCAACGGAAGCGAAGCGAAGCGCGACCACAAACCGCGACCACAAACCGAAGCGCGACCACAAACCAGAGCGGCCGAGCTGAGCCGAGCGCGACCACAGGCCCAAGCGCGACTGCAAATCCGGGCGGCCCGGTTGATCTCCCGGACAATGGCCGACATAGCCGTCAGGTCGTTCCCGGCCGAGGAACCGACAGGCTCCGAGCCCCGACCGTGACCGAATCTCCCCCAGGATGTGATCTATCTCCTGGGGGAGAGTCATTCCCGCAGGTCACACCTGTCTCGGGGTTAAACCCTAGGCCCAAAGACCTGTCCAATTCGTGACGTAATGCACTGACACCGGGCGCAGGTAGGAGACAAGCTGAGGTAGGAAGTCGGGGGATCGATTGAAACCGGGAGTATGTCAGTGAGCGCCATGTCTCTTGCCCTGTTGCTGACCACCGCCGCCGCCACGGCCGTGGGCGCCGCTGCTCTGCACGCTGCTCACGGGCTGCGCAAGCAGATCACGGCCCTTCGTACCGAGCTGGCCGCGACCCGCGTCCACGGCGCCGCCGTGCCCGCGCAGAGCCGCAACGACGCCACCCCGGCCGCCGAGATACGCGCGGCCGTCGCCGAGGCACTCGCCGAGGAACGGGAGCGCGAGCTCGCCGAGGCCCGCGCCTTCTGGGCCACCCAGGAAGCCCGCGACGCCGCCGACACCCCGTCCCTGCTGGGCGGTCTGACCGGGATCGGCGAGGAGGCGCCGTTCTTCCTGCCGCGCCAGGCCGACCTCGCCGGTCTGGAGGCGATGGACTTCGACGCCGCCGAGGCGCTCGAAGAGCTGACGGAACTCGCCGAGCTGGCGGACGTGACCGAGCTGACCGAGCTGCCCGAGACCGCGGAGTTCGCCGAGGACTCCCCCGAGCTGGCCGCGGCCCGTCGCCGGCACCCCTCGCACCCCGACTTCGTCCCCGTGCAGACCCCGGTCGTCACCGACCACGAGCGCACCGTGAACCGCCTGGAAGAGCTCGCCGACAGCCGTACGGAACTCGCCGACGTGCGCCCCGGCCCGCTCGGCACCCTCGATGTGTACGTCTTCGCCGACGGCACCACGCTCTGCATGACCCCCGGCCACCGCGAGACGGCCGAGCGCCTGGCCGAGTCGCTGCTGGCGGGTGAGCACCCGGTACTGCTGGGCGGCTCCGGTGTCTCCGGCGCCTACGCCCTGACCTTCTCCTGCGGCAAGGAGAACGTCTACGTCCTCGCCGACCGCGTCATCGCCTCGTTCTGACCCCGGGACATCCGGGCGGAGCGGCTCTCGCCGGCCGCCGCCCTTTGGGCCACCGGCCCGCCCGCCGCTACGCGAACGCCCGCGCAGCCGCCTCCTCCACGAATTGCACGGCCTCGTCCAGCACAGCCGACGGGGCCGTTTCCAGTGCCACCGCCAAGTCGCTTCCCGCTACGGCGAGTTGGTCACCGATCGCGAAGATCCCGGCGTCCGGCATGATCCGCGGCTCCCGGCCCGGTGCCTCGATGCGCTGGGCACGCAGCGCCAATTCCCTGGCCGCGGCCAGTCCTTCGGCAGCCGCTCCGCGCTGCAGGCGGCTCTGCGGGGCGGAGCGCAGCCGGTCGGCGAATCGGTCCACGGCGGTGATCAGCGGGGTCGTATCGAGCACTCCGCGACCCTACGCGCCCTTCCGGGACGGTTGCCAACATGCCGATGCTCGGGCACGGTGTTGGGAAGGACCAGCAACGCGCAATGCGTCGGAGGCGCCGATGTCCCAAGTCTTCTCCGAAGAGACCCATCGCAACCTGCTCTCCCGAATCCCCCGCTGCACCGGTCGTGAAGTCGCCGACTGGCTCCGCACCGTAGAGGAAGGGCCCGCTCTCCGCTTCGAGGAGAAGGTCAGCTGGCTGCGGAGCGAACACGACCTCGCCTACGGACACGCGAAGGCGCTCATTCACGAGTACGACCTCAGAAGGGCCGCGCGCAAGCTGCTCTAGGCACCCAAGAGCGAAGCGGAACGGCCCCGTGTCTGCGGGCCGTTCCGCTTTCTGTTCCGCTTCCCGCTCCGTTCCCGGCGCGGGGCCGTGCGTCAGTCGTCGCCGCTGAGGATGGAGAGCAGACGCAGCATCTCCAGGTAGATCCAGACCAGGGTCATGGTGAGGCCGAAGGCCGCCAGCCAGGACTCCTCGCGGGGGGCGCCGTAGGCGATGCCGTCCTCGACCTGCTTGAAGTCCAGGGCCAGGAAGCACGCGCCGAGGATGATCCCGATGACGCCGAAGAGGATGCCGAGGCCGCCGCTGCGGAAGCCCAGGCCGTCACCGCCGCCGAACACGGAGAACAGCAGGTTGACCACCATCAGGAGCATGAAGCCCATGGCGGCGGCCATCACGAAGCCGTAGAAGCGGCGGGTGACGCGGATCCAGCGCATCTTGTACGCGAGCAGCACACCGGCGAAGACACACATGGTGCCCATCACCGCCTGCATCACGACGCCCGGCCCGATGTACGTGCTGACCGCGCTGGAGATCACTCCGAGGAAGACACCCTCGAAGGCCGCGTACGAGACGATCAGCGCCGGGGACGGCCGGCGCTTGAAGGACTGGACGAGCGACAGCACGAACGCCACGAGGGCGGCGCCGATCGCGATGCCGTAGGACTTGCCGAGGTTGGCCTCGTCGACCGGCAGCAGGGCCCAGGCGAGCGCCGCGCCGAGCACCACGGTGCCCAGCGTGATCGCCGTGCGCGTGACGACGTCGTCGATCGTCATCGCGCCCGAACGCGCGGGTGCCTGCGGAACGCCGTACTGGGTGTCCTGCTGGGCGTAGGGGTTGGTGGCGTACGGGTTGGCGGCGGTGCCCTGCGCGTACGGGTTGGCACCCGCCGCGGGGGCCCCGGCCTGCGGCGCCGCGTTGAAGCCCGCATATCCGTTGTCGCGGCTGAAGCCCCGTCGCGAGAAGACCGGGTTGCTGCTCCTCATCTCACTCCTCCATGGCCACCCTGCGTGGCCTTCCCACAAGAGTAATGGGTAGGCAAAAGAATCAGACTAGTGCTTGGGGAGGATCTTTGTGGAACCGACGGCATACGTCAGGTTCCGGTGGCGCCCGGGTCCAGCCGTGTCGCGCGTACGCCGTGCGTGTGCCGAGCGCCGAGCGCCGAGCGCCGAGCGCCGGAAGGATCATGTGCTGCGCGCCGCGCCACCCGCTCGACCCCTGCGCGCGGTGGTGCCCGGAACCGGACTCGAACCGGTACGCCCCCGAGGGGCAGCGAGGTTTAAGCTCGCCGTGTCTGCATTCCACCATCCGGGCCTGGCGCGCGGCTCCGCGTTGGCACATGACCCTATCCGGGGACTTCCTCCGATCAGCGGATCAGTGGCGCGATGTTGTCTTATTTTATTGACCGTTTGAGGGGCCGTCAGCACCTTTGGGACGGCATCGTCACATGCCTGGGCGGGATAGCGGGCACGGCGAGCGGCCATCCGGATTGACGTAAAGTCGCCGCACCCGGACGGCGCATTCGCCGGGCGTATTCGCCAGGCGCGCGCCAGTGAACGCCATGGGCGCGCCACCCGGCCGGACGACGGCGCCGCCGGCGCACCCCGGAACGGATCCGGTACCGGGCCTTCTGAGAGCCCCTCAGGGGCGAGGGCTCCGCCGCTGTGACGCGGAACACGGCGCTCTCCCGGCAGCGGGTTGACGCCCCCGCCGCCGCCCCGGACGGGCGCCCTCAGGGTCGATGTCATACCGGAGGAGGACGCAGGGGTCCCCCGGTGCGACTCAAGGCGGCCTCAGGAACGGGCACCGGGACTGACGAACCGCGGCAATACGGCGGTGACGATGGAGAGGTTCCCCAGCAACCGCGCACAACCGAAACGCACCCGGACGATGTTTTCGGCCGGAGCCCGAATCAGGAGATTCCCGTGACCACCACTTCCACCGCACACCGCGTCACCACGGTGGCTGCCCGCGCCACGGATCTGTCGAAGGTCTACGGAGAGGGCGAGACCAGGGTCACGGCCCTGGACCGGGTCTCCGTGGACTTCCCGCAGGGTGAGTTCACCGCGATCATGGGCCCGTCCGGCTCCGGCAAGTCCACGCTGATGCACTGCGTGGCCGGCCTCGACAGCTTCAGCAGCGGCTCGGTGCGGATCGGTGACACGGAGCTGGGCTCCCTCAAGGACAAGCAGCTCACCCAGCTCCGCCGGGACAAGATCGGCTTCATCTTCCAGGCGTTCAACCTGCTGCCGACGCTGACGGCTCAGGAGAACATCACGCTGCCCATGGACATCGCGGGCCGCAAGCCCAACGCCGAGTGGGTGCGCAAGGTCATCGACATGGTGGGCCTCTCCGACCGGCTGACCCACCGTCCGACCGAACTCTCCGGCGGCCAGCAGCAGCGCGTCGCCGTGGCCCGCGCCCTGGCCTCGCAGCCGGAGATCATCTTCGGTGACGAGCCGACCGGGAACCTGGACTCCCGCTCCGGCGCCGAGGTCCTCGGCTTCCTGCGCAACTCGGTGCGCGAGCTGGGTCAGACCGTGGTGATGGTGACCCACGACCCGGCCGCCGCCTCCTACGCGGACCGGGTCATCTTCCTCGCGGACGGCCGGATCGTCGACCAGATGATGCACCCCACCGCGGACGGGGTCCTCGACCGGATGAAGGCGTTCGACGCCAAGGGCCGCACCAGCTGACGCCCGCCCCGCCCCGCGCCCTCCTCCGGACCCCCTCCCCATCCCAGGACTGACAGACATGTTCCGTACCGCCCTGCGCAATGTGCTCGCGCACAAGGCCAGGCTGCTGATGACCGTCCTCGCCGTGATGCTCGGCGTGGCCTTCGTATCCGGCACCCTGGTCTTCACCGACACCCTCGGCAACGCCTTCCGCAACCAGTCGGCGAAGAGCTACGACGACGTCGCCGTCGCCGTCAACACCTACGCCAACCAGCGCGACAAGAAGACGGCCGGCATCACCGCCGCCACCCTGGAGAAGATCCAGGGTCTGGACGGTGTGGGCACCGCCACGGGCCGGGTCGACGGCTTCGCCGGGGTCGCCGACCCCGACGGCAAGCTGATCGGCAACGGCTGGACGAACACCGGCAGCAACTTCTCCCCCGGCAAGAACGGCAAGGACTCCGCGTACACCTTCGTCGACGGCAAGGGTCCGGACGCGGCCGACCGGATCGCGCTCGACGAGGAGACCGCGAAGAAGGGCAAGTACCACGTCGGTGACCCGGTCCGGGTCGCCACGAACGGGCCGGTGAAGGAGTACACCCTCGCCGGTGTCTTCACCACCGAGGACGGCACGGTCAACGCGGGCGGCAGCCTGGTCCTCTTCGACACCCCGGTCGCCCAGAAGCTGTACCTGAGGCCCGGCGAGTTCAGGGACGTCAACATCTCCGCCGCGGCGGGCGCCTCCGACGAGAAGCTGCTGGCCGACGTGAAGCCGCTGCTGCCCAAGGACGCCGAGGCCAAGACCGGCAAGGCGCTCGCCGACGAGCAGGCCGAGCAGATCCAGAAGGGCCTGAGCGGCCTCAACGGCATGCTGCTCGCCTTCGCGGCCATCGCGCTCTTCGTCGGCGTCTTCCTGATCACCAACACCTTCACCATGCTGGTGGCCCAGCGCACCAAGGAACTGGCGCTGATGCGCGCCGTCGGCGCCTCCCGCCGCCAGGTCAAGCGCTCCGTGCTCCTGGAAGCTGCGGTGGTCGGCGCGATCGCCTCGGTCATCGGGTTCGTGCTCGGCCTCGGCCTCGCCACCGGTCTGCGTTCCGCGATGAGCCAGTTCGGCGGGAAGATCCCGGCCGGACCGCTGATCGTCTCGCCCACCGCGGTCGCCGCGGCGTTCGGCGTCGGCGTGCTGATCACCGTGCTGGCCGCCTGGCTGCCCGCCCGCCGGGCCGCGAATATCCCGCCGGTGGCCGCGATGAACAGCGTGCACGCGGCGGCAACGGTCAAGTCCCTGGTGCTGCGCAACTCGATCGGCGGGGCGCTCGCCCTGCTCGGCGCCGCGGGCATCGTGGCGGGTGCGGCGGCCGGTTCGGGTGGCCGGGTGATCATCGGGGTCGGTGCGTTCTTCGCGCTGGTCGGCGTCATCGTGCTGATCCCGCTGCTGTCCCGGCCGGCCATCGCGCTGGTCCGCCCGCTGCTGAAGCGGCTGTTCGGGGTCTCCGGCAAGCTGGCCGCGCAGAACGCGGTCCGCAATCCGCGACGCACCGGAGCCACCGCCTCCGCTCTGGCGATCGGCCTCACCCTGGTCACCGGCATCTCTGTCCTCGGCGTCACCCTCGGCCAGGCGATCGACCGGATGACGACGGACAACATCAAGGCCGACTACCTGGTCTCGATGGCGAACGGCGGTTCGCTCGACGAGTCGGCGCTCAAGGCCCTGGAGAAGGCCGACGGAGTCGCGGCCGTCTCACCCCGCCAGGACGCCTGGATGAAGTTCGGCGACGAGGAGATCGGTGCCGCCGGGGTCACCCCCGGCGACGTGTCGAAGCTCTTCGCCGTCAAGACGGTCTCCGGCTCGGTCGACTCGCTCACCGACGGCAAGATCGCCGTGTCCGAGGACACCGCGAAGTTGCGTCACTGGAAGACCGGTGACACGGTCCAGGTCACCTACGACGACGGCAAGAAGGCGAGCCTGAAGGTCGGCGCGGTCTACGAGGGCAACGAGTTCCTCTCCCCGGTCATGATCCCGAAGAACCTCCTGGACCCGCACGTCGCCCACGCCGACATCCGCGAGATCTGGCTGAAGATGGACGGCGGCGAGTCCGCGGCCAACGAGAAGGCCATCGTCAAGGCCCTGGGCGACAACCCGGCGATGAGCATCATGGACCGCGAAAACATCCGGGACACCTTCGGCGGCTTCATCAGCACCGCCCTGAACATCATGTACGGACTGCTGGCGATGGCCCTGATCATCGCGGTGCTCGGGGTCGTCAACACCCTGGCCATGTCGGTCTTCGAACGCCAGCAGGAGATCGGCATGCTGCGGGCGATCGGCCTGGACCGGCGCAGGGTGAAGCGCATGATCCGGCTGGAGGCCGTGGTCATCTCGCTCTTCGGCGCGGTGGTCGGCATCGGGCTCGGTACGTTCCTCGGCTGGGCGATCGGGCAGACCCTGAAGTCCGACATCCCGCACTACGCCCTGGTCATTCCGTGGGACCGGATCGGGATCTTCCTGGTGCTCGCCGCACTGGTGGGCGTGCTGGCCTCGCTCTGGCCGGCGCGCAGCGCCGCGAAGCTGAACATGCTGACGGCGATCAAGACCGAGTAGCGGCCCGCCGGCAGCGGCCGGGGACGGGGACGAAACGGCCGGGGGCCGGTACACGCAGCGCGGAGCTGCGGGTACCGGCCCCCGGTCTTGTCCTGTCCGGCCCCCGGTCTTGTCCTGTCCGGCGCCGGGTCCTCCCCGTGCCGGTGCGCCGTCAGCCGGTCGCCGGCGCCGGCCAGACGCGGGCCCGCAGCGGCATCCGGGAGGCGCCGCCCTCCGCCGGGCGCACCACGAGGATCTGGTTGACGCCGATCTTGTTGTGCTCGAAGGACAGGGCGGAGGCGGCCATGTAAAGGCGCCAGACCCTGGCCCGTCCGGGCGAGGTCGCCCGCACCGCGCGGTCCCAGTGCTTCTCCAGGTTGGCGACCCAGCTGCGCAGGGTCAGTGCGTAGTGTTCGCGGATCGACTCGACGTCGCGGGTCTCGAAGCCGGCCTCTTCGAGGGTGGCCACGGTCCGCCCCACCGGGGCCAGCTCGCCGTCCGGGAAGACATAGGCGTCGATGAACTCGTCCACGTGGTACGCGGACTCGTCCTTCTCCGGGCGGCGGGCGATCTGGTGGTTGAGCAGCCGGCCGCCGGGCCTGAGGAGTGCGTAGAGGTCGTCGGCGTATTCACGGAAGCGGACCGAGCCGACGTGTTCCGCCATGCCGATGGACGAGATGGCGTCGTACGGGCCGTCCCTGACGTCCCGGTAGTCCTGGACCCGGATCTCGACCAGGTCGGTCAGGCCCTCGTCCGCGATGCGCTTCCTGGCGTAGGCGGCCTGTTCGACGGAGAGGGTCACTCCGGTGACCCGGGCACCGTACTCACGGGCCGCGTGGAGGGCCATGGAGCCCCAGCCGCAGCCGACGTCCAGGAGGCGGTCGCCCTCCTTCAGCGCGAGCTTGCGGCAGACCAGGTCGAGCTTGTCGCGCTGGGCCTCCTCAAGGCTTCCGCCGTCCTCCCAGTAGGCGCAGGAGTAGACCATGGACGGTCCGAGGACCAGTTCGTAGAAGTCGTTGCCCACGTCGTAGTGGTGGCTGATGGCTTCCTTGTCCCGGCGCTTCGTGTGGAGGGTGCCGGTACGGCGGCGCACCTCCTCGGGCGGCGGGGGCGGCGGGAGCCAGGGGCCGGCGAGTTGCAGCAGCCCTCTGGCGAAGGCCCGCACCTTCGGGTCGCGGACCGGGTGGACGCTGTCCTTGGCCTCCGCGCCGCGGTCCCAGATCAGCGAGGCCATCAGGTCCAGGGCCCCGTACAGATCGCCCTCGATGTCGAGCTCGCCCGCCACCCAGGCGCGGGCCAGGCCCAGTTCGCCCGGCTTCCAGAGCAGCCTGCGCAGCGCGCGGCGGTTCCGGATGACGAGGACGGGGGCACCGGGCGGTCCTGATTCACTGCCGTCCCAGGCCCGGATACGGACCGGCAGCTTTTCTCCCAGCAACTCCTCGGCGAGAGCGGTCAGCCGCAATGCGGCGTCTGCCATGGCGCACACCTCCGTGATGGTGTTCCCAATGTGCCCAAACATGCTCGAACATGCCTGTAACCACGCCGGAGCACCTACGACGCCACGGCGAGGTACCTACCCGTCAACAGTCTGCGGAGCGCGCTCCATCCCGCCAGAGCGCAACGGAACGGCAAAATACATGCACGACACACTTACCTACTGGTGTGCGGCGACCGGGTGGCGGGCCGAAGGGGCGGGCACGCCGAAAGGGGGCTGGTACGCCCAAGGGAGCGGGTACGCCGAAGGGGCCGCCCGCACCACGGATGGCGGACGGCCCCTTCGGGCGTTGTGCGCGTACGGCGCGGGCGAGTGGGCCCGCGGGCGGACTAGGAGGCCTTGGCCTTCTCGCCCTCGGCCTTGGCGGCGGCCGGTGCCGGGGCCGGCTTGGCGGCCTCGTAGAACTCCTCGCGCGGCGTCTCCATGGCACCGAGCGAGACGACCTCACGCTTGAGGAACATCCCGAGGGTCCAGTCGGCGAAGATCCGGATCTTGCGGTTCCAGGTCGGCATGGCCAGACCGTGGTAGCCACGGTGCATGTACCAGGCGAGGCGTCCCTTGAGCTTGATCTTCATCTTGCCCATGACGATCATCGCGACGCCCTTGTGCAGCCCCAGACCGGCGACCGCACCCTTGTTGGCGTGGCTGTATTCCTTCTGCGGGAAGCCGCGCATCCCGGAGATGACGTTGTCGCCGAGGACCTTGGCCTGACGCAGCGCGTGCTGGGCGTTCGGCGGGCACCAGGCGTTCGGGTTGCCGGCCCGGCGCCCGACCATGTCCGGAACCTGAGCGTTGTCGCCCGCGGCCCAGATGTAGTCGGTGCCCTGCACCTGGAGCTTCTCGGAGGTGTCCACGTGACCGCGCGGACCGAGCGGCAGGCCGAAGCGGGCCAGCGCCGGGTTCGGCTTCACGCCGGCCGTCCACACGATCGTGTTGGAGTCGACCTCCAGGCCGTTCTTCAGCACGACGTGACCGTCGACGCAGGAGTCCATGGAGGTCGAGAGGAAGATCTCGACACCACGGGACTCCAGGTGCTCCCGGCCCCAGGTGCCCAGCTTCGGGCCGACCTCGGGAAGGATCTTGTCGGCGGCGTCGACGAGGATGAAGCGCATGTCCTCGCGCTTCACGTTCGTGTAGTACTTCGCCGCGTCGCGGGCCATGTCCTCGACCTCGCCGATGGTCTCCGCACCGGCGAACCCGCCACCCACGAAGACGAAGGTCAACGCCCTGCGGCGGACCTCCTCGTCGGTCGTCGAGTCGGCCTTGTCCAGCTGCTCCAGGACGTGGTTGCGCAGACCGATGGACTCCTCGATGCCCTTCATGCCGATGCCCTGCTCGGCGAGGCCGGGGATCGGGAAGGTGCGGGAGACCGCGCCCATCGCGATGACCAGGTAGTCGAAGGGCAGCTCGTAGGCCTCGCCGACGAGCGGCGCGACCGTGGCGACCTTGCGGTCCTGATCGATGGTCGTGACGCGGCCGGTGAGGACCTCGGCCTTCGGCAGTACGCGTCGCAGCGGGACGACGACGTGCCGAGGCGAGATGCTGCCGGCAGCAGCTTCGGGGAGGAAGGGCTGGTACGTCATGTACGAGCGCGGGTCGACGACCGTGACGGTCGCCTCTCCGTAGCGCATCTTCTTCAGAATGCGTCGAGCTGCGTACAGGCCTACGTACCCACCGCCTACTACGAGGATCCTGGGACGCTCCGTGGTGCTCATGCCATCGAGTATCCACCCCCCTCGGAGGGCGGGCTCGTGAGCCCCTTCACAAGGTATCGCCCACCCTCTGCTACACTCCGCCGCCCGCGTGACCGAGGTCATGGCGCCGAAGGGGAACCACGGCATGGTGGCGAACGTTGCTCACCGCCTGTGAGCTGGACCTTGAGCCTCCGGACGAGGTGAACCACCGCCCCGATTCACGCGCCGGCAACGCGCCCGGAACGGTCCCGTATCGACACGGAACGCCCCCGCGAGGGGCCCTGGATGCCCATACGGACCAGAACTGCCCTCCACGGGGCCGAATTCCTTGTGAAGAAGTTCACGAACTTCGTCGCGACGTGTCCCGCGAAGCGCCCCCCGGGTGGCCCACGCCAGCTCAAAAGTGCAGGCCAAAATGCGTATGAGCACCGTTCTCGCACCCCTTGGGAAGGCCGGCGTGCACCGGCCTTCCCAGGGGCCGGTGCCCGCCGCCGGCCACCGCCGCGGGAGCGGGTCTAGGCGACCGACCAGCCGATTCCGTCGAGGATGTCGTGTTCGCTGACGACGACTTCCCGGGCCCCGGTCCGCTCCATCACGGCGAGCAGGATCAGCGCCCCGGAGGTGATCACATCGACCCGTCCCGGATGCATCGCGCCGATCGCGGCACGCTCGGCGTGGGTGGAGGCGAGGAGCCGTCCGGTGATCTCCCGGACCTGGTCGAGGGAGATCCGGGAGTGGTGGATCGCCTCGGAGTCGTACGCGTCGAGCCCCAGGGCGATCGCGGCGACCGTGGTGACCGTCCCGGCGAGGCCGACGAGGGTGGCGGCGCCGGTGAGCGGGACGCTCTCCTCGGCGAGGTCGAGGGCCGCGTCGATGTCGGAGCGGATCGCGGCGATCCGCTCCGGGGCCGGCGGATCGCTCACGACACCGTCGCGCACGAGGTGCCGCTCGGTCATCCGGACGCACCCCATGTCCACGGAGCGCGCGGCCCGCACGTGGTCGTCGCCGACGACGAACTCGGTGGAGCCGCCGCCGATGTCCACGACGAGATACGGCTTCGCGAGGTGGTCGCGGCCCGCGAGCTCCTTGGTGGCGCCGGTGAAGGAGAACTCCGCCTCCTGGTCGCCGCTGATCACCTCGGGCTCGACACCCAGGATGTCCAGCACCCCGCGGACGAACTCGTCCCTGTTCTCCGCGTCACGGGAGGCGGAGGTGGCGACGAAGCGGATCCTCTGCGCCCCGTGCTCCTTGATCACCTCCGCGTACTGGCGGCAGGCGGCGAACGTCCGCTCCAGGGCCTCGGGCGCGAGCCGGCCGGTGCGGTCGACGCCCTGGCCGAGGCGGACGATCTCCATCCGCCGGTCGAGCTCGGCGAACTCACCGGTGGACGGGTCCGCGTCGGCGACGAGCAGGCGGATGGAGTTGGTACCGCAGTCGATGGCGGCCACGCGGGTCATGGGTGCTCCTAGTCCGGGGGCGCAGCCCCCAATCACGCCCCTCCGGCGATCGAGGAGCGGGGGTCCGGGGGCGCGAGCCCCCGCAGAACGGTCAGCCCTCGTCCGGCGCGCCATCGGCCGGCCGGAACGCGAAGTGCCCGCCCTCCGACTCCTTGACGGTCCAGCCGTTCTTCTCCTCCGGCACGCCGCACGGCGAGACGCACGGCCCCTTGCGCCACCACTCCGGCAGCATCGCGATCGCCTCGTCGCCCAGCGGGTTCACCCCGGGCCCGGCGGCCAGCGAGTGCCCGACCAGCACATGCAGGCACTTCACCCGGTCCGGCATGCCGCCCGCGCTCGGGAAGCCCTCCAGCACCTCGATGGCGTCGCGCCGGGCAAGGTAGTCCTCGTGCGCGGCCCGGTACGCGGCGGCCAGCTCCGGGTCGGTGCCGAGGCGCTCGGTCATCTCCTTCATGACGCCGTTCGCCTCCAGCGTGCCGATCGCGGACGCGGCACGCGGGCACGTCAGGTAGTACGTCGTCGGGAACGGCGTACCGTCCTCCAGCCGGGGCTGGGTCTCGACCACGTCCGGGTTGCCGCACGGGCAGCGGTGCGCGATCGCGCGCAGCCCGCGCGGCGGGCGGCCCAGCTGCTGCTGGAACGCGGCGATGTCCGCCTCGGTGGGCGCGGTGGACTCGGTCTGCGGAGGGGGGGTTTCCATGCCTGCCTAGGTTCTGATCGGGCTGCTCGAACTGCGGTTCTGCAGAGGGATGAGAAGGGGTTCAGTCGCGGTCGGCGCTGTCGACGCCGTCCCAGAGGTTGGAGTGCCACGGCCGGCCGGACCCGTCCGTGTCGCCGTTGCGCTCCTTGACCGCGTCGGGGTCGATCACGGTGTAACCGGTCTCCCCGGGAAGAAGGTAGTGCAGGTGCTTGCGGGCCAGCTGCCTGATGTAGGCGTCGTCCTGGAGGCGCGCCTTCTCGTCGCGCAGCTCCTCGGTGCGGGTCCGGGCCTCCCGCGCCAGGCGCTCCTGGTCGGCGATCTCGTCCCGCTGCGAGACGTACTGACGCATCGGGTACGCAAGCGCGACCACCAGGGAGCAGACGACGAGGGCGAGGAAGGCCGCCCGGCCGGTGAGCCGGGAGCGGCGGGCCTGACGGCGGGTCTGCGAGCGGTAGACGCGGGCCGCGGTCTGCTCACCGAGCAGCCGCAGCCGGGTCGCGGTGGAGAACCGGTCCCGGTCCTTCGCGGCCATGTCTCCGCCTCCCCATTACGCACGTCCGTCCCCGCACACGGTACGGGACCGAGTGCGGGGACGGACGGAGGCCGGTGCCTTTGGCCCCTGACGGGCCTGTGCTCAGTTCACAGGGCGCCGTGCCCGCCGGTTCGCGGAGCGCCGTGCTCGTCAGTTCGCGGAGCGGAACCGGGGGAACGCGGAGCGGCCCGCGTACACCGCGGCGTCGTCGAGGATCTCCTCGATGCGCAGCAGCTGGTTGTACTTGGCGACACGGTCCGAGCGGGCCGGGGCGCCGGTCTTGATCTGGCCGCAGTTCACCGCGACGGCGAGGTCGGCGATGGTGACGTCCTCGGTCTCGCCGGAGCGGTGGGACATCATGCACTTGAAGCCGTTGCGCTGGGCAAGCTCGACGGCGTCCAGGGTCTCGGTCAGCGAACCGATCTGGTTGACCTTGACGAGCAGGGCGTTGGCGGAGCCCTCCTCGATGCCGCGGGCCAGACGCTCCGGGTTGGTGACGAACAGGTCGTCGCCCACGATCTGCACCTTGGCGCCGAGCTTGTCGGTGATGACCTTCCAGCCGGCCCAGTCGTCCTCGTACAGCGGGTCCTCGATGGAGACCAGCGGGTACGCGGAGACGAGCTCCTCGTAGTACTCGGTCATCTCGGCGGCCGAGCGGGACTTGCCCTCGAACTCGTACGTGCCGTCCTTGTAGAACTCGGACGCGGCGACGTCGAGTGCGAGCGCGATGTCCTTGCCCGGGATGTAGCCGGCTTCCTTGATGGCCTCGACGATGAGGTCGAGGGCGGCGCGGTTCGACTCCAGGTTCGGCGCGAAGCCGCCCTCGTCGCCGAGACCGGTCGAAAGCCCCTTGGTCTTCAGGACCTTCTTCAGCGTGTGGTAGACCTCGGCACCCCAGCGCAGGGCCTCGGAGAAGGACTCCGCGCCGATCGGGGCGATCATGAACTCCTGGATGTCCACGTTGGAGTCGGCGTGCGACCCACCGTTGAGGATGTTCATCATCGGAACGGGCAGCAGGTGCGCGTTCGGGCCGCCGAGGTAGCGGAAGAGCGGCAGGTCCGAGGCCTCGGAGGCGGCGTGGGCGACGGCCAGCGAGACACCGAGGATGGCGTTGGCGCCGAGCGAGCCCTTGTTCTCGGTGGCGTCCAGGTCGAACATCGCCTGGTCGATCAGCCGCTGCTCGGTCGCGTCGTAGCCGACGAGCTCCGGGCCGATCTGCTCGATCACGGCGAGGACGGCCTTCTCGACGCCCTTGCCCTGGTAGCGGTTGGGGTCACCGTCGCGAAGCTCAATGGCCTCGAACGCACCGGTGGAGGCGCCGGACGGGACGGCAGCACGGCCCGTGCTGCCGTCGTCGAGGCCAACCTCGACCTCGACCGTGGGGTTCCCCCGGGAGTCGAGGATTTCCCGGGCTACGACGACGTCGATGGACGGCACGAGGCATCTCCTTCTGGGATATGACACTGGTTGTGCAGGGTCACTTTGGCCTTGCGACAAGAGCCTAACCGGCCCGGCCCGCTCAGCCCGACGACCGCCCGTCCCCTGGGACGAAAAAGGACCCAAGGGCGCGCGTAAGCAGACAAACAGTCAGAATTTTACTGGTCAGTAACTACAACAGTTGAACGATCACCCAGAGGTGGCGCGCCTCGCGGAGGCGGCGCGTGGCGGCGCCGGCACCTCGCGGTGGTGGTGCGCGACACGGGAAACCCCGGCCCGGCGCGTACGGGGGAATGCGCGCCGGGCCGGGGTGCTCAGGGAGGAGAGAGCCTGGACTACTTGGTCAGGTGCAGCTGCTGACCCGGGTAGATCAGGTCGGCGTCCTTGACGATGTCCTTGTTCAGCTCGAACAGCTGGTGCCAGCCGCCCTCGACCTGGTGCTCGGCGGCGATCTCGCTCAGGGAGTCGCCGGAGACGACCTTGTACTCGCCGTCACCCTTCTTGACCTTCTCGCCGGTCGGGGTGGTGACGGTCTTCTTCGACTCGGCCTGCGGGGCGGCGGAGCGGTCCGAGCGGGAGGCGGCGGGGGCCTCGGTGCGCTCGGCCTTCTTCGGCTGGGCCTGCTGGACCGGCCGCGACTGCTGCTTCGGCGCGGCCGGGGCGCTCTGCTGCCCGGTGGCGCTGGAGCTGGAGCTGGACTTCGAGGAGGAGCCGGTGTCGACGCCCGGGTTGACACCGTCGTTGGTCAGGTTGCCGGCGCCGGCGCAGCCCCAGGCCCCCGGACCCTGCATGTCGAGCAGCCGCTCGGCGGTGGCGATCTGCTGGGCCTTGGTGGCCAGGTCGGCGCGGGGGGCGTACTGCGTGCCGCCGGCGGCGGCCCAGCTGGACTGCGAGAACTGCAGGCCGCCGTAGTAGCCGTTGCCGGTGTTGATGGACCAGTTGCCACCGGACTCGCACTGGGCGACGGCGTCCCAGGTGGCGACGGAGGCGGCGGAGGCGCCGGTCGCACCCATCAGCGGAACGACGACGGCGGTACCGGCGACACCGGCGAGCGTGGCGACGCGGACGGCCTTGGACGGGCGGCGGTGCTTGCCCTTGCCGGAAAACAGCATGGAACTTCCCCTCACCGACGCCTACGAGGTGAGCTGTCGGGTTCGGGCCAAGTGAGTTGCCCGGTCGCACGTCCTAGCACGCGACTTCACCCCAAGCCGGTCCTGATGCGTCCTTCGACGATCGGGCCCGGCGCTTACCTGGGTCCCCCGCTCCTGCCTACGGCGCTTTACGCGTCTGTTCCCTTCGACCGACGGCAGGATTCGGCGTGACGATCGACGGGGCCCGCGGTGCGAGCGGTTCCGACCGTAAACATACGCAACCCCTACATTCAAAGATGGACACATCGGACAATCAGCCCTTACTTGCATCTGAGGAACCGTCGTTTTCGCAGGTGGGAGGCGATACGGAAGGGCTCCCCGGGCGCGACACGCCAGTTGACGCAAAGAGACCCATGTCTCACTTACGCATAAGCGGACATAGGTCTCTGAACTACCCCAGATTTTGAGGCTCTTTCAGCCGATTATCAGACCGCTCTCACTCGGCCTTCACGTCGAGATCGAGGCTCTGGCCGGGGAGGATGAGGTCCGGGTCGGATCCGACGGCATCCTTGTTGACCTCGTACAGCGCGGGCCAGCCGCCGGGGACCTTCTGTGCGTCAGCAATCGCCCAGAGGTTGTCGCCGGAGCGGACGGTGTACGTGCCGTCGGCGGTCGACGCGCCCGCGTCGCGCGCGTCACCGTCACCGCGGGAGGCATGCCGGCCCGACTCGCGGTCGACGCCGCCGTTCGCGTTCCGGCCCTCCTCGGGGGCCGGTGCGCCGCGGTGCTTGCCACTCGTGCCGCCGGTCGAGTCGGCCGAGCCGGTCGGGTCCGAGGCGTCGGGCGCACCGGAGGACGGGGCGTCAGAAGACGTCCGGGACGGCTCGGCCCTGCCCGCCGGCCCGTGGGCGGCGCCCGCCCCCTTCGAACGGTCCGCGCTGCCCCTACCGCCCGTACCGCCCGAGGCGGCGTCCGGGGCGGCGTCCGACGGCGTGGCGTCCCCGGACGGGGGCGTCGACGCGCCGTCAGCCGGCTCCGTGCTCCGTGTCGGCTCGGCGGGGGGCGCGACCCCGGGATCGACGCCCGGCAGCGTCCCGTCCTCCGCGAGGCCGGAGATGACCGCACAACTGGGCCAGGCCTTCGGCCCCCGGTTCTCCAGGACCTTCTCGGCCACGGCTATCTGCTGCGAGCGGCTGGCGAGGTCGGCACGGGCGGCGTACGACTCGCCGCCGTACGCCTTCCAGGTCTCCTGCGAGAACTGCAGGCCGCCGTAGAGGCCGTTGCCGAGGTCGGCGCTCCACATGCCGCCGCTCTCGCACTCGGCCACCCGGTCCCAGGTCTTGGCGTCGGCCGCGTGCGCGCCGCCCGCGCCGAGCAGCGGGATGGCGATGGCCGATCCGGTCACGCCCGCGGCGACGACGATGGCGGGTGCCTGACGAGGGCGACGGTGTCTGCCGTTCGCGGAGCCCATGGGGATGCCTTCCGTGTGACTGACAAGTGACGGGTGAGTCGAACGGTGAACCTAGCGGGACTCGAACGCGTGTCACAAGTCGATGCAGCGCAGATCACGTGGAAGTCACAGAGTTGACTGTCCGTCATCTCGCGTCGGCGCGGGCCTCGGCTCGAACTCCACCGGCAGCGTGCGCAGTCCACGCATGATGAGCCCGCCACGCCACCGCAAATCGGTAGATTCCACCGCAAGTCGCAGGTCAGGGAGGCGCCTCAGAAGCGTGGCGAGCGCCGTCTGTCCCTCCAGCCGGGCGAGCGGTGCTCCCAGGCAGTAGTGGATGCCGTGCCCGTATCCGAGGTGCTGATTGTCACGCCGGGCGAGGTCGAGCGTGTCGGGGTCCCCGAAGCGTTCCGGGTCGCGGTCGGCGGCGGCGAGCACGACGAGTACGGGGTCGCCCGCCGCTATGTCCTGTCCGCCCAGTGTCAGCGGCTCGGTGGCGAACCGCCAGGTCGCCAGCTCCACCGGACCGTCGAACCGCAGCAGTTCCTCGATCCCCGTCTCCAGCAGCTCGCTCTCCCCCGCGGCGAGGGAGCGTTGCAGCCGCTCGCGCTCGCCGGGGTTGCGCAGCAGGGCGTACACCCCGTTGCCGATGAGGTTCACCGTCGTCTCGAATCCGGCGAAGAGGAGGATGAAGGCCATGGCCGCGGCCTCGTTCTCGGTGAGGTGCTCGCCGTGGTCGCCGGCCCGGATCAGCCCCGAGATCAGATCGTCCCCCGGGTTCTCCCTCTTGCGGTGGATCAGTTCGGCGAGATAGCCGCGCATCTTCTTCACCGACCTGGCCACCCCGCCGCGCGGGCCGCCGCCGTGCCGGATCATCATGCCCGCCCAGTCCCGGAAGTCGTCCTGGTCCTCGCGCGGGACGCCGAGCAGATCGCAGATCGCGTAGATGGGGAGCGGGAACGCGAAGTCGTGGATGAGGTCCGCCCTCCCCTCCGCGACGAAGCGGTCGATGAGGTGGTCCGTCAGTTCCTGTACACGCGGTGCGAACTCGGCGACCCTGCGCGGGGTGAACGCCTTGGAGACGAGGCGGCGCAGCCGGGTGTGGTCGGGCGGGTCGATGTTGAGCAGATGCGTCATCAGCTCCGCCTTGCGCTCGCCCGGGATGCCGGTCTTCCCCTTGGCGTGCGCCGGCCCGGCGTGGTGCGCCGGGTTCTTGGAGAGCCGGGTGTCGGCAAGCGCCTGCCGGGCGTCCGCGTACCGGGTCACCAGCCAGGCCTCGACACCGCTGGGCAGCGCGGTGCGGTGCACGGGGCTGTGCTCGCGCAGCCAGGCGTAGGCCGGGTAGGGGTCGGTGGCGAACTCCCAGGTGAAGAGTTCGGGCGCACCGACGGGGCAGGCGGGGCGGTCGGCGGAGCCGTCCGCGGGGTGGTCGGCCGGGCGGGGCGCGGGCTGGCTGGCGGGGCCCGGCGCAGGCTGGTCGGCCGGGCCGTGCGAGGGCTCGTCGGCGGAGCCGTCCGCGGGCTGGTCGGCCGGGCGGGGCGCAGGCTGGTCGGCCGGGCCGTGCGAGGGCTCGTCGGCGGGGCAGGCCGGGCGGTCGGCGGAGCCGTCCGCGGGGTGGTCGGCCGGGCGGGGCGCGGGTTGATCGGCGGGGCGGTCGGCGGGGCTGTGGTTCACCCCTCGACGTTATCCGTTGCCCTCCGCCGCCCGGATGGCGTCCCGGTAGGCGCGGCCGGCGGCCCGCAGCGCGGCCTCGGGGTCGATGCCGTCCTGTTCGGCGCGTACGGCGAGGGCGAGGAGCTCGTAGCCGATGCCGTCGCCCGTGGGGGGCGCCACATCGAGCCCCGCGGTACGGACCCGGCCGGCCAGTTTCGCCGCCAGGGCGAGGCCGGGCTGGCCGAGCGGCACTCCGTCGGTGACCGAGTCGCGCTGCTTCTCGACGGCCTTGGTCCGCAGCCAGTGCGCGTGCACGTCCTCCGGGGTCTCGGCGGTCTCGTCCCCGAAGACGTGCGGGTGGCGGTGGATCAGCTTCTCGACGAGGGTCGCGGCCACGTCGTCGACGGAGAAGGGCTCCTCTCCGTCCTCCTCGGCGATCCGGGCGTGGAAGACGACCTGGAGGAGTACGTCTCCGAGCTCTTCGCGCAGCTCGCCGCGGTCGCCGTCCTCGATCGCCTCGACGAGTTCGTACGCCTCCTCGATGGCGTACTTCGCAAGGCCCTCGTGGGTCTTCTGCGAGGTCCAGGGGCATTCGATCCGGATCCGGTCCATGATCTGGACCAGATCGAGGAGCCGGGCGCCCGGCAGGTCGTACGAACCCGGCAGCAGCTCCAGGTCGGGCATCCGCACCCGCCCCGACCCGGCGAGCCGCGCGAGCCCGTCGGTCAGCGGCCGGTCGCCCTCGCCGCCGGTGAGGACGACGACGCTCCGGCCGCCCGCACAGGCGTCCACGAGCTCCCGCGCGGTGGGCGCGGAGGACTCGACGGCGACACCCGCCTCACGCAGGTACGGCAGCTGCGGATTGTCCTGCTCCGCGCAGAGCACCCGGTCGGCGGCGTGCAGCGCCTGCCAGGCGGGCCAGGACAGGAGTCCCGGCGCGACGCGGTGGCTGACGGTGAGCAGGACGATACGGCCGGGATCTTCAGCGTTCACCGTTCGAATCTACTCCGGTCGGTCCGGTCGCCGTCTCCGCGGTCTTCTACGGGACAGCCCTCGGGGCCCGTCGTTTGGATCACGCCGGGCTCGCGGGGCCCGATCCGAGCGGAAGACCCTAGGCCTCGGGCTCGGCGCCCGCCGTCGCGGGCTTGGTGACCTGGTTGATCCAGGGGGCCTTGTAGTTGGCGAGCTGGGTCTGCTTGTCGTCCCAAGTGCCGTAGCGCGGATTGACGTCGACCTTCAGTTCCTTCGACGCCTTGGCGAGCGCGTCGCCGACGGCCTTCTGCCCCTCGGGCTGCTGCAGGTCGGCGCCGAGCGCCTGGGCCAGCTTCGTCAGCTGGACCTGCTCACGCAGAACGGCATCGATCTGGTCGGGGGCGACCCAGCTCTGCTGGAGCATCGCCATCCGCAGCTGCGCCTCTCCACCGGACTGGGCGGCCGCCGCCTTCCGCATCTGCTGGATCTCGTTGCGACTGACGCTCACGTGCGCGTTCCGCGCGGCCCGGTCCAGGACCCGGTCGAAGATCATGCCGTGCAGCTTCGCCCGGCTGAGCTGCCCGGACTTGTCGATGAGCTGCGAGGCGTCCTTCGAGTCGCGCTGGGCGTCCCGTACCGCCGCCACCTGGCCCTGCAGCGTCGACACCTCGATCCGGTCCCCGCCCACGAGGGCCGCGGCGCCCGGGTGGGCCTGGCCGCCGCAGGCGGTCAGGAGTGGGGCCCCGGCCAGCAGGGCGGCGGAGACGGTGAGCGCGGTGCGACGGCGGCGGTGCAAAGGAACCTCCCGGGGAGAGTTTGTGCATCAGTGCACAAGACCTTGCGGTGATCGATGTTAGGCAGTGGATGTGGTTGGGGCCACTGGTTCGACCAACGATTCGGAAGGAGTTGGGGACATGGGCCCCTTCAGGGGCGCCCGGCCCTCCCCGCGACGGCAGTTCGCGAGGCATCCGGCCCTCCCCGCGACGGCAGTTCGCGGGGTGCCTGGGACGGCTCCTGCGACGGCGCCTCGCGGGGGTCAGGAAACGCGTTCGGCCGCCGGGATGCCGCTGTCCGGACGCAGCATGATCGCCCGCGAGACGACGAAGGTGATCGGGATGGCCGCCGCGGCCGCGACCAGCGGCGCGTACCGGCTGCTGAACCCGGCGAGGTCGACCAGCAGATAGACCCCGCCGGTCGTGATGGCGAAGTTGGCGGCGTTGGTGAGCGGGAAGAGCAGGAACTTCCGCCAGGTGGGCCGGGTCCGGTAGGTGAAGAGGGAGTTCAGGAAGAAGGAGCCGACCATGCTCAGCGCGAAGGCGAGGACATGGGCGGCGATGTACGGCAGCCAGGTCAGCAGGACGAGGTAACAGCCGTAGTACGTACCGGTGTTCACGACTCCGACCAGGGCGAATCGGACCATCTGCGCGGTGACCGTCATCGGCTCGCGAACTCCTGGGGCTCCCGTGTCCGACGCGGCGCCGGTGTGGTGTTCGTGGCCTTCACCAGGAAGTGCGGGCGGCGCTTCACCTCGTAGTAGATACGGCCCACGTACTCACCGACCACCCCGATCATCACCATCTGGACCCCGGCGAGTGCCGTGACCACGACGAGGAGGGTGACATAACCGGGGGTGTCGACCCCTCGCACCAGCGCGACGCCGACGATCCACGCGGCATAGGCGAGGGCGACGGACAGCAGCAGCATGCCCAGGTAGAGCGCCGCGCGCAGCGGTTTGTTGTTGAAGGAGAGAAGGCCGTCGAGGCCGTAATTCAGCAGCTTTCCGAAGGTCCAGGCGGAACGGCCCTGTTCACGGACGGCATTCTCGTAGCTGAACGTCGTGGTGCGAAATCCCACCCAGGCGAAAAGGCCCTTGGAGAACCTGTTGTATTCGGTGAGTTCCAGTACGGCGTCGACGGTGCGGCGCGACAGCAGTCTGAAATCGCCGACGCCGTCGACCAGTTCCACGTCCACCAGGCGGTTGATCAGCCAGTAGTAGGCGCGGGCGCTGAGGGTGCGGGTGACCCGGTCGCCCTTGCGCGTGCGGCGTGCGATCACCTGGTCGTAGCCGTCCGCGTGCTCTTCGAGCATGCGGCCCACGAGCTCCGGCGGGTGCTGGAGGTCGGCGTCCATGATGACGACCGCGTCCCCCTCGGCGTGGCGGAGGCCGGCCAGCATGGCGGCCTCCTTGCCGAAGTTGCGGCTGAAGGAGACATAACGGGCCCGCGGGTCGGCCGCGGCCAGTTCCTGAAGGATGACCAGGGTCCGGTCCGCGCTGCCGTCGTCGACGTACACCAGCTGGAATTCATGTCCGAGGCGCGTCATTTCGTCCGTGACGCGTTCATGGAAGCGTTCGAGGATCTCTTCCTCGTTGAAACAAGGCACCACCAGCGAGATCAGCACGCATGTACATCAACCCGCTCACGTGTCGGAATCCGACGCTCCATATGGCCGATGAGCGTCCATCACGTGAACTGCCCCATTCCGGAGCGGATTCAGGCGTTCAAGGCTGGCATATTCCTGCGTATGCCGACCTTCCGTCCCCGCCTGTGGGCGGGCTCGCTCGCCGCGCTGCTCACCGTGACCGCCGTCTGCGCGGGTGACGCCGTGGCGCGCAGCTTCCCGTTCGGGCCGCACACCCGCAGCGTCAACGACCTGGGCAATCAGTTCGTCCCGTTCCACGCCCGGCTGTGGGACCTGCTGCACGGGAACGCCGACGGCGGGGTGCTGCTCAACTGGTCGTCCGGGTACGGGACCAGCTTCCTGCCGGACCTGGGCACCTATCTGACCAGCCCGTTCGCCCTGCTCGTCGGGGTCTTCCCGCGCGACCGGACGGATCTCGCGGTCTATGTGGTGACGCTCCTGAAGATGGCGTCGGCCGCGGCGCTGATGGCCCTGCTGCTGCTGACGCTGCGCGGCGGGCGCTGGTGGGCGGCGGGGGTGCTCGGCGCTTCGTACGCGCTGTGCGGCTGGTCGGTCGTCGAGGCGTCGTACAACCCGATGTGGCTGGACGGTCTGGTCGCGCTGCCGCTGCTCTGCCTGGCCGGGGAATGGGCCCGGACGGGGCGGCACCGGATCGCCGCGCCGTTGCTCGTCGCGGTGATGTGGGCGGCCAACTTCTACACGGCCTACATGGCGACGCTCGGCGCCGCTCTGGTGCTCGCGGTGCGGCTCCTCACGGAGCGGGAGGACCGGCGGGCGGTGGTCCGGGGGCTGGTGCGGGCGGTCGCCACGGTCGCGGTGGGCATCGGTCTCTCGGCGCCCGTCCTGATCCCCGTCTACCTGGGGACGAAGCACGCCTACCCGGGCTGGAACCGGACGTTCGCGCCCGCCCACTGGCCCGATGTGTTCGCCCGGCTGCTGCCCGCCACGTACAGCTTCTTCACCCCGGCCCTCTTCCTCGGCACGGGCACCCTGCTCCTGGCCTGTGCGCTGGCCTTCCAGCGCTCCGTACCGCGGCGTGAGCGGTGGGCGTGGGCGGGGCTGGTGGCCGGGGTCGCGCTGTCGTTGCAGTGGGCGCCCACGCATCTGCTCTGGCACGCCTTCGCCACACCCAACGGCAGTCCGTACCGGCAGACCTTCGTGCTGGCCGGGCTGGTGGTGATCGCCGCCTGGATCTCCGTCTCGTACGACTGGCCGGGGTGGCGGGCGCTGCTCGGCGGGGGCGCGGTGCTGCTGCTGATCGCGGCCGGGGCCGGCTTCAGCGACCTGGTCACACCGTGGACGTATCCGCTGTTCGCGGCCGGGCTGGTGGCGGCGGTCGGGGCGCTGCTGCTGGTCGGCCGCGGCCGGAGGTTCGCGGTCGTGGCTGCCGTGCTGCTGGTCGGCGCGCAGGCCGGGCAGGCCGCCGCGACCACCGCCTACGCCGACCGGCAGCGGCTGAACCGGCTGGACGACTACGCGCCCTGGGGCGAGCGGCAGCGGACCCAGGCGGCGGCGGTCGCGGGCGCCGACAGCTGGCCGCGCTATCGCACCGACCCCGGCCGCGAGCAGACCACGGCGAACGATCCGCTGCTGGTGGGCGGGCAGGGCGCCGCGTACTACAGCAGCCTCACCCCCGACGTGCTGACCCGCACCCTGCGTGCGCTGGGCGACGGGTGGACGTCGAACGGCCGGGCCGTGCAGAGCCTCGACAACCCCGTCACGGACGCCGTCTTCTCGGTCGGCGCGCGGGTACACATGCCGCGCGATCCCCATCAGGGGTGGAATGCCCCCGACACCCGGCCGGTGACGGTGAGCCGTGCGGAGGCGCCGCCACTGGTGACGGTGCGCGGACCGGACGCGCCGGTGCCGTACGGCCGTTCCCCCTTCCGGAACCAGGAGCGGCTGCTCGGTACGGCGGTCTACACGGTGCCGGCGACGGTGCTGCGCGCGGCGGGGGGCGGCCCGGTCGCGGACCGGGGGGCGTACGACTACCGGGTGGGGCGCGGTACGTACACGCTGACCGCCCAATGCCCGGCGGCCTCCGAGCCGTATCTGTGGGCGCCCGACCTGTTCGGCTCGGCGCGGCTCGGCAGCGGTCCGGAGATTCCGTTCCGCGGGCAGCTGCCGGGCCGGCGCGCCCCGATGCAGCGCCTGGGCGCGGAGAGCGGGAGCGCGCCGGTGACGGTCACGCTGACCGCCGTACGCGCCGGGACCGTGCCGCACGAGGCGATCGGCTGCCTGGACCGGACCCGGCTGGCCTCGGCGGTCGCCGGTCTGAAGCGCACCGGTGCGACCGCCGTCCACGTCACCGGCCACGGCATACGGGCCGAACTGCCGCCCGGCAGCACCGGGACGGTCGTGATCGCCGCGCCCCGCATCGCGGGCTGGAGCTGCCAGGGCCGCCCCGCCGACAGCTACCTGGGCCTGCTCTCCGTACCGGTCCCCGCCCGCGGCGCCTCCGTCGACTGCTCGTTCCGGCCCCCGGGTCTGCGGGCGGGCGCGACGGTGGGGGCGGGCGCGGTGCTCGCCCTGCTCGTGGCGGGGGTGTGGGGAGCGCGGCGGCGGCGACGGGACGCGACCCCCGGGAACCAGGGCCTCTCGTCCGGATCACGCCGGGTCGTTCGGATCACACCGGGCTCGCGGGGTCTGGCCTGATCCAAACGGAAGACCTAGCCCACGATCGCGACGGGCGCGTCCCAGGCGTTCCGGTCGATCGTGAGCGTGCCGCCGGTGTGCGTCACCTTCTTGTTGACGGCGTACTGGTGGCCGCGGCGGTGGCCGGTGTACAGCGTCGAGGCGTACGGGAAGCCCTTCGTGGTGGAGTACACGTCGTCGTACCGGGCGTACCAGAGGATCTCCGGCAGGTCCGTGCGGTTCGCGGCGTTGGCCACGACGGCGGCACTGGAGTTGCTGAAGCCGTAGAAGCCGGACCAGTACCCCTTGGCCTTGACCGTCTTGTCGAACGACCGGATGTAGGCGAGCACCGTGTTCACGCAGGAGGTGTTCTTCGGGTCGAAGTACTCCATGTCGAGGTAGACCGGGCTGCCCGGCTTCATGCCGAGGGCGGCCTCCTTCGCCACGGCGTCGTTGGCGTCGGTGACGGCGAGCGAGGTGGCGTTGGCGGCGGTCATCTTCTCGGGGTTGGCGCTGGTCTGGCACGGCGGCTGCGCGCCGACGTACAGCGGGACCAGCTTCCAGCCGACGGCGCTGACGGACTTCACCCAGGAGGCGGTGAGGTTGGGCTGGGCGCAGCCGCGGTTCTTCCCGCCGACGTACACGGCGGCACCGTGGTAGACGGAGGAGCTGTACCAGCCCTTCATGGTGGTCAGCGACGGCGCGGTGCAGGTGTCGAAGACATGCCCGGTGTAGATCTTCGGAGCGGGCCGGGAGACCGTGGTGGCGGTGGCGGCCTCGGCGGCGAACGCGCCACCGGCGAGGACGGCGGCGCCGGCCACGGCCAGGGATATCCGGCGGCGCTTCTTGGACATGCGGTGAGAAGGCACAGAGACCTCGGCAGTGCTCGAAAGAAGTGTGAGGCCGACGGGGCAGGCGGGTCGTCAGCCGCCCCGGCGGCAGATCACGGTCTCATGCCCGGGACGGCCTCCGGCCCCGGCAGCCGTCCCCGTGGCAATCCATTGCGGAAGCTTGGCGTGTCCATTACCCAGCAGCCCATGCGGGAGTGACGGTTCGCCCCGCTCGCCCCGTCGCGCCCCGCGCCGGGCACGGCGCGCTGTCAGCCGCCGCGCACCTCCACCTGGCGGTCGAGCCGGCGGCGCAGCTCCACCGGCAGCGGGTGGTGCGGTCCGTACGCCCGCTCCGTGTCGTACAGCAGCCCCTGGAGCTGAACGCGCGCCGCCACGTGGTCGCCGACCGCGAGCAGCAGGTGCCCGATGCGGTTGCGGATCTCGAAGGAGCGGGCCGGGTCGTTGCCCGTGGCGTGGTGGTTCTCGTAGTACGGGAGAACCGCGCGGTACTCCGCGAGCGCGGCGGCCGGTTCACCGAGCTGCTCCAGGCACTGGGCCGCGTCGTAGCGGAACTGGAGTGTCTGGGCGTCGGCCGGGCCGGCCTCCGCCGCGCGGTCGTCGGCGAGGCGGCGCAGTTCGGGCAAGGCGCGGCGGTACTGGCCGTCGTCCATCAGTGTCGCCGCGTACTGCTTGCGCAGGATGCGGACCACGGCGGAGTCCTCGCCGTGCTGTTCGGCCGCGACCGGGAGGATCGAGCCGAGGATGTCCACGGCCTGGGTGATGCGGCCCTCGCCGAGCAGCTTCTTGACGTCGTCGACGGCGGCGGCGACGTCGGGCCGGGCGGCCGCCGGGGCGGGCGGGGCCGCCGGAGGGGGCGGTGTGGTGGCGCGGTCGGGCCACGGGGCGTGCGGGCGCAGGAAGGGGCGGGTCGGGTCGAGCGGCCCGGTGGGC
The DNA here is from genome assembly GCF_042887155.1 of Streptomyces sp. NPDC057963. Lineage (NCBI taxonomy): Bacteria > Bacillati > Actinomycetota > Actinomycetes > Kitasatosporales > Streptomycetaceae > Streptomyces > Streptomyces sp. NPDC057963. The sequence continues at coordinate 100,300 of NZ_JBHVPX010000006.1, forward strand.
AGCCCGTTGCCCCGGGAGGGGAGCAGCGGGGCGAGGTGTTCGTACACCTCCTGGGCGCCGGCCGGACGGTGCTGCGGGTCCTTGGCCAGCAGCCGCAGCACCAGTGCTTCGAGCGGCTCGGGGATGTCGGGCCGGATCCGGCGGACCGGGAGCGGCGGCTCGTAGAGGTGGCGGTGGAGCACGCCGAGGGCGGTCGATCCGGCGAATGGCACGTCACCGCTGAGGAGTTCGTGGAGGAGCACACCGAGGGCGTACAGATCGGTGTACGGGCCGACGGCACCGCCCATCGCCTGCTCGGGCGCCATGTAGGCCGGGGAGCCGATCGGTGAACCGGTGTGGGTGAGGCGGGTGGTGTCGGTGTCCAGGACGGAGGCCACGCCGAGGTCGAGGACGGTGACGGTGCCGTCCGGACGCACCATCACATTGCGGGGCTTGAGGTCGCGGTGGACGATCGGCACCGCGTGCACGGCGGCGAGGACGGCACAGAGCTGGGCGGCGACCGCGACGGACCACTGCCAGGGGTACGGGTCGTGCTCGGCAAGATGGTCGGCGAGGTCGGCGCCCTCGACGTACTGCATGACGAGGTACAGGTCGTCGCCGTCACTGCCCGCGTCGTGGACGGTGACCAGGCCCGGGTGGTCGACCTGGGCGGTGACCCGGCACTCGCGGACGAAGCGGCGGCGCAGCTCGCCCGCCGCCCCGCTGCCGAGGGGACCGGTGACCCGGTCGGGGCGGAGCAGCTTCACCGCGACCCGGCGGTCGAGGCGCTGGTCGTATGCCGTCCAGACCTGGCCCATGCCGCCCTGGCCGAGGATGGTCGCCAGCTGGTACCGCCCGCCGATGAGGCGTCCGCTCACCGGCCCTCCTCCTTGCAGAGGTGGTCGCCGGGGAGGTGGTCGCCGGGGAGGTGGTCGGCGGGGAGGTGGTCGGCGCGGGGGTGGTCGCCTCGGAGGTAGTCGCTCAACTCGTCGAGTTCGGCGCGGACCTGGTCGATGCGCTGGGGCCGCGGGCCGGGTTGGGGGTGGGGCTGGGGATGTGGTTGGGGATGTGGTTGGGGGTGGGCCGAGGGGTGCGGCTGGGGCTGCTGGTACTGCTGTGGTGATGCGACGGGCGACTGTTGTGCGGGCGCGGGGGCCTGGGGGATCGCGGGCATGGGGGCCGGCGCCGGTGTGGGGGCCTGGGCCGGTGCGTGGACGGGCGCGGACGCGGGCGCGGGCATCGGCACCGTGGCCGCGTATCCGTACCCCGGTGGCAAGGGGGCGTATCCGCCCATGCCGTTCTGCCTCGTCAGCCGTTCGTAGTGCCGGATGTCCCCTACCAGGTAGTACGCGGGAGCGGCCACCATCACCACCAGCAGCAGCGGTATGAGGACGTTGTCGATGCCGCTGGGGTCGTCGTTGCCGTCCCGGCCGAGGATCGGCAACAGCGTGCAGACGAACACGAAGCCGGCCGCGGTCAGCCACCAGTCGGACGCCCGGCGGCGCACGATCGCGAGACGGAGCAGCGGGCTCCACAGCAGCAGTCCGAGGGAACCCACCGAAAGCACGGCGAACAGCACACGCATCGAGACGATCCAGGCCCGGCTGGGAACCCGGCGCGGCGGCGTCGGCGGATGACCCGGGGCGTACATGGCTGCTCCTGGAGACCTGGTCGTTGAACGTCCACGCACACGTTCGATGCACGCAGAACCGAGCGTAAAGGGCGACACCGGCAACTGGCCCCGGGTTGTACGGAACCGTTGTGGTTCGGCTCACTCCGGCGTGACCGTGCCGTCCGTCAGCCCGTCGTACATCCCCTGGACCAGCTGACCGCCGAGCCGCCCGGCCAGCCGGAGCGCGTCCTCGAACTCGGCCAGGGCGCGGAACCGTGCCCCGTACCGCCGCTGTTCCGCGAGCGGCAGCCGGGGCAGTTGGAGACGGCGGGCGTCCAGCCGGGTGGCGGTGGAGGCGTAGCTGCTGGCCTGGCGGTTGTTAGCGGTGCCGCGCAGGAAGCCGGCGAGGAACCAGGGGTCGAGGGCGGCCGGATCGGGGCGCAGCAGCTGGAGGTTGCGGCCCAGTGCGGCACCCGCGGTGGCGTCGTCGATGACGCGGGCGACGGATCCGCCGCCGAGCACGGGGACGACGACATCGCCCGGTTCGACGAGGACGGGCTCCTCGGCGGCGCCGTCGGCGGGGAGGCTTCCCGACGGGGCGGTGGAGCCGAGGACGTCGTGTTCCGTGAGGACGGGGGCCGGGCCGGTGCCCGAGCCGCCGGTGCGGAGCTGGAGTGCGCCGGCGCGGGCGAGTTCACCGACGGTGGTGAGCGGCCAGTGGGCCGGGTCGGAGAGGGTCGCGGCCGGCGGGGTGAGGGTGCCGGTGAGTCCGAGCGTCTCGGTCAGCCGTTCCCGTACGCGGATCAGCTCGGCCGGTCCGCCCGCGGCCGCCGGGGGTGGCAGATGGCGGGCGGGGGCCAGGTCCACGTCGTCGTCGAGGAGTTCGATGACGGGGACGGCGCGCCCGGCGCCCGGACGGACCGCGGAGAGCGGGCCGGGCCCGGCCGGTTCCGCCCTGCTGGGCCTGCCTGCCCTCTTGCCCCTGCCCCTGCCCGCGCCCGCGTCCTCATGTTCGCCTGCGCCTGCGCCTTCGCCCGCGTCCTTGCCCTCACCCGTGCCCACGCCCTCGAACGACCGCCAGGCATCGAGCACGGCGCCGCGCAGCGCCTGCCAGTCGAGCCGGTCGCGCCCGCCGGACGGGGCGGCGGCCGCCGGGCCCGCCGAGGGGGAATCGACGGGTTCGGCGGTGTCGACGAGCAGCAGCTCGGGCGAGGGGTGCAGACCGCTGCCCGGCTTGCGCAGCACCCAGAGGTGGAGCGGGATGCCGTACGGGGGTGCGGCGCCGGCCGGGAGCGCGATGACGGCGCGCAGGGCTCCGCGGCGCAGCAGATCGGCGCGGATCCGGCGGCCGGAACGGCGCGAGGCGGCGGCCGGGGGCATCAGGAGTACGGCGGTACCGCCCTCGCGCAGATGGGCCAGGGCGTGCTGGACCCAGGCGAGTTCGGACTCGGTGCGGGCCGGGAAGCCGTACTCCCAGCGCGGGTCGTAGGCGAGTTCGTCGTGGCCCCAGTTGCGTTCGTTGAACGGCGGGTGGCAGAGCACGGCGTCGGCGGCGAGCTGCGGGAAGGCGTCGGCGCGCAGGGTGTCGCCGGTCCGTGCCGCGACGGCGCGGCCACTGCCGGCGTCGGTGTGCAGGGCGAGCCGCAGCGCGGTGAGCGCGGCGAGGTCGGGGTCGGCCTCCTGCGCGTACAGGGCGGCCGGGCGGTCGACGGCGCACAGCAGGGCACCGGTGCCCGCGGCGGGGTCGAGGACGGTGCGGGCGGGCCGCTTCCCGGTCTCCACCAGGGCCGCCATCAGCTCGGCGAGTCCGGGCGGGGTGAGTGTGTACTGGCGCGGGTTGGCGTCCAGTTGACGGCCGAGCAGGAACTCGAAGGTCTCCCGGGCCCCTGTTTCCGCGGCGAGCTCCGAGGCGCCGCGGAGCAGCGGAACGGACGGCAGCAGTTCCGCCCGACCGGGGGCGTGAACGGCCCTTCCGGCTTCCGCGGCGAGTCCGAAGCGGTCGGCGAGCAGGTCGTTGAGGGCGAGGGACAGCACGCCCGCCATCGCCTCGTCCGACACCGCGGTGATCTCCTGCCAGGCGGTGGGGCTGTTCCGCCGGAGCAGCAGGGCGCAGCCCACGTGGACCAGGGCGGGGACCGCGCCTGCCGGGTGTCCCGCGAGCTGTTGCCAGACCCGTTCGCGGAGGGGGACCTCGGCGAGCTTGCCCTGCTCGCGCAGCCACTGCTCGACCTCGGGCAGCGCGAAGGACGGGCTCGTCTCGGTGCCTCCGACCGGCTTGGGGAAGTCGGCGTGGCGGCGGCGCCAGTTGCTGACGGCGGCCCGTCCCACGCCCGCGAGCCGGGCGATCCCGGCCGCGGTCACCTCTGTCGAGTTCTCCGGCACTGACTGTCTCCCTGGTCCTGGCACTGGCTGGTCCCGGCACTGGCTGGTCCCGGCACCGGCCCTCGTGCGGTGCTTGGCCCTCGTGCGGTGTCGGCACTCGTGCGGCGTTGGCCCTCGTGCGGCGTTGGCCCTCGTGCGGTGTCGGCGAGCATACCGATCCTGTTTGCGCGACATCGATTCACAGCGTGCATCAACCCATCCATCGTGAACAGTGTTGACTCGGTTCACAAGCTCTGTTGTTATTGACCCATCGCTACACGAGCGACGCACGGAATCGCTCACCACCCGTCTCTGCTTTTGCCGGAGGGCACAGCCATGTCCCAGTTCACGCAGCCGCCGCAGTCCCCGCAGCCCCAGCCGCCGTACGCCCCCGCCCAAGCGCCGGGCACCCGTCCGGCGCGCAACGGACTGGGCATCTCCGCCCTCGTTCTGGGCATCATCGGCGCCGTGTCGGGCCTGATCCCGTTCATGTTCTGGCTGGCGGGCATCCTCGGCGTCATCGCCCTGATCCTGGGTCTGGCGGGCCGGGGCCGGGCCAAGCGGGGCGGGGCCACCAACAAGGGCATGGCCACCTTCGGCGCCGTCCTCGGCCTGATCTCGCTGATCCTCACGGTGGTGGGCGCGGTGATCACGTACAAGGTGGTGGACGACGCGGTGAAGGACCTCGACAAGGCAGTGTCGGACACCACGGCCTCCGCGAAGCCGAAGCCCGGCGGCGACGATTCCGCCAAGGACGGCGGCGCGGGCAAGAAGAAGGACACCGGCAAGGCACTGGAGGCAGGCGACTCGGCCGTGTACGACGACGACCTGACGGTCACGGTGGGCGACGCCACCTCGTACACCCCGGACGCGTACGCCGCCGGGCACACCAAGGGCAACAAGGCGTACCGGGTGGCCGTCGTCGTCGAGAACGCGGGCAAGGAGAAGTTCGACGCCGCGCTCGTCAACGTCACGGCCCGCGCCGGCCAGGAGGGCGCGGAGGCCGAGCAGGTCTTCGACGGCAAGGTCGGCGAGGGCTTCAGCGGCACGGTTCTGCCGGGCAAGAAGGTCACGGTCCAGTTCGCCTTCGACGCCCCCGCGGGCGCCAAGGACCTCACGGTCGAGGTCAACCCCGGCTTTACGTACGACGCCACCCAGTGGGACCTGAAGCTCTGACCTCCCCCACCCTTCGACCGGAGCCGACCCCCATGCGCCCACTCGCCCGTACCGCGGCAGCCGCCCTGTGCACCATGACGGCCCTCGCCCTCACGGCGGCCTGCGGCACGCTCTTCGACGACGAGCGGAACGCCGCTCCCTTTGCCCGGCTGACCGGCCCCGAGGTCGTCAACAAGGCCCTCGCGGCGACCCGGGGCGCCAAGTCGGTGCGCATGACGGTGGAGACGACCTCCCCCGAGGGCCCGGTCGAGGCATACGTCGCCACGGACGTCAGGGGCGAGTGCACGGTCACGCTCTCCCTGGGCGCGGCCGGCACCCTTGAGCTGGTGCGGACAGGGGGCACGGTCTACACCCGGTCCGACGCCGCGATGCTGAGGACGGCCGCCTCCCCCGGCGGGCCGCGCGGGAACGGCAGCACCGCCGCCGGCATCGAGAAGCTCACCGGCCGCTGGGTGAAGGCCCCCGGCGGCGACCGCCACACGGAGTTCGCCCTGCGCTACTGCGACCGCGAGACGCTGCTCGGCCGCCTCGCGCCGAGGAGCGCGACGGCCCGCAAGGGAAGGGCCACGACGCCCGGCCCCGACGCCACCACCGACGCACCCGCTCTGACCGTCAGCGGCAGGGCGAACGGCGGGACATGGACGGCGAGCATCGCCACCGAGGGCCGGCCCTACCTCCTGCGGGCCCACCTGACGGACGGCGCGCGCGGCGACGGCCGCCCCCTCACCGTCGAGTTCTCCGGGTTCAACAAGCCGTTCCCGGTGAGGAAGCCGAAGATCTCACCCTCCTGACCCGCACGGCACCACGGAACCCGCCCCGCAACGGGCGGGTTCCGTCCGCGCGTTCACACCCGGCGCCGCACCCGAGGGCGGTGAGGGCCGGCTCCGTCCCGTACCCGCCAGCCCTCACCCTGGGCCCCGCGGCGCCCGGTCAGCCGCCGCACTGCTCCAGCATGGCCTTCTTGTCGTCGGTGGTGACGGGGAGTCCGTACTTCAGGGAGACCTGTGCGAACCGCACCGCGTACGAGCAGCGGACCGGCTTGTACGGCGGCAGCCAGGACGCCGGCCCCGAGTCCCGCTTGGCGTTGTTGGCCGGGCCGTCGACCGGGATGAGATTGAGCGGGTCGTTGGCGATCTGCTGCCGCTTGGTCTCGTTCCAGCGGGCGGCGCCCATCTGCCAGTCGTACGACAGCGGCATCACGTGGTCGATCTGGACCTTGGCGGCCTGCTGCTTGCGCCAGTCGATGGTCGAGCCGGTGTACGGGTCCTTGAGGGTCATCGACACGACCACGCAGTCCGAACCAGAGCGGAACTTCACGTCCTTGCCGTCCCTGGCGAGGAGGTCGTTGCGGGTGTCGCAGCCGTTCCGCGCGAGCGGTATCCCGTCGATCGAGTCCTTCCAGGCATAGCCGAACTTGTCGCGCGTGTACCCGGTCTTCGGGCCCCGCCCCTTCGTCGCCACCTTCTCGATGATCTTCCGGCCGGCCGCCCGGTCCGCCTCGGAGGTGAGCGGCGCGAGCCCCGGCTTCGTACCGTCGGCGTTGGCGAGCGGGCTCGCCCCGAACCCGGTGACGGCCCGTCCGCCGTCCTGCGACCCGCCGCCCTTCTGCCCGGTCCCGGAGGACGTCTGCTCGGGGCCGCAGCCGGCCAGGGCCAGCACAGCCGCCACGCTGAGGGCGGGCAGCATTACTCGGTACGTACGGGGAGATATCACTCGAAGCCGTCCTGACGGGGAGAAAGCTGATCTTGGGAATCGTACGGATGTCTCCCCCTGGGAGGCATGCTCATGGCTACGGTTCGGGCCGGATGCGGCCTGAATCACACTTCCCGTCGAAGCGCGCCGGGGCCACCGCGGGTTCACCGCCGGGGGGCTACAGCCTGTTCACCGACACCGCAGAACGGCTCACTTAACATTCATCCAGGTATGTTACGTCGATGTATCATACATTCATGTATGTTTTGTCGCCGTCCTGGGCGCCTCGGCGCGGGCGGCGAAGGAGAGTACGGGCATTTCCCGAACAGGAAGAGCAAGGGCCCCGTCTCCGTCTCCGTCTCCCGGCAGGCTGAACGACCCTGACAGTCGCAAAGCTGCGAGAGGTCGAGGTCACTCACGGTGGTTCTCTTCGGAGGACGGGCAGAAATGATCAGCGGAGAGGCTCGTTCAGGCCATCGAGGAGTCTGTACCTGGCCGGAGTTGGAAGGCCGCACGCCTTCTTTGCGCTGGTCGGCAGTGTTGCCGTGCTGGCCTGATCAGAAGTCTGGCGAAGCGGCGGGGTCGTAGAGTCCACCGCCATGTCCCTCGACGTGAACCGGTCGCCGTTGTGGCGGAGCCGGCAGTTCGCCCTTCTTGCTTCCGCGCGCGCCATTTCGGTTCTGGGCAACGGCTTCGCCCGCGTGGCGCTGGCGTTCGCAGTGCTGGCTCTGCCGGGCTCCGGTCCGGGGCGGCTGTCGTTGGTCCTGGCTTGTCAGGCGGTACCGCAACTGGCTCTCATCCTGTTGGGGGGCGTGATCGCGGATCGGATGTCACGTTCCCGGCTGATGGCGATGGCCGATGTGGTCGGTGCTGCGGCATACGGCGGGTTGGCGGTCCTGGTACTGGCAGGCCATGCCCCGCTGCTGCTGATGTGCGTGCTGGCTGTGGCCGCGGGCACGGCTACGGCGCTGTTTGCTCCGGCGATGGACGGCGTGGTGCCCCTGGTGGTACCGGCCGAGCAGCTTCAGCAGGCCAACGGATTGCTGCGTGTGGGTACGAACATCTCGTTGCTGTTGGGCTTGGCCCTGTCGGGTGTGACGGTGGCTTGGCTGGGCGCCGGCTGGGCGCTGGCGTTGAATGCCCTCACATTCGTGATCAGTGCGGTGCTGACGTCATTGCTGGTGATCGGTGGACGTCCGCGGAAGCAGTCCTCCGGCTGGGCGGACCTGCGAGAGGGGTGGCGGGAGTTCTCCTCCCGGCAGTGGCTGTGGGCTGTGGTCTGCCAATACACCCTCGTTGTTGCCGCGTTGAACGCCAACGTCGGCGTGCTGGGTCCGCTGGCAGCCGAGCACCATCTTGGTGGCGCTCGCGCCTGGTCGGCGATCGTTGCCGCACAAGCCCTCGGAGCTGTCGCGGGCGCGGGCCTGGCGGCCAAGGTGCGGGTCGAACGGCCGGTCCTGGTGGCGGTTCTGGCCACATTGCCGTCAGCCGTGCCGATTGTGCTGTTGGGGCTCGGGGCTCCGGTGTGGCTGATCGCGGTGGCGATGTTCGGGTCGGGAGTGTCCTCCGATGTCTTCGGTGTGCTGTGGTCCTCCACGATTCAGCGGGAAGTACCGGAGGAGGCTCTGTCCAGGGTCAGCTCGTACGACTGGTTCGGTTCGCTCGCGTTCGCTCCGTTGGGCTTGCTGGTCGCGGGGCCGGCCGCCGATGCATGGGGTACGGACCGGATGCTGTTTGCTTGCGGCGCTCTGATTGTTGCGGCGACCTTGGGAGCGTTGCTGGTTCCGCAAGTGCGCACTCTTCGCGCCCCGGCGCGGGCTGGGCGGCCTACCGCGGTGAATCACTCAGTGATCCAGAAATCAGGAGGTTCGGAAACCATGGACGAGGAAGCGACAGGCTAGCTGTCGGACACAGCCGGCTGCCGACCCGCCGTGCTCCGGCGTTGCCGGTGTCCTCGTGCAGAGGTTCCGGACAGCCGAGACCGACGGACGGCTATCGGGTGCCAGGGGGCGGTTTCACATGCGTCGGCCGTGCCGGCTCTCACTCGCGCTCGGCCGTGAACTCGTACTGAAGCTCATACAGATGACCTGCCTTGACCATGACCGTCGCCTCGATCGGCCGCTCGTCGTCGCTGTAGACCACGCGCAGGGTACGGAGCACCGGCAGGTCACCGGGCAGCCGGAGTGCCTGGTACTGGTCCTGCGTGGGCACCCGCGCGGAGACCCGGTCCACGCTGAGCCGCGGCGGGTAGCCCAGCTCTGCCAGCAGAGTCGGGGTGCCGCCGGGGATCTTCCGGCGCTCCGTCATCGCCGTGCCACGGGCGATCTCCAGCGGGTAGTAGGACGCGACCAGCTCGACCGGTTCGTCGTCCATCACGAGAAGCTGGCGCCGCAGAAGTGCGGTGCCGGACTTCGGGAGCCGGAGCGCCTCGGCAATGTCTGCCGGCGGCTCGGCCTCGGCGGCCTCAAGGAGTGTGCTGTGCGCGCGGGAGCCGCTCTTGGCCGCTTCTGTCAGCCAGCGGTACGGCTCGCCCGAACCTGCCGGAGTCATGTACGAGGCCGGGCGCACGGTTCGCTGCCGGTGTTCGCGGACCGTCACCGCGGCGCCCGGCCTGCCGATCACCAACTGCTCGTCCTTGAGCAGTTGCAATGCCTTCTGCACGGTCGCGTTCGAGGCGTTGAACCGTTCCTTGAGGTGCACGGTGGACGGAAGGCCGGCACCCGGGGCGAGGTCGCCGCCCATGATCTGGTCTCTGAGGTCGGCCGCGATGCGCTCGTGCAGCGCAACCCGCCGCATCACACGGTAGGCGACTCAAGTGCGCCCCCCAGCGTAAATCTGGCTGCTTTTCGTGAATAGCAGTACAGCCACCATCACCTTACGGCCCGCGAGCAAGGCGGTGAACCACCGTGTCCCTGTCGCAGCAACGACACTTTCCCCGCAGGCGCACCTCCGTTGGTGCCTCACGCGGCTTCGGCGTCGATGATCACGTCGTCGGCAAGACCGTGCGGCTCGCCTTCAAGAGGCCCGTGGCTCCCCGGACGCCATGAAAGGGCCCGGCCCTGTCGGGTGTCCGACAGGGCCGGGGCAGGAAACGCTCAGGGACTACGACCCCAGGATCGTCGTGAGGAACTCCCCCGTCCACGCCAGCAGTTCACGGCCGACCACCGGCTTGCCGCCGATCCTGCCTGCGGTGGGGCGGGGGACCAGGATCTGGTGGACGGCCGGCTTGATGACCGTCTTCGGGTAGAGGCGCTTCAGACGGAGCTCCTGCGATTCGCGCAGCTCGACCGGGGCGAACCGGATGTTCGAGCCCTGGAGCACGATCTCGCCGACGCCGCAGGCGCGGGCCAGCATGCGCAGGCCCGCGACCAGGAGCAGGTTCTCGACCGGTTCGGGGAGCTTGCCGTAGCGGTCGGTGAGTTCCTCGCGGACCGCCCTGATGTCGTCCTCGGTGTTGGCGGAGGCGATGGCGCGGTACGCCTGGAGGCGCAGCCGCTCGCCGGGCGCGTAGTCGTGGGGGACGTGGGCGTCGACCGGGAGCTCGATCTTGACCTCCAGGGGCGGTTCCTCCTCCACGCCGCCTTCGAGGGAGGCCCGGTAGTCGGCGACCGCCTCGCCGACCATGCGTACGTAGAGGTCGAAGCCGACGCCCGCGATGTGGCCGGACTGTTCGCCGCCCAGGAGGTTTCCGGCGCCGCGGATTTCGAGGTCCTTCATCGCCACGTACATGCCCGCGCCCATCTCGGTGTGCTGGGCGATCGTGGCCAGGCGCTCGTGGGCCGTCTCGGTGAGGGGCTTCTCCGGGGGGTAGAGGAAGTACGCGTAACCGCGCTCGCGGCCACGGCCCACGCGGCCGCGCAGCTGGTGGAGCTGGGAGAGGCCGAAGTTGTCGCCGCGCTCCACGATCAGGGTGTTGGCGTTGGAGATGTCGATGCCGGACTCGACGATCGTCGTGGAGACCAGGACGTCGAACTTCTTCTCCCAGAAGTCCACCACCACTTGCTCCAGGGCCTGTTCGGACATCTGGCCGTGGGCGGTGGCGATCCTCGCCTCGGGGACGATCTCGCGCAGTCGCGCGGCGGCCCGGTCGATCGACTCGACGCGGTTGTGGATGTAGAACGCCTGGCCCTCGCGGAGCAGTTCACGGCGGATGGCCGCGCCGATCTGCTTCTCCTCGTAGGGGCCGACGAAGGTGAGGACCGGGTGGCGCTCCTCGGGCGGCGTGGTGATCGTCGACATCTCGCGGATGCCGGTCACGGCCATTTCGAGCGTACGGGGGATGGGCGTCGCGGACATGGTGAGGACGTCCACGTTGGCGCGGAGCTTCTTCAGCTGCTCCTTGTGCTCGACGCCGAAGCGCTGTTCCTCGTCGACGATGACCAGGCCCAGGTCCTTGAACCTCGTCTCGGAGGAGAAGAGGCGGTGGGTGCCGATGACCAGGTCGACGGAGCCTTCGCGGAGTCCTTCGAGGGTCGACTTGGACTCGGAATCGGACTGGAAGCGGCTGAGCGCCCGTACATTGACCGGGAATTGGGAGTAGCGCTCGGTGAACGTACCGTAGTGCTGCTGGACCAGGAGGGTCGTGGGGACGAGGACGGCGACCTGCTTGCCGTCCTGGACCGCCTTGAACGCCGCCCGCACGGCGATCTCCGTCTTGCCGTAGCCGACGTCGCCGCAGATCAGCCGGTCCATCGGGACGGACTTCTCCATGTCCTCCTTGACCTCGGCGATGGTGGAGAGCTGGTCGGGCGTCTCCGCGTACGGGAAGGCGTCCTCCAGCTCGCGCTGCCAGGGGGTGTCGGGGCCGAAGACATGGCCGGGCGCCGCCATCCGCGCCGAGTAGAGCTTGATCAGGTCGGCGGCGATCTCCTTGACCGCCTTCTTGGCGCGCGCCTTGGTCTTCGTCCAGTCGGCGCCGCCGAGCCGGTGCAGGGTGGGCGCCTCGCCGCCGACGTACTTGGTGACCTGTTCCAGCTGGTCGGTCGGGATGTAGAGGCGGTCGCCGGGCTGGCCCCGCTTGGCGGGGGCGTATTCGACCAGGAGGTACTCGCGGGTGGCGCCCTGCACGGTGCGCTGCACCATCTCGATGTAGCGGCCCACACCGTGCTGTTCGTGGACGATGTAGTCGCCGGTCTCCAGCGTCAGCGGGTCGATCGTCTTGCGGCGGCGGGCCGGCATCCGGCCCAGGTCCTTGGTGGCGGTGCGCTGGCCGGTCAGGTCCGTCTCGGTGAGGACGGCGAGCCCGAGCGCCGGATCGATGAAGCCCTGGTCGATCGCGCCGCAGGAGACGTGGACCAGCGACGGGGAGATCTCCGCCAGGTCGGGGTCCAGGCGGGCGGCGATGCCCTCGCCGCTCAGCACCTCGACGGTACGGGAGGCGAGCCCCTGGCCCTCGGTGACGTACACCGTGCGCCAGCCGTCGGCGATCCAGCCCTTGGTGTCGGCGAGCGCGCGGGCGGTGTCGCCCCGGTAGGACTCCGGAGCGTGCATCGCGAGCTTGAGGGTGTCCTCGTCGAGCTCGTCGTCCGCGGCGAACGGGGAGACCGACCACCACATCATCTCCAGCTCGCGGGCCCGGTCGCGGACGTCCGCGATGCCCCGCAGGGAGGCCGCGCCGACATCGATCGGGGCCTCGCCGCCACCGGCCGTCGCCGCCCAGGACGCCTGGAGGAACTCCTGGCTGGTGGCGACCAGGTCGGCCGCCCTGGTACGGACCCGTTCCGGGTCGCAGACCAGCGCCATCGAGCCCTTGGGCAGGACGTCGAGCAGCAGCTCCATGTCGTCGACGAGGACCGGGGCGAGGGACTCCATGCCCTCCACCGCGATCCCCTCGGCGATCTTGCCGAGCAGTTCGCCCAGCTCCGGGTGGAGCTCGGCGAGGGCGGCGGCCCGCTCGCGCACCTCGTCGGTCAGCAGCAGCTCACGGCAGGGCGGCGCCCACAGCCCGTGCTCGGCGATCTCCAGCGACCGCTGGTCGGCGATCTTGAAGTAGCGGATCTCCTCGACGTCGTCGCCCCAGAATTCCACCCGAAGGGGGTGCTCCTCGGTCGGCGGGAAGACGTCCAGGATGCCGCCGCGCACCGCGAATTCGCCGCGCTTCTCGACCAGTTCGACCCGGGAGTACGCGGCTGCCGCGAGCGCCTCGACCGTCTTGCCGAGGTCGGCGCTCTGTCCGATGCGCAGCGCCACGGGCTCCAGGTCGCCGAGCCCCTTGACCTGCGGCTGGAGCACGGAGCGGACCGGTGCGACGACGACCTTGACCGGGCCGGTCTCCGGGTCGTCCGTCCGCGGGTGCGCCAGGCGCCGCAGCACGGCGAGGCGGCGGCCCACGGTGTCGGAGCGGGGCGAGAGCCGCTCGTGCGGCAGGGTCTCCCAGGACGGGAACTCCGCGATCGTGTCCGGCGGCAGCAGGGTGCGCAGCGCGGCCGCCAGGTCTTCGGCCTCCCGGCCGGTCGCGGTGATGGCGAGCACGGTCCGCCCGGCCTCACGGGCCAGCGCGGCCACGGCGAAGGGGCGGGCGGCGGGCGGACCGACGAGGTCGACATGCATCCGGTGGCCGTCGGTGGCGGCCTTCACCGCTTCGGAGAGTGCCGGGTCACGTACGACGACATCCAGCAGACCGTGCAGGCTCATGAAGGGCTTCCGTCCGGGTAACGAGGGCGAGGTCTGGCAGCCGGCTGCTGCCAGGGGGCAACGCGAAGGACCCGACACGTCTCACGGGCCGGGGGTTCAAGCCTACGACTCCCCCGTGGCAGCCGCGTGCGCAATCGCCCCGCGGCGGACGGCGCGCGGCCCGATTCCGGCGGTGGACGGCGCATGGCCCGATTCCGACGAGGGGCGGCGCATGGCCCGATTCCGACGGTGGACGGCGCGGTACTGCCGGTCCGCCCGGGGCCGACCCACTGCCGGGACCGGTCCGGTTCCGGTCGGCACGGCCCGTCATACGTCCGGCACCGCCCGTCATACGTCCGGCACCGCCCGTCATACGTCCGGCACCGCCCGTCATACGTCCAGCGCCGCCCGTCGTGCGTGCGGCGCCGCTCGTCGCGGACCACGCACCGTTCATCTCCGTATCCCACACAGTTGTGTCCGGGATCGTCACAGAAACGGTCCCAGCGTCTACGCTTTGGCCGAAGATTCCACAGACAGTTGCACGGGCAGCGAGTACGGCAGCCGTCGACCAGCACTCAAGGGCGACCCCCGGAGGTGCGCGGCCGCGCATGGACCAGGCGGGGGCACACGTGGGCGACAACGAGATGTCCGTATTCGGGGTCTCGGAGGCCGAGGAAGAGATCTACCGGCACTTCCTGCGCAACCCCGGCACCGCCACCGACGACCTGCACCTCCTGCTGCACACCGACCCGCAGGTCGCCCGCTCGTGCGTCGACCGCCTCCAGGAGCTCGGGCTGCTCCATCCGGAAGGCCCCGACCAGCGCATTTTCCCGACGGACCCCGAGGTCGCGCTGGCCCGGCTGATCGATTTACGCCTGCACGCCCTCCACCAGGAGCTGCAGCGTGTCACCCGGTCCCGCCATGTCATCGACGGTCTACGCGCGGAGCAGGGTGCGCGAAGACCCCCTCCGCCGGGCATCGAGCAGCTGGAGGGGCTCGCCCAGATCCGCAACCGGATCGACGACCTCGCCTTCTTCGCCCGGGACGAGATCCTCTCCGTGGAGCCGTACACGAAGCTGTCGCCCGAGAACATCGCCCGCTCGCGCCCGCTGGATCTGCGCTGTCTGCGGCGCGGTGTGCGCATCCGGAACGTCGTCGCACAGGCCGCGCTGCGGGATCCGGCGACCGCCGCCTATCTGCGGGAGCTGGCCGCGCACGGGGCCTCGATCCGGGTGACGGCGCACACCGCCGAACGGCTGCTGGTGTACGACCGCAGAGCCGCGCTGGTCCCCCTGGACCCGCGCGACACCTCGCGCGGCGCGCTGCTCGCCCACCGCAGCGGTCTGGTCTCCAACATCATCGCCCTCTTCGAGAAGATCTGGGACCAGGCGGACGATCTCTCGCAGGCGAGCGGCGAGGACACCGGGACGGCGGACGACGGCCTGTCGGAGACCGAGCGGCGGGTGCTGGTGTCGATGTGCACCGTGGGCAAGGACGAGGCGGGCGCCCGGGAGCTGGGCGTCTCGGTGCGCACCTACCGGCGGTACGTCGCCGATCTGATGCAGAAGCTCTGCGCGGCGAGCCGCGCCCAGGCGGCGCTGCTGGCCCGGGAGCGCGGCTGGATCTGAGCGCGGTTCGCGGTCCCGGGCTCCTGGCGCGGGCCCGCCCGGACCGGCTACCGCATCGCTCCCGCGCCCTCACCGCTCCTCCGCCCAGCCCTCCAGTGCCCGGTCGGCGAGGGCACTGGAGACGGCACGGCGGACCGCCCGCCCGTCGACGGCAGGGGTCAGGGCGATGCGCAGGGCGATCCGGTCGGGGCCCACCGCTCGCGGCGTGCAGGCCCAGTGGGCGGGGAGCAGACTCAACAGGCGTACGACGGTGGTCTCGCCGGTCGGGGCGGCGCCGTCCCGGCGGACGGCGACCACATCGACATGGCCCGGGGCGTGCACGGCCTCCGGCCCGGGGGCGGCCTCCCTGTCGGGGCGGGTCACGGCGTGCCCCCTTCCGGGGCCAGCACCTGTCCGGCGGCCGAGGCCATCGCCGCGATCCCGGCGGGCAGGGCGGTACGCACGTCCGGGGCGAACTCCGGCGCGTGGTTGGGCGGTACGCGCGGCCCGCCGCCCCGGGCGGCACGCCACTGCCGTACCCCGGTCACGCCGAGCATCCAGTACACCGTCGCCACGCCCCCGGAGCCGAACGCCGAGAAGTCCTCGGTCGCCGTGAGGGGACCGCAGTCCGCCACCCGCTCCGGGCCGAACAGCGCCTCGTGGGCCCCGCGTACGGACGCGGTGGCGGCGGCGTCGGTCAGCAGGGCGGGCGAACGCGCGGTGACGGCGAAGTCCGGTTCCCGCGGGCAGCCGGACGCCGCGCTCTCGGCCGTCACGATCCGCAGCGCGGCGGCCGTCATCCGGTCGAGCACCGGCTCGGACAACGCCCTCAGGCACAGGGCCAGTTCGGCCGTCTCCGGGATGACGTTGCCGCGTTCCCCGGCCCGCAGCATTCCGACGCTCAGCACCGCCTGCTCGGCCGGCGCGGTCTCCCGCGAGACGACGGACTGGAGCCGCAGGACGGTGGCCGCCGCCGCCAGGACCGGATCGACGGCGAGGTGCGGGGTACCGGCGTGACCGCCGCGGCCGTAGAGGGTGACGTCCACCGCCGCGCTGGCCGCCATCAGCGGGATGCGGAAGTCCACGGCGTGCGCGAGGGTGCCGGCGGGCGCGGGCGAGCTGTGCTGGGCGAGGACCGCGTCCGGAGTGCCGAACCGCTCGTACAGCCCGTCCGCCAGCATGTCCCGCGCCCCGGTCAGCGTCTCCTCGGCGGGCTGGCCCACCACCAGGACGGTGCCGCTCCATCCGGAGCGCGTCCGGGAGAGTTCGGCCACCGCTCCGGCGACCGCGGCGAGATGGAGGTCGTGGCCGCAGGCGTGCATCACGCCGGGCACGGTGCTCGCGTAGGCGAGGCCGGTGCGCTCCGTGACCGGGAGCGCGTCGAGTTCGGTGCGGAGCATGACGGTCGGACCGGCTCCGTTGCGCAGGACGCCCACGAGTCCGTGGCCGCCGCCGACCTTGCGGGTGACCGTGCAGCCGCTCGCCTCCAGCCGGGCGGCGAACCGGTCGGCGGTGCGCCGCTCCGTCCCGGAGAGCTCCGGGTGGGCATGCACGTCGAGGTACAGCTCGACCGCGGGACGCAGCACCGCGCGCGGGACGGCCGGGGGCGGCACCGGCGGCGGGGGTTCGGGTGGGGTGGGGTTCTCCTTCATGTCATCTCACCTCGTTCCGCTGGGGCGGGTGGGGTCCGGTCCATGAGCCTGCGCCGTACCGGCTTCAGGAATTCGGCGTTCCGCTGTCATGGGGTGCCAGCGATCTGACAGCGGAAGCGCGGCCGATCTGACAGCGGCTCCCGCTGCAATGGCAACGACGCAGGGGAACAGCGCCGGACTCGCCGGCCGGTCCCCACGACCCAAGGGAGAACACCATGGCCCCCAAGACCGAGCTCGCCACCCTCGCCGACGAGATCCTGGAGCTGGAGTCGGAGACCTTCGAGATCTCGGACTACTCGGACGCGGCGGAGGTCGTACTCGCCGGTTCGACGTCCTGCTCCTCGACGTCGACCTGCTCCAGCACCACCAGCACCACCTCCTGCTGCGCCTGACCCGGTCGCACCTCGCGCAGGTCCACAAGCCCTCTTCGCGGAACGCACGCGAAGGGGGCTCGCGGGCGTCGCACCCGCATCGGCCCCGCCCGCGTCCGGCCCATCCACATCCATCGCGCCCGCGTCCGCCCCGTCCACGTCCGTCGCACTCACATCCGTCCCGCCCTCGTCCGCCGCTCCCACGTCCGTCATCTCGGCGCCGGTCACGGAAACGGGTGCGGGACGCGCTTGATCGCGGACTCCGGGAGATCGCCGTCCCGCCGCCCCGCCGCCCGCAGCGCGGTCCGCAGCCGGGGCATCAGCAGGGCGCGCTGCCGGGTCCAGCCGAAGTCCAGCGGCAGAAAGCCGGGGACGACGGTGGCGACGGTGTGCAGGCCCATCCGGCGCTGCTCGGGAGTGGTCTGGTCGACCGCGATGACGTCGTGCCCGGCGGCGGCGAGCTGGCCGCACAGCAGGTTCAGGTCGTCCAGCAGGTCTCCGGTGCGGGGACGCCGCGGCTCCCAGTCGCCGAAGGTGCCGGCCAGCGGGTGAACGGCGACGGGCTCCAGGTACTCCTTGGCGTGCTCGGTCATCGCGGGCAGCCCGTAGAGCTGGGCATGGTCCTTCAGCTGCCGCACGAGGGTGAAGTCCTGGGCCATGGCGGCGAGTTCGCCGTGGCGCTCGGCAACCTGGTAGGGCAGGTGGGGAATGTACGTGAGGACTTCGGACAGGGCGGACTCGACGGTGCTCTCCGGGTCGAATCCCGCGGCGGCGGCGAACGACAGCGTCCCGTACCCGCCGTCCCTGCGCACCGCGAGGGCCGTGACGACGGGGACGGCCAGATCCATCCGGGTGTCGAAGGCATGGACGTCGTAGCCGTGCAGCTCGGCCCGGTCGATCATCGTGCGGACGGCCGGGGAGCGGCAGGTCCCGAGATCGATCGCGGCGAGGGGCGCACGGCCGTACCAGGCCAGGAGAAAGGCGTCCCGCTCGATGATTTCGAGGAGTCCGAAGAGGATCGCCTCCTCCAGACTGCCGCCGGTGGCGCAGCCGTTGGAGCACTCGAAGACGAAGTTGTCGGCCTCGACCCCGGCGCTGTAGTGGGCGAGCCTGGCGGGCACCAGGACGGGCCGGTCGTCGCGCAGGGAGTGGCCCCACACCCAGGGGATGGGGCGGTCCGGGTCGAACGGGGACACCATGGGGTCGCTCGCGTAGGTCTCGGGGGCGTAGAGACCGCAGTCGGCGGGATCGAGCGCCCGGTCGGCCAGCTGGGTGTAGGAGCCGACGACGGGCGAGGTGCCGCGTCTGCGCGTGGTGCCCGCGTACCGCTCCAGGCCCTCCAGGTGGGCGAGGACGCGGCTGGTGTCGTAGCTGTTGGCCTGGCCGCTCCAGGTGACGTCGTTGAGGCCGGCGTAGCCGCGTACGAAATGGGTGCCGGCGACCGGTGCCGTGGTGGTGGACGTCGGATTGATCCAGATGTCGGAGCCCAGGGTGCCGCACACCGGGTTGGCGAGGGCCGCGGTCGGCAGGGGGTAGGAGGCGAGGGGGCGCAGCCGGTAGCCGTCCGGGTCCGGTTTGGGTGTGGGGCGCAGGACCATGCGGGCCGATACGGCGGTGTCGGGGACCTCCTGGACGCAGGAGGGGCACAGGGGTTCCGGCAGGAGCGGGAACGTCGCGGTGGCGAGGGTCACCAGGTCGATCCGGGTGACCCGGGGCAGGGCGCGGTCGGCGGGGGTCGCGTCCGGGGTGTCGTGGCCGCCGCCCAGTGCGGCGCGGTGGACGGCCCAGACGGCGTCGACCGCGTAGTCGGTGAGGACCGGCCAGTCGACGGCGCCGTGCGGCGCGCCGCCGAGCTCCAGGGCCTCGCGCTCCGAGCGGCTGCGCAGCCGCTGCCAGCGCATGGCCAGGCACTGACCGCAGGCCGCGGCGCCGGGCCCGCCGCCCCAGGGACCGATGAGCACGGCGCGGGACGTGAGCTGGACGTTGGCGGCGGGCCGGATTCCGGCGTACGGGTCGGGGCGGCCGAAGCCGAGGGTGTCGGCCGCGCCCAGGGGGACGACGAGCGGGGCCGGAAGTCCCGCCGGTGCGGACAGCCTGCGGTACCGGAGGGTCAGTTCGTGCTGGAGGCCGGCGCGGGCGGCTTCCAGCGGGCTCTCGCCGCGTACGGGCGGGTCGGCGGTGGCGGTCGTCATGATTTGTCGCTCCAGCGGAAGGTCTTGAGCGCGATCGCGCAGAGGACGAGGGCGAAGCCGGCGAGCACCGCGCAGGACAGGCCGATGTCCGCGGTGGTGCCGTCGCCGGTCAGGGCTCCGGAGATCCCGTCGTTGAGGTAGCGCAGCGGCAGTACCCGGGAGAGGTTCTGCATCCAGGCCGGCATGGCGTCCAGTGGAAAGAACGAACCGGACAGGAAGGCCATGGGGATCATCAGGCAGTTGGCCACGGCGGCGACGGCTTCGGGCGTCTTCGCGTAGCTGCCGACGATCACGCCCAGCGCGAGGAACGCGGTGATGCCGATGACCAGCACGGGCAGGGCGAGCGGCCAGCGGCCGTCCAGCCGGAGGCCGAACGAGGGCAGCAGGGCCACGGCGACGAAGAGCGCGGCCTGTACCGCCCCGATGCCCAGCGCCAGGACGTAGCGGGAGGCGAGGACGGCGGAGACCGGCGTCGGGGTCATCCGGATGAGGCGCAGGATGTCGTCGCGCCGCCACTGCATGAGGACGAATCCGACTCCGAACACGGCCGCGTTGCCGACGCCCCACGACAGGACGCCGGGGGCGATGTAGTTGATGTACGGCTTGCCGCTCTCCTCGACCGTCTGCCCGTGGAAGATCAGTCCGAAGACCACCAGGAAGATGAGCGGGAAGGCGAAGGTGAAGAAGAGGGTGGTCTTGTCGCGCGTGTAGGCCCGGTATCCGGCCTGGCTCAGCGCCGCGTATGCGCTCATCGGGGGGTGTCTCCGTATCGCTGCTGGGTGCGAGGGTGGTGGGGCTGCGGGCGTGGGGGTGGTCCGGCCCTTTACGGCTGGGGGGCTCCGGTGAGCGTCAGGTACACGTCTTCGAGGCTCGCGGTGCGCGTCTGCACGCCCTGGAGTCCGGCCAGGGCATCGACGGCGGCCAGCACCCTGCCCGATTCGAGGGTTTCCAGCACGAGCGCGTCCGGCTCCTCGGTGACGTTGTCGACGCCCTCGATGGCCCGTGCCTGGTCGGCGGTCAGGCGGCCGGCGGGTACCAGCAGCCTGGTGCTGGGACCGGCCGCGGCGATCAGGCGGGCGGGGCTGTCGAGGGCGGCGACGGAGCCGCCGACCATGATGGCGACGCGGTCGCAGAGCGCCTCCGCCTCGTCGAGGTGGTGGGTGGTGTAGATGATGGTGCGGCCCGCGCCCTTGAGGTCGCGCAGCACCTGCCACAGGGTCCGGCGGGCCTGCGGGTCGAGGGCCGCGGTCGGCTCGTCCAGGAAGATCAGTTCGGGTTCGTGGACGAGTGCGGAGGCGATGGCGAGCCGCTGGCGCTGGCCGCCGGAGAGGTCGTCCACCCGGGTGTCGCCCTGCTCCGTGAGGCCGACGGAGTCCAGCGCGCGTTCGGCCGCGGCACGGTCCGTCCGGTAGAGGGCGGCCATGGTGCGCAGGTGCTCGCGGGCGGTGAGACGGACGAAGAACGCCGAGGTCTGGGTCTGCACGCCGAGTCGGGGCAGCAGGGCCGCGTTGCGCGGCCAGGGGCTGGTGCCGAGGACGGTCACGGTCCCGGAGTCGGCCCTGCGCTGCCCCTCCATGATCTCCACCAGGGTGGTCTTGCCCGCCCCGTTGGGGCCGAGCAGCCCGAAGAACTCGCCGCGCGGCACGGTGAGGGACACCCCGTCGACGGCATGCGTGTCGCCGTACCGCTTGTGGACGTCGTCGAGTACGACGGCGGCCGGCGGGGGGCCGCCGTCCGGGCCGGCCTGGTTCCCCGGGGAGGCGGACGGGGCGGTGGGGGTCATGGACTTCTCCTTGCGGTGGGTGGTCACACGGTCAGCAGGTGGTGGGCGCTCGCCACGACGGCGCCGGCGATCAGTACGAGCACCAGCACCGAGCCCAGTCCGTAGGCGAGGTAGGCGGTCCGGGCGCGGCGCGGGTATCCGGCCGCCGCCGGGTCGCGGCGGGCGGCCAGGCGCAGGTACGTGCCGGTCGACGCGGCCAGTTCGGTGGCCCCGCACAGCTGGCTCGCGATCCGGTAGCCGTCCAGCGGCGGGAAGGGGACGAGCATGGCGAACGCCTGCACGCTGCCGAGGAGCAGCAGGGCGCCGAGCGCGTCGTGCGTGGCCGCGTCGAGCGGGGCGAACAGCCACAGCGCGCAGAACGGGAGCAGGAACAGCAGGTTCATCACCGCGCCCGCCAGCGCCGTGTGGATACGTTGCCAACGAGAGCCCAGGTAGAGGTAGTTGTCGACCGTGCAGTACATGATGACCACGGGCAGCCGCCAGCGCAGGCCGATTTCGGCCACGGTACCGCCGTAGTGCCGGGCGACGAGTCCGTGGGCGAGTTCGTGCAGGGCGGTACTGAACCAGAGCAGTGTGGCGGCGCCGGCCAGGAGTACCGGATTTGTGAACAACTCCCGTGCGTTCACGAGGAGTTCACCGATGTTCAGTACGACGGCCGCCTCCATCGCCGCCACCAGGCACAGCAGGGGCACCAGCCACCCCGGAGCCAGCAGGAAGCCGACCGCCCGGTGCAGCCGGGCGGTGGTGGCGTCCGCGTCGGCGACCAGCCGGACGCTGCCGCGCATCACCCCGCGTCCGGGCAGCGCGGGAGACGACGCGGAACGCACCGTGGAGGGCGCGGCGGGGGGCGCGGCGGAAGGCACCGCGGGAGATGGCGCGGAAGGCGCCGTGGCAGCGGGTGCGCCGGCCGGCGCCCCGGCCAGCAGGCCGCGGGAACCGAGCATCCGCAGGATCTGCTGCCAGCGGGCGCCGTCCAGTCTGCGCCCGTACTCCCGCGCGTACTCCTCGCCGATCTCCCGCAGGCTGCGCTCCCCGTCCATCCTGGCGATGAGGAAGTGCTCCTTGGGGCCGACCTTGAAGGAGCTGCCGTCGCCGGTGTCCTTGATCAGATGAACCGTGGCGGCGCCGTGCAGCAGCGCGTCGCTGAGCAGGACCCCGGGCCGCAGTGCGGGCCGGTACCCGGCGAGGGCCTCGGCGGCGCTCACCCCGGCTCCCGCAGGGCCCGGCCGAGCACGTGCGAGAGGTACGCCTCGTCCCTGATCGTCACGTGCAGCCGGTTGTTGGTCATATGCATGTACGGGGAGAGGAGCAGCGGCAGGGCGGCCGCCGGGTCGGTGACCAGCTCGTCGCGCTCGCCGTCCCAGGAGCGGAAGGTCAGATCGCCCTTGAGGGTCAGCGCGACGGCTCTGTCGCGCAGCTCGGCGCAGTGCTCGGCCCAGCCGGCGAGGTATCCGGGCAGCCGTGCCGCACCCTCCTCGCCCGCCACGGCGGCCCGGATCCGGGCGAAGCGGGCGGCCAGGCCGGGTGCCATCGAGGCGTAGTTGCGGTCGTACTCGTCGCTGCCGATGAAGCCGGTCCCGGGGAAGGCCCGGTGCCAGAACTCGTAGTAGCTGTCGAGGTAGTCCGCGAGCTCCCGCCGGTCCGGCAGGAAGGCCGCGGCCATCACCATCATCAGCTGGGCGGAGGTGCCGAGCAGCACGGTCCGCAGATGGAGGTTCTTCGTCCGGAAGGCGTCGATGACGAGGTCGCTGGAGTGCCTGAAGTGCCATTCGGCGAGCTCGATCCCGGCCGGGCCGCCGTACTTGCCGTACTCCGGTTCGTAGCGTTCGTCGCTGCGGGAGTTGTTGGGGCGCAGGTTCATCCGGCCCTGGTCGTCCATGTAGTGGCCGCGTTCGGCGCCGGGGAACTCGATGTCGAACAGAGTGTTGTAGAAGTCGTTGAGGAACCCGGAGTCGACCTCGTACAGCGCGGGCCGTTCGGCCAGGAACGCGTCGACGGCCGCCTCGGTGCGGCGCCGGACCTCGGCCTCGGCCTCCGGGGCGGCGGGCCTGATCCGCAGCCGCACATGGGGGCCTTCGAGCCAGTAGTTGATGAAGAAGTAGCCCGCGAGCAGGCCGTCGGCCTCCAGCTCCGCCACCAGGGGGCGGACGCAATGGGTGAGCATCGGCCGGGGGTTGGCGGCGTAGAAGATGTGGGTGGCCTGCCAGGCCCCGGCCCGGCGGGTCCGTTCGGCGGCGCCGGCGGGTGGTGCTGTGCTCATGACTGGTCTCTCCTTCGGACGGGGGCGGCGGTCTCCACCGCGAGTTCGGCGACATGGCGGCCCCGGCCGGAGACGGTGTGCAGCCCGTCCTCGTCGGGCAGCATTTCCCGGAACACGACCCGGGCCCCGGCACTCCTGATCAGCGCCTCGAACGCGGACAGGGAGAGCGGGCTGTCGAAGTCGACGTAGCCCGGCTTGGCGCCGGTCGCCCCCCGCGCCCCGCTGTCGGCGACGGTGGCGAAGACCCGGTCGGGCAGCCCGTGGGCGCGGCGGAACGCGTGCCAGCCGAGGAACCAGGCGTCGTCGCCGGTCCCCGGCCCGCGCAGCGGCAGCACGGCGGCGGGCGCGCTCCAGCTGCGCCGGCTGAGCACCACACTGCCGTGCCGGACCCGCGGCCTGAGGGTGACGCCGCCGTCCGAGGCGCCCTCGGGCACCCCGCCCCACACATTGAGCGGGGACATGGAGGTCGGTGAGAGCAGCAGCAGGGTGCGGGGCAGTTCGGGCAGGGCGAGCGGGACGAGGTAGCCGAGGTAGACGGGCACCACCTCCTTGCCCAGCCGGGTGGAGCGCAGCACGAGCCGGTCGGAGGCCCGGTCGTGGGCGAGGTGGAGGTCGTCCAGCGGGATGCGGTGGGCGGCGGGCAGGGTGCCGCGCTCGCCGGGGCAGACGATCTCGTACTCGGTGAGCCGGCCGTGCAGGTTGAGGTTGCTGGTGACGGGCCCGCCGGTGACCTCGGCGAGGACGGCGCCCTCGGGGAGGAGTCCGGCGGTGGCGGCGAGCAGTTCCTCGTCGAGGCCGTCGAAGAGGTGCGTGAACCTGCTGAACGGGAAGGAGACACCGCCGTAGGAGCGGTTGAGGACGACCAGCGGGTCGACGGGCCGGTCCACGATCTGCACATGGTGCGCGAGCGGGGTGAACTCGGCCGCCAGCGGGTCCAGTTCGGACGCCACCTCGTCGAGGAATTCCTCGTCGACCTGGATCTCGGCGCCGGTGCAGCCGCCCTTCTCCCAGGCGGACCACAGGGCGCGCATCCGCTCCACGAAGGTCTGCCGGGCCGTGTCGAGGGCCTTGAGCTGCGGCAGGGCGAGCCAGTTCTCCTCCGGTACGTAGTTCCCGTCCGCGTCGAACGTGGTGCGCTTCGCGGTGAACGACATGTACTGGTCGAAGAAGTCCTCGTGGAAGTCGTGGACCAGCTTCAGCAGGTCGTCGCAGCGGCCGCCCTGCCCGTACCGGGCGAGGAAGAACCCCTTGAACGTGACGCGCTGCGGCAGGGTCAGGTCGAAGGCGGGCAGCACGCGTTCCACCGCGCCGAGCGGCCCGGCCGCCAGCGCCTCCCAGTCCGGGGCGGAGAGCGCGGTGCGCTGCCCGGCCGCCACGTCCTCGTACAGCAGGGTCTGCGGGATCCTCGCCCGGTCCGCGCCGAGCTCCTCCTCCTGGACGGTGCGCAGCGCGGTGCGCAACTCCTCCATCAGGGCCCGCCGTTCGGCCGGGCCGGCGTCCGCGAACCGTTCGACGCAGGACGCCGGGGCGTCGAGCCGGTCCGCGAGCCGGTCCGCCCAGGGGCGGTCCAGGCCGCGCAGCGAGGTCTGGAAGGCGCGCAGCGGATCGGTGTCGTGAACCTCGGTCCGCAGGCAGGGGACCTGCACCATGCCGAGGTCGAGGAGCGCCTGAAGGTAGTGGGCGCACTCCTCCTCGTCCGCGCCCCGGTCCTCGGCGAGCCAGCCGGCCAGCTCCCCGTAGCGCAGGGTGTCGCGCTCCTCGAACAGGCCGAGGAGGCGTTCCAGGGTGCCGCTGCGGCGGAGGAAGAACAGCCGGTCCTTCACCGCGTCGAAGGTGACGGCGGTGTCCTCGTCGCCCTGGGTGACCCAGCGGCGCACATAGCGGACCCGGTCGTCGTCGCGGTTCCAGCCGGAGGCCGGGGCGACCGGCAGATCGGCGCGGCGGACCGGGTCCGCGATCACCGCCTCGGCGAGCCTGCCGACGGCGACGACGTTGAGCCGCAGCCGCCCGGACCAGGCGTCGTCCACCCGGACCCGGAGCCCCGGGCCGTCGGCGGGTTCGCCGAAGGTGCCGAGGGCGACCCCGGTGAATGTGGAGAACGGGCTGGTCTTGCACGCCGTGCGGTAGAGGTACGAGAGCAGCGAGCGCTCGATCTTGCGCCGCTTCTTGTCCGGGCGCGCGTCGCCACCGCCGCGCGCGTACGCGTCGAGCTGCGCGTCCAGCGCCGGGGACGCCAGCAGCAGCCCCTTGCGCAGCCGCTCCTCGGCCGCCAGCCCGCGCAGTACACCGCGGGCGCGGCGGGTCTCGTCGGCGAGCAGGCCGGCGCCCGCCGCCCGGTGCTCGTCCAGTCGGCGCCGGCCGGTCAGCCAGTCCGCCAGCGCCGCGCCGGCCGCCGCGTCGAGGTCCCGCACGAGGGCCAGCGCGCGGTCGGCGGTCCCGGGGCCCGGCAGCCGGTTGTTGAAGACGTCGCGGCGCAGTCCCAGGAGCGTGCGGCGCAGCGCCTCGTCGTCGCTGCCACCGATGAGGTCGTGGATCAGGTCGCCGAGCCGCTCGCCGTCGGCGCGCGACCGCTCGGTGGCGCACAGGACTTCGTCGGCCCAGCGGCGGCTCTCCGGGCAGCGCAGGGCCCGGACGCTCTCGACCGGCAGCCCGGCGACCCGCAGCATGAAGCGGGGGCGGGTGGCGGTGGCGGTGGGTGGGTGGTCCGGGGTCATGGCGGGTCTCCCCTTCTCGTTCCGGTGGTCGTCCAAGGTGGCGGCGCTCAGGCGATCTCGTACCGGAAGTCGGCCGGGGCGGGCCGCTCGTTGCCGATCATCATGATCAGCAGCGGCGCTTCGCCCGTCCCGGCGAGCGAGAGTTCCTCGATGTACGAGATGTTGTCGAAGCCGAGCGCCACCCCGCAGCCGACGCCCACGGCGGACGCGGCGGTGTAGGCGGTCTGGGCGATCGCCCCGACGGTGGCGTTGACCAGGCGGTATCCGCGGTCCCCGACGGCGTCGAGGACGGCTTCGGTGCGCACGGTGGGCACCAGGACCGCGCCCGCCTGCTCCAGGTTGTAGTTCGACAGGAAGTAGTTCTTCTGCAGGAACTCGCCCGGCCTGCCCGGCTTCACCAGCCGCAGGCGGTGCGCGTCGGGGTCGTACTCGTACGCACCGGGCGCGATCCCCTCGACATGGCCGACGAACGCGTAGAGCTTCGCCAGCCGCTGCCCTCCGGTGTCCCCGCCGATCCGCGATCCGGCCACGGAGGCCGCCAGGCAGGCAGCCAACTGCGCGGCGCCGACCGGGCGCTGGGCGTCGAAGCGGCCGAAGCTGCTGCGGCGGGCGCGCAGCGCGGTGCGTACGTCCGTGTCCAGCGGCGGAACCGGGGGGAGCGCCACCTCGGGGCGGGTCCGGTCGGCGGGGTGCGCGGCGGCCGGGGCGAGCGCCGCCGGGTCGGGGCGGTCGGTGGCGCCGGCGGCGGTGACGGCCTGCATCCGCCGGAGCGCGTCGAAGGCGAGGACCGTGCGCGAGCGTTCGCGGTCCCGGTGGCGCACGGAGACCGGGGCGGCGGACGCCGTGCGGGCGGCGGCCCCGGCCCACTTCAGCGGTACGACGGCGAAGACGCCCTCCGCCTCCGCGTCCACACCGAGCAGCCGCTGGAGCCGCTCCTCGTCGAACCAGAGCGCGGGCTCCACCTCCAGTCCCCGGGCGCCGGCCCACATGCGCCAGGTCTGCACACAGGCCCCGAGGTCCATGGACACGGCGTGGAAGGAGAAGTTGTTGTACTTGAAGGCGTTCTGCCAGTACTTGATGCCGAGCACCAGGTACTGATCGGTCTGCGGGCCGGGCGCCCCGTCTCCGAGCGCCGCCCGCACCTCGCCCGACACATCGCCGGTCAGCAGCCGCTGCATCGCGTGGTGCCGGGTGGAGTAGTAGTGCACCCCCGGCGGCACGGGGCCGCTCGGCCCGGACACCCAGTAGAGGCTGACCGGGTAGAGCCCGCCGCCGGACGCGGAGCCCCGGGACCAGTTGGCGAGCGGGTAGTGCGGCAGGGCGCTGAGGTCGGTGTTGGTCTGGACGCCCAGGCGGCGGCCGATCAGCCCGTAGGAGTCACGGAGCATCCCGGAGAGCAGCGCGAGGTCGAACTCCGCCTCCCCGTCGGTCTCCTGGGCCAGGCCCCGGTCGAGTGCCGCGTCGGCCGGGTAGTCGCAGCCGGGCAGCGGGAGGCTGTCGACGCCGGGGTAGAACTTGGCCTTGCGGGGGCCGTCCGACCAGTTCGGTACGTAGTCGGCGGGGTCCATCGGGACCCGGCCGCGCTGAAGGATCGCGGCGGCGTATTCATGGGCGTACCCCATGGCGGGCTCCTCGGTCACGGGAAGGGGTGCGGGGCGGGGTTGAGGTCGGCGTCGGTGAGGTCGCTCTCGCGCAGCCCGGCTTCGCGCAGGGCGGTGCGCAGCCGGCTCATGCCGAGCGCGCGCTGCCGGGTCCAGCCGAAGTCGATCGGCAGCAGTCCGGGCACGATGACGCCGACCGTGGTGAGGCCCAGCTCGCGCTGTTCGGGCATGGTCTGGTCGACGACGATCACGTCGAATCCGGCCGCGGTGACGGCGTCCACGCAGCGGGTCAGGTCGTCTCGCAGGTCGTCGGAGACGGGCAGCACCGAGCCGTCCCCGTACAGCTGGTCGAAGGAGCGCAGGGGCGGGCGCGGCGCTCCCGGTTCGCCGAGCAGGAAGTACGCGTGGCGGCCCATCTCCGGGATGCCGTAGGCCAGGGGGTGGTCGTGCAGCGCCTCGACCCGGTGGAAGTCGTCCGCCATGGCGCGCAGCCGCTCGTGGTCGCGCTCCGTGCGGCGGCGGAGGTTCACCGCGTCGGTGGCGATCTCGCACAGCGCGCCGGCCAGGGCCGCCTCGGGGTCCAGTCCGGCACCCGCGCCGAAGCACATCAGACCGGGGCCGCCGTCCGTCCGCACGGCGACGCCCGTGACGACCGGGATCGGGAAGGAGATACGGGTGTCGAAGAAGCGGGCCTCGTAGCCGTACATCTCCAGCCGGTCGGCCATCTGGCGGGTGGCCGGGCGGCGGCTGGTGCGCGGGTCGATCTCCGGCAGGGCGGCCCGGCCGTACCAGGCGAGCAGGAACGCGTCGCGCTCGACGACCTCCATCAGCCCGAAGTAGGCCGCCTCCTCCAGGCAGCCCCCGGAGGCGCAGCCGTTGGAGCTCTCCTGGACGAAGCGGTTCTCCAGGCCGGGTGCGTGGTAGTACGTGAGGACCTCGGGCACCAGGACCGTGCGCCCCTCGCGCAGGGACCAGCCCTGGACCCAGGGGATCGCACGGTCCGGGGAGAACGGGGTGACGCGGGGGTTGGCGCGGTGGAAGGCGTCCGAGTACAGCCCGCACACCCGCGGGTCGAGCGCGTGCTCGCCCCGGGCGCGCAGGGCGTTCAGGGAGTCCCGCGTCCGCGCCTTCCGGGACCGCGACCGCATGCCCGCGTACCGCTCCAGACCTTCGAGCACCCCGATGCGCATGCTCTCGGCGAAGGTGTCGGCGTGGCCGCCCCAGAAGGTCTCGCGCAGGTACTCCCCCGAACGCATGGAGAAGCAGCCGATGGTGGCGGAGGTGGAGGTGGAGGAGACGTCCTGGACGACGGACGGGCCGAGCGAACCGCACACCGGATTGGCATACGGCTCGACGGGCAGCTCGTACTCCTCGATGTCCCGGACCCGGAAGCCGCCCGGCCGGCGTTTGGGCGCGGCGCGCAGGGTGAGCGCGGCGGCCTCGGCGGTGTCCGGCTCCACCACCCCGCAGCGCGGGCACTCGGGGTCGGGGACGAGCGGGTAGTGGCGGACCAGCAGGGTCTCCAGGTCCACCAGGTGCACGGTGGGCAGGGCGCCGGTGTCCGGTCCGCCGCCGTCGAGCCGGGCGGCGACGACTCCCGCGAGCGCCTGGGCGGCGAACGGGGTGAGGTAGGGGGACTCGCCGGCGGTCCGGGTGCCCGAACCGAGCTCCAGCGCCTCGCGCAGCGCGACGGAGCGGACCGCCTGCCAGCGTCGTTCGAGACAGTGCGCGCAGACCCGCCGGCCGACGGGCCCGGGGGGCGCGAAGGGGCCGACGACGACGTGCCGCCCGTAGAACCGGACCGGCACGGCGGGCGCGGCGGCGGCCCCGGACGCGGCTCCCGGACCGGACGCGGCTCCCGGACCGGCCGCGCCGGCCGCGAAGGCGTCGCGTACGCCGAGCGGCGCCACGTCCAGCGGGGACGGGGTGCCGTGCTGGGTCAGCGCGTTCTGGAGGAGCGCCGCGAGGGTGCGCGCGGAATCCGCCAGCGGTGCGGGGTCCGTCCGTGCGCGGTGTTCGCGGGCCGGGGTCTCAACGGGCATCGGGCCCGCCCTCGCCGTCCGCCGTGAGCAGCACCCGGGCGGTGCTGATGCCGCCGGCGGCGAGATCGGCCGGGGTGGTGGCCACGTACAGCACGTCGCGTCCGGCGAGCCGGAGCCGGTCGAGGACCGCCGCGAACGTCGTCGCGGGCCCGTCCGCCGTGACCGGGGCGCCGGTCACGGCGATGCTCCCGGCGGCGAGGTCGCGGACCAGCGGGTCGCCCGGGTCGACGTCCGCGCCCGGGTCCTCGGCGGCCAGCTGCGCCCGGCCGAGCAGGTCCCGCAGCGCGGCGCAGGCCGCCTCCCGGCGCGACAGCCCCGCGCAGGCCGCCCAGCGGCCCTCGCCCCGCCCGCCGTCGGACTCCCGGGCCAGCACCACCTGGGCCGAGGTGCGCTCCCCCTCCCCCAGGTCCAGCAGTTCCACGGCGAGATCCAGGTTGGCCGCGGACTTCAGCAGGAACACCAGCTCCGGGTCGTCGCCGTCGGCGGCGACCGGGCTCACCCCGGTCGTGCCCCGGACCGCCCGCAGCAGCGCGTCGTGCGCCAGCGCCGACATCAGACCGACGCCCGCCGCCTCCCGCGCGTCCGCGCCCGCGCCCGAACCCGCGGCCGTCGCGAGGTGGGTCCGGTCCCGGTTGTGCGCCCCGAAGCTCCGTACGGCCGCGGCCGGCACCCGGACCCGGTCCTTGCCGATCAGCGAGGTCGCCACGGTCCAGGCGCCCGGCAGGGCGCCGCTCCCGCCGCCGGTCGTCAGGGCGTCCGGGCCCAGGATCCGGTCCGCCGCCGGCTCGGCGGCCGTGTCGAGGGGCACCAGGTGCTCCACGTACGCGGTCGCCGCCGCGTACAGCGCCCGCATCCGCGCGCCCGCCAGGTGGTGCACGTCGAAGGCGGCGATCCGGCGCCGCGTCCCGGCGCCGAGTGCCACCTCCACCCGGCTGATCTTCAGCGGGGTCTGGGTCAGCCCCTCGTCGTCGTAGCGGCTGAAGATCCCGGTGTACGGGCGCACCAGCGCCGTGCTGATCCGGTTCAGGTCCTCGACCATGGCCTCCGCGTCGCGGGCGGTCTCCACGGTCGGGGTGACCGGAAGGGCCAGTCCGTCCGGCGGTGCGGCCCCCGGCTCCCGCGCGTCCAGGGCGGCACAGCGGACGCAGCGGGGGTGCGGCTGGACCGGTTCGGACATGACGTCCAGCGAGGCCAGGTCCTGGACCAGGACCTGGCCGTCCGTCTCGGCGGGCAGCGCCCCCGTGGTGAGGCGGAAGATCTCGTAGCCGAGGAGGTTGCCCACCATCGCGGCGACCGGGCCGGACAGTTCGTCCCCGGACACCGGGACGGCGCCCGCCGCCTCGCCCCAGAGCTCGGCGGCCTGCCCGGCGGCCACGTTGCCGCCCAGCCGCAGCACGGCACAGGACCAGCAGCCGGTGGAGGACGCGGTGGAGAGCGGGCCAACGACCAGACGCTCGCCGAACAGCCAGGCGGGGATCAGGGTCCGGCCCTCGGGCACCCCGGCGGCCAGCAGCCGGTGGGTGCGCGCGCCGGCACCGGCCCCGGTCACCACGACGACGTCGTAGCCGCCCAGGGCCTCCCAGCCGGCCTCCGTACCGGCGCCGATGGGGTCCACCCGGGCGGCTGTCCGGCCCGCCTCGGCCGTGACCTCGCCGAACTCCGCGGCCGTGCCGATCCGCACGCATCCGTTGCGGAGCAGGCTCAGCGCGCACCACCGGGCGACCTCGTCGTCCCCGAGCACGGCGACACGGGTGGCGCGGAAGCGGGCGAAGCGTTCCGGCGCTCCGTCGGCGTAGTGGTCGACGTAGGCGATCTGTGCCGCGAACCGTTCCGCCACCTCGTCCGGCACCGGCCGGTCCGCGGTGCCGGACTCGGGCACGTCGCGGGCGAAGCCCCGCTCGTACAGCGTCTTGACCAGCTCTGCCGCCATCGCCCGCTGCCCCGGTCCGAAGCCCGCGCAGACATCGGCGAGCCGGTGGTGACCGGCGAGGTGCGGGACGACGAGGGATGCGAAGCGGTAGGCGGTGCGGCCGGCCAGATGGAAGCCGCCGTCGGCGTTGTGGAAGAGCACGCCGCCGGGCGTCTCGGTGAACAGCACGTCCCGGCGGATGCGGGGCCGGGTCGCGGCGAGCGCGTCGAACGTCCCGGTCGCAGCGGTTGCGGCAGTCTGGGCACTCTCGGCCATGGGGTCACACCTTCTCTGTGCGGTGGATACGTTCCTGGTCGGTTCTTCGTACGTAGGCGCGGAGCAGTCGGTGGATGCGGTACGGGCCGGGCGGGCCGTCCTCCAGCAGTCCGGCGTCGGCCAGCTGTTCCAGTACCGCTTCGGTGGCGGCCGGGACGTCCTGGGCCGTGAAGGTGTCCCCGGGTGCCGCCGCGACGCGCAGGAACGCCTCGGAGAGCCGTGGGCCGAGCCGGTTCAGCGCGCCGTCGAAGCGGGCCGTCACGGAGAGGCCCGGGGAGTCGGTGAGGGTGAGCCGGGCGAGCGGGTCCTCGCCCAGCCAGCCGACGGCGTCCCCGAGCCGCAGTCCGGGCCGGGTCAGCAACCGGGCCGTCAGGATGCGCAGGGCGAGCGGGAAGTGACCGCACAGCGCCGCGAGCCGGCGTGCGGCGTCCGGTTCCGCCTCGACGCGTTCGGTGCCGAGCACGGACAGCAGCAGCGCGTACGACTCCGCCCCGGTGAACGCGGAGAGCCGGTGCACCCACCCGCCGTGCGTGGCGATGAGTCCGGCGAGCCCCATCCGGCTGGTGACGATCACGGCCCCCTGCGCCCGCGCGACGACGGGCAGCAGCGGGCGCACCTGGTCGGCGTCGACCACGTCGTCGAGTACGAGCAGGGTGCTTCCGCCCGCCTGCCCGGGGCACAGGGCCGCCGAGACCTCCGCCGCGACGTCGGCGGCGCCCCGGGGTCCGCCGTCCGGCCGGGTCATCCGGACGAGCCGCCGGCCGGCCGGGAAGCTGTCCCGCACCAGGTGCGCGACGTGGTGGGCGAGGGCCGATTTGCCGATGCCGGGCGCCCCCGACACCAGGACGGCGAGCGGGTGCCGGTCGCCCTCGCCGGGCGCGGCGGGGGTGGTGAGGCGGGCCACCATGGCGGCGGTCTCGGCGTCCCGCCCGGTGAAGTTCGGCACCGCGGGAACCGGCGGCGGGACGGGGGGCACGGTCACGTCCGGCGCGGCCGCGGCGCCGGACGCCCCCGGCGGGCGCGCGGCCGGTTCCGCGGGCCCGGGGCCCCGGGCCGCGACCACTTCCCCTTCGACCACCCGCGCGGCGGCTCCGGGCAGTTGAGCGGCGCCCGGCCGTCGCGGGGCCCGGCCGGCGGCCGCCTCCAGGTCCTCGCCGCGCAGGATCGCGAGCTCCAGCTGCTGGAGGGCCGGAGAGGGGTCGACACCCAGCTCGTCCAGCAGGAACTCCTTGATCCTCCGGTACTCCGCGAGGGCCTGGGTCTGCCGTCCCGTCCGGTAGAGCGCCTCGATCAGCTGCTCGTGGAGCCGCTCATGGCCCGGGTATACGCGCGTAGCGGTCCACAGTTCGACGAGGGCCTCTCCGTAGCGGCCCAGTCCCAGCAGCAGATCGCAGACCCGCTCCACGCTGCGCAGCCGTTCCTCGGCGAGGCGCGGCACCTCGTCGCGGTGCAGCACGTCGGAGCGCACATTGGCCAGCAGCGAGCCCTGCCACAGGGACAGCGCGTCCCTGAGCGCGCAGAGCTCCGCCTCCGGATCGTCCGACAGGACCAGCGCCCGGCGCACCTGGTCCCGGAAGCCGAGCAGGTCCAGGGAGTGCGGCTCCGCGGTGATCCGGTAGCCGCCCGGCACCGCCTCGATCGAGGTCTCCGTCACCCCGTGCTTGGTGAAGAGCCGGCGCAGCCGCAGGACACAGGTCTGGAGCGCGGCCTTGGCGGTGGCCGGCTGCTCCTCTCCCCACACGGCCCGCTGGAGGTAGTCGGCGGACACCACGGCGTTGGCGTGCAGGAGAAGCGCGGCCAGCAGGATCGTCGGCTTCGACGGCTGGAGCACGACGGCCTCGGGGCCGTCCGTGAGGGTCAGCGGCCCTAGCAGCTGAAACCGCATCACGGCGGTCTAGTCCCAGCCGTTGACCAGCGTGCACACCTCTGCGGGTACGGCGGGCAGGGGGAGCCGGTCCACCACCGCCTCCAGGTATGTACAGAGCGTCTGGACGGCGGGCGCGGGACCGTGCCGCTGAGCCGAGGGGGCCGCTCCCGAGGCGGTGGCGGCACCGGCGGAGAGCGCGAGCGAGACGAGGGCGAGACCGGTGACGGCGGCGGTGCGTGCGGCGCCGGCGTACTGCCGCGAAAGCGAAGACCTGAGCACGTTTTCCCCTTCGGCTGTTGCGTCCTGCCGGGGGGTCCCGGCAGGACGACGATGCCAGCGGGGAGGGCGCGGGGGCGCGCCCGGCCGTGTCAGCTTGCTGCACGGGCCACGGCAGCTTCGTGCAAGGGTCCAGGCCACGGTGTCCGGAACGGCACCCCGGACCGCACGGACGCGGATCCGTCCGCCGCGCGCCCGGCGGCCCGTCCCCGGTCGCACGGACCCGAATCCGGCTGCGGGGTGTCCGGGAGAGACACCCACGGACACGAATCCGGCCCGGGATGTACGGACACGAATCCGGCCCCGGGGTGTTTGGAGGAACACCCCGGGGCCGGATCAGGTCATCCTATGTCGGCCGTCGGGCCGCACCGGTGCCCGCTAGTCCGCGGCGATCGCGTTCAGGACGTTCATCCTGCCCGCCCGGAACGCCGGGACCAGGGCCGCGAACAGTCCGACGAAGGCCGAGGCGACGAAGACCGTGAGGATCGTCGGCCACGGGATCTCCAGGACGCCGAGGCCCTCCAGGGCCAGCAGCTTCTGGGCCGCCGTGCCCCAGCCCATGCCCAGGCCGAGGCCGAGCAGGGCGCCGAAGACCGCGATGACCACCGACTCCAGGCGGATCATCCGGCGCAGCTGGCGGCGGGAGAGGCCGATGGCGCGCATCAGGCCGATCTCACGGGTCCGCTCGACCACCGACAGGGCCAGGGTGTTCACCACACCCAGCACCGCAACGATGATCGCGAGCGCCAGCAGGCCGTAGACGATGTTCAGCAGCTGGCCGATCTGGTCCTGCAACTGCTGCTTGAAGTCGGCCTGGTTCTGCACCTCGTACTGCGGGTAGCCGTCGAGCGCGTCCTTGAGGGCGGCGTACGCCTCCTTCTCCTTGCCGTCCGCGGCCTTCGCGAACATGATCATGTCGTCCGGCAGGGCGTCGGCGGGGACGTAGCGCTCGGCGGTCGTGATGTTGATGTACATCGCGCCCTTGTCGATGTTGACGTCGTCCGAGGTGATGGCGGCGACCTTCAGCTTCGCCGTCTCACCGCCCTTGAACGCGACGGTGATCCGGTCACCGACCTCGATGTGGTGCTCGGTGGCGTACGTCTCGCCGACGGACATGGCGTCCTTGCCGTACGCGTCGGTCAGCTTCCCGGAGACCGTCTCGCGTCGGACGTCGTCCTTGTACGTGGGGTCGACGGCGGTCAGGCCCTCGTTCCCGGTGGTGCCGTCGGGGGCGGTGAGGGAGGCGCTGACGTGCTTGTAGTCGGTGAAGTGCTCGATGCCCGGGACGGCCCTGAGGGACTTCGCCGCCTGATCCACGATCAGCCCGCCGCCGCCACCGGTCGGCTGGACGATGAAGTCGGCGCCGACCGACTTGTCGAGTTCCTCGGTGGC
The DNA here is from genome assembly GCF_042887155.1 of Streptomyces sp. NPDC057963. NCBI lineage: Bacteria > Bacillati > Actinomycetota > Actinomycetes > Kitasatosporales > Streptomycetaceae > Streptomyces > Streptomyces sp. NPDC057963. The sequence continues at coordinate 135,674 of NZ_JBHVPX010000006.1, forward strand.
CGAGGCGACCATGGAGGAGCCGACGACGGAGAGGCAGGCCACCAGGGCGAGGCCGATCATCAGGGCGGCGCCGGTCGCTCCGGTGCGGCGCGGGTTGCGCAGGGCGTTGCGCTCCGCGAGCCGTCCGACGGGGCCGAACATCCGCAGCATGACCGCGCTCAGCACCCGGACCACGAAGCCCGCCAGCAGCGGGCCGATCACGATGAAGCCGACCAGGCTGAGCACCACGCCCGCACCCAGGTAGAGCGAGCCCTCGCTCGACTTGTCGGCCCGCGTCGCGGCGTAGAGCGCGGCGCCGCCGGCGAGGGTGAGGACCAGGCCGATCGCGGCCCGGACCCGGCCCGCGCGGCCGTCCGCCGGGGTTCCGGAGTCGCGCAGGGCGGCCATCGGCGAGATCTTCCCGGCACGGCGGGCCGGGATGTACGCGGCGACGACGGTGACGACGATGCCGAGCGCGAGGCCGGTCACCGGGGTCGTCCAGGCGACCGTGAGGTCCTTGGTGGACAGGTCCATGCCCGCGGCGCCCATGAGTTTCATCAGGCCGACGGCGAGGCCGACCCCGGCGCCGACGCCGAGTACGGAGCCGACGATGCCGAGGAACAGCGCCTCGATCAGCACGGACCGGTTGACCTGCTTGCGGCCGGCGCCGATGGCGCGCATCAGGCCGATCTCGCGGGTGCGCTGGGCGACCAGCATCGAGAAGGTGTTGACGATCAGGAAGATGCCGACGAGGAAGGCGATCCCGGCGAAGCCGAGCATCGCGTACTTCATGACGTCGAGGAAGGAGCCCATCGAGTCCTTGCTGTTGTCCGCGGCCTCCTTCTGGGTCCGGAGCTCGTACGCGGAGGTGTCGCCGAGCGCCGCGGCGACGTTCCGCTTCAGCTGCGGGTCGGTGACGCCCTCCTCGGCGGTCACGGAGACGATGCTGAAGACGTCCCGCTTGCCGAGCAGCTTCGTCTGCGCGGTGACGGTGTCGAAGTAGACGATCGCCGCACCGGGGTTGGTGACCTTGAAGGTGGCGATGCCGCTGATCTTCGCCCTGATGTCGCCGGTCGCGGCGATGGTGCGCAGCTCGTCACCGAGTTTCAGGTGGTGCTTGTCGGCGGTGTCGGCGTCGACCATCACCTCGGTCGGGCCGCGCGGTGCGTGGCCGGAGGTGATCTCCATCGAACGCAGGGAGTTCTTCGTCCAGTTGCCCGCGATCGTCGGGCCGCCCGATGTCGAGCCCATGTTCTTGTCGTGGCTGTCGACGACGGTGACGGACATGCTGGAGACCGCGCCCTCGGCGTCCTTCACGCCGGTGGCCCCGGCGATCTGCTGGACGGCGGAGGCGGGGAGCGTGACGGGCTTGCCGTTCTCCGGAAGCCGGTCGTTGTCCTTGGGGCTCTTCGGGGTCACGGTGACGTCGGCCGACGTGGCGGCGAAGAGCTTGTCGAACGTGGTGTTCATGGTGTCGGTGAAGACGAGCGTGCCGCACACGAACGCCACCGACAGCAGGACCGCGACGGCGGAGAGCGCCATGCGTCCCTTGTGCGCGAAGAAGTTGCGCCTCGATGTCTTCCAGACGGTCATGAGGTCCGCCCGCGCGAGTCGAAGTCCTTCATGCGGTCGAGGACCTGATCGGCCGTCGGGTTGTACATCTCGTCGACGATGCGTCCGTCGGCGAGGTACAGCACCCGGTCCGCGTAGGAGGCGGCGACCGGGTCGTGGGTGACCATGACGATGGTCTGGCCCAGCTCGTCGACGGACCTGCGCAGGAAGCTCAGCACCTCGGCGCCGGCCCGCGAGTCCAGGTTTCCGGTGGGCTCGTCACCGAAGATGATCTCCGGCCGGGCGGCGAGTGCCCTGGCCACCGCGACACGCTGCTGCTGGCCGCCGGAGAGCTCCGTGGGCCGGTGCTTCAGCCGCTCGGCGAGACCGACCGTCTCCACGACCTGCCGCAGCCAGGCGGCGTCGGGCCTGCGGCCCGCGATGTCCATCGGCAGCGTGATGTTCTCCAGCGCGTTGAGCGTGGGGAGCAGGTTGAACGCCTGGAAGATGAAGCCGATCCGGTCGCGGCGGAGCTGGGTGAGCTTCTTGTCCTTGAGCCCGGTGATCTCGGTCTCGTCGAGGAAGATCTGACCGGAGGTCACGGTGTCGAGGCCGGCCAGGCAGTGCATCAGGGTCGACTTGCCGGAGCCGGACGGGCCCATGATCGCGGTGAACTGCCCGCGCGCGATGTCCACGTCGACATGGTCGAGCGCGACGACCCGAGTCTCCCCCGCCCCGTAAGCCTTGACGACCTGTCGTGCTCGCGCAGCGACGGCCGTACGCCCTCCAGTGCCCTCGTGCCTGGGAATGGTTACAGCCGTTGTCACGGTTTTTCTCCTATGTCGGTCAGTGTTCGGGATGTCGTGGAGTACGCGAGAAGTCTGGTGTCGCGAGGAGGTCCGGCACACTGGTGCCCAGCGCAGTCTTCGGCTGAGGTTTTCCCCACCCCGGCCTCTGCGGCCGGCCGCATTCGCGGTGGATCCGGACGTTTTTCGCGGTGTAGGAACACGCTAAGGAACGGCCCCCCGCCGTCACGTCCTCCGCCGGGAGGAACCGCCCCCGGGCCGAAGTAGGGAGCGCCCCCTAGGGGTCTCGGACCCCGGGTGGAGGGCCGTATCAGGGACTGCATCCGGAGGTGCACGCGCCGGGGTCCGCGGCGCTCGCGGCAGCCGTCGGCCGGCAGCGGCCCCTCCCCGCCGCGGCCCCCGGGTGAGACAGTGTCCCGAGAAAATACGTGCAGGGGGAAGGAATCTCGTGAGCGGCGCGGGCGGCAGTACCGAAGCGGTGTCCGGCTCCGGGGTGGGCCCGGCCTCCCCCTCCCCCGCGACGCCGCGCGGGCGCGGCCCGGTGGTCGCCGCCCTGATGCTCGGGATGGCCCTGGCGGCCATCGACGGCACCATCGTCTCCACCGCCGTTCCGCAGATCGTCGGCGATCTCGGCGGCTTCTCCGTCTTCTCGTGGCTGTTCTCCGGCTATCTGCTGGCCGTGACGGTCTCCCTGCCGGTGTACGGAAAGCTCTCCGACACCTTCGGCCGCAAGCCGGTCCTGATCGCCGGCATAGCCCTCTTCCTGTTCGGTTCGGTGCTCTGCGCCGCCGCCTGGAACATGGCCGCGCTGATCGCCTTCCGGGTCGTTCAGGGTCTGGGCGGCGGCGCCCTCCAAGGAACCGTGCAGACGATCGCCGCCGACCTCTACCCGCTCAAGGAGCGCCCGAAGATCCAGGCCAAGTTGTCGACCGTATGGGCCACGTCGGCGGTCGCCGGCCCGGTGATCGGCGGGCTCTTCGCGGTGTACGCGGACTGGCGCTGGATCTTCCTGATCAATCTTCCGATCGGGGCGCTCGCGCTCTGGCTCGTCGTACGCCACCTCCACGAGCCGTCCCGCAACCGCCGGGCGGCCGGCGCGCCCCGCCCCCGCATCGACTGGGCGGGCGCCCTCGCCGTCTTCGCCACCGGCACCCTGCTGCTGACCGCGCTCGTCCAGGGCGGGGTCGCCTGGCCCTGGTTCTCCGCCCCGTCCCTCGGGCTGCTGGCCGGCAGCGTCGTGCTCGGCGCGCTGACCGTCGTCGTCGAGCGGCGGGCCGCGGAGCCGATCATTCCCGGCTGGGTCTGGCGGCGGCGGACCATCGCCTCGGTCAATCTGGCGCTGGGTGCGATGGGCCTGCTGATGGTCGCCCCCACGGTCTTCCTGCCGACGTACGCCCAGTCGGTGCTGGGCCTCGGCCCGATCGCCGCCGGATTCGTCCTGTCCGTGATGACCCTGAGCTGGCCGGTGTCGGCGGCGTTCTCCAACCGCGTCTACAACCGCATCGGCTTCCGCCGCACCGCGATCATCGGCATGAGCTGCGCCCTGCTGATACTGCTCGCCTTCCCGCTGCTGCCGTATCCGGGCGAGCCCTGGCAGCCCGCCCTGATCATGCTGCTGCTCGGCGCGGCGCTCGGGCTGTTCCAACTGCCGCTGATCGTCGGGGTCCAGTCGACGGTCGGCTGGGCCGAGCGCGGTACGACGACCGCCTCCGTGCTCTTCTGCCGCCAGGTCGGCCAGAGCGTCGGAGCCGCGCTCTTCGGTGCCGTCGCCAACGGGATCCTCGCCTCCCGGCTGGCCGCCGCCCCGGTGCCCGGACTGCCGGACGACCTGGACGCGATATCGCACGCCCTGGACGACCCGGGCAGGCTCTCGGGCGCGGCGACGGACTATCTGCGGCGGGCCGTCGACGCCGCCGTCGACCACGTCTACCTGGGCGCCGCCGGGGCAGCCGCGCTCGCCCTGCTGGTACTGGTCTTCGTGGCCCCGCGCCGCTTCCCGGTCCTCCCCGAGGAGCCCGGCGACGACGCCCCGGCCCGGTAGACCGCGGGCGTACGCCCGGCCCGCACCGGGCGGCGGACCGCAGACCATGGCCGCGTGCGGCGGGCGCCCGCATCGCGCTCCGGCGCCGGGCAGGGCGGACGGCGGACGGCGGGGTTCCACCGGCCCCACGGATGAACAGATGCCGTCGAATGCCTTTCCGCCGGGCCTCTGCCGGGCCGCCGCCGGTCGACACCTCATGCAACTGAGCCATTACCATGAGGAGTTCCGGCCAATGTCTCCCCAACTCCCCATACCCGCGAGTAATGTTCGCGCTTCCGACAGCACCACCGCACTCCTGCCTTGCCGTCCAACCCAGGACCCGAGCCATGCAAGGAGCAGCACCCAGATGTCGTACGGAAGCCCACCCCCTTCCCCGTACTCCTCCTGGCCCGAACGGCTGCCGAAGCCGTCCCGGCGGCATCAGCCCCCGCCTCCGCACCAGCCCGATTACCTGCTGCCCTGGCAGAGTTCGGCCCTCTCGCCGCTTCCGGAGCGGCAGGACCCGCCCGCCACACCCGTCGCCGCCCCCGCCCGCCACGGCGATCTGCGCCGACTGCGCACCGCGTACCGGCTCCTGCGGCGCATCACGACCCTCACCGCACTCGGCTACTTCGTCGTCTTCCTGCTGCTCTCCGGATTCGCCAAGGACCTGATGGACCGCGCCCTGTTCGGCGGTCTCACCGTCGGCCTGGCGCTGGGGCTCTGCCAGTTCCCGGTGACGCTGCTCGCCATCGTCCTGTACGAACGGACCGCCCGGCACACGGTCGACCCGCTGGCCGCCCGGATCCGAAGAGCGGGAGCGGCCCGGTGAACGGATTCGACAACTCCGCGCAGTCGATGTCCCTGGTGGCCTTTCTCGCCGTGGCCACCATCGCCCTGCTCCTCTGCGTGATGACCGGTCCGGACCGCGACGACCTCGACGAGTTCTACACCGGCTCCCGCACGCTCTCGCCCCTGCAGAACGGCCTCGCCCTCGCGGGCGACTACCTCTCCGCCGCCACGGTTCTCGGCACCACCGGCATCATCGCGCTCACCGGCTACGACGGGATGATCCTCGCCCTGAGCATCACCCTCTCGCTCGTGCTGCTGATGTTCCTGCTGGCCGAACCCCTGCGCAACGCGGGCGGGTTCACCGTGGGCGACCTGCTCGTGCGCCGCGCACCCGGCCGTGCGGTCCGCATCACCGCCTGCGCGACGACCCTCGCCGCACTCGTTCCGATGATGGTCGTCCAGCTCGCCAGCAGCGGCGACCTGCTCGCCTTCATCCTGGGGTTCGACAGTTCGGGATTCCGTACCGGCGCCATCATCGGGCTCGGCATCCTGATGATCGGCTACGCGGCGATCGGCGGCATGAAGGGCACCTCGCTGATCCAGATCGTGAAGATCCTGGTCCTCCTGATCGCCGCGTTCACCATCTCCGTGCTGATCATGAACCGTTTCGACTGGAACACCGGCGCCCTGCTCTCGGCCGCCCGGTACAGCAGCGGCGCGGGGGCCGCGTATCTGCGCTCGGGGCTCCAGTTCGAGGGCAGCGGGCTCGACATGGTCAGCTCCGAACTGACCGTGGTCCTCGGCGCCGCCTGCCTGCCGCACGTGGCCATGCGCATGACGAGCAGCCGCTCCACCCAGGCCGTCCGCCGCTCGATGTCCTGGGCGGTCGCGGTGGTCGCCACGATCTGCCTCCTCGTCGTCGTGATCGGCTTCGGCGCGGGGGCGCTCGTCGGCCATGACCGCATCACCGCCGCCGGGGCGTCCGGGAACAGCTCGATCCTCCAGGTCAGCGGCGAGGTCGCGGGCGGCGGCCAACTGGGCGCGCTGGTGGTCACGACGATGACGACGGCGATCTTCCTGACCCTGCTCGCCTCGGTCGCCGGAATGATTCTGGCCTGCGCGAACTCCCTCGCGCACGATCTCTTCGCCCACGGCCTGCACGGGGTGCGCGACCCCGACAGGAAGCCGCTGCCGGGTCTGTCCGAAATGCGTACGGCACAGGCCTCGGCGGTCGCCGTCGGGCTCCTCGCCACCACGCTCGCCGTCGTCGCCAGGCACTGGAACGTGCAGGCACTGGCGACGCTCGCGTTCTGCGTCGGCGCGTCGGCGCTGGCCCCGGCGCTCGTCTACAGCATGTTCTGGCGGCGCTTCACCCGTACGGGACTGCTCTGCACCCTGATAGTCGGCACCCTCACCGTCCTGGTGCTGATCACCGGCACCAATCTGGTCTCGGGGTCACCCACGTCGGTCTTCCCCGGGTACGACTTCAACTGGTTCCCGTTCACCACGACCGGACTCGTCTCCATCCCGGCCGGATTCCTGGCGGGCTGGCTGGGAACGGTCCTCCCCCGCCACACGGCACCCGAGGCACGGCGGCTGTACCAGGCCGAGGAGCCATGCCTCCTGGCGGGCGCACCCCCGGCAACGCGGAACTGAACACGGCTGCGCGACAAGGCCGTTCGGCTGCCCGGCGGGCAGGGCCCGGCCCCGTACGGGCCGCCGCGCCCGCGCGGCGCCGGCCTCCGCCCGGTCGCGCAACAACCGCCAGGCGCTGACGGCTTCCGGCGGGCAGCTTTTCGGCTCTCGGCTCTCGGCTCTCGGCGGGCAGCGGGCGGCGGGCGGCGGGCAGATGGACCGGGCGGGCGGGTCTCAGTCCTCCGCCGGGGCCACCCGGCCGGTGAGCGCCGCGAGTGAGTTCCGTACGTGCGCCATGTGCGCCTGCACCTCCTCGCGGCTCTCTTCGTGCTCCCGCAGAATCCGCTCCGTCTCCCTGGCCACCCGCTCCTCACGGACCCGGGCCGCCGCGATCAGCTCCGCCCCCTGCGCCTCGGCGTCCTCCTGGCCGTGCCGTGCGGCCTCCTCGGTCTCCGCCAGCGCCCGTCGCGCCTCGGCCAGCCGGGCCTCCGCCCGCCCGGTCAGCTCGTCGTGGTGCGCCGCCTGCGCGGCCTCGGCCTCCGCCACCTCACGCTCGGCCGTCTTCCCCCGCTCGGCGTGCTCCTGCTCCTGGTGCGCGAGGACGCTCGCGGTGCGGCGACGCGTCTCGGCCATCGCGGACTCCGCCTGTTCCCCCATCTCCGCGGCCTCCTCGCGGGCCTCGGCGACGGTCGTCCCGGCGGTGCCCCCGGCCGCGGACAGCGTCTCGTCGGCGTGCTTCTCGGCCGCCGCCCGCATCGCCCCGGCGTCCGCGCGCGCCGACTCACGGAGCCCCCGGCCCGCCGCGTCCGCCGCGTCCCGCAGCGCCTGCGCCTCCTCCTGGGCTGCGCCCCGGACGGCCTCGGACTCGCCCTCGGCGAGCGCCAGGATCCGCTGGGCGCGCTCACCGAGCGACGCGTAGTCCTGCGGGGCGAGCCGGGCAACGGTCTCGTTCAGCCGGACCGACTCGGCCGAGAGCTCCTCGGCCAGCGCGGTCAGCCGGGCCACCTGTTCCCACGCCTCGTCCCGCTCCGCCGACAGCGCGGCCACCGTGCGGTCCACCTGCTCCGGACGGTAGCCACGTCCCCGTACGCCGACAAAGCCATGAGCGGACACCGGTGCAGAACTCATCCCTGAAGCCTCTTTCGACTCTTCGACCACCTGCGGTAAGTCAAGGATGCGGCAATTGACACAGAAGTCGGAATCGATCAGCGGCTTTCCGGACGGAAGCGACAGGCATCACAGGCCGCACACAGCACGGTGCCCGGCCCCCCTTCTCGGGGAGCCGGGCACCGTCCGCAGAGCCTGCCGGGTCAGATCAGCCCGTCCCACATCTGCTCAAGGAGTACGGACCACCAGCTCTCCGGCGACGCCAGCGCCGCCGCGTCCAGCGCCACCAGCTGAGCCTGGAAGTCGACCGTCCAGCGGCCCGCCTGCTCCGGGTTGAGCCCGAAGCGCAGCCGCCACATCCGGCCGAGCAACGCCATCGAGCGCTGGAACTCCGGCAGCCCGGTGTTCACGAACTGCGGCGCCACCGACCGACTGTGCCCGTCCGCGGGGGAAGCCGCCTCGACCGGCACGGCCACGATGTTCGCGGTGCCGTACTGGACACAGATCGCCCGCCCGAAGTCGGACCCCATGACGAGGTACGACCCCGCGTCGGGAGCGGCCTGCACCTGCCGCTGCACGGCCAGCTCAGCCAGCGTCGGCACCACCGGGTGGCCCGGCTGCGCCCAGAAGAACGGCCCGAAGTCGGCGGGCAGCCCCGCCCACACCAGCGTCTGCGCCACGGTGTCGGGCACGCCCTGCCGGGACACCGCGCGCTGGTCGAAGCGGAGGATGCCCTGCGGTCCGAAGGCCTGGAGCAGCTCCTGGGCGACGGCCTCCGGCGGCACCGGGGCCGCGGGCGGCATCTGCGGCAGCGGTGCCCGCACCGGCGCCGGACGCGCCGGCCCGTCCGCCACCTGGTGCAGCTCGCCCTGATGGGTGAGCAGATGCTGCATGCCCTGCTGGCGGCTGGCGTGATCGGTGCCGTACGGGGCGACGCTGGTGATCCGTACCTGCGGCCAGGTCTCCCGGATCATCCGCGCGCAGTACCCGCCGGGCAGCTCGCACGACTCCAGTTCGGTGTGCAGCTCGATGACCTGCTGCGGCGGCACGTTCATGGCCCGCAGCTCATGCAGCATCTGCCACTCGGGGTGCGGGGTGCCGGGCGCCGAGCGGCGGATCAGCTGCTGCTCGCTGCCGTCGGGCGCGCGGTAGCGCAGCACGGCCTGGTAGCCGGGGCCGACGGTCGGCTGACCGCTCGGCGCCGGCGGATACCCGTACGCCGGGGGCGGCGTGGGGGCGCCGCTCTGCGGCCTTCCGGGAGGACCGGGCGGGCCGGGAGGACCGGGCGGCTGCGGCGTGCCCGGACCGCCCGTGCTCGGATCGGCCAGCATCGTCGCCGCATGATGCACCCCACCACCGAGCGACGGAGGCGTCGAACCAGGCGAACCGGGCGGACCGGGAGGCGCAGACTGCTGCTGCGCACCCGGGACTCCGGGCGGACCGGGCGGACCCGGAGGACCGGGCGGCTGCGGCGTCCCCGGACCGCCCATGCTCGGATCGGCCAGCATCGTCGCCGCATGATGCACCCCACCACCGAGCGACGGAGGCGTCGAACCAGGCGAACCGGGAGGACCAGGAGGACCGGGAGGCGCAGACTGCTGCTGCGCACCCGGGACTCCGGGCGGACCGGGCGGACCCGGAGGACCGGGCGGCGGGCCCTGCTGGGAGACGAGCTGCGTCGGCAGATATCCGCCCGCCGGAGCGCCGGGCGCACCCGGGCCCGAGGGCGGCGGCACGGGCGCACCCGGCCGGGCTCCCGGAGTGCCGGGGACACCGGGCGGCGGCGGGGGAGCCGAACCAGCCCCGCGCGCACCGCGCGGGGGCACGACGGCCTTGCTGGTGGCCGCGTCCGCGATGTCACCGGGGCTGGAAGCGCCCGGAGCGCCCGGAGTACCCGGAGCGGGCTCACCGGAAGCGGGCGCGCCGCTTCGCCGCGGCTCCAGGCCGGGGACGACCGCCGTCGCGGGCAGTTGGCTGCCGCCGGACATCAGGGCGGTCGGTGCGTCGGCCGGTACGACCGGCGGCGGCGTGCCTTCGTCGTCGGCGCCCGAGAGGGGCGGTGCGAACACCGTGGCCGGCAGGGGCACCGCACCGTCGTCGGAACCCCCGTTGGTGTCGGTCCCGGCCCAGGGGGTGGACCCGGCAGGGACGTTCGGCGGGGATACCGGAACGGAGGACGCCGGTACGCCGTCGTTGGCGGTCGGCTCGTACCCGACCGGCCCGCCCCGCGAACCCTGCGCGGGCGCGGGCCCGACGGGGGCGGCGGGCGGCGGAGTGTCCGCAGGGGCCGGAGGAGCGGAGGGGACCGGAGGCGGCGCGCCCCCGTCCCGGCCCGCCCGATGATCCGGGATGCCCAGTTTGTCGGCCGCTTCCTGGAGCCACTCCGGGGGGCTCAGCAGGAACGACGTCTGATTCAGATCGATGCGCTGCGGCGGCTCCGGAGCGGCCGGCGCCGCGTCGTGCGCGCCGTACTCCTCCTCGTACCGCCGGATCACCTCGCCCACCGGCAGTCCCGGCCACAGGGTGGCCTCCCCGCTGTCCCGGGCGATCACCAGCCGCTGCCGGCCGCCGTCCGAGACCGGGCCCTCGGCGCGGTCCTCGCCCCACACCACAAAGCCCAGCTCGAACTCCCGTACCCGCACCTCGCGGTGCTGGTACGCGGGCATGTCGCCGTTGATCCACTCGTCCGCGCGTTCCTGCGCCTGTGCAAAGGTCACCATCGCGCTCACCCCTCCACCGGGACGGCCCGCGCGAAGCCGCCGTCCACCATCAGGTTCGCCACGGTCTCCAGCTCCGGCGGATTGCCCGCCAGCCGCTGCAGGAAGGCGTCGAAGTCGCCGCCGCACGGCAGCAGCAGCCGGTCCACCCGCTCCTGCACGCTCCAGCCGTCCTGGTCCCGGGCGTCGTCGTACGCGCAGAACCAGACCGAGCCGACCCCGTTGCCCTTCACCTTCACCGCGAGGATGCCGCCCTGGACGAAGCCGACGCCCAGGTAGTCCTTGGTGAGGTGGTCCCGCAGGCACTTGTTGACGTACACGAGGTCGTTCACCGCGGCCTCTTCACGCACCGTGAAGAACGGCTGGTCGACCAGGAGACCGAGCTCCGCGTCGAGCGCCGCGCCGACCGGGGCCGAACCGCCCGCCGCCTTCAGGAAGGAGCGGTACGCGCCGGGCAGGCGGTAACCGAGGTCCTCCTCGACGCCCAGGATCTGCTGCTCGCTCACCGCGACGGCCCCCTTGGGCAGCCGGAAGTGCGCGGGCCGGGTCTCCCGCAACGGGCGGGTGCCGTGCTTGTCCTGGTCGACCGCGGTGGCGGCGAGGCCGCCGTGGTGCCTGAGCAGTGCCTTGACCTCGACCGGGACCAGCTCCATGCGCCGGCCGCCGGAAACGTGGTGCCAGGTCCAGCCGTGCGGGGTCGCGACCGCGGGGATCGTGTCCCACAGTTCGTGGCCGCTCGCCGCCAGCGCCGCGTTGGCCGAGACGTAGTCGGTGAGCCGCAGCTCGTCGACGCCGAAGCCCTGCGGGGGCTCGGCGATCTCGGCGGCGGCGCGCGCGTACGGCGCGAAGTCCGGGCTGCCGTTCTCGTCCATGCGCACACCTCTGGGGTGGCGGGACGCCCGGACCGGGTCCGGGAAATGCACGAGCTGCCCGGCGTAGGCCGCGTTCGGTGGCGCGGCTTGCTGACCGAGCCGACCTGTCGTCATGGCGGTTGCCCCCTGCTGCGTCTGACTGGTGAGGACCGACCTGCCCAAGGGGGCGGTCCGGGCACAGCCTATGCGGTGGCGCAAGAGCGGGTCTCGCCCCTGCGCGACCCTCTCCCCCGACCGTCACGAACCGTCACAGCGGTGTGACGGACGGGCGACGCTCCTGCCACCGCGCGGCGACACGAAGGTGCGTTTCCCCGCCCCAGCTTCCCGACCAGCCGGGACATTTGGCAGGCTGTCACCGCAACTCGGGGGCGTGCACATCGCGCAGCTACCGCTGCGGGCACGGGAGGGAAAGCACCATGCACACTGCACAATCAGTCACATCCGGGGACCCGCGCCTCAGCTGGAGCAGCACCGGGGCCGGCCACACGCCCCGTCTGCAGCACCGCCGCGACGGCATCCTGCCCGCGGTGGCGGCTGCGCTGTCCGTACGCGGCGAGACGCTCACCTGCACGGCGGGCAAGGGCGACCAGCCGCCCGTCCTGCACCCCCTGATCCAGGACTTCCTCGACACCCTCACCAGCGGCCAGCGCGAACGCTTCACCGGCCGCTGCCCCGAGGCGATACTGCTCTCCCGGCAACTGACGGCGGCGGAAGCCGGCCGCTCCAAGCGGGCCCAGCGCAAGCCGCTGACCAACGGCGAGGCCCGCCGCGCCCTGAAGCACTCACGGCTCACCGCACGGCGCATCCGTGAGGACGGCGACCCGATGCACGACAGCTACGCACCGCCGTGCCGCTCCTGTACGGCGATGCTCGCCCATTTCGGCGTCCGTCCCGTCGACCTCACGACCACCGGGGCGGCGACCACCGCCGAGAAGGGCTGACCGGGCGCCGATGCACGACCGAACCGACCTACCCGAACAGGCGGGCCCCGCAGGCCGGGACCGCCATGCCTCGACCCGCTTCCCCGTCGCCGTCGACGCCGCCCTGCGGGCCGCGGGCTGGCAGCCCGGCCGCTGGGACATCCGGCAGGCCGAGGAGTGGGCCGACGCGCTGCGCTCGCACGCGTCACCCGCCGGCCATCAGCACGCGGTCTTCCCGGCGGCCGTGGAGGCGTGGGCGGAGTTCGGCGGGCTGCACATCACGGCCTCCGCGCCGGGCCGGCAGATCGCACCGGCCCCGGTGCGGATCGACCCGATGAGCGGCCTGCATCTCGCCCGCACGCTCGGCGACCTCGGCCGGGCGCTGGAGACCGAGGTCAGCCCGCTGGGCGAGGAGGGGGACGGGCAGGCGGTCCTCGCGATCGACACGGAGGGCCGCGTGTACAGCATCGACCACACCGGGGACTGGTACCTCGGCCCGGACATCGACCAGGCGCTGGCGACCCTGGTCGGCGGCATCCAGCCGGACCGCCTGATCCCCGGCTGAGCGGCTGAGCACCGGTCCGCCCGGCGACCGCCTGTTCCCGCCGGACGGGCCGGGCGGGGACGGGCCGGACCGGCCAGGACCAGCCGGACCGGCCGCCCGCCCCGTACCGTCAGGCCGCTCCGCGGTCCGGCAGGACGGCCGATACCCGGAAGCCTCCCGCGTCCGTCGGGCCGGAGACGAAGACGCCGCCGAGCCCCAGCACCCGCTCCCGCATGCCGACGAGCCCGTTGCCCCCGCTCGGCAGCCCCGCGTCCGCCGTCGCGGCGTCCGACGGGCCGTTCTCCACCTGCATCGCGACCTCCGCGTCCCGGTGCGCGAGCCGTACCCACGCCTTCGCGCCAGCCGCGTGCTTGTGCACGTTCGTCAGGGCCTCCTGCACCACCCGGTACGCGGTCTGCTCGACCTCGGGGGCGTACGGGCGGACCTCGCCGTCCACCGAGAGCTCGACGGTCATACCGGCCGCCCTGGACTCCCCGACCAGGGTCTCCACCTCGTGCAGCCGGGGTCCGTCCTCCGCCGCGGCGGCGGCCACGGCCGCGGCCGCCCGGCCGACCGAGGCGAGCGGCACCTGCGCGGACCGGGCCGCCACGGGCTCCCCGCTGCGCAGCACCCCGAGCATCTCGCGGAGCTCGGTCAGCGCCTGCCGGCCCATGTCGCCGACCAGCGCGGCGTTCCGCACCGCCTTCGCCGGGTCCTTCGGCGCGACGGCCTGGAGAGCGGCGGCGTGCACGACCATCAGGCTGACCCGGTGGGCGACCACGTCGTGCATCTCACGGGCGATCCTGGTGCGCTCCTCGGTACGCGCCCACTCGGCCCGTTCCTCGGCCCGGTCCGCGAGCAGCGACAGCTCCCGCTCCAGCGAGTCCGCCCGCTCCCGCAGGCTCTCCATCAGCCGGCGCCGGGCTCCTATGTAGAGGCCGAACAGCACGGGCGGCGCGGTGAGCCCGAGCGACATGAACAGCGAGAGCAGCGGTACGTACCAGTCGTCGCGCCCGAAATCGGCCTGCTCGGCGACGCTCTGCCGCAGCCGCACGTACGTGACGATGAACGTGCCCGCGAAGGACATCCCCATCAGCACCGCGGTGATCCTCCGCGGCACCTCGGAGGCGGCCAGCGTGTACAGGCCGACCAGGCCCATCAGGAAGCCCATCTCGGCGGGTGTCGTCGCGATCGACACCAGCACCACGGCGATCGGCCAGCGCCGCCGCACCACCAGCACGGACCCCGCGAGCAGCCCGAACACCACGCCGACCGGCACCGGCAGCGCGGTGTCCCCGGCGAATTCCACCCCTTCCAGTGCGCATTCCAGCGCCGACAGGAGCGCGAGCCCCACGTCCAGAACGACACCGCGCCGCCGTTCCCACCACCCATAGCCGCGGGTGGTCGCACCCGCGGCTTCCCGGTATGCCCCCGTTGTGGTCATGCCGTCCAGCCTACGGGCGGGCGCATCCCCTTTTCGGGCGACCTGGACAGCAAGCGCGGATCGGGGCGCCGTGACCCGTCGCGTCCGGGGCCGGTGGTACGGCATAGTGGTGGCTGCCCGGTCGACGACCTGACGGTATGTCCAGTCGATCGGCTTTGCTGTCCCCTGTGGTGTAACGGCAGCACAGTGGCTTTTGGTGCCATTTGTCCGGGTTCGAATCCTGGCAGGGGAGCTTCTGCGCGCGGGCCCCGACCACTGCGGTCGGGGCCCGCGCCCGCGTCGGTCCACAGGTGCCCCGGTATCCTGCGGGTGTCCACCACCCGAAGCCGAAGGGCATTTCCGTGAGCTCCGAACGCCCGGCAGCCGTCGTCGTCCTCGCAGCGGGTGAGGGCACCCGCATGAAGTCGAAGACCCCCAAGGTCCTGCACGAAATCTCCGGGCGCTCGCTCGTCGGACATGTCGTCGCCGCCTCCCGCGAACTGGATCCAGAGCACCTCGTCGTGGTCGTCGGCCACGAGAGCGAGCGGGTCACCGCGCATCTCACCGCCGTCGACGACCGGCTGCGGACCGCCTACCAGGCCCAGCAGCGGGGCACCGGCAGCGCCGTGCGCGTCGGCCTCGACGAGCTCGGCGGGACCGTCGAGGGCACCGTGATCATCGTCTGCGGCGACACCCCGCTGCTCTCCGGCGAGACCCTCACCGCACTCGCCGCCACCCACACGGCCGACTCCAACGCCGTCACCGTGCTGACCGCCGAGGTCCCGGACTCCACCGGCTACGGCCGGATCGTCCGCGACCCGGGCAGCGGCGCGGTCACCGAGATCGTCGAGCACAAGGACGCCACCGAGGACCAGCGCGCGATCCGGGAGATCAACTCCGGGGTCTTCGCCTTCGACGGCCGGCTGCTCGCGGACGCCCTCGGCAAGATCCGTACGGACAACAGCCAGGGCGAGGAGTACCTCACCGATGTGCTCTCCATCCTGCGCGAGGCCGGCCACCGCGTCGGCGCCTGCGTCGCCGGCGACCACCGCGAGATCCTCGGCATCAACAACCGGGTCCAGCTGGCCGAGGCCCGGCGCCTGCTGAACCAGCGGCTGCTGGAGCGGGCCATGCTGGCCGGTGTGACCGTCGTCGACCCGGCGTCCACGCTGATCGACGCCGGCGTCACCTACGAGCGCGACGCGATCGTGCACCCGGGCACCCAGCTGCTCGGCACCACGCACCTCGCCGAGGACGCCGAGGTCGGCCCCAACTCCCGTCTCACGGACACCGTCGTGGGCGCGGGCGCGCGCGTGGACAGCACGGTCGCGGACCGGGCCGAGGTCGGCGAGGGCGCGACGGTCGGCCCGTACGCCTATCTGCGGCCCGGCACGAAGCTCGGCACGAAGGCCAAGGCCGGCACGTACGTCGAGATGAAGAACGCCACGATCGGCGAGGGCACCAAGGTTCCGCACCTGAGCTACGTCGGCGACGCGACGATCGGCGATCACACCAACATCGGTGCCGCCAGCGTCATCGTGAACTACGACGGCGAAGCCAAGCACCACACCACGATCGGCTCCCACTGCCGTACCGGGGCGGACAATATGTTTGTGGCGCCCGTCACGGTCGGGGACGGCGTCTACACCGCCGCCGGCTCGGTCATCACCAAGGACGTACCGCCCGGCTCGCTGGCCGTCGCCCGCGGCCAGCAAAGGAATATCGAGGGTTGGGTGGCCCGCAAGCGCCCGGGAAGCGCCGCCGCGCAGGCGGCGCAGGCCGCCACGTCGGGGCCCGAAGACGAAAGCTGACCGGAAACAGGCACGTCGCCCACGGCGTACCGTGATAGATGCTCACCCCATTTCGGCTGGCTCGTTGCACATCGGGACACATGCGTGCAGCGCCAGGAACACGTCTGAGGAGACTGTGCTGTGACCGGGATCAAGACGACCGGCGAGAAGAAACTGATGCTCTTCTCCGGCCGCGCCCACCCCGAGCTGGCCGAGGAGGTTGCACACCAACTGGGTGTCGGCCTCGTGCCGACGAAGGCCTTCGATTTCGCC
Source organism: Streptomyces sp. NPDC057963 (assembly GCF_042887155.1). Classification (NCBI taxonomy): domain Bacteria; kingdom Bacillati; phylum Actinomycetota; class Actinomycetes; order Kitasatosporales; family Streptomycetaceae; genus Streptomyces; species Streptomyces sp. NPDC057963. The sequence continues at coordinate 152,103 of NZ_JBHVPX010000006.1, forward strand.
AACGGTGAGATCTACGTCCGCTTCCAGGAGTCCGCCCGCGGCGCCGACTGCTTCCTGATCCAGAGCCACACCGCTCCGATCAACAAGTGGATCATGGAGCAGCTCATCATGCTGGACGCGCTGAAGCGCGCCTCGGCCCGCTCCATCACGGTGATCGTGCCGTTCTACGGCTACGCCCGCCAGGACAAGAAGCACCGCGGCCGCGAGCCGATCTCGGCCCGTCTGGTCGCCGACCTCATGAAGACGGCGGGTGCCGACCGCATCCTCACCGTCGACCTGCACACCGACCAGATCCAGGGCTTCTTCGACGGCCCGGTCGACCACCTCTTCGCGCTGCCGATACTCGCCGACTACGTCGGAGCCAAGGTCGACCGCTCGAAGCTGACGATCGTCTCCCCGGACGCCGGCCGGGTGCGCGTCGCCGACCGCTGGTGCGACCGCCTGGACGCCCCGCTGGCGATCGTCCACAAGCGCCGCGACAAGGACGTCGCCAACCAGGTGACCGTCCACGAGGTCGTCGGCAACGTCAAGGGCCGGGTCTGCGTCCTGGTCGACGACATGATCGACACCGGCGGCACCATCTGCGCCGCCGCCGACGCCCTGTTCGCGCACGGCGCCGAGGACGTCATCGTGACGGCGACCCACGGTGTGCTCTCCGGTCCGGCCGCGGACCGTCTGAAGAACTCCAAGGTCAGCGAGTTCGTCTTCACCGACACCCTGCCGACCCCGGGCGAGCAGGAGCTCGACAAGATCACGGTGCTCTCGATCGCCCCGACGATCGCCCGCGCGGTGCGCGAGGTCTTCGAGGACGGCTCGGTCACCAGCCTCTTCGAGGAGCAGTAGGCAGAGCGGCAGGCAGTACGGGTCGGAAGATCCACTTGGGGTGCGGCCTCCCCGCCGGGTAGACTCAGCGAGTTGCTCGGCGAGGGAGGCCGTACTCATGTGTACGGCGGTCCGTTATCGACGCGCTCTTCGTAGCAGGCCTGTCGTGGGCCGGGTGACCGTCCAAGTTCCGTCACCCTACGAGGAGTGCAGTCATGGCTGAGGTCAAGCTCGCCGCCCAGGTCCGTACCGAGTTCGGCAAGGGCGCCGCTCGTCGCACCCGCCGCGCCAACCTGGTTCCCGCGGTCGTCTACGGCCACGGTGCCGAGCCCGTTCACATCACCCTGCCGGGCCACGACCTGATGATGGCGCTCAAGACCGCCAACGTCCTGATCGGTCTGGAGATCGACGGCAAGGACGCCCTGGTCATCCCGAAGGCCGTGCAGCGCAACCCGCTCAAGGGCAGCATCGAGCACGTCGACCTGCTGACCGTCAAGCGCGGCGAGAAGGTCAACGTCGAGATCGCCGTGCACGTCGAGGGCGACCTGGCCCCGGGCGGCAACCTCCTGGAGTACGTGCAGAACACCCTGCTCGTCGAGGCCGAGGCCACCCACATCCCCGAGTCCGTCACGGTCTCCGTCGCGGGCCTGGACGCCGGCGACTCGATCCTCGCCAAGGACATCCCGCTGCCCAAGGGCTCCGTGCTGGCCGGTGACGAGGACGCCGTCGTCCTGCAGGTCGTCGCCGCGCAGGCCGAGGAGCCGTCGGCCGAGGGCGCCGAGGGAGAGGGCGCCGAGGCCTGAGCCTCGCCTTCACTGCTCCACTGAGCTTCACTGCTTCACTGACGGGGCGGCGGTTCCTTGTTCGAGGGCCCGCCGCCCCGTTCCCCTGTGACAGGGCCATCCGGAACCACCCGTACGCGAAGGAGACCGCGCGCAGATGTCCGACGCCACCGAACCCTGGCTCATCGTGGGCCTCGGCAACCCCGGTCCCGAGTACGCGGCGAACCGGCACAACGCCGGCTTCATGGTCGTCGATCTCCTCGCCGAGCGGATCGGCGGGAAGTTCAAGCGGGCGCAGAAGGCCCAGGCACAGGTCGTCGAGGGCCGCATGGGCCCGCCCGGACCGGAGAACCGCCGGGTGATCCTGGCCAAGCCGATGTCGTACATGAACCTCTCCGGCGGCCCCGTCACCGCGCTGCGCGACTTCTACAAGGTGCCGACCGACCACATCGTGGCGATCCACGACGAGCTGGACATCGACTACGGGACGCTCCGGCTGAAGCTCGGCGGCGGCGACAACGGGCACAACGGGCTCAAGTCGATGACCAAGTCGATGGGCGCCGACTACCACCGGATCCGGTTCGGGATCGGCCGCCCGCCGGGCCGGATGCAGGTCGCGGACTTCGTGCTGAAGGACTTCTCCGCCACGGAGCGCAAGGAGCTCGGGTACCTGGTCGACCGGGCCGCCGACTCGGTGGAGTGCCTGCTCGCGGAGGGCTTGGAGCGCGCGCAGAGCGCGTACAACTCCTGACCTCCGCAGCGCCGCACAACTCTGACATTCCCGCCGGTACCCCGGCGTTTTCCGGCCATGAGTTGACCGGGCGCATCGCTCTGCCCAAGGATCGCTCCCCATGAAGCGGAGATCCTCCCACCGCGCCCTGACATACGCCCGCAACGCAGCCATGGGCGGTGTCGTCCTGCTGCTGCTCGTCGCGGGTGTGCACTCCTCCTGGAGAGCGGCGCACCACATCATTCTGGCCAAGGGCCGCGAGCACGGCACGATGACCGTCACGGGCTGCGGTGCCGATGTCTGCACCGGTCCGTTCGCACCGTCCGGGCAGGCCGCCGCGCGCTCCCGGGTGACGGTCGAGAAGTCCGTGGCGGCGCGGCGCGGCGACCGCTTCCCCGTCGTCGTGGAGCCCGGTACGGACGACGTCGTACGCACCGGGGCCGCCGGCTTCCTGCATGCCTGGGTGCCGCTGGGCGGGGCGCTGGTGCTGGCCGCCCTGGTGATCGGCGGCGGTCTGCGGCTGCCCCGGATCGCCTGGGGCACCGGGATCGCGGGCGCGGTCCTGCTGGGGGCGACGTTCATCGCCCTGTGAGCGGGACCGCGCCCGCGCCCCGGCGGCTCAGCCGGTGTTGCGCAGACCCGCGGCGACACCGTTCACGGTGAGCAGCAGGGCCCGTGCGAGCAGCGGGTCCGCCGCCTCGCCGCGTTCCGCCGCCTCGCGCTGGCGGGCCAGCAGCGAGACCTGGAGATAGGAGATCGGGTCCAGGTAGGCGTCCCGGATGGCGAAGGTCTGCTGGAGCACCGGGCTGGTGCCGAGCAGTTCGGACTCGCCGGTGACCTTGAGGACCTCCTGGACCGTGAGCGCGTGCTCGGCCTCGATGTCGGCGAAGACGTGCTTCAGCTCGTCGGGGACGAGCGTGTCGACGTAGTGGCGGGCGATCCGCAGATCGGTCTTGGCGAGCGTCATCTCCACGTTCGAGATGAAGTTCCGGAAGAAGTGCCAGTGCTCGTGCATCTCGTCCAGAACGGTGTCCAGACCGGCCTCGCGCAGTGCCCTGAGGCCGGAGCCGACGCCGTACCAGCCGGGCACGATCTGCCGGGACTGGGTCCAGCCGAAGACCCACGGGATGGCACGCAGCCCGTCCAGGCCCGCGCCGGAGTCCGGACGCCGTGACGGGCGCGAGCCGAGGTGCAGCTCGGCGAGCTGGTCGACCGGGGTGGAGGCGAAGAAGTACGCGGGCAGATCCGGGTCCTCGACCAGCCTGCGGTACGCGGCGTGCGCGGCGTCGGAGACGGTGTCCATCGCCGCGTCCCAGCGGGCGAGGGCCTCGTCGGACTGGCGGGGCGCGGTGTGCAGCGCCGACGCCTGGAGGGTGGCCGCGACGGTCAGCTCCAGGTTCTCCCGGGCGAGCGCGGGGATGAGGTACTTGTCGGAGATGACCTCGCCCTGCTCGGTCACCTTGATCTCGCCTTCGAGGGTGCCCCACGGCTGCGCGAGGATCGCGTCGTGCGAGGGGCCGCCGCCGCGGCCGACGGTGCCGCCGCGGCCGTGGAAGAGCCGCAGCCGCACGCCGTAGCGGTGCGCGACGTCACGCAGCCGGCGCTGGGCCCGGTGGATCTCCCACTGCGAGGTGGTGATGCCGCCGAACTTGGAGGAGTCGGAGTATCCGAGCATGACCTCCTGCACGTCGCCGCGGAGCGAGACGAGCCGGCGGTACGAGGGGTCGGCGAGCATCTCGTCGAGGATGACGTCGGCGGCGCGCAGTTCGTCGGTGGTCTCCAGGAGCGGGACGATCCCGATCTTGGCCCAGCCGGCGTGCAGGTCGACCAGGCCCGCCTCGCGGGCCAGGACGGCGGCCGCGAAGACGTCGTCGGCGCCCTGGCACATGGAGATGATGTAGGACTCGATGACCTCGGGGCCGAACCGCTCGAAGGCTTCCTTGATGGTGTGGAAGACGCCGAGGGTCTTCTCGCCCGCGGCGTCCAGCGGGGCCGGGGTCGGGGCGAGCGGGCGGCGCGAGCGCAGCTCCTTGGCGAGCAGCTTCTGCCGGTAGTCGCGCGGCATGTCGGCGTAGCGCCAGGACTCCTCGCCGAGCCGGTCGAAGAGCTGGCCGAGGGCGTGGTGGTGGGCGTCCGCGTGCTCGCGCACGTCCATGGTGGCGAGCTGGAGGCCGAACGCGGCGAGCGTCCGGATGGTGCGGTCCATCCGGCCGTCGGCGAACAGGCCGCCGCGGTGCTCGCGCAGGGAGGTCTGGATGAGTTCCAGGTCGGCGACGAGTTCGGCGGTGCCGAGGTAGTCGCAGCCGGGGCGGTGCGGGGTGCCGCCGGCGAGGCGCTCGCGGGTGTTGACGAGCTTCTGCCGGATGCAGGTGGCCTTGAGGCGGTACGGCTCCTCGGCGTTCAGCCGCTTGTAGCGCGGGCTGATCTCGGGGAGCCGCTCCAGGTCGGCCTGGAGCGAGGTCAGCAGCTCGTCGGTGGCGCCGGTGTAGCGGATGGAGTTGGAGAGCTGTCCGCGCAGGTGGTCGACGAGCTCCAGCGCGTCGGTGATGCCGTGCTCGTGCTGGAGGATCAGCACTTCCCGGGTGACGGCGGGCGTCACGTTGGGGTTGCCGTCGCGGTCACCGCCGATCCACGTGCCGAAGGTGAGGGGGCGGGTGCCCGCGGGCAGTTGGATGCCGACCCGCTCCAGCTCGGCCGCCAGGTCCTCCAGTACGTCCCCGACGGCGCCGGTGTGCAGTTCGTCGAGGTAGTAGATGGCGTTGCGGGCCTCGTCGGCCGGCTCGGGCCGGACCACGCGCAGCTCGTCGGTCTGCCAGATGAGGTCGATGTTCTCGGCGAGCCGCAGGTCCTGGCGGCGCCGGTCGGCGTCGATGACGGGCGTCTCCAGCAGCTCGGCGATGCGGCGGAGCTTGTTCAGCACGGAGCGCCGGGCGGCCTCGGTCGGGTGCGCGGTGAAGACGGGCCGTACGTTGAGGTTCCGGACGGTCTCGCGCAGGTGGTCCGGGTCCGCGTCCTTCAGCCGGTCGGCGGTACGGGCCAGGAGCCCGCCCTCGGCGGCGCGGCGGTCGCGCATCTCGTGGGCGCGGTGGACCTGTTCGGTGACGTTGGCGAGGTGGAAGTAGGTGGAGAAGGCCCGCACGAGCTGCGCGGCGGTCTCCAGGTCCGTGTCGCCGAGGAGTTCGGCCGCGGCCTCGCCGTCGGTGCGGGTCAGGGCGCGGACCCGCTCGACGAGGTCGAGGAGTTCCTGGCCCTCCTGGCGTACGAGGGTCTCGCCCAGCAGGTCGCCGAGGCGGCGGATGTCGGCGCGCAGCTCGGGGCTGGCGGCAGGGGTCTGGTCGGCACTGCTCACAGTGTGCGGCTCCTTGCAGTGGTGGTGCACGAGGTTTCCGGGGCCGCGGTCGGCAGCGCTGCTGACGCCACCCCGGGAAAGCAGAGTGCGGACCGCGCTGTCCGACCCCACCAGGATAGGTGTCCACGCCTTCGGCGACGCTCGCGCCCCGTTCGGGTTTCCCTTCACGGGCGGTCCGCCGCGCTCTCGTGCCGCAGGCTTCCGCGCTGCCATACTTACGTAGCCGTAGGTTACGGATGCGTAGCCAGAGCTATCCGTCGTACTCCTCATCCCCAGGGGACCCCCCATGAACACCAGCCCCGCTGCGATCGACGACGACCAGCCGCCCCCGGCCGACGGCCAGGCCCTTCCCTCCGCCACGCTCGGCGGGGACAAGAAACGGTCGGTCGAGCAGCTCGCCCTCCTGCTGTTCATCGTGGTGCCGTTCGCGGCACTGGTCGCCGCGGTCCCGCTGGCCTGGGGCCGGGGCGTGAGCTGGCTCGATGTGGGCCTGCTGGTGGCGATGTACTTCATCGGCTGCCACGGCATCACCATCGGCTTCCACCGCTACTTCACCCACGGCTCCTTCAAGGCGAAGCGGCCGCTCCGCATCGCCCTGGCCGTCGCGGGTTCCCTGGCCGTGGAGGGTCCGCTGGTGCGCTGGGTGGCCGACCACCGCAAGCACCACCGCTTCTCCGACGCGGCGGGCGACCCGCACTCGCCGTGGCGGTTCGGCGAGAGCCTCCCCGCCCTGCTGAAGGGCCTGTGGTGGGCGCACATCGGCTGGATGTTCGACGAGGAGCAGACTCCGCAGCAGAAGTACGCCCCCGACCTGGTCGAGGACCCGGCGATCCGCGGGATCTCCCGCCACTTCCTCACCTTCACGACCGCCTCGCTGCTGCTTCCGCCGCTGGTGGGCGGTCTGGTGACGATGTCGTGGTGGGGCGCGGCGACCGCGTTCTTCTGGGGCTCTCTCGTCCGGGTGGCGCTGCTGCACCACGTCACCTGGTCGATCAACTCCATCTGCCACGCGGTCGGCAAGCGCCCCTTCAAGTCCCGTGACCGGTCCGGGAACGTGTGGTGGCTCGCGGTGCTGTCCTGCGGCGAGTCATGGCACAACCTGCACCACGCGGACCCGACGAGCGCGCGGCACGGGGTGATGAAGGGGCAGATCGATTCGAGCGCCCGGCTGATCCGCTGGTTCGAGAAGCTGGGCTGGGCGTCCGACGTGCGCTGGCCGGACTCCGCCCGCATCGCGTCCCGCCGTATCGACGCCCGCCGCGACCGCCCCCGCGTCGACGCGGCATGATTGACGACGTGGCGACCGACTCCAGTACCAGCAGCCAGAACAACCGTCCCTCCTCCACCCGGCGCACCCGCCGGGTGCGGATGACCGGCAAGGAACGCCGCGAGCAACTGCTGGACATCGGCCGCACCCTCTTCGCCGACAAGGGCTTCGAGGGCACCTCGGTCGAGGAGATCGCGTCCCGCGCGGGCGTCTCCAAGCCGGTCGTCTACGAGCACTTCGGCGGCAAGGAGGGCCTGTACGCCGTCGTGGTCGACCGCGAGATGCGCCAGCTCCTCGACATGGTCACCGGCGCCCTGACCGCGGGCCATCCCCGCGAACTCCTGGAGCAGGCCGCGTTCGCCCTGCTCGACTACATCGAGACGTACACGGACGGCTTCCGCATCCTGGTCCGCGACTCCCCCGTCGCCCAGTCGACCGGCACCTTCGCCTCCCTCATCAGCGACATCGCCACCCAGGTGGAGGACATCCTGGGCCTGGAGTTCAAGGCCCGCGGCTTCGACCCGAAGCTGGCCCCGCTGTACGCCCAGGCCCTGGTCGGCATGGTCGCCCTGACCGGCCAGTGGTGGGTCAACGCCCGCAAGCCGAAGAAGGCGGAGGTCGCGGCGCATCTGGTGAACCTGGCCTGGCACGGCCTGGAGAACCTGGAGTCGAAGCCGCGGCTGATAGGTCACCGCAAGAGCTGAGCGGGACAGCCGCTCACCGGCAGGAGCACGAGCCGCGGCGGCGGTCGTCACGGCTCCTTGCGGGCCACGGCGAAGATGCGGCGGAACGGGAAGACCGTGCCGTGCGGCCCCTCGGGGTAGGCGGTGCGCAGCAGGTCGCGGTAGTCGGCGAGGAACGCCTCGCGGGCCCCGGGGTCGTCGGCCAGTGCCGTCAGGACGGGGCGCAGCCCGGTGCCCTTCACCCAGTCGAGCACCGGATCCTTGCCGGGCAGCAGATGCAGATACGTGGTCTCCCAGACGTCGGCCGTGATGCCGGGGGCCGTCAGCGCGTCGAGGTAGGCGGCGGGGCCGGGCACCGCGTCGGCGTGGCGCAGTACGCCGCCCAGGCGGTCGCGCCAGCGCGGGGAGCCGGCGAGTTCCCGCATCAGGACATGGCTGGGCTGGTCGAAGTTGCCGGGGACCTGGAGGGCGAACGTCCCGCCGGGGGTGATCGCGTCCAGCCAGACCGGGAAGCGGGCGATGTGGTCCGGGACCCACTGGAGCAGGGCGTTGGAGACGATCAGGTCGTACGGCTCCCCGGGGGTCCAGGTCGCGGCGTCGGCCTCGGCGAAGTCCAGGAGGGGGCCGGCGTGGGCCCGCGCCCGCTCCAGCATCTGCGGGGAGTTGTCGTAGCCGGTGATCCGGGCCCTCGGCCAGCGGTCGGCGAGGAGGACGGTGACGTTTCCCGCGCCGCAGCCGAGGTCGGCGATGCGGGGCGCGGGGGCGGCCGGAGGCTCGGCGATGCGGGCCAGGAGGTCGCGGAAGGGGCGGGTGCGATGGTCCGCGTGGCGCAGGTACTGCTGCGGATCCCAGGTGGGTGCGGTCATGGTGACAGGATCACCGGAGGGTATCTTGATGTCAAGACACTTGAATTCAAGAGACTTCATGTCGACAGACCCTCTACACTGATCCACATGGAGGACGAGGTCGACCGACTGGTCGCTGCATGGCGCCGCGAGCGCCCCGACCTCGACGTGGAACCACTCGAGGTGCTCAGCCGCGTCTCCCGCCTGGCCCGCCATCTGGACCGGGCCCGCCGGATCGCCTTCTCCGAGCACCATCTGGAGCCGTGGGAGTTCGACGTCCTGACGTCACTGCGCCGCGCCGGCGCCCCCTACCAGCTCTCCCCCGGCCAACTGCTCACCCAGACCCTGGTCACCTCCGGCACGATGACCAACCGCATCGACCGGCTGACCAAGAAGAACCTCGTCGAGCGGCTCCCCGACCCCAGCGACCGCCGCGGCGTACTGGTCCGGCTCACCGCCGAAGGGCGCGACAAGGCCGACCAGTCACTGGCCGGGCTGCTCGCCCAGGAGCGCGCCATCCTGAGCGAGCTCTCCACTCAGCAGCGAGGCGAACTGGCCGGACTGCTACGCCAGTTGACCGCCCCGTTCGACAACGTCCCCGGCTGACACCCGGGCCGGTGCCAGATCGGCCGGCCCGACACCCGCCCGTCGGGCCAGTGCGACCGCCGCCAGCGTCGAGTGCACACCCAGCTTCCCCAGCACGTTCTGCATGTGCGTACGCACCGTGTGCGGGGAGAGGTAGAGCCGTTCCGCCACCGCCTTGCGCCCCAGCCCCGCCACCATGCAGCGCAGCACCTCGCGCTCGCGCGGAGTCAGCGACTCGACCAGCCGCTCGCTCTCGGTGCGGTGCTTGCGCGCCGCCGTCAGCTCCCGCAGCACGCCCGTGAGCAGGGCGGGGGGCAGATGCGTCTCGCCGCGCAGCACCCCCCGGACGACCGTGAGCAGCCGTTGCAGCGAGCAGTCCTTGGCCACCCATCCCGAGGCCCCGGCCTGCAGCGCCAGCGCGGCGCGGACCGGGTCGTCCTTCTCGGCGAGCACCACCGTGTGCACGGAGGGGCGGCCCGAACGGACCCCGGCGACCAGCGAGATGCCGTCCACCGGGGCGTCCTCGCCGCCTCGGGGCACCGGGACGGGTGCCCGGCGGCCCCTCGCCCCGGACAGGATGCCCAGTTCGGCATCGACCAGCATCACGTCGTAACCGCGCCCCTCGGCCGCGGCCCGGTCCAGACAGCGCAGCGCGGCGGGACCACTGCCCGCCGCCGCCACTTCGACGTCCGGCTCGGCCGCGAGCGCCGCCGCGAGCGACTCGGCGAAAATGCGATGGTCGTCCACCACGAGAACCCGGATACGAACCACAGGCACCCCCATGTCGCCTCTGTTCCTGGGCCACCCCCGGCCCGACGGAGGGACGCAACGGCGCGGGTACGGCCGCCCGGATCGGGGAGATGGACCGCAGCCCCACGACCGCCGCCGTGTGCCGACCGCCACCCGCCCCGGGCGCCGTACCCGACTGTCTCGTACCCCTGAATCGGCACCGGCCCCCACCGGTACCACCCATCAGCGTACGGCCGTACGGCCGATGCGGAAGGCGATTGGCAGAACTGGCATACTCCGGCCCGCAGTTGGCCGGTGCCGGTCGACTCTCGGGGCGTGGCCCGGGTTCCGCCCGAGGCGGAGAACCTCAGTGGAGGCGCCGGGCACCCGCCGAAGGAACCGCGGGGAAGATCCGCGGCGCCGCGTACCCCGCCGAGGCGAACGCCGCCAGCACGGACGCGGCGACCGGCTCCGCGCGCTCCTCCTCCACCAGGACGATCGCCGAGCCGCCGAAGCCGCCGCCGGTCATCCGCGCGCCGAGCGCGCCGGCCTCGCCCGCCGCCGACACCACCAGGTCCAACTCCTGGCAGGAGACGCGCAGATCGTCGCGGAGCGAGGCGTGCCCCGCGTCGAGGACCGGGCCCGCGGCCCGCACCTCGCCCGCGTCGAGCAGGGCGATGACCTGCTTCACCCGCTCGTTGTCGCTCACCACATGGCGTACGCAGCGCACCACGGACTCGTCCGCACCGGCCTCGGCCAGGGTGTCCAGGGCCGCGCCGAGTCCGTCGTACGGCAGCTCGCGCAGGGTGCGTATCCCGAGCGCCGCCGCACCGGCCTCGCAGCCGGCCCGCCGCTCGGCGTACGCGCCGTCGCCGAGCGCGTGCTTGACCTGGGTGTCGACGACCAGCAGCCGCAGTCCGTGGGCGGCCAGGTCGAAGGGGACCTGGCGCTGGGTGAGGTCGCGGGTGTCGAGGTACAGGGCGTGGCCCTCGGTGCAGCAGGCGGAGGCCATCTGGTCCATGACCCCGCACGGCACACCGACGAACGCGTTCTCGGCGCGCTGGCCGAGCACCGCCAGCTCCGAGGCGGAGAGCCCGAGCCCGAAGAGGTCGTTGAGAGCGAACGCGGTGACGACTTCGAGGGCCGCGGAGGAGGAGAGCCCGGCGCCGGTGGGGACGGTGGAGGTCAGCTGGATGTCCGCCCCGGTGACCGGGTGGCCGGCCTCGCGCAGCGCCCAGACGACACCGGCCGGGTACGCCGCCCAGCCGTGCCCCTGGTGCGGGGCCAGCTCGTCGACCCGGAGCCGGACGACGCCGCCCGGTACGTCGGTCGAGTGGAGCCGCAGCTCGCCGTCGGTGCGGCGGGCGACGGCGGCGCGCGCGGCGTGCGGCAGCGCGAGCGGCATCACGAAGCCGTCGTTGAAGTCGGTGTACTCGCCGATCAGGTTGACCCGGCCGGGCGCCGCCCAGACTCCTTCGGGGGCGTTCCCGTAGAGCTCGGTGAAGCCGGCGATCAGCTCGCTGTTCCCGGTCATGGGGCGGTGGGTTCCTCTCGGCGGGCGAACGTCCAGGCGTCGGAGACGATTCCGGCCAGGTCGGCGCGGGACGGCGCCCAGCCGAGCCGCTCCCGGGCGGTGGCGGCGGAGGCGACCAGCACGGCGGGGTCGCCGGCGCGGCGCGGCGCCGTGGTCTCGGGGACCGGGTGGCCGGTGACGGCACGGACGGTCTCGATGACCTCGCGCACGGAGAAGCCGTTGCCGTTGCCGAGGTTGCAGATCAGGTGCTCGCCCGCGGCGGCCGCTTCCAGGGCCAGCAGGTGGGCCTCGGCGAGATCGGCGACGTGGATGTAGTCGCGGACGCAGGTGCCGTCGGGGGTCGGGTAGTCGTCGCCGTACACGGAGATCGACTCGCGCCGGCCGAGGGCGACCTGGAGGACCAGCGGGATGAGGTGCGACTCGGGGCTGTGCCGTTCCCCGCAACCGCCGTACGCGCCGGCCACGTTGAAGTAGCGCAGCGAGACCGCGGCCAGTCCGTGGGCGGCCGCCTCGCCGGTGATCATGTGGTCGACGGCGAGCTTGGTGGCGCCGTAGGGGTTGGTGGGCGCGGTCGCGTCGGACTCGGTGACGGGGGACCTGACCGGTTCGCCGTAGGTCGCGGCGGTGGAGGAGAAGACCAGGGTCCGGACCCCGGCGTCCCGCATCGCGGCGAGCAGCGCGACGGAGCCCCCGACGTTGTTCAGCCAGTACTTCTCCGGGTCCGCGACGGACTCGCCGACCTGTGAGCAGGCGGCGAAGTGCAGCACTCCGTCGTAGGAGGCGTCCAGCCACTTCGCCGCGTCCTGGACGCGGCCCTCGACGAACTCGGCCCCGGCCGGGACGCCCTCCCGGAACCCGGTCGACAGGTCGTCGAGGACGGTGACCGCGTGACCGGCCTCCAGCAGATGCTGGGCGACCACGCTGCCGACATATCCCGCGCCGCCCGTGACCAGGTACTTCTTCTGGGGCTTGCTCACTCGCTCGCTACCTCTCGCAGTCGCTGGGCCGCGGCTTCCGGCGGCACATCGTTGATGAACACGTTCATGCCGGATTCGGAACCCGCGAGGAACTTCAGCTTGCCGGAGGTACGTCGGATGGTGAAAAGCTCCAGATGGAGCCCGAAGTCCTCCCGGCCGGGGGCCCGGAACGGGGCCTGGTGCCAGGCCGAGATGTACGGCGTCGGCGGCTCCCCGGGGCCGAAGATCCGGTCGAATCGCCTCAAGAGTTCCAGATAGACCTGTGGAAACTCCGTGCGCGCGGCCTCGTCCAGCCCCCGCAGGTCGGGAACGCGGCGGCGGGGGTGGAGGTGCACCTCGTACGGCCAGTGCGCCGCGTACGGCACGAAGGCGAGCCAGTGCTCGCCGGCGATGACGATCCGCGAGCCGTCCTCCTCCTCGCGGGCCACGACGTCGTCGAAGAGGTTGCGGCCGGTCGCGGCGCGGTGGGCCGCCATCGAGCGGAGCATCAGCTCGGTGCGCGGGGTGACGAAGGGGTACGCGTAGATCTGCCCGTGCGGATGGCCGAGCGTGACGCCGATCTCGGCACCGCGGTTCTCGAAGCAGAAGACCTGCTCGACCTGCGCGAGCCCGGCGAGTTCGGCGGTGCGGTCGGTCCATGCCTCCAGGACCAGGGCGGCCCGGTCCTCGGTGAGGTCGGCGAACGACGCGTCGTGGTCGGAGGTGAAGCAGACGACCTCGCAGCGGCCGGAGTCGCCCGCGAGCGAGGGGAAGCGGTTCTCGAAGACGGCGACGTCGTAGTCCGCCTCGGGGATCTCGCTCAGCCGGCCGTCCCGCGAGGGGCAGAGCGGGCACTCGTCGGCCGGCGGGTGGTAGATGCGGCCCTGGCGGTGCGAGGCGATGGCGACGCTGTCACCGAGGAACGGGTCACGACGGATCTCGGACGAGGTCGAGACGGGGCCGAGGGGCCGCCGGTCGACGGCATCGCGCACGGCATCGTCACGGCTGTCGTAGTAGAGAAGCTCCCGGCCGTCGGCGAGCGTCGTAACCGTCTTCTTCACCAAGTTCCTCCAAACATAACCAAACACAATGAACCACAAGTCAACAGGCGCGTCAATGAGACCGACGACGGCATGAGCGGTGGGCACGGAGCGCCTGCGATCAGGGCCTCCGCGCGTGCGTGCGGGAGTTGAGGGTGGGGGGGGCAGGGCCGGGGGGTTCAGGGCGGGCTGCCGGACCCCGGGGGCCGGGGGCGGGCGTCATCGCCACGATGGCCGGTCTCTTCGCGATCCATGAACGGGGGCTCGTCGAATCCCCACGGGCCGGGACGCCGACTCCGTCCCCGTGGTGGTCGGCTCCGTCCCCGCGGTGGTCGGCTCCGTCCCCGCGGTCGTCGGCTTCGTCACCGCGACCGTCGGCTTCGCCGCCGGTGCGGTGGCCAGGGTCGCCGTCACACTCCTCAGGGCCCCGGACCCGGCCGACGGCCGACGTACGGCCTTCGGCAGGGGCCGACGGGCATCACCCGATGTCGCCGGGCCCCTTCTCGTCGACGGGGTCGTCGAGCGGCCGGCCCAGCGGCGCCGCCCGGTCCAGCAGCCCCGTGCGGGCCGCGAGCGCCGCGGCCTCCAGCCGGGAGCCGACACCCAGCTTCATCAGCACCCGCTGCACATGGGTGCGCGCGGTGCTCGACGCGATCCGCATCCCGGCCGCGATCAGCCGGGTGTCCTCACCCTCGGCGACCCGCACCAGGACCTCGATCTCGCGCGGGGTCAGCAGCTCCAGCAGCCGCTGCCCCTCGTCGTCCGGCGCCGCGGCCGGATTGAGCAGCTCGGCGAAGGCGCCCTGGAGCAGCTGCGGCGCCACCGCGGCCTCTCCCGCGCGCGCCTTGGCCATCGCCCGCTCGACGCCCTCCATGCGCTCGTCGTGGCGGACGTATCCCGCGGCGCCGGCGGCGAAGGCCGCGGCGATCCCGCGCGGACTGGGCACCGGACCGAGCACCACCACGGCCACCTGCGGGCGCTCCCGCCGGATCCGTACGATCGGGTCGAAGGCCCCCGGTTCGGCGGGGGCCGCGGTGCCGAAGAGGCAGACCTCCGGCGCCCTGCTGACCACCAACTCCGCCGCCCCCGTGGTCGGCGCGGCCGCCGCGAGCACCCGGTGACCGCGCAGCCTCAGCGCCGAGGCGAGCGCCTCGGCAAGCAGTCGGTGATCATCGACCACCATGAGCCGCACGCCCATCGAGTACACCCCCGTAGCACCGGCACCAGGCCCCCCGGCCCGCCCTGACCCGGCAAGCTACACGCTTGTTCGACGTTGCGGACCCCCTACCCGGCAGAAGGCCCCCGGAGTGTCGGATTATGTGCCATCCAGGGCTGCTCGGCGGGCGGAAAACGATCGGCCCTGCCGGTCGAATGATCGACCGGCAGGGCCGGGTCACAGGTACCGCGGAGGGATCAGCCGGTGGCGAAGGAGACGGCGAGGTACTCCTTGTCGTCCAGCGAACTCCCGCTCGGCTTGCTGAGCATCGTCTGCGAGATGAACAGATGGCCGGCGGAGTAGATCATCTCGGAGTAGTCCCCGGAGAAGCTGTTCTCGGCGTCACGGACGGACTCCTCGCCCGGGTTCTCCATCAGCAGGGTCTGCTTGAAGGTGGAGCCGTCGATGGAGACGATCTGGCCGCCCTTGTCGTAGGGGGGCCTCTTGTACGCGATGATGTTGCCGCCGTCCATGCGGAGCGGGTACATCGTGTAGCGGTCGCCCGCGTCGGCCCGGTCACTGGTCGGCTTGCCCGTGGTGAGGTCGAAGGAGACGATCTCGTTGGTGTCGCCGTACTCGCCGGCGCCCTCGTGGTCCTCGGTCGGCACATAGATGCGGTTGTTGCCGACGGCCAGCTTCTGGCAGCTCTCGACCTCGGTGGAGGCACAGCGCGCGGCGTACTTCTCGCCGTCCGCCGCGATCCGGGTGAGCAGCTTGCCGGTGGAGGCGTCGATCGAGAAGAAGTCCGAGATGCCGCTGCCGTCACCGGCGGTGTCACCGACGTCGGCCGCGACGACCAGCGGCTTGGTGGAGACGATGCTCGCGAAGTCGACGCCGGGCGGCATCTTGTACGAGGAGAGCGGGGCGCCGCTGGTCGGGTTCAGCGCCTGGACGACGAGCTGCGGGTCGTCGTACGTGCCGCACTTGCGGACGACGGCGAGGGCCTCGCCGCCGGCGTAGCCGGCGTCGTAGCAGCCGTCCGCGGAGACCTTGGGCTTCCAGCGCTCGGCGCCGGTGTCGAGGTCGAACGCGGCGCCGCCCTCGGTGCCGGCCGCGGCGACCGTGGTGCCGCTGAGCGTGACCTCGCTGTACCTGACCGGCTCGTCACCGCTGGTGGCGGCCGTCACCGACTTGCTCCACATCAGTTTGCCGGTGTTCAGGTCGAGCGCGCCGACCTTGTTGCACGGCTGGTACTTCTTGGCCTTGGTCGGCTTGCCCGCC
Source organism: Streptomyces sp. NPDC057963 (assembly GCF_042887155.1). Classification (NCBI taxonomy): domain Bacteria; kingdom Bacillati; phylum Actinomycetota; class Actinomycetes; order Kitasatosporales; family Streptomycetaceae; genus Streptomyces; species Streptomyces sp. NPDC057963. The sequence continues at coordinate 167,862 of NZ_JBHVPX010000006.1, forward strand.
TCGAAGGCGATGGCCGTCTTGAAGTCCTTGGACATGTGCCGCGAGGCGGCGCAGAGCCGGCCGGCCAGCGGGATGGACCACAGCTTGGTGCCCTTGGCCAGGTCGTACCCGACTATCTCGTTCAGGCCGCTCTTCACGTACGCCTTGTCGGTCACCCAGGAACCGTCGACCTTGGTGATGTCGGTGACCTTGGGCTCCGGCAGCTGGAAGGCGAGCTTGGACTTGGGGTCCGCCGGCGCCTTCTCCGTGCCGCCGCCACCGACCGTGCCGCTTCCCTTGTCCTCGGCGGTGCCGCCGCTGGACGAGGTCGCCTTGTTCTTCTTGCCGTCGTCACCGCCGCTGGAGGCGAACCAGACGCCCCCGGCGACGATCAGCACGACGGCGACCGACGCGGCGACGATGATCTGCATCCGGGTGGAGAACTTCTTGCCGCCGTTCCCGCTCCCGCCCCCGTTCTGCTGCGGCGGGTACTGCTGCTGCGTCGGGGTGGTCGGGTAGCCGTACCCCTGCTGGGGCGGCTGACCGGGCGGCAGCCCCTGCGGAAAGCCGTAGCCCTGCTGCGGCGGCTGACCGGGCGGGAGCCCCTGCGGGAAGCCGTAGCCCTGCTGCGGCTGGCCGGGGACGGGCGCCTGCGGATACCCGTAACCGGGCTGCGGAGGCCCGGCCTGCGGGTAGCCGTAGCCCGGCTGCGGGGGTCCGGCCTGCGGGTAGCCGTACCCGGGGACCGGCTGCTGCGGGACGCCCGCGGGCGGCGGGGTCTGCGGGCTGCCTGCCTGCGGTGGGGGGTCCTGCGGAGCGCCGAACCCACCCGGCGGGGGGTCCTGCGGAGCGCCGAACCCACCCGGCGGGGGGTCCTGCGGAGCACCGAACCCACCCGGCGGGGGGTCCTGCGGAGCACCGAACCCACCCGGCGGGGGGTCCTGCGGAGCACCGAACCCACCCTGGGGCGGCTCGTTGGGCGGCTGGGGCGGCTGCGTCATGGCGTACGTACCTCTGGGGGGAAGGGAGTCGGTGGGTCGGTACCGGCAGCGGTCGGGAGTGGTCCGGCCCGCTGCCGGTCGTGAGCCGTCGGGCACCGACGGCCCGGTGCCGTCGAGAGCCTTGGTGAGCCGTCAGTTGCCGAAGGCCAGCATGGTCTTCGTCTCCAGCTCTTCCTTGTCGTTGCGCGCACTGACCCGTCCGCTCGCAATGAAGGAACGGCCGCCCGTGTAGACGATCTTCGAGTTGTAGAAGGAACTCTCGATCTCGGACATCGACACGGGGTGCTTCAGCACCATGCTCACCGTGCCGCCGGTCGGTGCGAGGGTGGCGATCCCGCCGCCCTTGTTGTAACCGGCCTCGACGTAGAGCAGCACGTTGCCGCCCTCCATGCGCAGCGGCTTCACCGTGCGCTCGGCCGGGGCAGCGGCCTTCCACTTGGGCTTGCCGGTGTTCAGGTCGAACGCCACGACCTTGTTCGTACGGGTGAGGCCGCTGGATTCCGGCGAGGTCGACATGTAGAACGTGTTGGCGTCGGCGGCGACGCCGGTGCAGCCGTCCAGGGACTTGCCGAAGATGGCGAAGGTGCTGCCGCAGTCCGGCGCGAACTTGTCGCTCTTGTCACTGGCGAGTCCGGAGCGGAGCGAGCCGTTCTCCCTGAGCGCGAGGATGCTCCACTCCTTGTCCTTCTTCAGGGAGACCACCAGCGGGCTCACGGAGTAGACCCGGTCGATCTCCCAGCCGCGCTTGGGCTGGTACGTCCACCGGGGCTTCCCGGTGACCGGGTCGAGCTCCTGGATCTGGTGCTGCGGGTTGTTGACGTCGTCGGTGCGGCAGCTGGAGGCGGCGATCAGCTTGGGCCCGCCCGCGAAGGCGAACGGCTGGCAGTTGCCCGGCTGCTTGCCGAACAGTTCCTTGCCGTCGCTGACCCGGTAGGCGTTGGAGTTGCCGGTGCGCCCCACCGTCACGGTGTCTCCGCTGATGGCGAGCGAGATGTCCGACATCAGGTCCCAGACGCCGTTCTGCTTGACCGACTTCTTCCAGCCGGCCTTGCCGGTGCTGAGGTCGATCATCTGGAGGTCCGCACAGCTCGCCTTGTCGGTGGTGCCGTTCTCGACCCCGATGACGATCTTGCCGTCGGTGGTGGGCTGCGAGGGCGCCGCGCACAGGTCCGCGGGCAGCTTCAGCGTCCACTTCTGCTTGCCGTCGGCCGCGGAGTAGCCGGAGACGGTGCGGTACATGCCCTTGACGACGGTGTCGCCGACGACCCAGGGGCCGTACACGTCCGAGCCGTTGCGCGGCAGGTCGATGTCGTTCTTCTGCAGCCAGAGGACCTTCGCCTCGCCCTCCTTGCGGCCGGCGTTGAGGTCGTCGTCGACCTCACGGCCGTCGCCGTTGCCGTTGCCCTCGTCGACGGAGGGCGAGTTGCTCGGCTTGACGTCGCCGCTCTTCTCCGCCACGGGCTTCTTGTCGTCGCCCCCGCTCGTGGCTATGAGGACGCCGCCGCCTATCACCAGGAGCGCGACGACCGCGGCACCGATGATCAGCGCGGGCTTGCGCTTGGCGGAGTCGCCGCCGGGGCCGGGGGCCGGTGCGCCGGGGTACTGCTGCTGCGGGTAGCCGTAACCGGGCTGCGTCGGCTGGCCGTACGGGCCGGGCTGCTGCTGGTTGTACGGGCCGGGCTGTGTCGGCTGGTTGTACGGGCCGGGCTGCTGCTGACCGTACGGGCCGGGCTGCTGGGCATAGGGGCCCGGCTGCTGGTTGTACGGACCGGGCTGCTGGTTGTACGGGCCCGGCTGCTGGGGATGGCCGTAACCGGGGGCCTGACCGGGAGCTTGGCCGGGTACCTGACCGGGAGCCTCGCCAGGGGCCTGCGGGTAGCCGTGACCGGGCTGGGCGGGCGGCGGCGGAGGCGTCTGCGGGGCGGCCGGTGCCTTGGGCGGCTGCGCGGGCGGCGGGGTCTGCGGAGGCCCCTGGGGCGGCTGAGGACTTCCCTGCGGCGGCTCCTGCGGTGCGCCGAAGCCTCCCTGCGGCGGTTGCTGGCTGGGCGGCTGGGTCATCAGCACGTCCCCCTTCGTGCGGTCCGGTGCCCGTTCCGGTCTCCCCCGCGATTCCACAGGGCTCACGGGGTCCGGCAAGACCCCCGAATTCCCCTGGGAAAGGAGCGAATCGGGCATGGGTTCCGCGGCGTCAAGACAGTCGAGCGGGGCTTCTTTGTACCACCCGCAACACCCCGGGCACCGGGCCGGTCCGCCCCCTGTTCCCAAGGGAGAACCGCCCCGTGATGCCGCCGTTACGCGGTTGGGGGCCGGTTCCTGACGGCAGCTGCGGTGACCGTCGGTCAACTCGTCACGGGCGGAAGCCGGTTCGCGCGGACGCGCCCGTACCGGTACTCCGGAGCCCGTCCGGCCCCCTCCGGCCCCTCACTCACTGAAGACGATCATGGTCTTCGCCTTCAGCTCCTCCTTGTCGCCCTGCTCCCTCACCGCCGCGCTCATGAGGAAGGAACGGCCGCCCGTGTGGACGACCCTGGAAAGGAAGAGGCTGCTCTCGACCCGGGACGTCGAAGCCGGGTGCCGCAGCACCGTCCGCAGAGCGCCGCCGGAGGGCGCGACGGTGGCGAGCCCTCCGCTCTTGCGATAGGTGGCCTCGATCTGGACCAGCAGGTCGGAGCCCGCCATCCGCAGCGGCTGGACGGTCTGGCCGGCCGGGGACTCCACACGCCATTTCTGCCTGCCGGTGTCCAGGTCGAAGGCGACGACCGCGTTGTTGGGCGCCGTGTCGCTCGTCACCTGCTTGGTCGCCAGATAGAACGTGTTCGCGTCGGCCGCCGCGCCGATGCATCCGTCGATGTTCCTGACGGTCGCCGCGTACTCGTCCGCGCACCTCACCGCGTAGTCCCCCTTGCCCGACATCTGGGACCGGTAGGTGCCGTTCTCGTTCAGGGCGACGATGCCCCACCGACCGCGTTTCTTGAGCGACACCACGAGTGGGCTGACCGAGTAGAAGTGGTCCACCTGCCAGCCGGTCTTGACCTTGTACGTCCACTTCGGCTTGCCGGTGACCGGATCGAACTCCTGCACCTGGTCGTTGTGCACATCGGCGTCGTCCGTCAGGCAGCTCGTGGCGGCGATCATCCGGGGGCCGCTCGCGAAGGCGAAGGGCTGGCAGTTGCCGGGCTGTTCGATGTCCAGTTCCGTGCCGTCCGCGACCCGGTAGGCGTTGCTCACGCTGGTGCGGCCGAAGGTGACGACGCCGCCGCTGATCCCCATGGCGAGGTCCGACAGCAGATCCTGCACGCCCTTCCGGTCGACGGACTTCTTCCAGCCCGCCCTGCCGGTCCTCAGGTCGACCATCTGGAGTTCCGCGCAGTCGGCTTTGTCGGACGTGCCGTTCATGAGGCCGATGACGAGCTTGCCGTCGGTCGACGCCTCGTTGGGCACCGCGCAGATGTTCGCGCCGAACTTCAGGGACCACCGCTGTTCACCGTCGGCCACGGAATAGCCCGAGAGCGTGCGGTACATGCCCCTGACGACCGTGTCGCCGAACACCCAGGGGCCGTACGCGTCGGCGCCGAGGCGCGGCAGGTCGACGGTGTTGGTCTGGAGCCAGTCCACCCGCGCTTCGCCCGGCTTGCGTCCGGCGTTGAAATTCTTGGTCTCCCGCGCGTCGGCCGCGGCCCGTTCCTTGACGCGGTCCGCGCCGCTCGGCGCCTTGGCCGGCGGCGGCGTGCTCGGCTGCCCGCCATCGGTGTTCTCCGCGCTCGCCTCGGCGAGGGGTTTGCCGTTCCCGCCCCCGCCCGTGCCGAGGTAGACACCGCCGCCGACGACCAGGAGCGCGGCGAGAGCAGCCCCGATGATCACTACGGGCCTGCCCCGGAACGGTCCGCGGGAGGGGCCACTCGGACCGGGCGTCCGCGGTTGCTGCGGGTAACCGTGGGCGGGCGGTGCGGGCGCGCCGTACGGGCCGGGCTGCTGAATCCCGTACGGGCCCGGCTGTGCGGGGGCGTTGCAGGGGCCGGGCTGCGCGGGCCGACCGGACGCACCCGGCTGTGCGGGCACGTCGTACGGGCCCGGTTGCGCGGGCGCGTTGTACGGGCCGGGCTGCGCGGGCGGGTTGTACGGCCCCGGTTGGGCGGGCGCGTTGTACGGACCGGGCTGGGCGGAGCCGTACCCCGGTCCGGGGCCGGGCGGCGGGGGCGGCGGCTGGGCCTGCCCCGGCGCCGGATCGTACGGGGCTCCGAAGCCTCCCTGCGGCGGTTGCTGGCCGGGCGGCTGGGTCATCAGCACGTCCCCCTTCGTGCGGACCGGGCCGGCATCTGCACCTGTGCCGGGCAAGCCTTCTTTCTACCACCCGCCCCACAGACCCCACCGGTCACACCTGTTCGCACCAATTCGCGCGGGTCACACGAGTCGTGCGGGTCGCACGGGTCGCATCACTGCGACCGGTTCACGCCGAAGGCGCCTCAACGATCAGGCGTCCTCGGCCAGTTCCAGCCAGCGCATCTCCAACTCGTCGCGTTCCGCGACCAGTTCACGGAGCTCCACATCCAGCTTCGCCACCTTCTCGAAGTCCGTGGCGTTGTCCGCGATCTGTGCGTGCAGCGAGGTCTCCCGCGTCGAGATCTTGTCGAGCTGGCGCTCCACCTTCTGCAGTTCCTTCTTCGCCGCACGTGCGGCCTGCGGGGAGACGGCCGCCACCGGCGCCGCCTTCTCCTTGGCCGCCGCAGGCGCGGCGGAGGGCGTGGCCGCCTCCTCCATCCGCTGCCTGCGCTCCAAGTACTCGTCGATCCCGCGCGGCAGCATCCGCAGCGTGCGGTCGCCGAGCAGCGCCATCACCCGGTCCGTGGTCCGCTCGACGAAGAACCGGTCGTGGGAGATCACGATCATCGACCCGGGCCACCCGTCGAGGAGGTCCTCCAGCTGGGTCAGGGTCTCGATGTCGAGGTCGTTGGTGGGCTCGTCGAGGAAGAGGACGTTCGGCTCGTCCATCAGCAGACGCAGGATCTGGAGCCGGCGCCGCTCACCGCCGGAGAGGTCGCCGACCGGGGTCCACTGCTTCTCCTTGGAGAAGCCGAACTGCTCGCAGAGCTGGCCCGCGGTCATCTCCCGGCCCTTGCCCAGGTCGACCCGGTCCCGTACCTGCTGCACCGCTTCGAGCACCCGCAGGTTCGGGTTGAGCTCCTGGACCTCCTGGGAGAGGTAGGCCAGCCTGACGGTCTTGCCGACGACGACCCGCCCGGCGGCGGGCTGGGTGTCGCCCTGCGTCCGGGCCGCCTCGGCGAGCGCCCGCAGAAGCGAGGTCTTGCCCGCGCCGTTGACCCCGACCAGGCCGATCCGGTCGCCGGGGCCGAGCTGCCAGGTGAGGTGGGTGAGCAGCGTCTTGGGGCCGGCCTGGACGGTCACGTCCTCCAGGTCGAAGACGGTCTTGCCCAGGCGCGCGTTGGCGAACTTCATCAGCTCGCTGGTGTCGCGCGGCGGCGGCACGTCGGCGATCAGCTCGTTGGCCGCCTCGATGCGGTAGCGCGGCTTGGAGGTACGGGCGGGGGCGCCGCGGCGCAGCCAGGCCAGCTCCTTGCGCATGAGGTTCTGCCGCTTGGACTCCTCGGTCGCGGCGATCCGCTCCCGTTCGGCGCGGGCGAAGACGTAGTCGCTGTAGCCGCCCTCGTACTCGTGGACCGTGCCGCGCTGGACGTCCCACATGCGTGTGCAGACCTGGTCGAGGAACCAGCGGTCGTGGGTGACGCAGACGAGCGCCGAACGGCGGACCCGCAGATGTCCGGCCAGCCAGGAGATGCCCTCGACGTCGAGGTGGTTGGTCGGCTCGTCGAGGACGATCAGGTCCTGCTCGGCGATGAGCAGCTTGGCCAGCGCGATGCGGCGCCGCTCGCCGCCGGAGAGCGGCGCGATGACGGTGTCCAGGCCGTGCTCGAAGCCCGGCAGGGCGAGCCCGCCGAAGAGCCCGGTGAGCACGTCGCGGATCTTGGCACTGCCCGCCCACTCGTGGTCGGCGAGATCACCGATCACCTCGTGGCGGATGGTCGCTTCCGGGTCGAGCGAGTCGTGCTGGGTGAGGACTCCGAGGCGCAGCCCGCCGCTGTGGGTGACACGGCCGCTGTCCGCCTCCTCCAGCCTGGCCAGCATCCGGATGAGGGTCGTCTTGCCGTCGCCGTTGCGGCCGACGACACCGATCCGGTCCCCCTCGGACACGCCGAGCGACACGCCGTCGAGCAGGGCACGGGTGCCGTACACCTTGCTGACCTGCTCGACATTGACCAGATTGACGGCCATTTCACTCCTGCCCCGGGGGATCGATCGACTTCCCAGGGTACGGGGCCCGCGGGCGGGTTTCCGCGGGCGGCCTTTCCTCCCGGCGGCCCCGGCTCGTACAGCTTCCTGTACGTCACTGCACACCGGGAGGCGCGTATGCGGGGAGCACCGGCTCATCCACCGCGTGGTCGAGGACGAGGTACGTATCGTCTCGTGCCGCTACCACTACGGCCGCTGAATCGTCGCCCCCGGCGCCGGGGACACCGCGGGCCGGGCGTTCCGGCACGTCCCCGAGGTGATCAGGGCCTCGGCCACCTTCTGCGCCGATTCCTCGTCCGCCACCAGGAACGCGGTGGTCGGCCCGGAGCCCGAGACCAGGGCGGCCAGGGCTCCGGCCGCGGTGCCCGCGGCGAGGGTGTCGGCCAGGGCGGGGCACAGGGAGAGCGCGGCGGGCTGGAGGTCGTTGCTCAGGGCGCCGGCGAGGGCGGCGGTGTCACCGGCCCGCAGCGCGTCCAGGAGCGCGTCGGACGCGGCGGGGACCGGGACGTCCGTACCGGCCGTGAGCCGGTCGAACTCGCCGTAGACGGCGGGGGTGGAGAGCCCGCCGTCGGCGACCGCGAAGACCCAGTGGAAGCTTCCGCCGACATCGATCGGGGTCAGCCGCTCGCCGCGGCCGACCCCGAGGGCCGCGCCGCCGACCAGGCTGAACGGAACGTCGCTGCCCAGCTCCGCGCAGATGGCGAGGAGCTCCTCGCGTGTGGCGCCGGTGGACCAGAGGGCGTCGCAGGCCAGCAGGGCGGCCGCACCGTCGGCACTGCCGCCCGCCATACCGCCCGCGACGGGGACGTCCTTGGCGATGTGGAGGTGCACATCGGGTGTGATGCCGTGCCGCTCGGCCAGGGCGATCGCGGCGCGGGCGGCGAGGTTCGTCGCGTCCAGCGGGACCTTCGCGGCGTCCGGCCCCGAGCAGGTGACGCGCAGCTCGTCGGCGGGGCTGACGGTGACCTCGTCGTACAGGCCGACGGCGAGGAAGACATTGGCCAGGTCGTGGAAGCCGTCGGGGCGCGGGGCACCGACCGCGAGCTGGACGTTGACCTTGGCGGGTACGCGGACGGTGACGCTCACTCGCCGCTCCCCGAGGGCTCGTGCCCGGCGGGCCCGTTTTCGGAGGGCTCGTGCCCGGCGGGCCCGTTCCCGGCCGATTTGTTCCCGGCGGGCTCGTTCCCGGCCGGTTTGTTCTCGGCGATGGCGGCGAACTCCTCGACCGTCAGCGCCTCACCGCGGGCCTGCGGTGAGATCCCGGCCGCGACGAGGGCCGCTTCGGCCGCGGGCGCGGAACCCGCCCAGCCGGCCAGGGCCGCCCGCAGCGTCTTGCGGCGCTGGGCGAAGGCCGCGTCGACGACCGCGAAGACCTCGGCCCTGCTCGCGCTCGTCGGGATCGGCTCGGTGCGCCGCACCAGCGAGACCAGACCGGAGTCGACGTTCGGGGCGGGCCAGAAGACGTTGCGGCCGATGGACCCGGCCCGCTTCACGTCCGCGTACCAGTTGGCCTTCACCGACGGCACGCCGTAGACCTTGTTGCCCGGCTTGGCGGCCAGCCGGTCGGCGACCTCGGCCTGCACCATGACGAGGGTCCGCTCGATCGACGGGAACCGCTCCAGCATCGTCAGCAGGACCGGCACGGCGACGTTGTACGGAAGGTTCGCGACCAGCGCGGTCGGTGCCGGGCCCGGCAGCTCCCGGACCAGCATCGCGTCGGAGTGCACCAGCGCGAACCGGTCCGCGCGTCCCGGCATCCGGGCGGCGACCGTGGCCGGCAGGGCGCCCGCCAGCACGTCGTCGATCTCGACGGCGACGACCCGGTCCGCCGCCTCCAGCAGCGCCAGGGTCAACGAGCCGAGCCCCGGACCGACTTCGACGACGACGTCGTCCGGGCGGACCTCCGCCGTCCGCACGATCCGGCGGACCGTGTTGGCGTCGATGACGAAGTTCTGGCCGCGCTGCTTGGTCGGGCGTACGCCCAGCTCGGCGGCCAGCTCGCGAATGTCTGCGGGGCCCAGGAGGGCGTCGGGCTCAGTGGTGCTCACCCGGTAAGCGTACGGCCGCGGCGCGACCGGGGGCTCGCGCCCGGCGCGCGCACGAGTTCCACCGCTCGACCGCGCACCGGACCCGGCCGGTGGGTGCGTACGGTCAGTAGTCGAATGCGCGGGCCGTGTTGTCCGCGACGGCCGACGCCAGCGTGTCCTCGTCCACGCCCTTCACCTCAGCCATGGCACGCAGCGTGACCGGGATGAGATACGGCGCATTGGGTCGTCCGCGGTACGGCGCGGGCGTCAGGAACGGTGCGTCCGTCTCGACCAGGACCAGCTCCATCGGCGCGACGGCCAGCGCGTCCCGCAGCGGCTGGGCGTTCTTGAAGGTGACGTTGCCCGCGAAGGACATGAAGTACCCGGCGTCCGCGCAGATCCGGGCCATGTCGGCGTCGCCGGAGTAGCAGTGGAAGACGGTCCGCTCGGGGGCGCCCGCGTCGGCGAGGACGCGCAGCACGTCCGCGTGCGCCTCGCGGTCGTGGATGACCAGCGCCTTGCCGTGCCGCTTGGCGATCTCGATGTGGGCGCGGAAGGACTCCTCCTGCGCGGCCATGCCTTCGGGGCCGGTACGGAAATGGTCGAGCCCGGTCTCGCCGACCCCGCGCACGTGGTCGAGTGCGGCCAGCGCGTCGATCTCCGCGAGGGCCTCGTGCAGCGCCGCCGCCCCGCCCCCCTCACGGGCCCCCTGCCGCGACCACCCGTCGGGGTCGCCGTGCACGATGCGCGGCGCCTCGTTGGGGTGGAGGGCGACCGCCGCGTGCACGTTCGCGTGCGCGGCGGCGGTCTCGGCGGCCCAGCGCGAACCGGCCACGTCGCAGCCCACCTGGATCACGGTGGTCACATTGACCGCCGCGGCCCTGGCCAGGCCCTCCTCGACGGTCGCGTCCTGCATGTCCAGGTGGGTGTGCGAATCGGCGACCGGTACCCGGAGGGGCTCGGGCAGCGGCGGGGCTTCGGTACGGCTCATGCCGACGATCGTACGAGCACCGCGCCGGGTGCCTCGCCGGCATGGGAAGCCGGGCGCCTCGTCGGCGGTGGAGGCCGGACGCCTCGCCGCCGATGGAAGCCGGGCACCTCGTCGGCGTGGAAGCCGGGTGCCCCACCTGTGGTGGAAGCCGGGTGCCCTACTTGCGGTGGAACGGGTGCAGCAGGTCGGCCAGGTGCCAGTGATGCTGCGTGCCCGCGCGTGCGGCGGTGGCGGCCGCGGTCTCCCCTGCGCCGGTGTCCTCGATCGGCGGCCGTGTCGGCTGGGGGTTGTGGAGCAGCTTCTGGACGGTCGAGACCCGGCCGGACCCCATGATGCGGACCAGGTGTCCGTCGCAATTCATGCAGGTGGGCCGGGAAAGCGGTGAGGGAACCCGTTCCCCGTCCGCCTTGTATATGACGTAGTCGTTGTTCGAACCGTCGACGTGGTGCTCTATCTCGTAGGCCTGTTCCCAGCCGTGTCCACACCTCATGCAGGCGAAGGCATACGCCTCATGGACGGTGGTGGGTGTGATCTCGCTCATGCCTGCTCCTTTGCTCCGCCGGACGAACACTCCGGAGAATGCGTCCCTGATCCAGTGGACGCCCTTACTGGCGGAAAAGCATCGGAACGTGTCGAGTGTTGGAGCGGTTTTGGCCTACTCGTGGCAGAAAGGCCCGCCTCGTGATTCCGGCTTTGCTCACCACGTCGGTTCGTTGACCTACGCAGGGCCGGTTCGCTCCGCATTCTTTGCCGCCACGACCGCGTCGAAGACTTCGCGCTTGGGCAGCCCCGCGTCCGCGGCGACGGCGGCGATGGCTTCCTTGCGCCGCTCCCCCGCCTCCTCGCGCACCCGCACCCTGCGCACCAGCTCGGCCGCGTCCAGTTCCTCGGGTCCGGAGTCGGCCGCTCCCTCGACGACGACGGTGATCTCGCCGCGTACCCCTTCGGCCGCCCAGGCCGCCAGCTCGCCCAGGGGGCCGCGCTTCACTTCCTCGTACGTCTTGGTCAGCTCCCGGCACACGGCCGCCCGGCGGTCGGCGCCGAAGACCTCGGCCATCGCCGCGAGGGTGTCGTCGAGCCGGTGCGGGGCCTCGAAGAAGACCATGGTGCGGCGCTCGTCGGCCACCTCGCGCAGCCTGCCGAGCCGTTCGCCCGCCTTGCGCGGCAGGAAGCCCTCGAAGCAGAACCGGTCGACGGGCAGCGCGGACAGGGCGAGAGCGGTGAGCACCGCGGACGGGCCGGGGACCGCGGTGACCCTGATGTCCTTCTCCACGGCCGCGGCCACGAGCCGGTAGCCGGGGTCGGACACGGACGGCATCCCGGCGTCCGTGACCAGCAGGACACGGGCGCCGCCGGTCAGAGCCTCGACGAGTTCGGGCGTACGGGCCGACTCGTTTCCCTCGAAGTAGGAGACGACCCGGCCCGTGGTGTGGATGCCGAGCGCCTGGGTGAGGCGGCGCAGCCTCCGGGTGTCCTCGGCGGCCACGACATCGGCCGTCTCCAGTTCGGCGGCGAGGCGTGGCGGGGCGTCCGCCACATCGCCGATGGGGGTTCCTGCGAGTACCAGCGTTCCAGTCGTTCCAGTCACATGAGTCATCCTCCCAGCACGGGCGACAGCACTCGCACAGATGCGTTCCCTACGATGGCGCGGTGACGAGTACTGCGCCCGAGGCCCGGCAGGGCCAAGACGCCGGGGAACCGCACGGCGAAGAGCCCGCCTCCTGGCCGCAGCGGATGCGCCGTTTCGGCCATTCGCCCCGGCCCGGAATCGGGCTGCGTGAACGGCTGGTTCCGCCGTACACCCGGCCCGGCGCCCAGCTGTGGGCGGTGCTCGGCATCTCCCCGCCCCTGGCCGCGCGCCTGGTGCGCTGGTCCGCGTGGGGCGGTCCGCTGCTGGTGGCGCTGGTCGCGGGGGTGCTGCGGTTCTGGAACCTGGGCAGCCCGCACGCGCTGATATTCGACGAGACGTACTACGCCAAGGATTCCTGGGCGCTGATCAACCAGGGGTACGAGGGCGACTGGCCCAAGGACATCGACAAGCTGATCCTGGCCGATCCGTCGAAGGTGCACATCCCGGTGGATCCGGGCTACGTGGTGCATCCGCCGGTCGGCAAGTGGATCATCGGCATCGGTGAGCAGATCTTCGGCTTCACGCCGTTCGGCTGGCGGTTCATGGTGGCGGTGCTCGGCACGCTGTCGGTGCTGATGCTGTGCCGGATCGGGCGGCGGCTGTTCCGCTCGACGTTCCTGGGGTGCCTGGCGGGCACCCTGCTCGCCGTCGACGGTCTGCATTTCGTGATGAGCCGCGCCGCGCTGCTCGACCTGGTGCTGATGTTCTTCGTGCTGGCGGCGTTCGGCGCGCTGCTGATCGACCGCGACTGGGCGCGGCGCAGGCTCGCCGCCGCGCTGCCGGTCGACGAGGAGGGTGTGCTGCGCCCCGATGCGTGGGTCGCGGAGAATCTGCGGCTCGGCCTGCGTCCCTGGCGGCTCGCCGCCGGCCTGATGCTGGGGCTGGCCTTCGCCACCAAGTGGAACGGCCTGTACATCCTGGTCGGCTTCGGTCTGATGACGGTGCTGTGGGATGTGGGCGCGCGCCGGACCGCGGGTGCGGTACGGCCGTACGCGGCGGTGCTGAAGCGGGATCTGCTGCCGGCGTTCGTCTCGACGGTCCCGGTCACGATCCTCACGTATCTCGCCTCCTGGACCGGCTGGATCGTCACCGACAAGGGCTACTACCGGAACTGGGCGCAGACCGACGGCAGGGGCGGCGCCTGGACATGGCTGCCGGACTGGCTGCGCAGCCTGTGGCACTACGAGTACCAGGTCTACGAGTTCCATGTGAATCTGACCTCCGGCCACACCTACCAGTCCAATCCCTGGAGCTGGATCGTGCTCGGCCGGCCCGTCTCGTACTTCTGGGCGGAGCAGCCGGGCTGCGCGGCGTCGGAGACCGGGAAGTGCTCCCGCGAGGTGCTGGCCATCGGGACGCCGCTGCTGTGGTGGGCGGCGTGCTTCGCGCTGGTGTACGTGCTGTGGCGCTGGTTCTTCCGGCGCGACTGGCGGGCGGGGGCGATCGCCTGCGGTGTGGCGGCGGGCTGGCTGCCCTGGTTCTTCTACCAGGAGCGGACGATCTTCCTGTTCTACGCGGTCGTGTTCGTGCCGTTCCTGTGCCTGGCGGTGACGATGATGATCGGCGCGATGCTGGGTCCGGCGGCGGGGGCGGGGGCGAAACAGGAGCTGGGCCTGGTGAGCGGCGACCCCTCGGGGGAACGCCGGAGGACGCTGGGCACGATCGCGGCGGGCGTCCTGGTCCTGCTGATCATCTGGAACTTCATCTACTTCTGGCCGATCTACACGGGCACGCCGATCCCGGACGGGTCGTGGCGCGACCGGATGTGGCTGGACACCTGGATCTAGCTGGGCAGGAGCACCAGGGGGCCGCAGTCGTCGACTGCGGCCCCCTGGTGCTTGCCGGCCATCGCCGGTTCCCATCGGCGGCCCGCGGACGGCCCGGCGGTCGGCCCGGGAAACGGCTCTGACACCCGTGCGACACCTGACACCGTCACGGGGGCCGTGACACCCAAACCTCTGGGCGGGAGCGGGTGTCACTATCCTGCGACAGCAAGGATCGATTCATTGCCAACGAGGTTTGCCTGCAGGGCGAGGGTTGATGAGCCGCCGTATATCCCAAGGTGTCCTGGTCGTCGGGTCGATCGGCGCTCTGATCAACATCGTGGACGCGATCGGGACGGGGCGTCTGGAGCCGCACGACGCCTTCGCCGCGCTGGTCGTGCTCGGTGCGGGTGGTGAACTGCTCAAAGAGCGGCGGCCCAGGGCCGCGAAGGCGCTGTACGCCGTGGCGTCGGTGCTGCTGGTGGTTGCCGGATCCGTCGCGGGGGCCAGGGCGTGGGCCTCGCTCTTCAGGGGCGCGGCCTATGACTGGCTTGACCTCGGACTCGGGGTTCTGGTCGTGCTCTACGTGGCCGTCGGCGCGGGTCAGCTGCTCGCGCACCTGTCCCGCAGAGCATCGAAGCCTCGTAGTGCCGGCATGCCCAGCGAGTAGCAGCGACACCGGTCGAACCTTCGGTGGCAATGGATCATGCGGTCATGGCGCTAGCCGCCGCAGGTCAGGTCCTTCGCGGGCAGCCGGCCCGTGGTCAGGTACCGCGTGACGTCAGCGTCCGCACAGGACGGGCCGGCCACCACCACGCCGTGGCCCTCACCGCCGGCCACCGTGACCATCCGCGCGCCGTGCAGCGACCGCCGCATGCCCTGCGCCATGGCCAGCGTCGCCTGCGGGTCCCACTGGTTCTGCACGATCAGCGCGTTGACGTCGTTGCTCACCACGGTGGCCGGCTCGCTTCCCGCCGACTTCCAGAACGCGCACGGCTGAATGTTGGCCCCCAGGTCGCCGGCCAGCGGGTACTTGGCCCGGTCCCGGATCACGTCCCGGCGGTACTGCTCGGGGTTGCGCGGCCAGTTGCGGGTGTCGCCGCAGAATACGGCCCACGTTCCGGCGGACTGGTTGTCCGCCGGAACGTCCGCACTGAACGCCCCCGCCCCCGCCCCCACGTCGGCGGACCGGACCGGGACGGAGTCGGACACCGCCGACGCGGTCGGCGTGGCCGGCGCGGGCGGTCCGCCCGCGGCCGCGTCCTTCAACGCGACGATCCACGGGGTGACGGTCGCGACGTGGACGAACGCACCGTACTCGGAACGGATGGCGCCGCCGCTGAGCGCCCCGCCCGTCGTCGGGACGGGCGTGCGGTCGGCGCGGGCGATGAGCTCCCCGTACGTCTTCCGGACCTCCGCCGGAGTCGGGCCCAGCCCGTACGAGGCGTTGCGCGCGGCGGCCCACTCGGTCCACCGGGTGAAGGCGAGTTCGGCCCCCGCCGACCACCCCCGGAACGCCCCTCGCCACGCGAGCGTCGGATCGAGCGCGCTGTCGAGCACGAACCGGTCCGAGCGCTGGGGGAACATCTGCGTGTAGACGGCACCCAGGTAGGTGCCGTACGAGTACCCGAAGTAGGAGATCTTCCTCTCCCCCAGTGCCGCCCGGACGACGTCCATGTCCCGTGCAGTGTTGCGCGTGGTGATGTGCGGCAGCACGTCCCCCGCCTTGGCCCAGCACTTGTCGGCCACCGTCCGGGCCCGGGCCACGTCCTTCGGGAACGTCCGTGCGTTGTAGGGGTGATGGAAGGTCTGTTCGTCGCCCGTCAGGCCGCAGCCGATCGGCGAGCTCTGCCCGACCCCGCGCGGGTCGAAGCCGATCAGGTCGAACCGCTCCCGTACCTCCGCCGGCAGCAGCGGCTCCATCTCCACGGGCATGGTCAGCCCCGGAACGCCCGGGCCCCCGGGATTCATCAGCAGCGCGCCGTGCCGCTCCTTCGCACTGCCCGCCTTGATCCGCGATATCGCGAGGTCGATCTTCCGGCCCCCGGGGTCGCTGTAGTCCAGCGGCACCTTGACCTTCGCGCACTCAAACTCCGCCGGCCCGCCCGTATCGCAGCGCTCCCAACGGAGTTTCTGCTGCGCGTACTGCTGGAGCGGATCCCCCGCCGCGAACGCCGTCACGGGGGTGAGCGCTGCCGTCATGGCCGTCACCGCGCCGACCGTCAGCGCGGAAATCGTTCGTCCACCTCGTAGAGCCATGCCAGTCCTCTGTACAGAAGTCAGTGTCTCGGATCGCCTCCAGTCTCTGTTCCGCCCCACTCGTGCCCCGTACGGCTCGGGGATGGGCTCGTGATCCAACTCGTGGCGTACGGCGACGCACCGACCTCCTGCTGGAGTCCTGGCCCTTGTCGTTCATCGCTCCGGGTAGGCGGCCGATCAGCCGCCTGTCGGCCGTCACGCCGTGGATGCCCCGGCCCGCGGCGCGGCGATGGCACAGGCGGCCGCAGCGCCGTCGGCGCGGCCGGTCGCTGTGTCGTCGGCGCCCGGGCGGGAGCGGGTGAACACGGTTGCCGCGTTCCGGCATCCGCCGGGGTGGGTGACGACACCGGCCTTGTTGCGCACCACACCGACCGGGCTGCCGCTCCTCGTGACCGCCCACACCCGGCAGACGGAAGCCAACGAAAAGGCGGTGTCGTTCAGTTGACGCCCCGCTACCGTCCGCACCACACGCGGACAGCAGGGGCCGTGTGATCGGCCCATGCGGTGGTTCGGCCGTGTCGCGGGCGGTGGTACGGGTGGAGCGGCGCGGGTCGAGCGCCCGACCGGTGACCAAGTTCTTGTCGGCGGCGAGCTCCTCGGGAGCGGCGGTGGCGGGCCGGGCCGGCGCGTCGGCCCACTCCGCGCGGCCTCCCTGTCTTCCGCGCTTGTCCGGACCGGCGAGCGGATCCCCCGCCCTTAGGGGTTAGGGGAGGGATACCCGGCGTCGCGCGTCCAGCGAGATCCGGAAGAGAAGACCTGGAACTCGCGCGAATGGGCAACAGTCGGGGCGCCCGTGAGCACGTCGTCCGGGTGTGTCCGGATCAACGTGCTCACGCCACACATATCGCGTTCCGATAACAACTGTCCCGGCCCTCACCACCGTCCCGTAAGGTGCCCAGCGGCATCTCCTTGAACACGTTCAAGGGGGAACTCCTGGGGAGGGGGACTGCACGGATGCGCAGTGGAGCGAAGGTTGCGATAGTCGGCGGAGTGTTCGCGGTCGTGGTCGGCGGGGTGGGCTACGGGGCCTACAACGTCCTGGGCGGGCTGAACGGCGGGGGCGGCGACGGTACGGACAGCAGGTCCGCCGCCGCCGAGGTGAAGACGGGGCCGGTCACCAAGGCGGAGATCGACGACACGTCGAAGAAGTTCCTCACGGCCTGGGCGAGCGGTGACGCGTCTGTCGCGTCCCAGCTCACCAACAACCCGGCCGAGGCCGAACCGGCCCTGACCGGGTACCGCGAGAGCGCCCATGTCACCGGGGCGGTGATCACCCCCGGGGAGGCGGCCGGCACGAAGGTGCCCTACACGGTGAAGGCGACCGTGTCGTTCGGGGGCAGGACCAAGCCCTGGTCGTACGCCTCCGAGCTGACCGTGGTGCGCGGCCTCACCACCGGCAGGCCGCTGATCGACTGGGCCCCCACCGTGATCCACCCGCAGCTGACGGCGGGTGCGTCACTGAAGACGGGGGAGGCGTCGACACCGTCGATCGAGGCCGTCGACCGCAACGGCAAGGTTCTCACCAAGGAGAAGTACCCCTCCCTGGGGTCGATCCTGGACGCGCTGCGCGAGAAGTACGGGGAGAAGGCCGGCGGCACGGCCGGTATCGAGACCTGGATCGAGAACGCGGACGCGGAGGGCCCGAACAAGACCCTGCTGACCCTCACCACGGGCAAGCCGGGCACGTTGCAGACCACACTGGACGCGAACGCCCAGGCGGCGGCCGAGGTGGCCGTGAAGAAGTTCAGCCAGGCGTCGGTGGTCGCGGTCAGGCCGTCCACGGGCGCGATCCGCGCGATCGCCAACAACCCGGCCACCGGCTTCAACGCGGCGATGCAGGGCAAGCAGGCACCCGGTTCGACGATGAAGATCGTGACGGCGGCGCTGCTGATCGAGAAGGGCCTCGCTTCGGCCAACCAGAAGATCGAGTGCCCGCCCGACGCCATGTACATGGGCCGCACCTTCAAGAACCTGGACGGCTTCTCCATCCCCGACGGCACCCTGACGACCAGCTTCGCCCGGTCCTGCAACACGGCCTTCATCAAGCTGATCGACGACACGAAGGACGACGCGGCGCTCGCCAAGGAGGCCCGCGACGTCTTCGGCATCGGCCTGGACTGGCAGACCGGCGTCGTGTCCTTCGACGGCAGCGTGCCCGAGGCCACCGGGGGCGAGGCGGCCGCCCAGTACATCGGTCAGGGCACGGTCCAGATGAACGCGCTCAACATGGCGTCCATCACCGCCACCGCGAAGAGCGGCACCTTCCACCAGCCGGTCCTCGTGGACCGGAGCCTGGACGGCCGGACGCTCGCCACCGCGTCCCGGTCGCTGTCCCCGTCCGCCTCCCAGCAGATCACCAACATGATGCGCCAGACCGCAAGTTGGGGCACCGGAAGGGCCGCGATGGCCTCGGTCGGCGGCGACAAGGGCGCCAAGACGGGCTCGGCGGAGGTGGACGGCCAGGCCACGTCCAACAGCTGGTTCACCGGTTTCAGCAACGACCTGGCCGCCGCGGCGGTCGTCCAGTCCGGAGGCCACGGCGGCGACGCGGCGGGCCCGGTGGTCGCGGCGGTACTCCGTGCGGGGTCGTGAGATGTCGGCTGCCGGGCCCCGGGGATCGCGCACGTTCGTTCTCGGAATCTGCGCGTCCGTGGGCGGAATCGCGGGTGCGGTCAGGGGCGCGGCGGACGGGATGGGGCTGCTCAAGGTCCTCGGGCTGCTGGCCTTCGGAGTGTTCGGGGTGCTGCTGACCGTCGGCTGCGTGGTGAATTACTCCAGGGAACGGTGACAGCCGTTCCCGCCCGCGTGGAACCGCGTCGCATGCCCCGCGCGAGATTCGCTAGCGTGCGGGGCATGAGCACTTCCGATGCCACCGCCGCTGCCGAAGCCCACCCCCGATTCGCCGAGGCCCTCCGGGAGCTGGGGCTCGATGTCGAGGTCCGCCGATTCCCCGAGGCCACCCGTACCGCCGCCGAGGCCGCCGCCGCGATCGGCTGCGAGCTGAGCGAGATCGTCAAGTCGCTGATCTTCGAGGCCGACGGGGCCCCCGTGCTGGTCCTGATGGACGGCTCCTCGCGCGTCGACGTGGAGCGGGTACGCGCGGAGCTGGGCGCCGGGAAGGTCAAGCGGGCCGGGGCCGAGCTGGTCCGGGAGACGACCGGGTACGCGATCGGCGGCGTGCCCCCCTTCGGGCACCGTACGAGGACCCGGGTGCTGGCCGACCGGGGGCTGCTGGGCCACGAGGTGGTGTGGGCGGCGGCGGGCACCCCGCACACCGTCTTCCCCCTCGACCCCAAGTCGCTGATCGGGCACGCCGGCGGAACCGTGGTGGACGTGCGCGAGCAGTCGAAGTGACACCGCTGGTCGCGTTCGCGGTCCTGGTCGCGGCGGTCACGCACGCCAGTTGGAACGCGATCGCGCACGCGATCAAGGACCAGCTCCTCTCCTTCACTCTGATCTCCGGCGGCGGACTGCTGATCGGCGCGGCCGGTGCCCTCCTCGTGCCGTTCCCGGCCGCCGCGGCCTGGCCGTATCTGCTGGTCTCGGCCGCGCTCCATGTGGCGTACATGCTGCTGCTGATGCGTTCGTTCACCCTGGGCGACTTCGGGCAGATGTACCCGATCGCCCGGGGCACGGCGCCGCTGGTGGTGACGGTCCTCGCCGCGGTCTTCGTCGGCGAGCACCCCGACGGCTGGGCCACCGCCGGAGTCGCGGTGGCCTCGGCGGGGCTCGTCGGGCTGGCCCTCTGGGGCATCCGGGGCTCCGGCAGGCGCCCCGACTGGCCGGCCCTGCTGGCCGCCCTCGCGACCGGCCTGGCCATCGCCGGGTACACCACGGTGGACGGCGTCGGCGTCCGCGCCTCCGGCACCCCGCTCGGCTACATCGCCTGGCTGATGATCCTGGAGGGCTTGGCCATCCCGGCCTACGCGCTGTACCGCCGCCGCGCCGAACTCCTGCCCGCCCTCCGCCCGTTCGCCGTACGCGGGCTGCTGGGCGCGGCCCTGTCGGTGACGGCGTACGGCCTCGTCCTGTGGGCCCAGACCCGGGCGGCACTGGCACCGATCGCGGCCCTGCGGGAGTCGTCGATCATCGTCGGAGCGGCCATCGGGACGCTGTTCTTCAAGGAGCGGTTCGGCGCCCCGCGGATCGCGGCGGCGGGGCTGATGGTGGTCGGCATCGGGCTGATGCTGCACACGAGTTGAGCGGGGCGGGGGCGGGTTCAGGGGCGGTGCGGATCCGGAGTCCGCGCGCTGAAAGTTCTCGCCCATGCCTCTCCCCGCCATGGGCATTGCGTCGTGTGGGTAGGTCGCTTTCGCAGCTCCGCCTCCTACGAAAGGGCATCCCGTGACAGCCGAATCCCCTCGCTGGTTCAAGTCCTCGTACAGCGACAACGGCGGTTCCTGCGTCGAATGGGCCCCGCTCGGTGCACTCGCCACCGGCATCGTCCCCGTACGCGACTCCAAGAACCCGGGCGGCCCCGTGCTGCACGCCTCCCCCGTCTCCTTCGCCGCCTTCGTGGCGGGCGTCAAGGCCGGGGAGTTCGGCACCGTCTGACGGCGCCGTCTGGCCCTCGGAGGTCCGTCCGGGCGGGCAGACCTCCTGGGGTATGCACGAAAGAACGTGACACATCGGGGGGCGATCGTCACGTTTTAATCGGGGTGCACGGAGAGGGTGTACGTGAAGTCGGTGTCGGGGACGACGACGAGGAACGGGTTGCCGCTCTTGATGTGTGTCTGGGCCGCGCGCTGGCCCTGCCGGTCCTCGTACCAGGCACGGAGCTCGGCGGGGCGGTCGGGCGTGGAGCCGACCGGCAGCCGCTTCAAGGGCTGCACCCACGCCGAGCGCTCCAGGTCCGATCGCGGGCCGAAGCCGGAGTCGGAGTCCGGATCGGCGTCGGGATCGGCGTCGATCCGGTCCGCGATCCACAATGCCTGACCACCCAGCCACCGCAGCGCCAGCACCGGGGAGATGGTCCGGAACGTGCCCAGCACGTGTCTCTCCATCTTCCCGGTCCCCCCAACAAAGAACTCCATGGCCAGCACCTCGCACCGATAACCCTCCGGCACCGCCGCCCCGTTCACAGCCCACCCCGGCTGCTCCGCAGATTCCGCAACGCGTTCTCCACGCTCAGCCGCTCGGCCGGAGTCAGCGCCTGGACCCACTCGGGTTCCGCCTCCCATTCCACACCGCCACCGACCGGCCGCAATGACCAGTACGGACCGGCGACCCCACGGAACTCCCCCACCCGGTAGCCGTGGCCGGTATCCCGGACAAGCGTGCCGGGCGAGGGGAGTTGAAGGGGTTCGTGACGAGTCAGGGCATCGTCGTCATCTTCAGGCACGTCAACTCCGCTCCGTAGTCATTCCACTACCAGGAGGCTTCAGCGTGGCCTACGGTCGAGGCATCTTCAACGTTCTGCAATCGGAGGGCACGTTGGTAAACGTCAAGCAGTTGAACCCTGAGGCAAGCCCGCGAGCGGCCTACGGCGCCCGCTTACGCAGTTCCCGTGAATTACGCGGCTGGACGCAGGATGAGCTGGCTGACCTGGCGGGGTACTCGGGCAGGCACATCTCGGCCATCGAAACCGGCCGCAAACCGCCAACGCTCCGCTTTTCGCGGAGCGTGGATACTGTCTTCGGATTCACCAGCACTGCCGAATCGTTCGAACGCGCGTGGGCAGAGTTCCGGAACGGCAGTCTGCTGGAAGGCTTCCCGGAGTACCTGGGGCAGGAGCACCGCTCGGCCGAGATCCGGCTGTTCGACGTAGGCGTGATTCCAGGGCTGCTACAGACGCCGGAGTACGCGACGGCCATGGAAGAGGGCAACATCAGGCGGGGCACGCTCACCCCGGACCAGGCTGCGGAGCGGGTCGAGGCACTGATGGAGCGGCAAACGATCCTGACTCGGCGCATTCCACCCATGCTGTTCGTGGTGCTGGACGAGAGCTGCATCCGTCGCATGATCGGCGGACCTGAGGCTATGGAGCGCCAACTGGCCCATCTGATCGAGTTCGCCGAGCGGCCGAACACCGTGATTCAGGTGGCCCCTTACTCCACGGGTGAGCGTCGCCCGTTCACTCGGCTGGTGAATCTGCTGACCCTGCCCGACCGCTCGGTGATGTCCTACGTGGAGTCCGAGACCAACGGGTACTTGGACAGGGAACTGACATCCGTGCTGCCGCTGGTAAGGGCCTACCATCAGC
Source organism: Streptomyces sp. NPDC057963 (assembly GCF_042887155.1). Lineage (NCBI taxonomy): Bacteria > Bacillati > Actinomycetota > Actinomycetes > Kitasatosporales > Streptomycetaceae > Streptomyces > Streptomyces sp. NPDC057963. The sequence continues at coordinate 190,020 of NZ_JBHVPX010000006.1, forward strand.
TTCAGGCCGAGGCGCTCTCCCAAGCGGCATCCGTGGCCATGATCGACGAGGTACGAAAGGGCACCCCCTGATGACCGATTCCCCCTCCCTTCTCTGGGTCAAGTCCTCCTACAGCGGCAACGGCGGTTCCTGCGTCGAGTGGGCCCCGGCACAGGCTTCCACCACCGGCATCGTCCCCGTACGCGACTCCAAGAACCCGGGCGGCCCCATGCTGCACGCCTCCCCCACCTCCTTCGCCGCCTTCGTGGCGGGCGTCAAGGCCGGGGAGTTCGGCGCCGTCTGATGTGAACCGGCCCCACACCGCTCCGCCCCGCCGTGCCGCGCATGGCGGGGCGGTCGGGCGCCTGGCCGACCCTCGCGGCCCGACCGGCGGATAGCCCGAAGGCAGGCTGCCGAACTCGCTTCCACGATACGGGTGTTGAAGCAGGCCACGGCCGGGCGGGCGGTGCCGCCGACCGCCGCGCCGGCCGACCTGCTGGAGTTCGCCACCGCAGGGCGGGAGTCGGCGGCGGGCAGCTCGCGGGCCGACGCGGCGGCAGCCGATGCTCCGGGTCCCGCCGCGCTCAGCTCACCGGGACCGGCGCCGGGCGGGCCGGCGGTTCCTCGGTGGCCGGGGCCGCCGGGGCCACCGGCTTGGCGGCCGGGCGCAGGAGCACGGCGCAGGCGAGGGCGGCCAGCAGGGCGAGCGAGGCCGAGACGGTCAGGCAGAGCCGCATGCCGTCGAGGAAGGAGTCGCCCAGGGCGGTCAGGGCCGGTCCGGTGGCGGCGTCCAGGTGGAGCCCGGCCACGGCGCCGAGTCCCTGCTCACGGGCGGTGTCGAGGACGCGGGCACTCGCCTCGGCGGGCACCCCCGCGTCGGTGAGGCGGCCGGGCAGCGCGTCGAGGGCCCGGGTGGTCAGCAGGGCGCCGAGCACGGCGGGGCCGAGGGCTCCACCGACCTGACGGAAGGCGTTGTTCCCGGCGGCGGCCATCCCGGCCAGGTGGTGCGGGACGGAGGACACCGCGGAGGCGGTCATCGGGGTGAGCACGGCGCCCATGCCGAGGCCCAGCAGGGCCAGCCGCCAGACGATCGAGCCGTAGGAGGTGTGGGCGTCGACGTCGGTCAGCGAGAGCATCGCGCCCGCCGCGACGACCAGGCCCGTGGTGATCAGGACCCGGGCGGAGACCCGGTGCATCAGGCGTCCGATGGGCGCGCCGACGACGAGGGCCACCCCGGACACCGTCAGCATCCGCAGCGCCGCCTCGATCGTGGTCAGGTGCTGGACCATGCCGAAGTAGAGACTCAGCACGAAGAAGAAGCCGATCAGCCCGAGGAAGCTGATCATGGCGACCAGGGCGGTGGCGGTGAAGGCCGGGCTGCGGAACAGCGCCAGGTCGAGCATCGGGCTCGCGCTGCGGCGCTCCACGGCGACGAACACGACGGCAGCGACCACGCCGAGCACCAGGGCCGTCACCACGGCGGGCTCGCCGAAGCCGTCCGCGCCGCCCTCGATCACGCCGTAGACAACCGCGGTGACCGCGACGGCCGCACTGATCTGTCCGGGCCAGTCGAGCCGACGGCCGTGCGGGGCGCGCGAGTCGGGCAGCAGGAACGCCGCGACGACCAGCACGATCAGGGAGACCGGCACGGGCAGGAGGAAGATCCAGCGCCACGCGACGTGCTCCAGCAGCACACCCGCGATCAGCGGGCCCACGGCGAGCGAGGCCATCAGGGACATGGCCCACAGGCCGATGAGCCTGCCCCGTTCCCGGTGGTCGGGGGCCGCGTGGCTGATCAGGGCCAGCGTCGTGGGCAGCAGCGCCGCCGCACCCAGCCCGGAGACGGCCTGCCCGGCCCACAGGGCCTGCACCGAGTCCGAGGTCAGCGAGATCGCCGCGCCCAGCGCGCAGAAGGCCATGCCCGCCTGGAAGACCCGCTTACGGCCGTGGACGTCGCCCCACACCCCGGTGGTCAGGATCAGTGCGGCCATCGGCAGCACGAAGGCGTCCGAGACCCAGGAAAGCTGGGACGTGGAGGCGCCCAGAGCCCGCTGGATGGCCGGCAGGCTCACCGACACGGTGGTCACGGGGAGGTAGGCGACGAAGACGCCCAGGCAGGCCATGACGAGCGTGACGCCCCGCCCTGATCTGCCCTGTGTCGTTGTCGTTGCGGAATTCACGAAGAGGTTCCTTCTGGTGCGGGGGTGGGTGCCGCGCGGGCACCGGCTGCGATGTGAGCACCGCCGTCCGGCGTGCGCCCGCTCCCGGGCGCACCGGCGTACCACCGCGTTCCACGCGGTCCGCCGGATCACCCGCAAAGCCGTCGACCAGCTTCGCCCCGACCGTCGATAAATCCCCAAGCGATCCCGGCGAACGTCATGGAACCTCTGGATGGGGCGCCACTTATGTGACCATTCATCCATGCCTGACGATCTGGACCGCAAAATCATCCATGGCCTGAACTGCTCGCCGCGAGTCTCCTTCCGCCGCCTCAGCGAGGTCGTCGGGGTGTCCGAGCAGACCGTGGCGCGCCGCTACAACGCCCTGCGCCGCGGCGGTGTCGTCCGCGTCGTCGGGCTGAGCAGCCCCGCCGCCCACGGCCGGTCCGAGTGGATCGCGCGGCTGCGCTGCCGCCCGGACGCCGTGGGGCCGCTCGCGGATTCCCTGGCCCGCAGGCCGGAGGTCGCGTACACGAGCATCGCGTCGGGCGGTTCGGAGATCATCTGCATCATCCGTTCGCCCACCACGACCGCCCGGGACGACGTGCTGCTGCGGCAGCTCCCCCGGGCGGCCTCGGTCCTCGACCTGAACGTCGACCTCCTCGTCCACGCCTTCGGCTCCCCGGACACGGCCGGCTGGACCGGTCGGGAGGGCTCGCTCACCGACGAGCAGGTGCGGCTGCTGACCGCGGAGCGCCCCACCCCCACCGGGCCCCCGCTCACCCCGACCGAGGAGGACCGCCCGCTCCTCGAAGCACTGGCGGAGGACGGCCGCGCCTCCCACACCCGGCTCGCGGAGGCCACCGGCTGGTCCAAGCCGCGCGTGGCCCGCCGGCTGGAGGTCCTCGAAGCAACCGGCTCGCTGGTCTACGACATCGACACCGTGCCCGAACGCCTCGGTTACGCGCTCAACGCCACGCTCTGGCTCCAGGTCGACCTGCCCCGGCTCCAGGAGATCGGCGAGGAGCTCAGCGGGCACGACGAGTGCGCCTTCGCCGCGGCCATCAGCGGCAAGCACAACATCATGGCCGTGGTCATCTGCAAGGACACCCGGGACTTCTACCGCTACCTCAGCGGCCGGTTCGCCCGTACCGAGGGCATCAGGGGTTACGAGATCAGTGTGCGGGTGCGCCGTCTCAAGCAGGCCGCCTCCCTCATCCTCAACGGGCGGCTCATCCACCCCGCGCTCGCCTGACCCGGGCGCGGGGCGGACCGGGCCCGCATCGGTCAGGCCCCCGAAACCGCGTCCCGGAAGCCGTAGTCCGTCGCCGTCAGCCCGCCGTCCACGCGCAGCGTCGTGCCGGTGATCCAGGCCGCGTCGCGCGAGGCGAGGAAGGCGACGGCGGACGCGATGTCCTCCGGCTCGCCGACCCGGCCGAGCGGGTAGAGGCCGCTCACCCGGGACAGTTCGGCGTCCCGGCCCGCCCAGGCGTCCGTGCGGATCGTGCCGGGCGCGACCAGGTTGACGCGGACGCCGCGCGGTCCGGCGTGGCCCGCGAGGGTGCGGGTGAGGCTGGCCAGGCCCGCCTTGGCGGCGCTGTAGCCGTGGTTGCCGAAGTCCTGTTCGCCGTTGACCGAGCCGATGTTGACGATCGCGCCCCGCCCGGAGGCCACCAGGTGCGGAAGGGCGGCGCGGGCGCACCGGTACGGGCCGGAGAGCGTGATGTCGAGGTCGCGCTGCCAGACCTCGTCGGGCTCGTCCTCGAAGAACGGGGCGTCGGGCGTGCAGGCGTACGCGTTGTTCACCAGCACGTCGAGGGAGCCGAAGGCGGCGACGGCGTGGGCGACCGCGGCCTCGACCGCCGCCCGGTCGGCCACGTCGCAGGACAGCGCCTCGGCGGCCCCGCCCGTTTCCCGTATCGCCGCGGCGGCATGTGCGGCGCGGTCGCCGTCCAGGTCGGTGACCAGGACGCGCGCGCCCTCCGAGGCCAGCCGGCGGGCCGTGGCGGCCCCGATGCCCTGGCCCGCTCCGGTGATGAGCACGCCGTATCCGTCGAACCGTGAACCTGCGGAGTGAGGAGGAGTCATAGCGCCGACCGTACTGCCCTGACCAGGGCCTGGGCGCGGGGATCGGCGGTGACTCCCTTCTGTAGACCGTTCGTCACATAGCCGAGCGCGATGCCGGATTCGGGGTCGGCGAAGCCGAGCGAGCCGCCCCGGCCGGGGTGGCCGAACGAGCCGGGGGCGAGCAGCGGGGCCGCCGGGCCGTGCAGCATGTAGCCCAGGCCGAAACGGGTGTTGACGACCAGGACCCGGTCCGGGCCCGCCGACTCCTCGGTGCGGGCGAGGGTGAGGGTGGCCGGGGCGAACAGGCGGTGGCCGTCGACCGGGCCGATCATCGCGGCGTAGCAGCGGGCCAGCGCGCGGGCGGTGGCGATGCCGTTGGAGGCGGGGAGTTCGGCCACCCGGTAGGCGGGGTCGTTCTCGTCGGGGAGCGGGTCGATGGCCCCGAAGGCGCGGCGGGTGAGGGACTCCGGGTCGCGGTAGGCCTCGACGACGGACCGCTTGGGGCGCACCCGCAGCGTGCCGCCGCCGCCCGCGTCGGCCGGCGGTTCGACGGGGCCGATGCGGCCCACCCGGTGCGCCTCGTCCGCCGGGAGGCCGAACCAGAAGTCCAGGCCGAGCGGGCGGGCGATCTCCTCGGCGATCCAGCGGCCGACGGTGCGGCCGGTGACCCGGCGCACCAGTTCGCCGACGAGCCAGCTGTAGGTCTGGGCGTGGTAGCCGTGGTCCGTGCCGGGTTCCCACTGGGGGCGCTGGGCCGCGACGGCCTGCGGACCGGAGATCCCGTCGGCCGCCTCGGAGGGGGTCAGCGGGCAGTCGAGGGCGGGTATGCCGGCCCGGTGGGCGAGGAGGTCGCGGACGAGCACCCGCTCCTTGCCGGCCGCCTTGAACTCCGGCCAGTACGTGCCGACGGGGGCGTCGAGGTCGACCTGGCCGCGCTGGTGCAGCAGCAGCGGTACGGCGGCGGCTATGCCCTTGCCCGCCGAGCGGACGATCTGCACGGTGTCGACGGCCCACGGCTCGGTGCCGTCGACGTCTCTCGTACCGGCCCACAGATCGACGACCTTGCGCCCGTCCCGGTAGACCGTGACCGCGGCGCCGCGTTCGCCGCGCTGCTCGAAGTTACGGACGAAGGCGTCCCGGACCGGTTCGAATCCGGCGGCCACCGTGCCCCGTACGTCCACGCCTGCTCCTGCGCTCCCGCTCATCCCCCCATGGTGCATGCCCGCGCAGGCCGGACGTGTGGCGGGTCACCTCATGTTCACCGTCACGGAACGCGGATCGAATCCGAAGGGCAGCTCCAGGCGGTGGCTGCGCATCAGCCCCTCGTCGCAGAGCAGATCCTGGGTACGGTCGTCGGCGGCGATGACGCCCTCTCTCAGCACGACCGCGCGCGGGCAGAGCTCCAGGGCGTACGGCAGGTCGTGCGTGACCATGAGCACGGTGACGTCCAGGGAGCGCAGGATGTCGGCGAGTTCGCGCCGGGAGGCCGGGTCCAGGTTGGAGGACGGCTCGTCCAGGACGAGGATCTCCGGCCGCATGGCGAGGACGGTGGCGACGGCGACGCGGCGGCGCTGGCCGAAGGAGAGGTGGTGCGGCGGCCGGTCCGCGTACTCGGCCATACCGACCTGCGTCAGCGCCTCGGTGACGCGTTCCTCCAGTTCGACGCCGCGCAGCCCGGACGCGGCGGGGCCGAAGGCGACGTCCTCCCGGACGGTGGGCATGAAGAGCTGGTCGTCGGGGTCTTGGAAGACGATGCCGACGCGGCGGCGGATCTCGGCGAGGTTGCGCTTCTCGACCGGGAGACCGGCGACCCGGACGGTGCCCGCGCCGGCGTCGAGGATGCCGTTGAGATGGAGGACGAGGGTGGTCTTGCCGGCTCCGTTGGGGCCGAGCAGGGCGACGCGTTCGCCTCGGGCGACCGTCAGGTTCACTCCGAAGAGTGCCTGGTGGCCGTCGGGGTAGGCGTAGGCGAGGCCGCTGACCTCCAGGGACGGCGCGGGGGCGGTGGGCAGGCTCATAGGGTCCATCCCAGCAGACAGATGACGAGGGCGAGTACGGGGAGGGCCGAGGCGTACGCCCACTGGGCCCGGGAGGCCGTCACCTCGTCGATGACCGGCATGGAACCGGCGTAGCCGCGGCTGACCATCGCCAGGTGGACGCGTTCGCCGCGCTCGTACGACCGGATGAAGAGCGCGCCCGCCGATGCGGCCAGGACGCCCCACTGCCGTATCCCGCGCGCCTCGAAGCCCCGGGAGCGGCGGGCGATCGACATCCGGCGCATCTCGTCGGTGATCACATCGCCGTACCGGATCATGAACGAGGCGATCTGCACGAGCAGCGGCGGGAGTCTGAGCCGCTGGAGGCCGAGCAGCAGGGAGCGCAGTTCGGTGGTGGAGGCGAGGAGGACGGAGGCGGCCACGCCGAGGGTGCCCTTGGCCAGGACGTTCCAGGCGCCCCAGAGGCCGGGGACGCTGACGGAGAGGCCGAGGACATGGGTCTGCTCGCCGGGCACCACGAACGGCATGAGCAGGGCGAACGCGACGAACGGCACCTCGATGAGCAGCCGCTTGAGCAGGAAGCCCGCGGGGATGCGGGCCAGGGCGGTGACGGCGCCGATCAGCACCGCGTAGAGCGCGAACGCCCACACCGCCCCGCGCGGCGTCGAGACGACGGCCACGACGAAGCAGAAGGCGGCCGCGAGCTTGCAGTGCGGGGGCAGGTCGTGGACGGGCGAATGCCCGTGCCGGTAGAGCCGGTGCGCATGACCCGCGCCCATGTCAGACGGTTTCCCGGTCGTGCGAGGTGGCGGCGGGCGCGTCGGGGGTGCGACGGCGGCGGACCACGTAGAAGATCCCGCTGCCGACCACGATCGTGGCCCCGACACCGATCACCCCGGCGAGGCCGCCGGAGATACGGGCGTTGGAGACGTCCTTGACGCCGTAGTCGGCGAGCGGGGAGTCCTTGGCGGCGTGCTCCTCGGCCTTCTTGTCGATGCCCTGGTCGGCGGCGACCTTCTCCAGGCCGTCGGGGTTCGCCGAGGCGTAGAAGGAGACGAAGCCCGCCAGGACGAGGGCGGCGACCAGGCCGGTGGCCCAGAGCCCCCGGGTGGAGCGGGCGGCGACCGGGGCGACGGGCTGCCGGGCCGGGGCGTCGACGAGCTCGCCGTCGACCCGGAGCTGGAGCGGGGCGGCGAGTCCGCGGGCGCCGTGGACCAGATCGGGGCGTACGGCGACGACGGCGCCGACGGTCAGTGCGGTGATCACGGCCTCGCCGATACCGATGAGGACGTGGACGCCGACCATGGCGGTGAAGACCTTGCCGATCGGGATGTCGGTGGTGCCGCCGATCCAGTAGATCAGCGTGAAGACGCAGGCCGCGGCCGGTACGGAGACCAGGGCGGCGACGAAGGACGCGGCCGTCACGGAGCGGCGGCTCCGCGGGAGCACGCGGACCAGCCCGCGGAAGAGGGCGTACGCGACGACGGTGGTCGTGATGCCCATGTCGAGCACGTTCACACCGAGCGCGGTGAGACCGCCGTCGGCGAAGAGGATGCCCTGCATGAGCAGGACGACGGAGATGCAGAGCACCCCGGTGTACGGCCCGACCAGGATCGCGGCGAGCGCCCCGCCCAGCAGATGCCCGCTGGTGCCCGCGGCGACCGGGAAGTTCAGCATCTGCACGGCGAAGATGAACGCGGCGACGAGACCGGCGAGCGGCGCGGTGCGCTCGTCCAGCTCACGGCGGGCGCCCCGCAGGCTGACGGCGACGGCGCCCGCGGCGACGACTCCGGCGGCGGCGGAGACGGGGGCGTCGATGAATCCGTCGGGTACATGCATGGGGAGGCTCCGCTTCCTGCGATCCTGCGTTGCCGCGGACGATGTCGTGAACCGCTCAATGATAGGGCCTTGTTGCAAACCCTTCGCAAGAGCGGGTGCGTCACAACTGGCGGCTCCCCGCGCCACCTGTGGGAAATATGGGACATTGGATGACGAAGAGAACAGACAGGAGGAGTCGGCCCATGCCCCCCGTGATCCATGAACAGGCCGAGGCCTGGCTCGTCAATGACACCCCCGACCTCCCGGCGGTCCCGGTCGACCTGCTGTACGACGCCGACGACGACCCGCGCATGGTCCATGTCGCCTTCCCCGGCGGCATCGACTGGGCCTTCAGCCGCGATCTGCTGGAGCGCGGACTGCGCTCCCCCGCCGAACGCGGCGGCATCCGGGTGTGGCCGTGCGGCCGGACGCAACTGGTCGTGGAGCTCCGCTCGAAGGAGGGCGTGGAGGTGGTGCAGTTCGACAACGCGCCGCTGATCCGTTTTCTGCACCGCACCCACGGCGAGAACACCGCCGGACCCGCGCGCATGCCCCGTATGGACGCATGACCCCCACGCGGTGACGCACCGCAGGACACAAGCCCCGCGCCGCTCGCACGGGGCACCGCATGGCGGAGGCCCCCGTGCCGCTCGCACGGGGGCCTCCGCCATTGCCCCGGCCCCGTCCCCACAGGCAACCGGCGCATCCGGGGCCGCGCTCCGCTCAGACGCGGACCCCGGAGGCTCTCTGCGACACGGAAGCAGCTCGGACGCAGGTCAGAACCAGCTCGGAACCAGCTCGGAACCGGCTAAGACGCAGGTCGGACGCAGGTCAGAACCGACTCGGACGCAGCTCGGACGCAGGTCGGAACCTCAGAACCGGCTCGGACGCAGGTCGGAACCAGCTCGGGCACAGCTCGGACGCGGCTCAGACGCGGCTCAGCTCGCGGTCGTCCCCGGCACCGCCGCCGCGCCCGTCCCCGCCGGTGCGGCCCTCGGACGTCTCGCCGAGCTGCTCACGCAGCCCCTCGCCCTCCACGTCCACGTTCGGCAGGAGCCGGTCCAGCCAGCGCGGCAGCCACCAGGCACGCCTGCCGAGCAGGGCGAGGACCGCGGGCACGATCGCCATCCGGACCACGAACGCGTCGAAGAAGACGGCGATGGCGAGCGAGAAGCCGATCATCTTGACCATCTGCTCGCTGGAGCCGATGAAGCCGGCGAAGACCGCCATCATGATCACGGCCGCGGCCGCGACGACCCGGGCGCCGTGCCTGAAGCCGGTGACGATCGCCTGACCGGGCTTCTCGCCGTGGACGTACGCCTCACGCATCCGGGTCACGAGGAACACCTCGTAATCCATGGCCAGGCCGAAGACCACGCCCACCATGAAGATCGGCATCATGGACATGATCGGACCGGTCTGCTCCACACCGAAGAGCGAGCCGAGCCAGCCCCACTGGAAGACCGCGACGACCGCGCCCAGGGCCGCGACGACCGAGAGCAGGAAGCCGAGGGCCGCCTTCAGCGGCACCAGCACGGAGCGGAAGACCAGCATCAGCAGCAGGAAGGCCAGGCCGACGACGAGCGCCAGATAGGGCAGCAGCGCGTCGTTCATCTTCTGCGAGAAGTCGATGTTCATCGCGGTCGAGCCGGTGACCAGGACCTCGGCACCGGTGTCGGACGTGATGTCCTTGCCCGTGTCACGGATCGCGTGGACGACGTTCTCGGTCTCGGTGGAGCTCGGCCGGTCCTTCGGGACGACGGTGAGCATCGCGGTGTCGCCGGCCTTGTTGAACTGGGCCGGGGTGACGGCGACGACACCCGGGATGCCCGAGATCTCGTCGGAGACCCGCTTGGCCGCGGTCTTGCCGTCGGAGCTGTTCGCGGTGTCGACGACGACCATCAGCGGCCCGTTGAAGCCGGGGCCGAAACCGTCGGAGAGCAGGTCGTAGGCGCGCCGCTGGGTGGTGCTGGTGGGCTGGGAGCCGTCGTCGGGCAGCCCCATCTCCAGGGAGGCGGCCGGTACGGCGATGGCACCGAGGCCGATGACACCGGCCAGCAGCACCCAGACCGGCTTGCGCAGCACGAACCGCGCCCAGCGGGTGCCCATGTTCGGCTTGGTGTCGGGCCGGCTCGGAGCCTCGGCGGCCTTGCGCGCCTTGCGCCCCATGACCCGCTTGCCCGCGAAGCCCATCATCGCCGGGACCAGGGTGAGGGCGATGAGGACGGCGATCGCGACCGTGCCGGCCGCGGCGAAGCCCATCTTCGACAGCATCGGAATGTTCACGACGGCGAGGCCGACCAGCGCGATGACGACGGTGAGACCGGCGAAGACGACCGCGGAACCGGCCGTGCCGACGGCCCGCCCGGCCGCTTCCTCGCGCTCCCGGCCCTCGGCCAGCTCGGCACGGTAGCGGGAGACGATGAACAGCGCGTAGTCGATGCCGACCGCGAGGCCGATCATCATCGCGAGGGTGGAGGTGGTGGAGCCCAGGTCGAGCACGTTCGCCAGGGCCGTGATCGTCGAGACACCGATACCGACCCCGATGAGGGCGGTGAGCAGCGGGAGTCCGGCGGCGATCAGCGAGCCGAAGGTGATGACGAGCACCACCGCGGCGATCGCGACACCGATGATCTCGGTGGCCCCGGTCTCCGGCATCGCCTGGAGCGCGTCACCGCCGATCTCCACGGTCATCCCGCTCTTCTGCGCCGCCTGGCCCGCGTCCTGCAGGGCGTCCCGGGTCGCGTCGGTCAGCTCCATCGAGTTGACCTTGTAGGACACGGAGACGTACGCCGTGGAGCCGTCCTTGCTGACGGCGTTGCCGGTGTACGGGTCGGTGACCGAGGCGATCTGGTCCGAGCCGGACTTCAGCTCGCCGGCCAGCTTGTTCACCTCGGCCTTGTTCGCCGGGTCCGTCATCTTCTGGCCGTCGGGCGCCTTGAACACGACCCGTGCGGTCGCGCCGTCGGCACTGGCCCCGGGGAAGCGCTGTTCCAGCAGGTCGAAGGCCCTTTGCGCCTCCGTACCCGGGATCGAGAAGGAGCTGGAGGTGGCGGTGGACGCGGAGGCCGCGCCGAATCCGGCGAGCGCCAGCAGGGCCACCCAGATCAGGGCGACATAGCGGCGGCGCCGGAAGGCGAACCGTCCGAGCTTGTAGAGGAATGTGGCCACGGAGGCGTACTCCCGGTCAGGTCGTGTTGGGAAAAGGGCGTGCGGAACCAGCCCGACGACGAGAGCGGCGTGTCAGGTAGGGCCTGGGGAGGAGGCCACGCGAAGGGGACGGATCGCGCGAAGGGGACTGAGGGGGTCAGACTCCGAGTGCGGGGAGCATCACGGAGTCGACGTAGTCGGTGAGGAACGCCTGATCGACGGCGCGGTCCTCGACCAGCTGCCGTGCGGCGAAGGCGCCGATCAGCATGTGCGGTACATATTTCAGCGCCGGATGGTCCGGACGCAGCTCACCCCGGTCCACGGCTCGGCGCAGCAGCGTGTCGAGGCCGGTCACTTCCGGCTCGATCAGCAGTTCTCGCAGGGCCTGGAGCAGATCGGGATTGGTGTGGACGGCATGGGTCAGGCCCCGCATCAGCGCGGAGTTCTTCTCCATCTGGCAGTCGTCGCTGCGGCTCAGCGCGGCGTGGAAGTCGCCGCGCAGCGATCCGGTGTCGATCTCCGCGAGGGACACCGGCTTGTTGTGCCGCAGGGCCGTGACGACCAGCTCGGGCTTGCTCCCCCACTGGCGGTAGAGGGTGGCCTTGCTGGAATGGGTACGGGCGGCGACGGCGTCCATGGTCAGGGCGTCGTAACCGACCTCGCGGAGCAGGTCGAGCACCGCGGCGTACAGCTCGCTCTCACGCTCGGGCGTGAGCCGGGTGCGTGCCATGGGTCGACCTCCTGTTCCTGTTCTCGTACATCAGTCAATCGAACGAAACTGTTTCGTACACATCGACGGTAACTCTCTGGTCCAGCGAAACGAAAACGTTTCGCTTGTGTTCCGCACCACAAGTTGCCGGGGCCCTCTCGCGCGGAAAGCATTGAGGGGTGAGTGACGACGTCGCGTATCTCCGTTTCCCGCACCTCCACGACGACCTGCTCTGCTTCGCGGCCGAGGACGACCTCTGGGTCGCCCCGCTCGCCCCGGAGGGGCAGCGGCCCGGCCGCGCGTGGCGGGTGACCGTCGACCGGACCAGGGTCGGCCACCCGCGCTTCTCCCCCGACGGAACCCGTATCGCGTACACGACCTGGCGCAGCCTCGACCCCGAGATCCATCTCGCGCCGGTCGAGGGCGGCCCGGCGCACCGGCTCACCTACTGGGGGTCGACGGACGCCCGGGTCTGCGGCTGGACGACCCCCGACGAGGGGGACGCCGCGCAGATCCTCGCCGTGTCCTCGCACAACCAGCCGTTCTCGCACGTCTCCTGGGCCTACACCGTCCCCACGGACGGCAGCCCCGGTGGCAAGCTGCCCTGGGGGCCCGTCGCCGACATCGCCGTCGCCGACATCGACGGCGAGCGGCGCACCCTGCTGCTGACCGGCAAACCTCCGCACGAACCGGCCTCCTGGAAGCGGTACCGGGGCGGTGCGACGGGGCGGCTGTGGCTGCACGGCAGGCGGCTGCTCCCGGACATCGGCGGGCACCTCGACTCGCCCATGTTCGTCGCCGGCCGGATCGCGTTCCTCTCCGACCACGAGGGCGTCGGCAATCTGTACTCCTGCCGGCCCGACGGCAGCGATCTGCGCCGCCACACGGACCACGACGCCTTCTACGCCCGGCACGCCTCCAGCGACGGGCGCCGGGTCGTCTACCAGTGCGCGGGCGACGTGTGGCTGGTGGACGACCTGGCGTCGCCGGACGCGGAGCCGCGGAAGCTGGAGGTACGGCTCGGCGGGCCGCGCGTCGGACGGCGTACGCACCAGGTGCCGGCCGCCAGCAACATCGACGCGCTGTCCGTCGACGAGACGGGCCGGGCCAGCGCCGTCTCCGTACGCGGCAGCCTGTACTGGCTCACCCACCGCGACGGCCCCGCCCGGACGATCTCCGACACCCCGGGGGTCCGGGTCCGGCTGCCCGAGATGCTCGGCAGCGGCGGCCAGGTCGCCTACGTCACGGACGCGGACGGCGACGACGCGATCGAGATCGCCTACCTGCCGCGCGCCAGCGGCGACCGCGAGCCGCGCCGGCTGGCCTCCGGACGGATCGGCTGGGTCCAGGAGCTGATCTCCGACCCGGACGGCGAGCGTCTGGCGATCGCGACGAACGACGGCCGGCTGCTGCTCCTGGAGACGGACGAGGAGACGTCCACCGGCGAACCCACCGAGCTGATCCGCTCCATCAACGGGCCGGTCCGCGACATGGCGTTCTCGCCGGACGGCGCCTGGCTGACCTGGTCGCACCCCGGGATCGGCCGTTCGCTGCGCCAGATCAAACTGGCCCGCATCCTGGGGACCGGCGCCCCGGTGATCGTCGACGTCACCAACGGCCGCTTCGAGGACGAGAATCCCGTCTTCACCGGCGACGGGCGCTACCTCGCCTTCCTCTCCTGGCGCGGTTTCGACCCGGTGTACGACGTCCACACCGGGGACCTCTCCTTCCCGCTGGGCTGCCGCCCGTACCTGGTGCCGCTCTCCTCGGCGACGCCCTCCCCGTTCGCCCTGTCGCCGGAGGGGCGCCCGGCCGCGGGCGGCCTCGACCCGGCCGACGACATTCCCGACACCGGTACGGGCGAGGGGCCGTCGACGGTCACGGTCGAGTTCGAGGGGCTGGAGAGCCGGGTGACGCCGTTCCCGGTCTCCGCGTCGAAGTACTCGGCCCTGCGTCCGGTGAGCGGCGGCGGACTCGTCTGGCTGCGCTGGCCGATCTCCGGCGCGCTCGGCGAGACGTTCGCCAACCCGGCCGACATGTCGGGCCGCCCCACGCTCGAACACTTCAACATCTCCAAGGCCAGGAAGACCGAACTCGTCGGCCATCTGGACTGGTTCGCGGTCAGCGGCGACGCCACGCGGCTGGTCGTCATGGACGAGGGCGAACTGCGCGCCGTACCCGCCACGGAGATCGGCGACAGCGACTCGACGGTCTACCTCGACCTGCGCCGCATCCTGCACGACGTCGACCCGGCGGCGGAGTGGCGGCAGGCGTACGGGGAGGCCGGCCGCATCATCCGCGCGTACTTCTGGGAACCGGACATGTGCGGAATCGACTGGGAGGGGGTGCTCGACCAGTACCGCCCGCTGGTCGAACGGGTCGCCTCACCCGACGAGTTCGCCGATCTGCTGCGCGAGGTCCTGGGCGAACTGGGCACCTCGCACGCGTACGTCTCACCGGCCCGCCGCAACGAGGGCCCGCCGCACTACCAGCGGGCGATCGGACTGCTCGGCGCGAACCTGGCGTGCCGGGACGGCGCCTGGACGGTCCGGCGCATCCTGCCCGGCGACTCCTCCGACTCCAAGGCCCGTTCCCCGCTGGCCGGTACGGGCATCCGGGAGGGCGCGGTCCTCACCCATGTGGACGGCCGCCCGGTCGACCCGGTGACGGGCCCGTACCCCCTCCTCTCCGCGGCGGGCGGCACCACGGTCGAACTCACCTTCCGCCCGCCCGAGGGGGAAGGCCGCCCCCGCCGGGTCGCGATCGTCCCCCTGGTCGACGAACGCCCCCTGCGCTACCAGGACTGGGTCGCCAAACGCCGTGAGGTCGTACGGGAGTTGAGCGGCGGCAAGTGCGGCTATCTGCACATCCCCGACATGGGCGGCTCCGGCTGGGCCCAGTTCAACCGGGACCTGCGCATGGAGGTCTCCCGCCCGGCGCTGATCGTCGACGTACGCGGCAACGCGGGCGGCCACATCAGCGAGCTGGTGGTCGAGAAGCTCACCCGCACGATCCTCGGCTGGGACCTGACCCGCAACGCCCAGCCGGTCTCGTACGCCTCGAACGCCCCGCGCGGCCCGGTGGTCGCCCTGGCCGACGAGGCGACCTCCTCCGACGGCGACATGATCACCGCCGCGTTCCGCCTGCTGAAACTGGGCCCGGTGGTGGGCCAGCGGACGTGGGGCGGCGTGGTCGGCATGACCGGCCGGCACCGGCTGGGCGACGGCACGGTGATCACGGTGCCGATGAACGCTGCCTGGTTCGACACGTACGGGTGGTCGGTCGAGAACTACGGCGTCGAACCGGACCTGGAGGCGCTGCGCACCCCGCTCGACTGGGCCGAGGGCCGGTACGCGGTGCTCGACGACGCGGTACGGGTGGCCCTGGACCTGCTGGCCGCGCACCCGGCGGCGACTCCTCCGACCTACGACTCGGTCCCGGACCGGCGCCGTCCGCCCCTGCCGCCACGGTGAACCGGGCCCCTGCGCCGAACGGACGGGGAACGAGGGACGGGGACGACGGGACGGGGACGACGACAGGGACGACAGGACGGGGACGACGACAGGGACGACGGGACGGGGGCGCCGTTCCCGGCCCGGACCCCCTGCGAGTGATCTGCCTCACGCGCTGTCACAACCATCCCGCACGCGGTGTCTTGATGCCGAAGCCCGGCAACGAAGGAGGCACCGTGAGCCAGAACACCGATGTGGTCGTGATCGGCGGAGGGTACGCCGGAGTCATGGCCGCCAACCGCCTGACGCAGCGCGACGACGTGACAGTGACGCTGATCAACCCGCGCCCGGCCTTCGTCGAGCGGATCCGCCTGCACCAACTGGTGGGCGGATCCCACAACGCGGTCGTCGACTACGGAGACGTCCTGCGCAAGGACGTCCGGCTGGTGGTCGGCACCGTGACCCGGATCGACGCGGCCGTGCGCAGCGTGGCGTTGGCGACCGGCGGCACGGTCGGCTACGACTACCTGGTCTACGCGGTGGGCAGCGGCAGCGCCGACCCGGGCGTGCCCGGAGCGGCGGAGTTCGCCTACCCGATCGCCGGCCTGGAGGAGGCGGAGCGGCTGCGGCCGGTCGTCGACGCCGCGCCCGCGACCGCCGCGGTGACGGTGGTCGGCGCCGGTGCGACCGGCATCGAGACCGCCGCCGAGCTGGCGGAGGGGGGCCGCGCCGTGACCCTGGTCTGCGGCGAGGTGCTCGGCCCGTCCCTGCACCCCCGGGGCCGCCGCTCGGTCGCCGGGCGGCTCGCCGGGCTCGGTGTGACCGTGCTCGAAGGCCCCGGGGCGAGGGTGGCGGCGGTGACCCGCGATGCCGTGCGGCTCGACGACGGCCGCGAACTCCCGAGCGGGATCACCGTCTGGACCGCCGGTTTCGGCGTGCCGGACCTGGCCGCCCGCAGCGGGCTGAGCACCGACGTCCTGGGCCGCCTGCTCACGGACGAGACGTTGACGAGCGTGGACGACGCGCGCATCGTCGCGGCCGGTGATTCGGCGGCACCGTCGGACCTGCCGTTCCGGATGAGCTGTCAGGCCGCGGTCCAGCTGGGCCCGCAGGCCGCCGAGACCGTACTCAGCCGGCTCGCGGGCAAGCCGCCCGCGCCCGTCGACGTGGGATTCGTCGCCCAGTGCATCAGCCTGGGGCGGCGCAGCGGCGTCCTTCAGCTCACCGACAAGGACGACACCGCCAAGCGGTACCACCTCGGCGGGTACGCGGGCGCGAAGCTCAAGGAGTTCATCTGCAAGGGCACCGTCTGGCAGCTGTCGTACGAGGCACGCAAGCCGGGGGCGCGCACCTGGTGGGCCAAGGACGACAAGCGCCGACAGCTGCTGCGGGACAAGCGCGGCACGGCACCGGCCACCGCCGAACGGGCAGCATGAGGCCGCCCGGTGGGCCACGCACCGGTGACCGGCCGCCTGTCACCGACGGCCGGTCACCGGTCACCGGCCGGCCGTCGACGGAGGAAAGAGGACCTTGCTGTGGACGCACGCGTGAAGACCTTCGGCAACCGGGGCCGACCGTGAAGGAGAGAGGCCGGGACATGAGCGACCACGCCACCGATCGGGCGACCGAGGCTTTCGTCGCCCACCGCAATCTGCTCTTCACCGTCGCGTACGAGATGCTCGGATCGGCGGCCGACGCGGAAGACGTCCTTCAGGAGACCTGGCTGCGGTGGATCGAGGTCGACCTGGAGCAGGTGCGCGACCGGCGCGCCTACCTGGTCCGGATCACGACCCGGCAGTCGCTCAACCGGCTTCGCACGATGACGCGCCGCAAGGAGGCGTACGTCGGCCCCTGGCTGCCCGAGCCGGTGCTCACGGCACCGGACGTGGCCGAGGACGTCGAACTCGCCGAGAGTGTGTCGATGGCGCTGATGCTCGTCCTCGAAACGCTGTCGCCGACGGAGCGCGCCGTCTTCGTGCTGCGCGAGGCCTTCGACGTCGGCTACGACGAGATCGCCGCCGCCGTCGACAAGAGCCCCGCGGCCGTCCGCCAGATCGCGCACCGCGCCCGCCGGCACGTCGATGCCCGCCGCCCTCGCACGGCGGTCTCCCCGGGCGAGACCCGGGCAGCCCTGGAGTCGTTCCGGCGCGCGCTCGAAACCGGGGACCTCCAGAGCCTTCTCGACGTGCTCGCCCCCGAGGTCGTCCTGATGAGCGACGGCGGCGGCGTCAAACAGGCCGCGCGGCGGCCGGTCGTCGGCGCCGACAAGGTGGCCCGCTTCATCATCGGCGGCTCCGGCAAGGCCGAAGGCGCGCTCACCAGCGGCCCCACCGTGGTCAACGGCAACCCGGCCCTCGTCCTGCGCCTGGACGGTGAGATCGACGGCGTCATGGCGATCCGTGTCGAGGACGCGCGCATCGTCGGCCTCTACTACGTCCGCAACCCGGAGAAGCTGACCCGCGTGGAATCCGAGACCCCGCTCACCCTGCGATGAATACCGGCGGTGTGCGTCGGCCCCACCCGGCCGGGGCCGTCCACGCATTCCGATCACCGCCCTCGTGCTTGCCCGGGGTGCCGCGGGGCCGACCGGTGCGGTCCGGTCCGGCCGTGCGGCAGGGCTCCCCGCCTCACCCGTCCACGCCGCCCCGGGACGCCGCACCCGGGCCGGCTGCTGTGCCCGGTCCACCGGGGCCGACGGCGACCGGCTCGTCCACCGCCCGGCCCCACCCCGCGGGCACCGGCAGCTCGCACCAGACCGTCTTCCTGTGCACCCCTTGCTCCACGCCCCATCGCGACGCCAGCGCCTCCACGAGCGCGAGCCCACGCCCCGACTCGTCGCGGTCCCCCGCGGTGCGGGGAACCGGCCAGAGACCGGGCCCGGGATCGCTCACCTCGACGCGGATGCGGCCGGAGCGTGTACCGGCGACCCTGAGCGTGACCGGCGTCCCCTCACCGAGATGCACGATGACGTTGGTCAGCAACTCACCGACGCAGAGCAGCAGATCGGGCGAGTCGGCGCCCCCGCACCGCTCCCGCAGGGTGTCCCGCATCTCCGGTACGGCCTTCGGCACGGCGAGCAGGTCCACCGTGAGCGGCAGCGGGGTCATCCACCGGCCGCCGCGTGCAGCGCCTCGGCCAGCCGACGCGCGGTGGCCGCGTTGCAGTTGCCGAGCGCGACGAGCGGTGGCCGGGTCGTCCACGCGGCAAAGGTCAGCGGATCGACGCCGAGCGACGGCAGGGTGATGCCGTGCGCGGTGAGCGCGTCGCGGAGTGCATCGATGTCCGCGCCGATGTCGTAGGGGGGTGAGTCATACGTGTGAGGGGTGCGGGTCGTGGGACGCGTGTCGTCCATGAGGGGCCGTCCACCTTTCGTTGCTTACCGTGACGAACGCCTCACACGGTGCCGCACAGGGCTCTACCTTGAAAGCATTTCCCGCTCCACAACGCACAGCGCGAAAGGCGGTCAAGAGTGGCCACACGCAAGGAGATCGACGGCTCGGCGGGCGTCCCGCAGTTCTACGGCAAGGAACTCCGCTTCAAACGGGAGGAGGCGGGCCTGACCCTGGAGAAGCTGGTGGACGGCAGCTTCTACGGCATCACGTACCTGAGCGAGATCGAGCACGGTCACCGGCGGATGCCGAAGGACCTGGCCCAGCACGTGGACCGGGTGCTGGCGACGGACGGATTCTTCCAACGGCGGTGCGAGGACGTACGGAAGGCCAAGCAGGGGGCTCACGCCGCGTTCTTCGCTCCAGTAGCGGAAGCGGAGAAACGGGCACGGACCATCGACCAGTGGTCGGGCACACTCATCCCGGGGCTGCTCCAGACCAGTTCCTACGCCCACGCCGTCATCCACTCCACGCATGCTTTGAGCACTCAGGAGGAGAGCGGGGCCAGGATCGAGGCTCGGATGCAGCGGGCCCGGCTGTTCAATAACCCCAAGAAGCCCGAGTACTGGGTGGTTTTGCACGAGTCCCTCGTACGCAACTCCATCATCCCGCCTGCGGAGATGGCCGAACAACTGGACCATATCGCCGCGCTGGTAGGGCGCGGTCGCATCGTTGTACAGATCCTTCCGTGGAATGGTCCGGCCCACCCCCTCACCGAGCTGCCGCTCCTCTTCATGGACTTCGACGACGAGCCGCCACTGCTCTACACCGAGGGCCCGTACCACGGTCAGACCATCGACGATCTGTCCCTCGTGATGCGGTACCGCAAGGCATACGATCGACTGAGGGCCGCCGCCTTGCCGCCGGAGGTGTCCCTCGACCTGATCAAGAAGGCGGCTGAGGAGTACCGGCATGGCCCGCATCGGTCCTGATCTCCGCGTGGCTGCTTGGCGCAAGAGCAGCTACAGCAACGGCAGTGGTGGCGACTGCCTCGAAGTCGCGGAGGGGTTCGCCCGCTGGCGTAAGAGCAGCCACAGCAACGGCGATGGCGGCAACTGCCTCGAAGTCGCCGAAGGGTTCGCCACCTGGCGCAAGAGCAGCCACAGCAATTCCTCCGGCGGCGACTGCCTCGAAGTCGCGGACGGCCACCTCGGCATCGTCCCCGTCCGCGACTCCAAGCACCCCGAGGGCCCGGTGCTCGTCGTTCCCGCGTCCGCCTGGACGCCGTTCGTCGAGGCCGTCAAAACATCCTGACCCGCCGCAAACGCCCCGACGAACCCCTGGGCGGGCAGCCGCAGTTCGTGGGCGCAAGCGGAACGTGAGCAGGACGTCAGCGGTGAGCTGAAGAGTAAGGGCGCCGACAGGTCCGGCCGCTTCACGGCCGGGCCGGGCCCGGCTCACCAACGTGGCGTTCGAGCGAACAAAGGGATTCAGGATGAAGAGAATCAAGGCCGCCCTCCTCACGGCTGCTGTCGTTGCGGGTATGACCGTGGCAGCCACCCCGGCGCAGGCGACCAGCTACTGCAACGTGGGTGGCGGCACCTTCATTTGCGAGTACGCCATGAGCACCACGACGCTCCCCGACGGCACGAAGCAGGAATTCGGGATCGGCACCGACCGGGCCGTGTGGACGCGCTGGACGAACTCCTCCGGGGGTTGGACCTCGTGGACGTCCATGGGCGGAGAGTGGTACAGCGCGGCCGCCATCCGCACGCAGGAGGTGTACCCCTACCTCTTCTGCCTCGTCGCCAAGGGATCCGACGGCTGGTTGTGGGCAGACTGCCGTGACAACGGGGGCAACTGGACCGGCTGGTCCCACCTTCCCGACCCGTCCTGAGCCGAGCGGGCGCCGGACGCACATCAGCGCCCCGGTCCCGAGACCTTGCGTCGCAGTGGCCGAGGCGCCGTGCAGGTCACGGGGCGACTGACACGGCTTCGCCGGATCGGTAGGTTTTCCACCAGGCGGGGGCAGAACGCTGACGGGCGGTGATCGTCCGCGCGTTCTTCCTGACCTGTACCGATCCGGCCCGGCTCACCGCCCGCCGTCGCCTCTCCCGGCAGGAGCAACGAAGTGCAGCAGCTCACGTACGACGACATCAAGGCCGCCACCGACCGGATCAGCGGGCACGTCCGCCCGGTCGCCGTCGCTCCCGTCGCCCCGGGAACGATCCGTACGGCGCACGGCGGTTCCCCCGAGGAGCGCGCCGAGGAGCCCTGCGAGGTCTGGTTCGCCCTGGAGTTCATGCAGCACACCGGGTCCTTCAAGGCGCGCGGCGCGCAGAACTTCATCCAGGCCCACCGCGAGGCCGGAACCCTGCCGGACGCGGGGGTGACCATCGCCTCCGGCGGCAACGCCGGGCTGGCCTGCGCGTGGGCCGCCCGGCAGCAGGGCGTGCGGGCCACGGTGTTCCTGCCGACCGTCGCCCCGGCGGTGAAGGTGGCCAAGCTCCGTGAGTTCGGGGCGGACGTGCGGGTGGTCGGCACGGAGTACGCCGAGGCGCTCGAAGCGTGCGAGGAGTTCGCCCTCCGGTCCGGCGCGCTCGCCGCGCACGCCTACGACCACCCGCTGATCGCCGCCGGGGCGGGCACTCTGCTGGGGGAGATCCACGCCCGGATCCCCGGTCTGGACACCGTGGTGGTCTCGGTCGGCGGCGGCGGCCTGTTCGCCGGTGTCGCCACCGCCGCCCAGCACCACGGAATCCGCACGGTCGCCGTCGAGCCGGAGGACTGCCGGGCGCTGAACGCCGCCATCGAGGCCGGTCGGCCGGTCGACGTGCCCGTCGACTCGGTCGCCATCGATGCCCTCGGCGCCCGCCGCGCCACCCCCTTGGCCCTGCACGCAGCACGCCAGGACGACGTCCGCTCCGTCCTCGTACCGGACGGCGAAATCGTCCGTGCCCGCCAGGAGTTGTGGGACCACCATCGCGTCGCCGTCGAGCACGCCGCCGCCACCGCGCTGGCCGCACTCACCGCTCCGGACCTTCCGAACGGGTCGCCGGCCCCGGGCCACGGCTACCGGCCGCGCAGTGGTGAGCGCATCGCCGTCGTGCTGTGCGGGGCGAACACCGACCCGAGCGACCTGGTACACCCGCAGACCGGTTGTCCCACCGGTGCCGATCTGTCGGGCTGACACTGCCTGGCGCGTTCGGGCACAGGCCCCTTGGCGGCCGGGGTCGCCCTCGTGGAACCGGTCCGTCGCAGGAACGTCGGGACACCCCCCACGTTAGTCACCAAACGTGACGGCAATGCATATGGCGTTGACGTCGACAGTTTCACTCTGTCACCTCGACCCGCCTTGAGTGTCATGCCTCTCCGCCGCCCACGCCCCCAAAGCCTGCACTTTTACCTCCTCCTGGGCGCAGAGGGCGCATTCGCCCGACAGTATGTGCCCCTGCACGCCCGCCGATTCCATTACGGAAAGTAATTCATCGTCTGCTAGTTCTGTGTGCAGAGCGTGACTGCCACATATGCGAGTCGCGCCACCCAGTGGTGCGAAGAACGTTCGGTCGCCCAGTGGTGCGAAGAACAGCAAAGCAGACCAGGAAGAGGTACGGCATGTCTGTCGAGACGAGTGCGCCTCCGGCGGCGAACGCTGAGGAACAGACGGAGCAGCAGCAGAGCCTGAGCACTCAGGCCGCCCGGACTCTGGCGACGACCACGAAGTCCGAGCCCCAGATGCAGGGCATCAGCTCGCGGTGGCTGACCCGGATGCTCCCGTGGGTGAATGTGCCGGGCGGCGCGTACCGGGTCAACCGGCGCCTGTCGTTCACGGTCGGCGACGGGCGCGTGAGCTTCATCCAGTCCGGCGCCAAGGTGAAGGTCGTCCCGGAGGAACTGGGTGAACTGCCGCTGCTGCGCGGCTTCTCGGACGGTGACGCGCTGGGCGCGCTGGCCGAGAAGTTCGTACAGAAGGAGTACGAGCCGGGCCAGGTCGTCATCGAGGCGGGCCGCAAGGCCGACCACGTCTACCTGATCGCGCACGGCAAGGTCGAGAAGATCGGCAAGGGGCCGTACGGGGCGGAGACGGTCCTCGGCCTGATGGCCGACGGAGACGTCTTCGGTGGCCACGTGCTGGGCAACGGAAGCAGCAAGTGGGGATTCACCGCCCGCGCGGCGACCGCCACCACGGTCCTCGCCCTGCCGCACAGCGCCTACAAGGCGGTCGCCGACCGGTACACGCACCTGCGCGAGCACGTACGGGCGGCCGGCTCCGACGGGCACAGGCCGGTGAACAGGGCCGGTGAGGCCGACATCGTGCTGGCCGCCGGTCACACGGGGGAGCCGGCGCTGCCGACCACCTTCGCCGACTACGAACTGGACCCGCGCGAGTACGAGCTGGATGTGGCGCAGACCGTACTGAAGGTGCACACGCGGGTCGCCGACCTCTACAACAAGCCGATGAACCAGACCGAGCAGCAGTTGCGGCTCACGGTCGAGGCGCTGCGGGAGCGGCAGGAATACGAGCTGGTCAACAACAGGGACTTCGGCATGCTGCACAACGCCGAATACGACCAGCGGATCTCCACGTTCTCCGGGCCGCCGACCCCGGACGACCTGGACGAGCTGCTGAGCATGCGCCGCGGCACCCGCTGCCTGTTCGCACACCCCAAGGCGATTGCCGCCTTCGGCCGGGAGTGCAACAAGCGAGGCATCTACTTCAGCGGGGTGGAGATCAACGGGAACCATCTGCCCGCGTGGCGGGGGGTGCCGCTGCTGCCGTGCGGCAAGATCCCGGTCACCAAGCAGGGCACGTCCTCGATCATCGCCATGCGCACCGGCCAGGACGACCAAGGCGTCATCGGCCTGTACCAGACCGGGATCCCGGACGAGATCGAGCCGGGTCTGAACGTGCGGTTCATGGGCATCGACGAGAAGGCGATCATCTCGTACCTGGTCAGCACCTACTACTCCGCAGCGGTGCTGGTGCCCGACGCTCTGGGCGTCCTGGAGAACGTCGAGGTCGCGCGCCTGAACGGGAGCTGACCGCGGTGTCGCTCATCGCCCGGGTGGCCGCGCCGGCGGCCGCCCACACCACGGCGGGACTGATCTCCGCCCTGCTGTCCAACCCGCGGCGACCCGCCCGCGGCGACCTGTTCGCCCCGTCCCGCCCCACAGGCGATTCCGGCCGACTCCCGACGGGCCCGACCGGGCTGGGCTCGTCGGCGGCCCGGGTCCCCGTGCGTCGCCTCGGGACCGTCCCGGCCGCCGCGGTGCCGAGCTCGACCGTACGGGAGCGCGGCCTCAGCCTCCCGGACGGGCCGACCGGCCTCGGCTCCTCGGCCGTACACATCATCGGGCGCCCGCCGGGCCCCGTCGGCACACCCGCCCCTGTCGGCACACCAGGCCCCGTCGGCACACCACGAGGGCCCGTGCTGCACTGCCCGCCCGCCGTACGTGACGACCCCGCCCTGGGCCAAGAGGTCAATGAACGGCTCGTCGCGTGGGCCGGGGAGGTCGGTATCTACCCCGGCCAGCTCGACCGGGTCCGCTCCTGCGACTTCGGACGGCTCATCATGCTGGCCCACCCGGAGACGGACGACCCCGACCGGCTGCTCGCGGCAGCCAAATGCGCGCTGTCCGAGTGGTCGGTCGACGATCACTACGTCGACGGCGAGGCCGAAGAGGCACGCCCCGAACTGCTGGGCCAGCGCCTCGCGATCGCCCACTCGGTGATCGACCAGGCGCACCTTCCCGAGGCGTACGCGCCCCAGCTGGAAGAGGTCGTCGGCAAGGACCCGGTGATGGTCGCGCTCCGTTCCGGCCTCGACAACCTCGCCCACTACGCCACGGCCTCACAAGTCCGGCGACTCCGCCACGAGTTGGCCATCATGTTCGTGGCATACAACCAGGAAGCCGTCTGGCACACCACCGAACAGACCCCGCCGGTCTGGGAGTTCCTGATGCACCGGCACGAGAACAGCTTCGTGCCGTGCATGGCGCTCGTCGACGCGGTCGCCGGTTACGAGCTCCCCCCGGCCGAGTTCGCCGATCCCCGGGTGCGCCGTGCGTTCACCATGGCCGGATCCGCCAGCGTCATCGTCAACGACCTCTACTCCATGGGCAAGGAGGATCCGACCGACTTCAGCCTGCCGCGGCTGATCGCCCTGGAGGAGCAGTGCTCGCTCGACGAAGCCGTCGAGCGCACGGTCGCGATCCACGACGAACTGATGCACACCTACGAGGCCGAGGCGGCGGCGCTGGCCGTCACCGGTTCTCCCGCACTGGCCCGGTTCCTGGCCGGTCTGTGGGCCTGGCTGGGCGGCAGCCGTGAATGGCACGCGGGCAGCGCCCGCTACCACGCGCCCGCCGGCCCGGCCTGACACCGCCGGCCCCTCCCCCACAACACGAGTAAGGACCCCCCATGTCGAAGATCGGCACCACGATGGAGAACCTCGCCATGCGCGACGTGCTGCGCACCGATTACCAGAAGTCGGTGGCGGACTACTGGAACAAGGAGAAGGACCCCGTCAACATCCGGCTCGGCGAGGTCGACGGCCTCTACCACCACCACTACGGTCTCGGCGCATACGACCGCTCCGTCCTGGAGGGTCCGGCCGAGACCCGGGACCAGCGCATCATCGAGGAACTCCACCGTCTGGAGACGGCCCAGGCCGACGTCCTGCTCGACCACCTCGGCGCCATCGCCCCCGGCGACCACCTGCTGGACGCCGGCTCCGGCCGGGGCGGCACCAGCTTCATGGCCAACGCGCGCTTCGGCTGCCACATGGACGGCGTGAGCATCTCCGAACAGCAGGTTGCCTTCGCCAACAAGCAGGCCGAGAAGCGGGGTGTCGCCGACAAGGTCCGCTTCCACTTCCGCAACATGCTGGACACCCGTCTCGACACCGGCTCGCGCCGCGCGATCTGGACCAACGAGACCACCATGTACGTGGACCTGAACGAGCTCTTCGGCGAGTTCTCGCGGCTGCTGGAGTACGGCGGCCGCTACGTCTGCATCACCGGCTGCTCCAACGACGTCACCGGCCTGCGCTCCAAGGCGGTCAGCCGCATCGACGAGCACTACACGTGCAACATCCACCCGCGCGGCGACTACTTCAAGGCGCTCGCCGCCAACAACCTCGTACCCATCCAGGTGGTCGACCTGACCCCGGACACCATTCCGTACTGGGAACTGCGCGCCGAGTCCTCCGTGGCCACCGGCATCGAAGACCCCTTCCTCACCGCCTACAAGGAAGGCAGCTTCCACTACCTCCTCATCGTCGCCGACCGCATCTGACCCGAAGGCGGACGACGGATCCCCCGCCGTACCGGCCGCCGGGGGCGGCGACACGGTCGGCGGGAGCCGCCCCGTCGCCCACGATCGGTGCCGCGTGTGCGGGGCGTGCCCGGGACTCCGGACGCGCCCCGCACACATGTGGGGCGCACCCGGAGTCCCGGGCACGCCCCACACAGACAACGCGCGGTGCCGCGCATCGCGTCGCGTCAGCGGTCGCGACGCTCGCGTATGTCGTCCGCAGCGTCCTGGACCCGGCCGCGGCCCTGCTGCGACGTCTTCGAGGTCCGCTCGGACGCGCCCTGCGCCCGCTCGCGGCCCTGGCTCCGAGCCTCGCCGCGGCCCTCGTGGCCCTCGTGGCCCTCGCGGCCCTGGCTCCGAGCCCCGCCGCGGCCCTCGTGGCCCTCGCGGCCCTCGTTCGCCTTCTTCTTCGCCTGGTCGGCGAGCTCCTGCGCCTTGTCCTTGAACTGGTCTGCGATACCCATGCTGTTCACTCCTAGTGGGTGCGTGGGGGACGGTCCGTAAGGACCTCGACCAGAGTTACACGCCCCGACATCCACCGCATTTCGATCACTTACGCTGCGTACGCACCGCCCTCGCGTCCTGGTCCGCGGCGCCTCCGGCGCCCACGAGTCCCCTGCTCACGCCCTCCAGCCGCGCCCCGAACCTCCGCATCTCCCGCTGGCCGACGACCCCGATCACGGCGGGGAGGTAGCCCCGTACGGACTGCATCCCGCGCAGCCACCACTGCGCGTACACATGCGCGGACCGCCGCTCGATACCGGCCACGATCCGGTCGACCGCCGGACCCAGCGGATAGGTGCGGTTCGACGGCCAGGGCAGCCGCTGCCGCAGTTCCCGCATGACGTCGTCCTGGTCGGCGCCCCGCACCATGTCGGTGTCGGTCCAGGACAGGTAGCCGACCCCGACCTTCACCCCGCGGTAGCCGACCTCGGCCCGCAGGCTGTGCGCGAACGCCTCCACGCCCGACTTGGACGCGCAGTACGCGGTCATCATCGGCGCCGGCGTCAGCGCCGCGAGCGAGGCGATCTGCAGGAAGTACCCGCGGCTCTCCATGAGCACCGGCAGGAACGCCCGCCCCGTCACCGCCCCGCCGATCAGATTGACCTCGATGACCCGCCGCCACTCGTCCGGGTCGGAGTCGACGAACAGACCGCCGGACGCGACTCCGGCGTTGGCGACGACGACGTCGACCTTGCCGAACCGCTGCTTGACCTCCTCGGCGACGCGCGCCATCGCCGCGTGGTCCGTGACGTCCGCGTACCAGTGGTCGCTCTCCGCGTGCAGCCGCTCGGAGACCTTCTTCAGCTCGTCCGGCTCCAGGCCGACCAGCGCGAGCTTCGCACCGCGCGCCGAGAGCTTGCGCGCCAGCAGTTCACCCACGCCGCGCGCCGCTCCCGTGACGACGACGACCTGTCCTTCGAGACTCCGCCAGTCACTCATGCGACCTCCTCCTTCTCCGCCGTACCGTCCGTACCGTCCGTACCGTCCGCACTGCCCGTACCGCCCGTACCGCCCGCGCCATCCGCACGGCCCGCGCCGCCCGCCGGGACGTACGCGGCGACGAGCTCGCGGATCTTCGCGGTGACCGCCTCCGGCGCCTCCACCGGTGTCATGTGCCCCATGCCCGCCAGTTCGGTGACGCCCAGGCAGTCGGGGAGCGCCGCCGCGAGGGCACGGGCGTGCACGAGCGGCGTCAGCCGGTCCTCCGTACCCGCGATCACCGCGGTGGGCACCCGCAACTCCCGTACGCCCGCGTCGAGATCGAGCTCCGCGAGGACGTGGCCCCAGGCGACCCTGGCCGTCCGCGGGCACGCGTGCACGATCCGGGCGCAGGTCTCGACCCGTTCCGGGGCCGAACCCGCCCCCATCGTGCCGTACTTGAGCATCCGCCTGGAGACCGGTGTGACCGGCCCGAGCGGGGCCCGCGACCCGAGGAGCGCGCGGGTCGCCCGGGTCCGGACCGCCCCGGCCCGCAGCGGCACCACCAGCGACTCGTCGATCAGCCGCGAACTTCCGGTGCTGCACAGCAGGACGGCGGCCGCGTGCGCGCGCAGCCCGGCCCGCCGCGAGGCGGCCATCATCGTCATGCCCCCCATGGAGTGACCGGCGAGCACGGCCCGCTCACCCGGTTCGAGGGTGGCGGCCAGCACCGCTTCGAGGTCGTCGGCGAGGGCGTCCGTGCTGTACCCCTCGCGGCCGACCGCGGGCGAACGGCCGTGGCCCCGCTGGTCGTAGACGACGACCCGGTGGTCCGCCGCCAGGTCCCGGACCTGCGCGGCCCAGAAGTGGGTGCTGCACGTCCAGCCGTGCGACAGGACCACCGCGGGGGCGCCGTCCCGCCCGTGCACCTCGACATGGATCCGGGCGCCGTCCGCGGAGAGCGCGGTAAGTTCGCGCGCCGGGACCGGCGGGGCGTCGTACCGCCGCAGCAGCCGGCTCATCCCACGACCTCCTCGGCGACGGGCCGCCCGGGGGCGGCGGCCCGCTTCGGTATCCGCACGACCTCGTACTCCGCGAGGTCGACCGACCGCGTCGCCTTGCGGAATTCGGCGGTGGTGCCCGGCCAGACGGTGGTGTTGCGGCCGTTGGCGTCCAGGTACCAGCTGGTGCAGCCGCCGGTGTTCCACACGGTGCGCTTCATCCGCTCCTGGACGCGGCGGTTCCACGCGCCGACCGCCGAGGGGCGCGCGTCGAGTGCGACGCGGCCGCCCAGCACGTTCAACTGACGCAGGTAGTCGGCCATGTAGTTCAGCTGGGACTCGATCATCAGGATCATCGAGGAGTTCCCGAGCCCCGTGTTGGGGCCGATGATCGTCATCCAGTTGGGGAATCCGGCCGCGCCGGCGCCGCGCAGCGACTGCATGCCGTCCTTCCAGGACTCGGCGAGCGTGATGCCTTCCGCGCCCACCACCCGGTCGGCGATCGGCATGTCGGTCACATGGAAGCCGGTGCCGAAGACGATGGCGTCGACCTCGGCCTCCGTACCGTCAGAGGCGACGACCGTGGAGCCGCGCACCTCGGCCAGACCGGAGGCGACCACATCCACATTGGGCTGGGCGAGCGCCGGGTAGTAGGCGCTGGAGAGCAGGATGCGCTTGCAGCCGATGCGGTACGAGGGGGTCAGCTTGGCGCGCAGCGCCGGGTCCTTGATGGACCGGGCCATGTGGGACTTGGCTATCTTCTCGACCAGGCCCAGTTCGTCGGGGCGCTTGGTGAAGGCGCTGACCTGCAACTCCCTTATGCCCCAGAGCAGTCCGCGGCGCGCCGTGCCGGTGATGGGGAGCGTGCGGTGCAGCCAGCGCTCGGCGCCGCTGATCCTGCGGTCCATGCGGGGCATGACCCAGGGCGGGGTGCGCTGGAAGAGGGTCAGCCTGCCGGCCTTCGGCTGGATCGCGGGGACGATCTGGATGGCGGAGGCGCCGGTGCCGATCATCGCGACGCGCTTGCCGGTCAGGTCGTAGTCGTGGTCCCAGCGGGCCGAGTGGAAGACCTTGCCGGGGAAGCTGTCGAGACCGGGGATGTCCGGCGTCTTCGGGTCGGAGAGCGGGCCGGTCGCGGAGACGACGACATCGGCGGTGAACGTGGCCCCGTTGCCGGTCCCGATGACCCAGTGCAGCGCGTCGCGGTCCCAACTCATCCTCATGACTTCATGGTTGAGCCTGATGTGCGGGCGCAGCCCGAAGGTGTCCGCGACGTGCTCCAGGTAGGCGCGGATGTGCCCCTGCCCGGAGAAGGTGCGCGGCCACTCGGGGTTGGGCGCGAACGAGAACGAGTAGAGGTGGGACGGTACGTCACAGGCGCAGCCCGGGTAGCTGTTGTCGCGCCAGGTGCCGCCGACGGAGCCGGCCCGCTCCAGGACGACGAAGTCCGTGATGCCTTCGCGGCGCAGCCGGACCGCGGCCCCGAGGCCCCCGAATCCGGATCCGATCACCGCCACTCGTACGTGCTCGTGCTGGGCCATGCTGCCGCCTCCCGCGGTACGTCACACGACTCTGCCAGCAATCGCTGGCATTGTTGGGAGGGTAGAGCAGCCCCGTACCGATGGGTAGGGGTGCGACGAGGGAAAGTTACCGACGGTACGACATAGGGTGCGGGTGTGGCTGAAGGACGCGAGCACCGCGAATACCGGATGGAGGAGCTGGCCGAGGAGGCCGGCATCCCCGTACGGACCGTGCGCTTCTACCGGGAGCGCGGCCTGATCTCGCCGCCCCGCCGCGAGGGGCGCATCGCCTGGTACGACGACCACCACCTGGCCCGGCTACGCACCATCGCGGGCCTGCTGGAGCGCGGCCACACCCTGACCGGCATCGCCGATCTCGCCCGCACCTTCGAGAGCGGGCGCGACGTCGCCGAGGTGCTGGGCCTGGGCGGGCCGACCGAGGAGACCCCGGTCCGCCTCACCCCCGAACAGCTCGCGGACCACTTCGAGGGCGAGGTCACCCCGGAGAACCTGGCCGCCGCCCTCGACCTGGGCTATCTGGCCACCGACGGCGACGAGATCGTCCACATCAGCCGCCGCCTCCTGGAGGTCTCGGCGGAGCTGGTACGGGAAGGGGTGCCGCTCGCGACGGTGCTCTCGACCGGCCGCCGCGTCCGCGAGCACGCGGACGCGCTCGCCGAACTCTTCGTGAGTGTCCTCGAAGCCCACAGCGACGAAGATGCCCGCGGCGGCGAACCCGAACCGCCCCAACTCCGCCCGCTGGCCCGCGCGGTGATGGACGCCGAGCTCTCCATGGCCCTGGACCGCCGCCTGCGCCACGGGGGCACCGCCCGCCCGCCGGCCCCCTGACGGAGCGGGCCCCGGGCTCCGCACCCCCGGAGACCTACAGGTCGAAGACCACCGTCACCGGTGCGTGGTCGCTCCACCGCTCGCCGTGCGTCGCGGCCCGCTCGACCCAGCCCTTCACCGCACGGGCGGCCAGCCCCGGCGTCGCCACCTGGTAGTCGATCCGCCAGCCCGTGTCGTTGTCGAAGGCCCGCCCGCGATAGGACCACCACGAGTACGGCCCTTCCTCCTCCGGATGCAACGCCCGCACGACATCGACGTACGCGGCCTCGTCGAAGACCCGGGTCAGCCACTCCCGCTCCTCGGGGAGGAAGCCGGAGTTCTTCTTGTTGCCCCTCCAGTTCTTCAGGTCGGCCTCCTGGTGGGCGATGTTCCAGTCGCCGCAGACCACGACCTCCCGGCCGTCCGCCGCGGCCCGTGCCCGCAGGCCCTTCAGATACGGGAGGAACGCGGCCATGAACCGTTCCTTCTCCTCCTGCTTCTCCGTGCCGACCTCACCGGAGGGCAGATACAGGCTCGCGACCGTGACACCGGGCAGGTCGACCTCGATGTAACGGCCGCTCGCATCGAACTCCGCGGCCCCGGCGTCCCCGAAGCCGCCGAACCCGATCTGCACGCGCTCCGGCGCACGCCGGGTGTAGAGGGAGACCCCGGCCCGCCCCTTGGCGGCGGCCGGAGCGTGCACGGTGTGCCAGCCCTCGGGGTCGCCCACCCCGGCGGGCAGCTGCTGCGGCTCGGCCCGCACTTCCTGCAGGCAGATCACATCGGCTTCGGTCCGGGCCAGCCACTCGACGAAGCCCTTCTTGGCCGCAGCGCGGAGCCCGTTTACATTGACGGTGGTCACTGTGTACAAAACATGCTCCTGCGGTATGTACGTTTCTGCTGGGCTACTCGGTGGCCTCAGCCTCAGCCTCGACCCACGGGTCAGGCTCCCATACCGGGTGTACCTCGATGGCCGCCTCGCTGTCGGTGCGAACCAGCGCTACCCGGCGTACCAACTGCCTGAGCAGGGCGTTCTTTTCGCTGTCGTGCGCGTCTTCCCAGATACCCACCAGCTCCATTACTACCGGCGCGTAGTCGGCGCGGTGCGGCGTCGACTCGACCGCGGCGGCACGCTCCATAGCTGCGGTGTTTACCGATTGCTGCTGCCGGATTCGGTCGCGGGCCGCCTCATATTCGCCCGGCCCGTAGTCTTCCGGGTTCATGGCCCGATCGGTGCGCAGGTTGGTCTGCTCGGTCATGCGCTCGCCCCGATGGCGGTGAGCAGGTCGGCGGTCTGCGAGCAGAGCTGTTCAGCGGTGCCCCAGACGGCGGCGCAGCCGTGGGCGGCCTGGAACGCCTGGTTGGCCTCTTCCGGGCTAAGCCCGGCGCGGTCCGCGGCGGCAAACATGGCCTCGCGGGCTCGGGCGGTTTCCGCAACGAGCACGGCATCCGACGGCGTCGCCTCGGCGGCCTGCTGCTGCTCGGGCGCCTTGGCTCCGGGCTTCGTCGACACGGACGGGTCCGCCCTGGCCGCCGCGGTGTCGGCGACGGCCACGACGTTGTCTGTGGCAACCACCGTCGGACGGGTGTGGACCACCGATTCGGCAGAAATGCCGTTCGATGTCCGGCTCGGCGGCGAAGTCGTCACCGTGCACAGCATCAGCGGGGCAACGTCCCCGCAGACGTTCACGGTCACCCGCGCCGTCAACGGCATCGCGAAGGCCCACTCCTCCGGTACGGATGTTCGTCTCGCCGTCCCCACCATCGTCGCCCTGTAGGAGGCACCCATGGCTGTACCGGCCCCCCTGTGGCAGCCCGGCATGCGGATCACCGCCGGACGCCTGGCCGCGAAGGACTACCAGGCGGGCATTGTCACCGTGTCGTTCACGAATTTGACCAGCTACACACAGCGGGTCGACTTCCCTGTCCCCTTCCCCGTGGCGCCGATCATGGCCGCCGAGATTGCATCCGGGTCCGGGACCACCGGCCGTTTCGAGGCCCGCCCGATCAACGTCGGGCAGACCGGGTTCACGTTGTTCGTCTTGCTGACGGACTCGGCGGAGGGCCCTGATACCTGGACGGGCATCCCAGTGCACTGGACGGCCATGGTTCCGGCCTGACCCCGCCCCCACTCGTACGCCCCGCGCCGACCGGCCGGGGCCTTTTTCATGTCTGGAGACACCCATGGCAACACCCCTGTCCGCGTCCGCCGTCCTCACTGCCCTGCGCGCCGAGGGCGTGACCGTGGTTGAGGTCGGCAACTGGCGGACGCACAACCGCAACACGAAGGGCGCGTGGGGGCCGCTGAACGGCTCGATCGTGCACCACACCGTGACGAAGGGCACCGCATCCACGGTCGCCATGGTCCGTGACGGATACACAGCTCTGCCGGGCCCTCTGTGCCACGGGATGATCGCGAAGGACGGCCGGGTGCACATGGTCGGCTGGGGCCGGACGAACCACGCCGGGGGCGGTGACGCGCACGTCCTGGACCAGGTCATCACCGAGTCCTACGGCACCCACCCGACCCCGCCCACGAAGGGCAACGCGAACGGAACCGACGGCAACGCCCGGTTCTACGGGTGGGAGTGCGAGAACCTGGGTGACGGCAAGGCCCCCTGGCCCAAGGTGCAGTACGACGCGATCGTGCGTGTCCAGGCCGCCCTGTGCCGCGCGCACGGGTGGTCGGCGAAGTCCGTGATCGGCCACCTGGAGTGGTCGAGCGACAAGGTCGACCCGCGCGGCTTCACCATGGCCGACCTCCGGGCCAGTGTCGCCGAGCGGCTGAAGCACCCCGCCAGCTGGTCACCCAGCACCAGCAGCCCCGTACCCGCTCCGCCGAAGGAGAAGCCCGTGGCGAGCACCGACAGCAAGGTCACCGCCCTGCACACCAACCTCCTCTCCATCGGAGAGATCGGCACCACCGCCAAGGGCACCTCGTCCGGCCGAGTCGAGCACGGCGCCGGGTACTACCTCGCCCACATCCTCAACGAAGTCCGCCAGCTCCGCGCGGACGTCGCCGATCTGAAGAAGGAGAAGTGACCATGGCCGCACCCATCGAAGCGAAGGTCAAGGCGTCGACCGCAGCAACGTTCGGCGTGGGCGTTGCTATCGCCGTACTGAACGACGTGGCCGCCGACAGCTCGCTCCTCGGCCCGCTGCCGTCGTGGCTTCAGGCGCCGCTCCTCGCCCTGGTCCCGGCCGGGCTGACGTGGCTGGCCGGGTACCAGGCCAGGCACAGCCCGCGCCGCCCGACCAACGCCTGATGTAAGTGGAGTAGCACGTGCCTGATGAGCCGACTCTCGGCGAGGTGATGCGCCGACTCGAAGATGTCCGCACCGACCTCAAGGACGACTTCCGGGAGCTGGGGCTCAGGCTCGACAGCAAGGTCTCCCTGGAGCGCTATCAACTCGAACAGGTGGCGCGCGACGACGCGCTGAAGCTCCTCGTGGAGCGGGTGTGTGGCATCGAGGAGGCGCGCGAGCAGGCGGCCCAGAACCGCCGGGACGAGGATCAGCGTGCCTCAGACCGGCGGGCCGCGGACCGGCGCCTCATCTTCACCGCTCTGATCGCACCGGTCCTGCTGCTGATCCTGACCGTGTACCTGAATGCGCAGGGGGCGGGGGGATGAGGCGACACGAGAGCGCGGGCGCCGAACGGCGGCGGGCCGCAGGCGGAACGTGGGGCACGCGGCGTGCCGTCACGACGCTGCGCGACGCAGGCGTGTCGTCCGTCGGCCCGCTGCCGTCGGCCGAGCCGACACCTGACAGCTACGTCGGCTGCGTGCGGCAGGGGACTGAGCGCGGGGAGCGGGGCTTGCGAGGCATGGGGGATCCCCCGGAACTACCAACAGTGATGGCACGGGTACGTAACGTCATGGGAAGATCCGTGCAGGTCGGCAGCGTGCCGGACCGGTGAGGAGACGACATGCCCGAGTACACGCCCAACGCCAAGGGACCGGCCCCATTCCAGGGCACGCCCGGAGCCGCTGAGCCTGCCCTCATCCCGTCCACCGAGGTCAGGCCCGAGGACATCGGGAAGCTGTCCATCGAGTACCGCGACGAACAGCCCGTGATCGTCGTCAGCGGAGGAAAGTACATTCCGGCGCACATCCCTGCCATCGACAAGTCCGGAACCGCTAAGTTCGCCCAAGGCCAACCTGCAAGCTCTCTAGCGGAATGGAAACCGGACATCTCAGCCGGTTGGTACTACCTCGGTCCGGCGGCGATGAACAGGGGCTGATCCTTTTAGACCTGTTACTCAGGCGACAGGGTGGTTGGACGTCGCCACCCTGCCGGGCACGCCACCCCGAACTCGGTTGCCGCACCCATGGCACGGAACTTGGACGTTGCTGTCTATGTCCTCGCCACCGAGGGGCAGCGGACGCACATGGTCCACGTCCGCGCTGTCCGCTGCCAAGCCCCACTTCATGCTGCTTCGTACCGGTGGGCCCAGCCTCCCTGAAGAGGTCAGCGGACGTCGAACGAGTGGGCCTGGTAGTTGTTGGCGGGGGCGCAGTCGTTCAAAACGGCGATGGTGGGCGTGGCGGTGGAGGACAGTTGCTGCATGCACTTGTTGTAGGCCAGGTTGCGCAGCAGGTGCCGGTTGGGCTTGCTGGAGTCCGCCAAAGTGAAGGTCTGCTCTTCCCACCGGGGATCGCACGGACGCTGCTGTAGGGCATCCGCGGTGCTGCCGCTCATAGCGGTGACGCACATGTCGCTGTTGAGATTGCGCAGCAGGAAGGTGGTGCTGGTGACCGGGTCGATGGCCCACTTCTGGGCCAAGGCGTCGGTGTCAGTCTGGTACTGGAGCTGGGCAGCGCCGACCGTCGAGTTGCTGGCGACGCCGAGGACGAGACCGCTGGCCCAGGCGCGAACCTTGGTGCCGCTCAACGGCCCCGTCGCATCGGCGGTGCCCACCCCGAGAACGGTCGTAGTCAGGACGGCGGCGGCCATGACGCAGGCAGATCGAATGCGCATGAAGGACTCCTCTACTTCGAAGCGATCGCACTTCGCGTTCAACTGAACACGTAGCGTTGCGAACGTACTGCATCGCCCCGGGTTGCCATCGCCAACGCACCGCGACGATGGAGTGTGTCGACTCACCCACTCAGGCAGTCCCCAGCAGCGGCAATCGCCGCTCATGACAACGCCCCCTGCCCGGCTTCGGCCGGCTCAGGGGGCGGTTTCGTGCGTCCGAGGTCAGGCCCCCAGTACATCCATGAGGTGGTCATCGAGGTCGGCGACGAAGTCCTCCCGGCGCCACGGCCGCAGCTCTACCCTGGCCCGCCGAAGACGGATCGCAGGTACCCGGCCACCAGTCGTTGCCGCCGCGAGCACGCACTCGTGCAGCAGCTCAGCGGCCGACTGCGGATCACCCATCCGGATCCGGGCCAGCGCCTGGTCGGTCGTCACGATCGCCCGCTGTACCTGCTCCCGAGGAGCGACAAGGGCGGCCGCGGCATCGGCGAACTGGTCATGTGCGTGCGCCGGGTCGCCGATGTACAGCTCACACACTCCCTCGAATCCGCGCAGATGCCCGGCCGAGAAGCTGCTGCCCGATGGGTCGCCGTCGCCCTGGTCCTCGATGTCGTACCACGCTAGCCCGAGGGCCGCCTGCGCCTGCCGCTCCAGTCCTGCCCGCGCTGCGACTTCGGCCTGCAGCGCGTGCGCCCGCGCCCTGACTCGGACACTGTCGCCCGTACGCGCTGCCCGCACCGCCTGGTCGACGAGCTGCCGGGCATCGGCGAGGTCCGGTGACGAGTAGAGCGTGACGAGCGCGTGGCTCATGTGCACGGACGCCCGCCTCCACGCATCCCCAAGCTCCTCGGCCTGCGTGGTCGCCGCTGCGTACAGGGCGCGCGATGCCTCGTCGTCGCGGTTCTCGAATGCCAATCTCCCGGCCAAGACGCAGGCTGCGACGGCGACTGTCCGCACCTGATCGGCAACCGGGCCGGGCAGCGGCCCCTCCTGCAGGGACCGGCATGCGTCGAGAACTGGTGCGAGGAGGAGTTGCAGGCGCACCATCGGCACGGCGCCAACCTGCGAGTTGACGTCGGCGACGACCGCGGCGAGTACGGTCGCTGTCTCTTCTGTTGCCCGGCTCGGATCCGCCAGCGCGACCGACAGCTCCGACTGCGCAGACGGGTCGAGCAGAGAAAGCATGCCGCCGGTGTCCGTGGCCGTACGGATGAGCGCGGTACGCAGGGCGGCGACCCGGGTCTCGCTCTCTCCGAGATCGAGCAGTGCCCCGAGAAGCTCGGCGAGATCGGACCCAGCTCCGACCGCCATCTGACCGGCCGGGGTACGGCCATACAGGTGCGCGAGCAGGAGCTGATACCGGCCGTCAGGCAGCGTCGGCGCAGCGGACTCCCAGCGGGCGACAGACCGTTGCACGCTCGCCACTGCGGGCAGGCGCGGGTGACGGAGGTCAGCAGCGATATGCGTCAGCCCACGCGCGACGTCGGCCAAGGACCACCCGCGGCGATGCCGTAGGCGTTTCAGCGTCGCCGCCCCCGCGGTCTGGGTACCCATGCCGCCATGGTGACGCAGCCCGAGACCGCCTGCGGGCTACACCGGCACAATCAGTCGCGGCTTCCCCTGCTCTGCCGTGTAAGTGATCGTCTGCCATGTGCCGGTAGACGGCTCGGTGGCGTGGGGAAACCCGATGGTCATCGACGTCCGGTCGACCATCCACTGGTTCCGCGCATGGTAGGCCGGGGCCCGCAGCTCGGCCGCGCCAAGCTCCACGACGTCCTTGATCTGGTCCCTCGCACGGGCGACCGCCTGTCGTGCCTCGGCCGGCTGCTGGTCGAGGGTGCCCGGCACCACGATCGTGATGGTGGCGCTTGTCTGGCCCGCGAGCCACAGCAGGGTGAGCGAATCAACACCCTTCGCGCCGCCGATGTAAAAGTGCCCGCCGGGTGCAAATGGCGCGAGGTACTGCTCGAAAATGCTGCGGTACTCGTCGAGGGGGCGATGCCCCGTTTCCCGGGTTCCCGTGATCGCCACCGTGCGCATGATCAACTCCGTGTCATAGGTTGTCATATCCCTCCCGCCCGTCGCAGTTGAGATGGTCAAGGCATGGACGCCACCGACCTACACAGCCTGGCGGGGCACCTGCGTGAGTACGATCTGCAGGTAGTCGCCCTTGAGCCCGAGATGCGGCTGCACGCCACGAACCCCCTGCACGGTCTCCTCACCAAGGAAATTGTCGCCGCGAACGGGCACTACGTCACCAGCTTCAAATACGAGATCGGCGAGCAGGGGCACGAGAAGGAGTGCGCCCAGCGCATTGCTCAGCTCCTCGCCGCCCCAACCTCAGTACACCAAGGGGCAGCTGCGACGCCTCGCTCCTGGACGCCGGTGACCGACGCAGCAGGCTGGTGTGACTGGCACGAGGGCCCGTCCAGGACTGCAGTCCTGATCGACGTTGTCGGGGAGGACTCAGGGCCCGCGGCCCCGCGGTACGCATGCGCGCCGTGCCGGGAGCAGCGCGGCCTCCGACCGGACGACGGCGGGCAGTCGTGACCGCGCCGACGTCAGCGCCGGTCCGCTCGCCCGGTGACGAGGCGTACCGCACCCTGGTGGGCCACACCTACGGGTGCGCGGCCTGCCGCTGCTCGCCTTGCCCGACCGCGGTCCGCCTCACCCGCGCCTGGCGGGAGGCGCGCCGATGATGTGTGACCGCTGCGACCAGCCCATGACCTCTGAGGAGTCGAAGGTGTACGAGGTGGCCGGTGCGACCGGCCCCGGCATCACGATCCACGTGCACGAGCGACCGTGCGCGCTGCCCGCCTGCGCACAGCCGCGGACGTATCCGGCCCGCAGCTCGTGAGCCCCGAGGAGCACGAGGCGGCATGGGATACGCGCCTGGCCCGGATGGAGGCCGCGTGGGGCTCCCCGGTCAGCGCCCTCTGCGTCGCCGCTGATCGGTTCGACGACCCGCCGCTGCACCAGGAGTGCCGAAAGATCGGCTGCACCTGCACCTGCCACACCCCCTGACCCCCGCCCGCGGCTGTGACATCGCGCCGACCAGCCGCGGGCGGGCTCCCGCCCATACCCGAGGCCGGCGGCGGCCGGGGTACGGGTGGCCATTCAGATCCGCCATCACGCAAGGACACGCATGGGCATCGTGGTTCACTGACGGAGTGGTGGCGTCCGGTTGCAAGCCGTAAGCGTCGATGCGTAGGGCCCCGCAGGTGCATGCGGGGCCCTACTGCGTTTCGGCAAGTCAGGAGCAAAGCGTTTTGCACACGATGTCGGTGGTCACAGTGAGCATTCCGGTACGATACCGACACTCACCATCCGCATACATGTACCATGTTCCGCATGAATATCCACCCCCGCCCCTTCGACCACCCCGATGCCGTCAGACTCAACGCCCAGGTCCAGCTCGAATACGCGGCCCGGTACGGCGACGACGAGGGCGATGTCACACCGCTCGACGCCTCGATGTTCGAGCCGCCGAACGGCCTGTACCTCCTCGCCTACGACGCACAGGGCCGCCCCGTCGCCACCGGAGGCTGGCGCTCCCAGGACCGGAACGACCAGGGCTACTCCGACGGCGACGCCGAGCTCAAGCGGATGTTCGTGATACCCGAGGGCCGTGGCAACGGGCTGGCGCGCCGCATCCTGGCCGCCCTGGAAGCGGACGCGCGGGCGGCGGGCCGCAGCCGGATGGTGCTGGAGACCGGGGACCAGCAGCCCGAGGCCATCGCGCTGTACACCTCCAGCGGCTACACCCTGTGCCGGAAGTTCGGCCACTACCGCACGTACGAGAGCAGCCGCTGCTTCGCGAAGCCGCTGCGGTAGCGGACCCGGACGCTCCCGGGTCCCGGACGGCTCTCAGCGCACCCGCCCGGCACCCGCGTATCAGCGCACCCGCCCGACGCCCACGTAGAAACCGCTGCGCTCCTGCGCCGGCGCGGGCTCCTCCTGGTACCACTCCGGGGCGTACACCAACCCGGGCTCGACGAGGTCCAGGCCGTCGAAGAAGGGCTCGACCTCGCTCCGGGTGCGCATCCGCAGCGGGATGGCCCCCTTCTTGTACGCGGTCTCGGTCTCCTGCCGCAGCTCCGGATGCTGATCGGCCGTGCCGTGCGAGAGCACCAGGAAGCTGCCCACGGGCAGGGCGTCGACCAGGGTGCGGGTGATGCCGTACGGATCCTGGTCGTCGGGCAGGAAGTGCATCAGGGCGATCAGGGACAGTGCGACCGGCCTGCTGAAGTCCAGCAGCTCACGGGCGCGTTCGAGGATGGCCAGCGGCTCGCGCACATCCGCGTGGAGGTAGTCGGTGACCCCTTCCGGGCTGCTGATCAGCAGCGCTTCCGCGTGGCGCAGGACGATCGGGTCGTTGTCCGCGTAGACGACCCGGGCGGTCGGCGTGATCGCCTGGACGACCTGGTGCAGATTGGGCGCCGTGGGGATGCCGGTGCCGATGTCGAGGAACTGGTCGACCCCGCCCCGCGCCAGCCAGGCGGAGGCCCGGTGCATGAACGCCCGGTTCCGCGCCGCGTTGCCCCGCGCCTCCCCGGGCAGCTTCTCCCCCACCTGCTGGTCGACCGGGTAGTTGTCCTTGCCGCCCAGGAGCCAGTCGTAGACGCGCGCGGGGTGGGGCTTGCTGGTGTCGATCTGTGGCTTGGGCATTCCGGCCGTCACAGGACCCTCCTCCGTACGGGGAAATCACGAGCAGCTGAGAACTCCGCCCGACAGGGGAACACCCCCGGCAGGACCCGTCGAAACGGGTGGGCGCCACCAGCGTAGTTGGCCCCGCCGACACCGCCGGGCGCCGGGCGCCCCGGGAGCCGCGGCAGCCGTGGACGACCGCCCCGCGGCCCCGCCCGGCACCGCCTTCCGTCACGGGCCGCCGTCGGGCGGCGGTGCGCCGCCGTCGTCGGGCAGCATCACCAGGCGTACGGCCATCTGGCGTGAGCCCGGCGGGTGTTCGCCCGGCTCGCTCGCGTACTTGTGCACCAGCGCCTGGTACTCCTCGGCGAACGAGGCGACCTGTTCCTTCGTCATCCGCAGCCCGGCGCGGTAGATCTGGTTCCAGCCCGCCCCCGCGTCGTACCCGGCGTACGCCCGCACGACCAGGTTCAGGTCATGGGTCATCTTGAGCACGCCGATCTTCACGGCGGCCTCGCGTTCGTCCGGCGTCATCTCCAGACCGGGCGGCGTGTAGATGTTCGTCATGAGCGACTTCCACCAGCGCTCCCGCCCGGTGGAACGCTCCTCGATCTCCGCGATCAGATCGAGGTCGGCGAGCTTGCGCAGGTGATAACTGGTGGTGCCGGTGGACTCGCCGAGGGCCTTGGCGACGCTGGTGGAGTTTGCCGCGCCGTGCTCGCCTAGGTAGCTCAGGATGTCGCGGCGCACCGGGTTGGACAGCGCCTTGTGGAAGGCCTTGAGGTCCGGACCGGTGAGCACTCTCTTCTCGGGACGCTCGACCATGGCGGCCAGCATACTGCCGAGATTCTCTGCAATCACCGCAGAGACTGTTTGCAGAATATCTCTGCAATAGCTACGTTGTCCGGGAGGCGCCGCCGGGCGCCGGGAATCACGGGGGCCGAGATGCGAAGAGACCTGACCGGCAGAAGGCTGCCGCCGACAGCCGGGACGGCAGCAGGACCACAGCCTTCCGGACGGCAGCCTTCCGGACGGCAGCTTCCCGGGCGGCGGCAGCCGGATCGGCCGGGGCGGCCACTCATGTCCGACTCGCTGGATGCCCGGCTGCGGGACGAGATCGACGACCAGGTCGCGGAGGCGTTCGACGCCTACCTCTCCGACCGCCTGACCGAGCCGGGACCGCTGCGCGCCTCCCTGACCGTGGGGCGCGGCGCCCGGGTGGTGCTGGGCACGGTCGCACTCGGCACCCTCGCAACAGCGCTCGCACCGCCCGGCATTGCCGCCGTCTGCTGGATCTGGGGTGCGATCGCGGCGGTCGACATCGTCTGGCTGCGGGCCGCCCGCCGTCGCTGACGGCCCGTGAGACCCCGCCCCCGCACGGGCTCGTCACGGAGAACGGACCGAAACGAACGGAGAACGAACCCCAACGACAAAATCCCGCCCGATCTTTCGATCGGACGGGATCTTGTGTGTGCGGTGGACCTGTGGGGATTTGAACCCCAGACCCCCTCGATGCGAACGAGGTGCGCTACCAGACTGCGCCACAGGCCCTTGCAACGAGTGAAACTCTAGCACCCCCACGGGGGTGCTCGGAAATCCGGTCCTTGCTGGTCAGCCGAGCCGGCCTCGCCGCAGGGGCCGAAGGGCTCACTCGTTGGCGGCACGGGGGCGTTCCCCGTCCTCGTACTGGTCGAAGAGCGGCGTCCGGCCACGGTCGCGGGTGCGGCGGGACTGGTTGGTGCGCTGGCGCGGCGCCGGATCGACGGGAGGCGCCGCGGGGTGCGAGGTGCCTGTCGGGGTGGGCTCGGCGGTGCTGGAGCGGGCCGCGCTCCAGGTCTCCGGGTTGCCGACCTCGACGCCGCCCGTGGCGCGCGGGGCGACCGGAGCGGTGACGTACGTCGGCAGCGGGACCGGGACCGGCTCCCAGCTGTCGCCCTGCGCCCGGCCGCGTTCGCGCTGCTGGTCGACCCACTCCGCGTGGTCCGTCTGCTCGACCAGGGCGCGGCGGCCGGCCTCCTGCGGGGAGACCGCGGGGGCGGGCTCGGGCTCGGGGTGGCGCGCTTCGGGCTCCTCGTCGGCCTCGGCGGGCGCCGACGCGGCCGGCTGATGCCTGCGGGGACGGTTCTCGCGCAGATGCTGCGCCGCCACCTCGGCCCGCCGCCGGTCCATGGTGAAGGCGAACCGGCGTCGCTCCTGGGACCGCAGGTGCACGATGTACGCGCTCAGCAGCACCGCCGGAACCGCGGGCGCCCACAGGAAGCCGAGGCCGCCGACCGCCGCGACGACCGCACCGAGGGTGAAGGCGAGGAAGAGGACGACGGTGGTGCGCCGACGGCGCGCCAGGACCTGGAGGCGCTGGGCGCGCCGCACGCGCTCGGCGTCCGCCCCGCCGGAGCGCGGGCGCGCGCGCCGCGCGGAACCGGCCGCGGGTTCGGGACGCTCCCGGTCCGCGCGCTCGGGCGTCCGTACCGGGTCGTGCATCCGGGCCTCGGTATGCGCCGGAGGCGCGGCGAAGGCCCGGACGTCCACGGAATCCAATCGGTCCGTGGCGACGTCCGGGTCGGCGTCGGGCCCCGCCTCCTCTGCGGTGCGCCCCCGCAACTCCTTGGCATACCGGCGCTCCATCGCCGCCCGTCCGGACAGCAGCCGGATGGCGGTGCTGAAGCGTTCCGTCGGACGGGCTTCGTTGAGCTCGTCCTGCCTGCGGAGCCACATCGGCACCAAGTAGGCGGCCCAGGCCCCGACGATGACTGCGTAGATGAGGCCGCTGCTGCTCACGTCTCACACCGTAGAGGGGTTTGCACGGCGGCATCCGCCAATTGGCCCGGTGTGTCGCACGATCCGGCTGATCTCAAGGACTTTTTTTGTGATTGTTCAGACCGGCAGTGCGTGTTTGCGCGTCTGTTTGCGGTCATATGCCGACCGATATCGAACATTTATTTTATTTTCCGTGGTGTTCCGGGTCGTGCCCGGTGCCAGCGCCGGAGCAGCCCGTCGGGCACTTCCTCCGCGGTGAGCGCGTAGATCAGATGGTCCCGCCACGCGCCGTCGATGTGGAGATAGCGCGGACGCAGACCTTCCTCGCGGAATCCCAGTTTCTCAACGACCCTTCTGCTGGGCCCGTTCTCCGGCCGGATGCACACCTCGATGCGGTGCAGCCCGACCCTTTGGAAGCAGTGGTCGACCGCGAGGGCGACCGCGGTCGGCATCACACCGCGGCCCGCCACGTCCTGGTCGACCCAGTAGCCGACGTGGCCCGAGCACATCGAGCCCCAGGTAATCCCGGCGACC
The DNA here is from genome assembly GCF_042887155.1 of Streptomyces sp. NPDC057963. Classification (NCBI taxonomy): domain Bacteria; kingdom Bacillati; phylum Actinomycetota; class Actinomycetes; order Kitasatosporales; family Streptomycetaceae; genus Streptomyces; species Streptomyces sp. NPDC057963. The sequence goes on from NZ_JBHVPX010000006.1 coordinate 233,683, forward strand.
GTCAGCTGGCCGACCAGGCGGCCCTCGTACTCGATGGCGAAGGGCAGCATCCGGCCCGCGTTGGCCTCGGAGCGCAGATGCCGGACCATCTGACGGTAGGTGGGGCGCTGGGCCACCGGGCCGCCCGGGGCGGGCGGCGGCACGGTCGCCTCCCAGGGGCGCAGCCAGTCGCGGTTGCGCCGGTTGACCTCGCGCCACATGCGCTGGTCGCGCAGTTTCACCGGACGGAGGGTGACCCCTCCGTCCGTGAGGACCACCGGCCAGGTCGGGACGTTCAGCTCGGGCTCCCGGGTCGGGGGTGATCGCCGCCGCGAAGCTGGTCGACGGCGTGCACCAGGAGACGTGCGAGGACAGCGAGGCCGTCGCGCACCCCGCCGGTGGAGCCCGGCAGGTTCACGATGAGCGTGCGGCCGGCGACGCCGGCCAGGCCGCGGGAGAGCGCCGCCGTGGGCACCTTGGCACGGCCCTCGGCGCGGATCGCCTCGGGGATGCCGGGGATCTCGTGGTCGAGGACGCGGCGGGTGGCGTCGGGGGTGCGGTCGGTGGGCGAGATGCCCGTACCGCCGGTGGTGACGATGACGTCGTACCCGGCGGCCACCCCGGCGCGCAGCGCCTGTTCGACCGGGTCGCCGTCGGGCACGACCCGCGGCCCGTCGACGGCGAAGCCGAGCTGCGTCAGCGCCTCGGAGATCAGGGGACCGCCCCGGTCCTCGTAGACCCCGGCGGAGGCACGGTTCGACGCGGTCACCACAAGGGCGCGGTAGGCGGACGGCGCGGTGCCGCCGGGGGCTCCGGCCGCTCCACCGCCCGCCGCTCCCTCGGGCGCGGTCATGCGTCCGCCCCGTCCGGTGCGGTGCGCCGGTACTCGCCGGACGCGCCGCCCGACTTCGACTCGACCCGTACATCGGTGATGACCGCCGCCTTGTCGACCGCCTTGACCATGTCGATCACGGTGAGCGCGGCGACCGAGACGGCGGTCAGGGCCTCCATCTCGACGCCGGTGCGGTCCGTGGTCCGCACCGTGGCGGTGATCTCCACCGCGTCGTCGGCGACGCTCAGTGCGACCTCGACGCCGGAGAGGGCGAGCGGGTGGCAGAGCGGGATCAGCTCGGGGGTGCGCTTGGCGCCCATGATCCCGGCGATCCGGGCGGTGGCGAGGGCGTCGCCCTTGGGGACCCCTTCGCCGCGGAGCAGTTCGACGACGCGCGGCGAGACGAGGACCCGGCCGCTGGCGCCGGCCACCCGCGCGGTGACGTCCTTCTCCGAGACGTCGACCATGCGGGCCGCTCCCGCCTCGTCGATGTGCGTCAGCCTGTTCTGCGTACTCAACTCACTCCGCCTCGCGGTAGGGCGCCGGTTGCCCGCTCGGCGCGCGCCGGGGCGCGGGCCGGCGGCCCGGGGGTGTCCCCGGGACGGCACAGCGGCAGATACCGTACCGCCACCGCCGGGGGGTCAGCGGAGCAGGATCACTTCGGTGTCCGTGCCGGGCTCGGCGGAGGTGACGTCCTCCGGCAGCACGATCAGCGCGTCCGCCTGGGCGAGGGCGGCGATCAGATGCGACCCGGAGCCGCCGACGGGGGTGACGGTGCCGGCCTCCGCGTCGTACGTACCGCGCAGGAACTGGCGCCTGCCGGCCGGGGAGGACAGCGCCTCGTCGGTGTTCAGCGCGGCCCGCACGGTGGGGCGGTTCACGTCCTGGAGGCCCATCAGGACGCGGATCGCGGGCCGTACGAACAGCTCGAAGGAGACGTACGACGAGACGGGGTTGCCCGGGAGCGCCAGCAGCGGTGTGTGGTCGGGGCCGATCGAGCCGAAGCCCTGCGGCTTGCCGGGCTGCATGGCGAGCCTGCGGAAGTCGATGCCGCTGCCGGGCTCGTCCTCGTCGCCCACCGACGACAGGGCTTCCTTGACGACGTCGTACGCGCCGACGCTGACGCCACCGGTGGTGACGACGATGTCGGCGCGGATCAGCTGGTCCTCGATCGTGGCGCGGAGCGTGTCGGCGTCGTCGGTGACGGCGCCGACCCGGTAGGCGATCGCTCCGGCGTCCCGGGCCGCGGCCGTGAGCGCGAAGCTGTTGGAGTCGTAGATCCGGCCGCCGGTCAGCTCCTCGCCCGGCTGCACCAGTTCGCTGCCGGTCGAGATGACGACGACGCGCGGCCGGGGCCGCACCTTCACCGTCGAGCGGCCGATCGCGGCGAGCAGACCGATCTGCGGCGGGCCGACCACCGACCCGGCGCGCAGCGCCAGGTCGCCCGGCCTGACGTCGCTGCCGCGGGCCCTCACATGGGCACGGGCCCCGACGGGGCGGTGGACGCGGACCTCACCGCTCGCGCCCTCGGGGGCGTCGCGGTGGGCGCGCATGGTGTCGGCGGGGCCGCCGCCCGTACCGCCGTCGGTCCACTCGACCGGGACCACGGCCTCGGCACCGGGCGGCAGCGGGGCGCCGGTCATGATGCGGGCGGCCTCGCCCGGACCGACGCTCCGGTCCCCGGGCAGCCCGGCGCTGCCGGCCATGACGTCACCGATGACGGTGAGCACCGCGGGAAACTCCTCGTCGGCGCCCTCGACATCGGCGACGCGGACGGCGTACCCGTCCATCGAGCTGTTGTCGAAGGGCGGCAGGGAGATCCCCACGACGACGTCCTCGACGAGGACGCAGCCCTGGGCGTCGTGCAGTTGCAGCTCGATGGGTTCGAGCGGCCGCACCGTGCCGAGAATGTCTTCCAGGTGCTCGTCCACCGACCAGATCGGGCTGCTGCTCAAGGTGCTACATCTCCTCGGTCACGTAACTGCGGAGCCAGGCCCGGAAGTCGGGGCCCAGGTCTTCACGTTCGCACGCGAGCCGGACGATGGCGCGGAGGTAGTCGCTCCGGTCGCCGGTGTCATAGCGGCGCCCCTTGAAGACGACGCCGTGCACGGGTCCGCCGATCTTCTCGTCCTCGGCGAGGAGTTGCAGGGCGTCGGTGAGCTGGATCTCACCGCCGCGCCCCGGCTCGGTCTTGCGCAGTATGTCGAAGACGGCGGGGTCGAGGACGTAGCGGCCGATGATGGCGAGGTTGCTGGGCGCCTCGGCCGCGTCGGGCTTCTCGACGAGGCCGGTCACGCGCACCACGCCGTCCTGCGCGGTCTGCTCGACGGCCGCGCAGCCGTACATGTGGATCTGCTCCGGCGCGACCTCCATCAGCGCGACGACGCTGCCGCCCTCGCGCTCCTGGACCTCGACCATGCGGGCCAGCAGGGGGTCGCGCGGGTCGATGAGGTCGTCGCCGAGGAGGACCGCGAACGGCTGGTCGCCGACGTGCGGCGCCGCGCACAGCACGGCGTGGCCGAGACCGCGGGGGTCGCCCTGCCGGACGTAGTGCATGGTGGCCAGGTCGCTCGACTCCTGGACCTTCTGGAGCCGTTCGGCGTCTCCCTTGCGGGTGAGCGCGGACTCCAGCTCGTAGTTGCGGTCGAAGTGGTCCTCAAGGGGGCGCTTGTTGCGGCCGGTGATCATCAGGACGTCGGAGAGGCCGGCGGCCACCGCTTCTTCGACGACGTACTGGATCGCGGGCTTGTCGACGACAGGCAGCATCTCCTTGGGAGTGGCTTTGGTCGCCGGCAGAAAGCGGGTACCGAGCCCTGCGGCCGGGATGACGGCCTTGCTGATCCTGGTGTGCGACTGAGTCATGCGCAGAACCATAACCGGTGCCCATGGGCCGAAGAGGGGACTCCGGTTAACTTTGTACGTCTATATGAGCATACGAGAGATCCAGGGTGCCCCTTGAACACCGAGATGTCCCGAAAGGCGCTCCTCAGACGCGAACTGCTGGCCGCGCGAACCCTTCTCACCAGGGAAGACGTAGAAAACGCCGCGGCGGTTCTGTCCCGGGGCGCATTGCGTCTTCCGGAGTTGTCCGGAGCCCGTACCGTCGCCGCGTATGTCTCGGTGGGGAGTGAACCGGGCACCCGCCCCCTGCTGGACGCGCTGCGCGCGCGGGGCGTCCGGGTGCTGCTGCCGGTGCTCCTCGCGGACAACGATCTGGACTGGGCGCCGTACGAGGGAGCCGGCCGGCTGGTCCGGGCCGGCCGCGGGCTGCTGGAGCCGGACGGCGAGCGGCTCGGTCCCGACGCGGTTCTGGACGCCGACGTGGTCCTGCTGCCGGGTCTCGCGGTGGACGGGCGCGGGATGCGGCTGGGGCGCGGCGGCGGCAGCTACGACCGGGTGCTGGCCCGGCTCGCCGCGGCGGGGGCGCACCCGGCGCTGATCGTCCTGCTGTACGACAACGAGGTGGTCGCGCAGGTTCCCGAGGAACCGCACGACCACCCCGTGGACGCGGTGGTGACTCCGGCAAGGACCCGCCGGACGGGCCCTACGGTTTGAGGGTCAGGGTGTCGGTCGTCGCCCCGGTGACGGCGTTCGTCCCGAAGGACCAGTCGAGCAGATCGCCCTTGACCCACTTGTCGGTCTGATCGGTGTAGTGCGCGCTGAACGCGTGTCCGGAGGCGCCGGTGAGGTTGATCCAGCGGGACTTGTCCCAGTCCCCCACGTTGACCACCATCCGCATCGACGGCACCCAGACGACGTCGTAGCCGCCCGCCGCGTTCCAGCCGGTGGCGTTCACCGCGGCCTCACCGCCGCCGAGGTTCCACGGGCCGCGGTTGAGGACCCGCTGGAGCAGGCCGGGGCCCTCGGTTCCGAGGGTCTGGTTCTTCAGGGTCAGCTGGTGCAGCCGGCCCCAGCTCCACGTGGTGATGTCCTTGCCGAGCTCGGCGGTCAGCTCCCAGCGGGCGTCCGCCATGGCGCGGGCGAAGAGCTGGTCGCGGTTGTCGGTCGCCTTGTCCCGGCCGCGCTCCGGCGTCTTCCACCAGTCGCTCTTCGGGTCGTCCATCAGGTCCGAGACCACCTGGTACCAGCGGTCGCCGCCGTCCGGCTGCGCCGTGTCCGCCGCGCGCCGGCCGCACTCGCGCACCAGCTTGCCCTGCTCGTCGACCGGGCCCGAACTGTCGACCCGCGGCGCGTACAGGCACTCGCCCTCGACCCGCAGCTCCTTGGGCAGCTTGTCACCGAAGGCCAGCTTGAGGATGTTGCGCCAGACCGCGTTGAAGTACGCGGCCGCTGCCGAGTCGGGTTCCTGGGTGTAGTCCCAGCCCTCCAGGAGCTTCTGTGCCTCGCGGACGCTCTTGTCCGAGATATTGATCTTCATCAGCTCGGGCACCAGCAGCGCGGCGATCTCGCTGGTGTTGTCCATCTGCATCTTCTGCATGTCTTCGGTCGAGATCTTCCCGCCGTCCTTGATCTTCGACTCGATGAGGTCGTTGATCCGCTGGCTGCGGCTGCCGTAGCCCCAGTCCTCGGTGAGCAGGTGGGGGTACTTCTTCTCGTCGATGACGGCCTGGTTGGCGGTGACGATGTAGCCGCGCTTCGGGTCGTACTCGTAGGGCAGCTCGTCGAACGGAACCGGGTCCTTCTTCCAGCCGTACTCCGAGGACCAGCCGGGGCTGGGCATCGTGCCGTTGCCCTTGAGGCGGACCGGGATCTTTCCGGGAGCCTGGTAGCCGATGTGGCCCTTGGTGTCGGCGTAGACGAGGTTCTGCGAGGGGACCTCGAAGTGCGCCGCGGCCTTGCGGAAGGACGGGAAGTCCTTGGCCCGGTTGAGCTCGAAGACCGCGTCCATGGAGTGGCCGGGATCCAGCGCCGTCCACTTCAGGGCGACCGCGTAACCGTCGGCCCGGTCCGGGGCCGAGTTGCCGACGGGGGCCTTCTGGCCGACCTTCTCCAGTTCGCCGCTGCGGTCGGAGACCAGCGGACCGTTGTTGGTCTCGCGGACCGTGATGTGCCGGCTCTTGCCGCCCGCGACCTTGATGGTCTCCTCGCGGACGGTGAAGGGCTTGACCTTGCCGTCGTACATGTAGCCGTCGCCGGAGACCTTCTCCAGGAAGAGGTCGGTGACGTCCGCGCCCAGGTTGGTGAAGCCCCAGGCGATGTCCTGGTTGTGACCGATGATCACGCCGGGCATGCCGGAGAAGGTGTAGCCGGCGGTGTCGTACTGGCACTTCGCCGAGATCTCGCGGCAGTGCAGCCCCATCTGGTACCAGAGCGAGGGCAGCTGCGGCGCCAGGTGCGGGTCGTTGGCGAGCAGCGGCTTGTCGGTCGTCGTGTAGTCGCCGGAGACCACCCAGGAGTTGGACCCGATGCCGTTGCCGTTCGGGCCGAGGAGCGCCGGGATCTGGTCGAGGGTGTCGGAGAGCGAGGAGAGCTGGGTGTTCAGGCCCTCGGTGGCGCCCTGCGCGGTGCTCGAACCGAGGGTGTCGGACGGTGTCGCGTCCAGGTCGAACTTCCCGGTGACCGGAGAGATCGCGCCCCGGTCGACGATCGGCTTGTGCTTGCCGTACTGGTAGGGCGGGTACAGGTCCTCGATCTGCTTCGCGTCCAGCCTGCTGGTCATCAGCGAGCGGTCGATCTCGTCCTGCATGTTGCCGCGCAGGTCCCAGGCCATGGCCTTGAGCCAGGCGACCGAGTCGACCGGGGTCCATTCGGCCGGCTTGTAGTCGTTGGTGAAGCCGAGGGCGGCGTACTCGACGGAGATCTCCTTGCCGTCGCGCCCCTTGAGGTAGGCGTTGACGCCGTCCGCGTACGCCTGGAGGTTCTTCTTGGTGTCCGCGGACAGGACCTTGTCGTACTCCTCCTGGGCGACCTTGCGCCAGCCGAGTGTGCGCAGGAAGGAGTCCGTCTCGACCTGCCCGGACCCGAACATCTCGGAGAGCCGGCCCGCCGTCATGTGACGGCGGACGTCCATCTCCCAGAAGCGGTCCTGCGCCTGCACGAAGCCCTGGGCGCGGAAGAGGTCGGCGTCGGAGTCCGCGTACAGCTGCGGGATTCCATAGGAGTCGCGCTTGACGTCGACGGTGCCGTCGAGGCCGTCGAGCTTGAGCGACCCGGTCGTCTGCGGGTACGAGGCCCGCACGGTCGATACGGACCAGAACGCGCCGTAACCGATACCCGCGACAAGCGCCAGCACCAGAACGATCACGATCAGGCGGGCACGTCGCCCCTTCTTCCTGCCGGTCTTCCCACCGGCGGAACCGGTGGTGCCGGAAGAGGCGGTTGTGTTGGCGGGCATCGCTGTCCTTCGAGGGGCAGGTGGTCCTGGGAGTGCAGGAGCAACCATAGGCGCAGCACCGGGGCGGCTCTGACGCGGCATCGGGATGGGTTCGAATTCCACCGTGCCCGTACGAACGATCGAACGCGTCAAGAAAGCGTTAAAGATTAGGTAAGGTAACGAAGTACCGGCCGGGATCGGCCGATGCCGAGGGTCGATTCGGCAGGCGTCCGCAGGGAAGGAACGGCCACTGACTGTCCACGCGCTCAACGAACTCCTGCTCGCCTGCTCACTGGTCCTGCTCGTCGCCGTGGCGGCGGTGCGCATCTCGTCCCGCAGCGGGCTCCCCAGCCTGCTCCTGTACCTCGGCATCGGGATCGCCATAGGGCAGGACGGCATCTTCGACGTCAGGTTCAACAACGCCGAACTGACCCAGGTGATCGGCTACGCCGCACTGGTCGTGATCCTCGCCGAGGGCGGCCTGGGCACGAAGTGGAAAGAGATCAGACCCGCGCTGCCCGCCGCCGCGCTGCTCTCGCTCGTGGGCGTCGCGGTCAGCGTCGGCGTCACCGCGGCCGGAGCCCACTACCTGGTCGGCCTGGACTGGCGGCAGTCGCTGATCATCGGCGCGGTCGTCTCCTCGACGGACGCCGCCGCGGTCTTCTCGGTGCTGCGCAAGGTGCCGCTGCCCGCTCGCGTCACCGGCGTACTGGAGGCCGAATCGGGCTTCAACGACGCCCCCGTGGTGATCCTGGTGGTGGCCTTCTCGACCGCGGGACCGGTGGAGAGCTGGTACATACTGATCGGCGAGATAGCCCTGGAGCTCGCGATCGGCGCGGCCGTCGGCCTCGCCGTCGGCTGGCTCGGCTCGTTCGGCCTGCGTCATGTGGCGCTGCCCGCGTCCGGCCTGTACCCGATCGCCGTGATGGCGATCGCGGTGTCCGCGTACGCGGCGGGCGCCATGGCCCACGGCAGCGGCTTCCTCGCCGTCTACCTGTCCGCGATGATCCTCGGCAACGCCAAGCTGCCGCACTGGCCCGCCACCCGCGGCTTCGCCGACGGGCTCGGCTGGCTGGCCCAGATCGGCATGTTCGTGCTGCTCGGGCTCCTGGTCACACCGCACGATCTGTACGACGACTTCTGGCCCGCGGTCGTCGTGGGACTGGTGCTGACCGTGGTGGCACGGCCGCTGGAGGTCTTCATCTCGCTGGCACCGTTCCGGCTGCCCTGGCAGGAGAAGGCGTTCATGTCCTGGGCGGGGCTGCGCGGCGCCGTACCCATCATCCTGGCGACCATTCCGATGGTGTCCGGGGTCGAGGGCTCGACCCGGATCTTCAACATCGTCTTCGTTCTCGTCATCGTCTACACCCTCATCCAGGGACCGACCCTGCCCTGGATGGCGAAGGTCCTGAAGATCGCCGACGATCCGGCCGAGGCCTCCGACCTGGGCATCGAATCGGCACCGCTGGAGCGGCTCCGCGGCCATCTGCTGTCGGTGGCGATCCCCGGGAAGTCGAAGATGCACGGCGTGGAGGTCGGGGAACTCCGGCTGCCCGCCGGTGCCGCGGTCACCTTGGTCGTACGGGACGGCAAGAGCTTCGTCCCGGCGCCGTCGACCGTGCTGCGGCGCGGCGACGAACTGCTGGTGGTCACCACCGATCCGGTGCGCGACGCCACGGAGGAACGGCTCCGCGCGGTCGGCGAGGGCGGCAAGCTCGCGGGCTGGCTGGGAACGACCGGCAGCGGCGGCGAGAGCCTCGCCGCGCCCCATGTGGCCCATGATGTGGCGCACGCGCTGAAGACCGCGGCCAGGCGCGGCAAGACCGACGGGCCGAAAACGCACCGCTCCCGGGACACCAGCTGAGATTCCCGGGACACCAGGGGTGGAGGCGCCGCCCGCTGCCGATCCGAGGCGGGGGCAGGGGCGGGAGCTGGGGCACGGGCCGGGGCGGGCGCGCGGGCGGGGACGGGGGCTCGGGCGGGGCTCGGGCGGGGGCGGGGCTCGGGCCCTGGGCGCAATCAGAGGTGTGCGGGAGCCCCCGCCTGTATCATCGAGGAAATCTGATCGGCCCCTGCCACGGGGCCGCTCGGCCCGAACGACCAAACCGAACGACCAACTCTGCCTGATGCAGAGCTGGCGCGACCGTATGGCGGTCGTGGCGTCCTCCGCCTCTGCTGAGCGCCCGGCATCTACCGCAGTCCCGCGCGAAGAGGACAGCTCTCGGCAGCACCCGCACGCCCCCGCACCACCGGTGCCGGGCCGGCCCCGGGAGCTCGGCCACCAGGCGGCAGAAAGGCAAGGACCGTGGCATCCACGGTCTCCGACCGCCCGGGTTACGGGCAGTTGCTGCGCACCCCGGGTGCGTGGACGTTTCTCCTGCCGGGCTTCGCCGCACGGCAGCCCTTCGCGATGCTGACGATCGGCATCGTGCTACTGGTCCAGCACACCACCGGTTCGTACGGCAGCGCGGGCTCCGTCGCCGCCGTGACCGGTGTCTCCATGGCCCTGTTCGCACCGCAGACCGGCAAGCTCGCCGACCGGTTCGGCCAGCGCGCCGTGCTGCTGCCCGGCGTCCTGGTGCACGCGGCGTCCGTCTCGGCGCTGACGGCGCTCGCGCTGGCGGACGCGCCTCTGTGGGCCCTGTTCGCGGCGGCCGTCCCCACCGGTGCGTCCGTTCCGCAGGTCGGGCCGATGGTCCGGGCCCGTTGGGCGGCCCTGCTGGGCACGGCACCGGGGCGCGAGGCCTCACCACTGCTGTCCACGGCGGCCGCCTTCGAATCGGTGACGGACGAGTTCACCTTCGTCATCGGCCCGGTGCTCGCCACCGCGCTGTGCACCGGGGTGCACCCGGCGGCGGGCCTGATCACGGAGGCCGGGCTGACCCTGATCGGCGGACTGCTCTTCGCCGCGCAGAGCCGCACCCAGCCCGCGGTGCGCGCCGCCGCGTCCGGCGCTTCCGAGCGGCACGCGTCCGCGCTGTCCGTGCCCGGTGTCCGGGTGCTCGCGGTGGCCTTCCTGGGGATCGGCGCGGTCTTCGGCGGCATGCAGGTCTCGCTGACCGCCTTCGCCGAGGAGATCGGCCGGCCGGGGGCGAACGGTCTGCTGTACGGGGTCTTCGCGGCGGGCAACATGCTGGCCGGCATCGTCTGCGGCGCCATCGCCTGGAAGAGCGGGCCGCGACGGCGGCTGATCGCCGGGTACGCGGCGCTGACCCTGACCGCGTCCGGACTGTGGGCGGTGCACTCCGTGCCGCTGCTGGCCGGGCTCGGCCTGTTGGTCGGACTGTCCATCGCCCCCGCGCTGATCAGCGGCTACACGCTGGTGGAGGCGCTGGTTCCGGGGTCCGCCCGTACCGAGGCGTTCACCTGGCTGACGGGCTCGGTCGCCCTCGGCCAGGCGGCCGCGGTGACGGTCGCCGGGCGGCTCGCCGACGCCCACGGCGCGAGCACCGGATTCGTCGTGCCGCTCGTGGGGACCGTGCTCGCGCTGGCCACCCTGCTGGCACTGCGTTCGAGGCTCGCGCCCGCGGCCTCGGGGCGGACCGTGGCACGTGGTGTCGGTCACCGGGAGCCGGTCACGGTGGACTGATCCAGCGGAATACGTCAGTATGGAGCGTCGTTAGCACTCATTGAGTGAGAGTGCCAGGAGGAGCAAGTGCCGACCTATCAGTACCAGTGCACCGAATGTGGCGAGGGCCTTGAGGCGGTGCAGAAGTTCACCGATGATGCCCTGACCGTGTGCCCGAGCTGCGACGGACGCCTGAAGAAGGTGTTCTCAGCGGTCGGCATTGTCTTCAAGGGTTCCGGTTTCTACCGGAACGACAGCCGCGGCTCCTCGTCGAGCAGCACGTCGGCGTCGTCCTCGGCGAAGGCATCCGGTTCCGCTTCGTCCGATTCGTCGTCGACCGGATCGGCGTCGGGGTCGGGGTCGGACACGAAGTCGTCCGCTTCCACGCCGGCCGCCGCGGCTTCGTCTTCTTCGTCGTCGTCCTCCACGAGTGGTACGTCGGCCGCCTGATCCGCACCGCGCTTCCCGAGGACCCCACCGATCCGTTCGGTGGGGTCCTCGGCGTTTTTCCGCGCGGCTAATGTGATCGCATGGCGAACGCAGAGATCGGTGTCATCGGCGGCTCGGGCTTGTACTCCTTCCTGGAGGACGTCACGGAGGTGCGTGTGGACACCCCGTACGGACAGCCGAGCGACTCCCTCTTCCTCGGCGAGGTCGGCGGGCGCCGGGTCGCCTTCCTGCCCCGCCACGGGCGCGGCCACCATCTGCCGCCGCACCGCATCAACTACCGGGCCAACCTGTGGGCGCTGCGCTCCGTCGGTGTACGCCAGGTGCTCGGCCCGTGCGCGGTGGGCGGACTGCGTCCGGAGTACGGGCCGGGCACGCTGCTCGTGCCCGACCAGATGGTCGACCGCACCAAGGCCCGTACGCAGACGTACTACGACGGGGAGATCCGGGCCGATGGCGCGGAGCCGAGCGTCCTGCATTTGGGCTTCGCCGATCCGTACTGCCCCGAAGGGCGCAGGGCGGCACTGGCGGCGGCCCGCGCCGAGCGCTGGGAGCCGGTGGACGGCGGGACGCTGGTGGTCGTCGAGGGACCTCGCTTCTCGACCCGGGCGGAGTCGCGGTGGCATGCGGCGATGGGCTGGTCGGTGGTCGGGATGACCGGGCACCCGGAGGCGATCCTCGCCCGCGAACTGGGCCTCTGCTACACGACGATGACACTGGTGACGGACCTGGACGCGGGGGCCGAGGCCGGGGAGGGCGTCTCGCACGGGGAGGTGCTGAAGGTGTTCGCGGCCAATGTGGACCGGCTGCGGTCGGTGCTCTTCGGCGTGGTGGCCGCCCTGCCGGCGGAGGCGGACCGCGACTGCCCGTGCTCGCATGCGCTGGACGGGCTGAAGACGGGGATCGAACTCCCTTGACCGGGTGACGGGGTTTTCCACAACACCGGGGCCGTCCACAGGCTTCGGCGGGAAGCCCGCGGACAGTGGATCGTGAGGGGCGTTCGTCCAAAACTCCTCACGGCAGGTGGTGTTGGCCATGTTTCCGTCGTCCCAGTCGTTCCCGCCCGTGCCCTTTGAAGGCACCGTGCCTTTTGAAGGCTCCGTGCCCTTTGAGGGTTCCGTTCCCTTTGAAGGTTCCGCTCCGGCCATGGCTCCTGGACCTCCGGCGTCGGCTCCTCCGCCCTGCGGTGTGCCCGCGTTCGAGCCGTTGCGGGTGCGAGGAGGCGGTGGGCACCGGTTGCGGAGTGCGCTGTGGCGGCAGCGCCGCTCGATGGCCGCCGCACTCACCCTGGCGGCTGCCGCGCTGGCCGCGACGGGGCTGGGCGGGGGCGGCGGAAGTGGCGTGGGCGGCGATTCCGCGCAGGGGGCGGGGGCGGGGACAGAGGCAGGGACAGGGGCAGGGGGTGGAGCCGGGGAGGCGCCGGAGCGGGCACGGGGGCCGGCTCCGCTGGTCTCCGCGCCGGTCAGGATCGCGGATGCGGGGACGGTGCGGCTGTTACGGCCGGGTGACCGCGTCGATGTCATCGCCTCCGAGAGATCCGGGGCCGATGCCCGGATGCTGGCGAAGGGCGCGCGGGTGGCAGATGTACCGCAGGCCCCGGCCGAAGGTTCCACGGAGGACGGCGCGCTGATCGTGCTGTCCGTTCCCCGGAGCACGGCCGCGTCGCTGGCCGGTGCGGGTATCTGGGCCAGGCTGGCGGTGACCCTGTGCTGACTCGTGCTGATGAACGGTCGGACAACCGAGTCCTGTCGGGTCCGGTGCTCAGCGCCACTCCCGGCTTGGTGATCACGGCCGCTGTCGTCTGCTTCCTGATGGTGCTGCCCGTGTTCCTGACGGTGCTGCCCATGGCCATGTACCTCGCCGGGCGGGCGGCCGTGCGAGGCCGCGAAGGAAGGAGTCCAGGAGACGCTGGAGGTAAGCGGGCCGGAGGTGCCGAAGGAGATGCTGGAGGCGAGCGAACCGAAGGTGCCGAAGGAGAGCCGCGACGCCCTCATCCAGCGGCGCGGAGGCTTGGTGGGCAAGGCTTCCGGCCAGGAACCCGGTCGCGGTCACGACCGGTGGCGGAACACCCGGCGAGAGGACCGGCAGCGGCACCGTCGGACCACCACGGAGCGGGGGCTCAGATGTGGTGGGGAGGCTTCTCGTCGAGAAAGCGCGCCAGATCGGCGGCGCTACCGCCGGCCGGGGCCCGCTCGCCCCACCCTCGGTCCGTATCGTCCGCGGACTGCTGGTCCAGCGGATCGTCGAAGATCAGAGCCGGTTTCGGCTTCGGCCGCGCCGGCTGGGACGGCTTCGAATCGCGCGGGCCGGGAGTGGGGGCGGTGCTCATACACCCAGGGTACGGCGGTGGTCAACGGTACGGCAGCGGTCAGCGATCCCTCGGGTCGAGCAGCCACAGTCCGAGGACGACGAGGAACGACAGGCAGAGGAAGCCGGAACCCCACCAGGCCGTGCCGGTGTTGCCCTCCATCCACGCGTCGATGATGACGGTCAGGCCCCAGAGCTGTCCGATGACGACGGTCATGGCAAGGACCAGCCGGGCCGTCAGTTTCGAGGAGCGCTCGGGTTCCTGGTCGGTGCCCGCGCCCGGACCGGGACCGGTGTGGCGGACCCGGGGGTCGCCGTAGCCGCTGGTGGGGCGGATCTGCGGATAGCGCTCGCGGACGGGGCGGTTGAGCTCGGGGCGGGCACTGCCCGGGTGGTACTCCGGGTACGCCGGGTACGCCGGGTACTCCGCTGGGCTTTCCGGGGAGCCCGCCGGGCGTTCCGGGGGCCCCTGACGCCGGGGCTGCTGGGCGTCGGTCATGTCCGCCTGCCGGAGGTCTCGGCGTCGGCGGCCCGGGGACCGGCCGTCCTGGCTCGCGACCGTGCAGCACCGGGCGCGTCCGCCCCGGCCGCCCCCGGTGCGCTCATGCCGGCCGCCTCCGAGGTGTTCGCCCCGGCCGGACCCGATGCACCGGACAGGGGTGCCTCCGCGCCTCCGTCTCTGACCGCGGGGCAGCCGATGCGGGACGCGAGGTCCGGGCGGTCGGCGCTGAGCCGACGGCACAGTCCGTGTTCGATGCTCTCGCCCGAGCGGGTCGTGCCGATCGCCCAGATACTGCCGTCGGTCTGCTCGGTGAGCACCACCTTGGGCAGTGCGCGGGGCGGCGGCCCGGCGGTGACCTCGCCGGTGCGGGCGTCGAAGACACCCTCGTGGCAGGGGCAGTACAACTCGCCCTCCGAGCCGCGGTCCTTGCGCCAGAGCACGGCGCAGGCGAGATGGGTGCAGATCGCGGAGTAGCCGACGAGGGTGCCGTCGTCGAGCCGGACGGCGACCGCCCGGTCCTCTTCGTCCGGGTAGTGGAAGGCGAGGGATTCGCCGGGAAGGAGCTGAGTGGCGATCTTCTTCGGCCCGGGGGCCTTGGCGTCGCCGGGTTCGCCATGTCGCGGAAGGATTCCGCCGGCCACGCCGAGGCCGCCGACGGCGAGACCGCCCGAGACGGTCGTGACGATCCGGAGGTAGTCGCGCCGGGTGGTGAGGGAGTCGGCGGCGATCCGGTCGTGGAGGGCTTCGCGCGGGTCACCGGAGGGCGGCCGGCCGGTGACGCTCATCGGCGGACGTCCTTCCCGTTGATCTCGACGACGGGAAGACCGCCGGGCACCGGCCACTGGACCCTGTCGGCGGGAACGACCATGGCCACACCGGTGCGGACCTCGCTGCGGCCGAAGACGAAGGTGTCGGCGACCTGGACGCCGGGGCGCTCTGCCTGGAGTTCCTCGACGGTCCCGTAGAACAGCGCTCCTGTCGGACACACGGTCGCGCACATGGGGGCGAGGCCGTAGGCGGTGCGGTCGTAGCAGAGGTTGCATTTCATCTGCAGCTTCGCCTGCGGGTCGATCTTCGGAACTCCGAAGGGGCAGGCGTTGACGCAGTTGGCGCAGCCGATGCAGCGGGTGGTGTCGGCCTGCTGCACCACACCGTCGGCGGTCACCAGGATCGCGTCGGCGGGGCAGACCTCGGCGCACGGGGCGACCGGGTCCTCGCAGTGCATACAGACCGTGGGAAGGGAGGCGACGGACCGGCCCTCGTCGGTGTAGTCGAGGTGGATCATCGACTTGCCGCGGTGCGAGTCGCATTCCCGGCAGGCGGAGACACACGCCTGGCAGCCGATGCATCGCCCCGGATCAATGAAGATCGTTCTGCCCATCATGCGGGGTCAGCCCCTCTCCGAGGTGCCACAGCCCTGGGGAGACGTGGGCGGCAGCGGATCGGTACGGGAGACCTGGGTCTCCGGGTAGGCGGCATGGCCGGGTGCGGCAGGGGGTGCGGGGACCTTGTCAATCCTGTCGGCGTGCTCGATGCGACAGGCGCACACCTTGTACTCGGGGATCTTGGAGCGGGGGTCGAGGGCGTCGATGGTCAGGGCGTTGGCCGCGGTGGGGACGGGCCAGTGGTACGGGATGAAGACGGTGTCGGGGCGGATCGCCTCGGTGACCAGGGCGGGGAAGACCTCGCTGCCGCGCCGGGTGACGACGCGGACCGGTTCGCCGTTGCGGAAGCCGTGGGAGGGGTGGACCTCGGCCCAGGGGCGCGGGGTCTGTTCGACGAGGGCGCCCAGCCGGCGGGTCTGGTTGCCGGAGAGGAAGTGGGCGACGGTACGTCCGGTGGTGAGCGACATGGGGTGCTCGTCGTCGTACGGGTCCATCGGCGGGTGCCACTCGACGACCTGCAGATGGATCTTGCCGTCGGGGTGGTAGGTCTTCCCGTCCTCGAAGAGCCGGGGGTGCCGGGGTGGTCGGTGGACGGGCAGGGCCAGGCGATCCCGCCGGTCTCCTCCAGCCGTTCGTAGGTGATGCCGTAGTAGTCGTTGACGGTGCCGGCGGAGGCGGTCCGCAGTTCGTCGAAGACCTCGCGGGAATCGGCGAAGGCGAATTTGTCTCCCGCGCCGAGGCGCTTGGCGAGCTCGCACATCACCCAGGTGTCGGTCCGTACGCCGGGGGGCGGGTCCTGGGCCTTGTTGTGCTTGACCACCCGGGCCTCGGCGTTGGCCATCACCCCGTCGTCCTCGGCCCAGGTGGTGACGGGGAAGACCACATGGGCGTTGGCCGCGGTCTCGGAGAGGAAGAAGTCGAATTGGGCATGGAACTCTGTGGCGTCGTACCCCTCCTTGACGACCTTGTAGTGGGGAAGGGAGACGAAGGGGTTGTTGCAGATGCCGATCAGTCCGCGGATCTCGCGGCGCTGCATCTGCCAGACCATTTCCATCATCGAGGTTCCTGCGGGCGGGAGTTCGGACTCCTCGATGCCCCAGATCTCGCAGATCTGCCTGCGGTGCTCCTCGTTCGTGATCGAGCGGCCGCCGGGAAGGAGGTCGGCCTTCTGGCCGTGCTCGCGGCCGCCCTGCCCGTTGCCCTGGCCGGTGAGGGTGCCGTATCCGGCGCCGGGCCTGCCGATGTGGCCGGTGGCGGTGCAGAGGTTGATCACGCTGAGGCAGTTCTCGACGCCCTGCGAGTGGTGCTCGATACCGCGGGCGTGCCAGGCCATGGCCTTGGGAGCGCGGGCGAAGGCTCGGGCGACCTGGACGATCTGCTGGGCGGGGATGCCGCAGATCTCGGCGGCCCGGGACGGCGGGTACTCACCGGCCTTGGCCCTCACCTCCTCCCAGCCCGTGGCGTGGGCGGCGAGATAGGCCTCGTCGGTCAGGCCCTCCTCCACGACCACATTCAGCACGGAGTTGAAGAAGGCCGAGTCGGTGCCGGGCTTAAGCGCGACATGGATGTCCGCGGTGCGGGCGATCGCGGTCTCCCGTGGATCGACGACGATCAGGCTCGCACCGCGGTCCCGGGCCCCCCACACGTACTGGGTCATGACGGGGAAGCACTCGCCGACGTTGGAGCCCGCGATCAGCAGGCAGTCGGTGAGCAGGATGTCGGAGAAGGGGTTGCCGGCCCGGTCGATGCCGAAGGCGAGTTTGTTGGCGCCCGCGGCGCTGACCATGCAGAGCCGGCCGTTGTAGTCGACATGCCGGGACTTGAGGGCGACCCGGGCGAATTTGCCGACCAGATAGGTCTTTTCGGTGAAGAGGCTGGCGCCGCCGAGGAGCCCGAAGGCGTCGTTGCCGTGGCTCTGCTGGATGCGCTTGATCTCGGAGACGGTGAAGTCGAGTGCCTCGTCCCAGGAGACCTCGCGGAGGTCCTCGTCCCGGGAGCGGCGCAGGAGCGGGGCGGTCAGCCGGTCGGGATGGTTGACCTGCTGGTACGCGTTGATGCCCTTGGGGCACAGGCGCATCCGGTTGATGTCGTGGTTGCGGGGTTCGACGCCGAAGACCTTGCCTCCCCGGTCGACGCGCAGATACATCCCGCACTGGACCCCGCAGAAACAGCAGTGGGTGGGGACGAGCGTCTCGCCCTCCTGGTCGGCGCGCCACCGGTCGGCGGGGATGCCGCCCGCGTCCCGGAAGGCCCGGGTGCCGGGCGGTGCGAGAGAGGGGTCGAGAGGGACGGCCGGGCGGGAGGCGGCGGCGCGCGGATCCGAGGTCACTTGAAGCCCTTCTTCACGTGGGTGAGGTAGGCGCCGCCGCGCAGCACTCGCTTGCAACGCGGGCAGTATTCGGCCCACTCGTCGAAGCCGAGGCGGAGATCGCGCATGGTGCCGCGGAGGTTCTCGACATACGGCGCGGTGTCGATGGGTTCCTCGCAGCGGCGGCAGCCGAAGACCTCCTGGTCCTGCCGGGCGGTGTATTTGAACAGCTGCATGCCGACCGCCGCCGGGCGCTGCACGATGTGGAAGAACTTCCCGAACGGGATGTAGATGAGGGTGAAGACCACCGACACCATGTGGAGGATCGCCAGGAATTCGTAACCGCCGCCGTGCAGGAAGATCGACGAGAAGGTGAGCAGCAGCCCGGTCACGGAGATGACGATCAGGGCGATCAGCGGCACCAGGTCGTAGGCGAAGCGCTGGCCGGTGACGACGCCGCGGTCCCGCATCCGCCGCCAGAGGAAGTACGAGGCGCCGGGGATGACGAGCACGGCGGCGATGTCCAGGCCGTGGAACATCAGCCAGCCCAGGATGTCGAGGGAGTCGAAGCCGATGATCCTGAAGCCCCAGATGCGCATCTCGTAGCCGGGGCCCGAGCCGGAACCGGAGGTGAAGGTGAACCAGCCCCAGGTGAGCGGAAAGGTGATCAGGGAGGCGAGGACACAGCCCCAGAAGATCAGTTGGTGGGCGGCCCAGCGGGCGTGTGAGCGGGCACCGAGGAATTTCTGGAAGCCCAGGTAGGTGGCGATCATCCGGGGCAGGGCGGTGGGAGCCCTGCGGAAGTTCGCCATGGAGAAGAAGCTCCGCCACCCCTGCTTGAACAGGCGCCGTGCGCCGGGCGCGGAGACCCAGACGGTGTAGCGGTAGGCGACGCCGAAGGCGAGGAAGACGGTGGCGACGGCGTACGGGAGAAGGGCGGAGTCGAAGTTCTCCAGAAGCCGGCTGCCGATCACGATCGCGAGGATCAGCAGGACGGAGACGATGACACCGGCCGCGGTCGCACGCGCGGTGACGGACCGGGACGCGGCCGCCCGAGGGCCGGCACTCCCTGCGGACCTCGCGGTACCGGGCGCTCCGGAAAAGCCGCCGCGCCCCGCACCGGAGGTGGTCTGCGCGGCTGCGGCGGGGGCTTCTGGCGGCTCGGTCACCCCGTCACCGTAGGGGCATATGGGACGATAGGTCCTGTTTTACGACTCGGTGGGGTGAGCCCGTTCGCCCGACCGGCTCGCGGGCACACTCGGTTACCGGGGCGCGGTCCTGGGGCGGTACGCGGTCCTGCCGGGGCGCGGTCCTGGGGCGGTACGCGGTCCTGCCGGGGCGCGGTCCTGGGGCGGTACGCGGTTACCGGGGCGCAAGCCCGGCGTTGCACAGGCCTGGGGGCGCTCGGCCCCGCCTGATCCGACCCGGCCCGGCACTCCGTGCCGGCCTGCGCCTTCTCCGTGGTCTGCGCACCGTCGTCCGCCTGTGGAAGCATCCGCAGAAACTTCCCGATCAGCGTCCGGGGCGCGCCCCCGAGCGCCGCCGACCCCGTCTGGTGTGCTGATGCCATGCCCGGAATGACTGCCCGCAGCCGCGCCGAGAAACATCGCGTGGCGACCCCGCTGGAGCTCTTCTTCGACCTCTGCTTCGTCGTCGCCGTGGCACAGGCGGGGCGACGGCTGCTGCACGCCGTCGCCGAAGGCCACGCCGCCACCGGCGTCGCCAGCTACGCGGCCGTCTTCTTCGCGATCTGGTGGGCCTGGGTCAACTTCAGCTGGTTCGCATCGGCTTACGACACCGACGACCCGCTGTACCGCGTGGTCACATTCGTCCAGATCACCGGGGTGCTCATCCTCGCCGCCGGGGTGCCGCGCGCCTTCGACGCGGGTGACTGGACGGTCGGCGTCGCCGGCTACGTCGTGATGCGGCTCGCCCTGACGAGCCAGTGGCTGCGCGCCGCGTACTGCACCCGGGGGGCCGAGCGGCGCGTGGCCCTGCGGTACGCCGCCGGAATCGTCGTGGCGCAACTCGGCTGGATCGGCATGCTGTTGCTGACCGACAACACGGGCGGAGCGCGGGCCGCCGTCTTCGTCGTGCTCGTGCTCGTGGAGCTGTCCGTTCCGGCGATCGCCGAGCGCGACCGCCCGACGGACTGGCATCCCCATCACATCGGTGAGCGGTACGGCCTGTTCACGATCATCGTGCTGGGCGAGACGATCGCGGCGGCCACGGTCGCGGTCCAGGAGGCGGTGGACGAGCACGGCGCGTTCGGCGAGTTGCTGCCGATCGCCGCGGGCGGGCTGCTGATCGTCTTCTCCGCCTGGTGGGTCTATTTCGCCGTGCCGATCCATGACTACCTGCGCGGCAGCAGGGAAGCGTTCATCTGGGGGTACGGACACTTCCTGGTCTTCGGCTCCGCGGCAGCGATCGGCTCGGGCCTTGAGGTCGCGGTGGAGGAGACCGTGGGCAAGGCCCATGTCTCGGGCACGGTGGCCGCCGCCGCCGTGACCGTACCCTCGGCGCTCTTCCTGCTGACGGTGTGGGTGCTGCACGCCCGCCACTTCAAGCGTGACCTCGCGGAGCAACTTCCCCTCCCCACGGCCGCGCTGGCGATCCTGGCCTGTACGTTCGCGGGGGAGTGGGCGGTGCTCGCGGCCGGCCTGGTGGCGGCGGCGACCGTGGCCGTGGGGGTGGCTCTGTCCCGGCGGCCCGCCGTGGCGGAGTGAGCACGCGGGTGTGGTGCGGCGAGCACGCGGACGGAGAATCGTGAGGTGCGAGTGGTGAGTCCTGTGAGGAGCACGTGGTGACGGAAGAACCGCAGAAGCCGACAGATCCGTCCGTCGCGCAGCACACATCGCCCCTGCCGTCGGGGCCACTCGACGCACCGGCCGACACCGCCCAGTCGCCCGACGCACCGACCGACGCCGCCCAGTCGCCCGACGCACCGACCGACGCCACCGGTCCGCTCGACGCGCTCACCGACGTCGCCGGGCTGCGCGTCGGTCATGCGCGGGTGGCGGGTGCGGGTGCGCTGAGCGGCACCACCATCGTCCTCGCCCCCGAGGGTGGTGCGATCGCGGCCGTCGACGTGCGCGGTGGCGGCCCCGGCACCCGGGAGACGGACGCGCTCGATCCGCGCAATCTGGTGCAGCGCATCGATGCCGTCGTCCTGACGGGCGGCAGCGCGTACGGCCTGGACGCGGCGTCCGGTGTGATGGCCTGGCTGGAGGAGCAGGGGCGAGGGGTGCGGGTCGGGCCCGATCCGGCACAGGTGGTGCCGGTCGTCCCGGCAGCGTGCATCTTCGACCTGGGGCGGGGCGGTGACTGGCGAGCCCGCCCGGACGCCTCGACCGGCCGCGCCGCGGTGGAGGACGCGGCGGGTACGGAGCCGGGGGCGCCGGTCGTCGAGGGCAACGCCGGCGCCGGCACGGGTGCGGTCGCCGGGCAGCTCAAGGGCGGGGTGGGCACGGCGAGCGTGCGGCTGGCGTCCGGGATCACGGTGGGCGCGCTCGTCGTGGTGAACGCGGCGGGTTCGGTGATCGATCCGCGTACCGGAGTGCTGTACGGGGAGTACGGCGCGGCCGAACCTCCGGCGTACCCCGCACCCGAGGTCCACCGCGCGGCACGGCAGCGCCTGGCCGAGGCCCGGGAGGCGGCCGCGCGCCCCCCGCTCAACACCACGCTGGCGGTCGTCGCCACGGACGCGGACCTCACCCGGGCCCAGGCGCAGAAGCTCGCGGGTACGGCGCACGACGGTCTTGCGCGCGCCGTCCGCCCCGTACACCTGCTGACCGACGGGGACACCGTTTTCGCGCTGGCCACCGGCGCCCGGCCACTGGATCCGCAGAACCCGATCGCGCTCAACGACCTGCTGGCGGCCGGTGCGGACGCGCTGACCCGCGCCGTTGTGAAGGCCGTCCGGGCAGCTCAGAGCGTCGATGGCCGCCACGGCGGTGGCAGCTACCCCGCGTACAGCGATCTCTACGGCGCGAGCCGGTCCCCGTCCCGGCCGTCGGCGTACAGCCGTCCGGGGCCCGACTCGCCTCCCGGGTAAGGAAGTTCGGACGAACCGCCAGGAACCATCTGCGTGCGTCATACGTTTTCCTGAACCCCGGTCATGATGTCGGACCCAGGGACTACGTTAAGCACGCACCAAGTAACACGCGGCGACGGCCTGGAGACAGCACCTTGAGCGATCCGTACGAGACAACCGAGCAGCACCTCGAGCGACTCCTGCGACGGGCACTCAACTCTTTCGACCTGCCCGACAGCACGGTCGAGAGACTCGGTACCGCGCTCGCCCACAGCAGTTCCCTGCACTCCTCGCACCACAGTTCCGTACTCCACCGCGAGACCTACCGGCACACGTATCTGCTGTCCGACGGCACCCCTCTCACCCTGTGGGAGCTGGTGCACGGCGGTCCGCGAAGCATGATGCGCCCGCTCTCCCGGACGGAGCCCGACCTCCGGCACCACGAGCTGTACGACGACGAGGCCGATGTCCATATCGCCGCCGCCCGGCTGACCGGCGGTTTCGGTGAGGTCCCGGTGTTCGGGGACGACGGGCCGCAGGCCGACCTGGAGATCCTCACGGTTCTGATGGCGGCTCCCCCGGCCCCGATGCCCCGGATGTACGCCCCGGACAACTCCGCCGACCATGCCCGCCGCGTCCTGCGCCGCGCCGAGAACAGCGACGGTCCCGGCGAGGAGACCGCGCGACTGCTGCGCGCCGCCTTCGCCCACCACATCACCCAGGTCTTCGGCCGGCAGTGCCGGGTGGACGGGCGGGATGCCGGATTCACCCTGTACGAGCACGCCTTCCTGCTCCTCGACGGCAGCGAGACGAGCCTGTGGGAGGTCGAGCACACCGCCACGCCGGACGGTCGCCACATGTGCGAGGTGTACGGCGACGAGGACTCCGCACGCGGGGCCATGGAGAGCCGGACACGCATCTGCTGACCCGGGACGGCCCAAGTCGGCCCGGGGCAGCCCGGGACCCCCTGAGTCGGCCCGGAGAACGGGTCGGGCGCGGACCGAGTCGGCCCGCGGAACGGCCCGGGTCGGCCCGGGGTGCGGCGCCCGTCGGAGCAGTCGGCCCGGCGACGGCAGGCGAAGCGCCGTGGTCTCCATGTCGACACGTGACGTCACAGCTGCGCCGCTCCGCAGAGCCACGGGCAACCGTCGCACCTCTCCGCATCGACGCAAGAGGCATCAGGGAGTGAGGGCGGGCTCCTTGCCGGGCTCGGGCTCGTCCGCGGCCACGGGCTCGGGCTCGCCCGCGGCGTGCACAGACCTGTCCACGGCGGCCGGAGAACCGTCGCCCGCGGCCCCGGCCGCGGTATCCACGTCGTCTCCGCCGCCCTCCACGTGCTGCCGGGGCCGGGCGGGCAGCGCGAACATCACCAGGAAGATCAAGGCGAGCACCCCGGCCACCCACCACAGCGAGTGCTGGAACGCCTCCGCGAACGCCGGGCCCACCTGCTGCGGCGCCAGCCGGTCCCCGATCGAGCCGAAGAAGACGACCGAGACCAGTCCGAGCCCGAGCGCATTGCCCATCTGCTGCACGGTGTTGATCAGCCCGGAGGCCGAACCGGAGTGCTCCTTCGGCACCTCGGACAGCACCGCGTCCGTCAGCGGGGCCACGATCAGGCCCATGCCGATGCCCATGACGACCAGCGGCAGCGCCATCTGCCAGGACGTGATGCCCATGCCGTACCGGTCGGACTCCCAGATGTAGACCAGCAGGCCGACGATCATCAGCAGCGCGCCCGCCTGGAGGACCTTGCGGCCGAAGCGGGGCACCAGCTTCTGTACGGAGATCCCGGCGGCGAACGAGACGGCGATCGAGAACGGGACACCGGTCGTGCCGGCCCTCAGCGCGCTCCAGCCGAGCCCCATCTGCATGTAGAGCGTCCAGACCAGGAAGAAGATGCCGAGCCCGATGCCGAAGGTCAGCTGCACGGCTATGCCCGCCGCGAAGCTCTTGACCCGGAACAGCGACAGCTCGACCAGGGGCGAACCGTCCTTGCGCGCCTTCTCCCGCTCGAACACCACCAGGACCAGGAACACCAGCAGGCTGCCGATCATCGACGCGTAGCCCCAGAGCGGCCAGCCCAGCTCGCGTCCACGGGTCAGCGGGTAGATCAGCATCAGCAGCCCCAGGGTCACCAGGGCGACACCGATCAGGTCGAGTCGGAGCGCCTTCGGGGCCTTGGACTCGGTGATGAACTTCCGGCCCAGGATCAGGCCGGCGATGCCGACCGGCAGGTTGATCAGGAAGATCGGCCGCCATTCGAGACCGGCGATGTTCCACTCGGTGAGCAGCGCGCCCAGCAGCGGTCCCGAGACGGCCCCGAGGCCGACGATCGCGCCGAAGAGGCCGAAGACCTTGCCCCGCTCGTGCGCCGGGAAGGTGGCGTGCACGATCGACAGCACCTGCGGGACCATCAGCGCGGCGGTGCCGCCCTGGAGGATGCGGGAGGCGACCAGCATCTCCGGGTTGGCGGCGAAGCCGCAGAGCGCGGAGGCGAGCGTGAAGCCCCCGATGCCGATGAGGAACAGCCGCTTGCGGCCGTAGATGTCGCCCAGTCGGCCGCCGGTGATCAGCCCGGCCGCGAAGGCCAGGGCGTATCCGGCGGTGATCCACTGGATCGAGCTGAACGAGGCACCGGTGTCCTGCCGGATGCTCGGGATGGCGATGTTGACGATCGTGACGTCGACCAGGTCCATGAAGGCCGCGGTCATCACGATGGCGAGCGCGAACCAGCGTCGCCGGTCCGACGGGTCCGAGGACACCGCGGGCCCGGACGCCGTGGACGGCAGAGATGCGGAAGAAGGCATATGAAGAAGTTAAACAGTCAATAGGTCAGAACATGACCCAATGGCTGGGCAGCCTGGTGAGACGACCGACACCCGGACACGAGGATGGGCCCATGACGGACACGCCGGCACGACTGCTGAATCTCCTGTCGCTCCTCCAGACGCCCCGCGAGTGGCCGGGCAGCGAACTCGCCGAGCGGCTCGACGTCAGCCCGCGCACCATCCGGCGCGACATCGACCGGCTCCGCGAGCTCGGCTATCCGGTCGAGGCCTCGCGCGGCTCGGTGGGCGGGTACCGTCTCGTCGCGGGTACCGCCATGCCGCCGCTGCTCCTCGACGACGAGGAGGCGGTGGCCATCGCGGTCGGCCTGCGGGCAGGCGCCGGGCATGCCATCGAGGGGGTCGACGAGGCGTCCGTACGGGCTCTGGCGAAGCTGGAGCAGGTGCTGCCTTCGCGGTTGCGGCACCGGGTCTCGACCCTGCAGAACGCGACCGTGCCGCTGACCCGTGGCGACGGCTCGACGATCGATCCGCACACACTGACGGTGATGGCGTCGGCGGTCACCGGCCGCGAGCGGCTGCGGTTCGCCTACCGCGCGGGCGACGGCGCCGAGACGAGGCGGGAGGCCGAGCCGTACCGGCTGGTGAGCACGGGGTGGCGCTGGTATCTCGTCGCCTACGACCTGGGGCGCGAGGACTGGCGGACGTTCCGGGTCGACCGGGTCAGCGAGCCGTTCGCGACCGGGGCCCGGTTCACACCGCGCGAGCTGCCCTCGGGGGACGCGGCGGAGTTCCTCGCCGGCTCCATCACCCGTCGGCAGCCGGAACTGGCGGTGGAGGTGAGCTTCGCCGCCCCGGCGGACTTCGTCGCCGCACGGCTGCCGGCCGTGTTCGGCCCGCTGGAGCCGACCGGCGGGAACAGCTGCCGGCTGCGGGCGGTGCTGTCGGACTCGCTGGAGTGGGTGGCGCTCCGGCTGGCACTGGTGGACTGCGAGTTCACCGCGCACGAGCCGCCGCAGCTGGCGGAGTACCTGAGCGATCTGGGCGCCCGGCTGACGCGCGCCACAGCACGCTGACACACCGCCGCCCGCACAGGGGCGGGGCGGCGGACCGGCGCGTGAGCGGCAAAAGGCGCACGAGGACCAAGGAGCCTGCGGGCGGCGGGGCATGCGGGCGGCGCACGAGCACCAAAGAGACATACGGCCGGCGCACGAGCGGCAAAGAGCATGCGGCCGACACGCAGGCAGCAGAGAACATGCGGTCGGCACGCAGGCAGCAGACGGAATGCCGCCGGCGCACGAGCGGCAGAAAAGAATGAGCCCCGGCGCCAGGGGGGGGTGGGCGCCGGGACTCAGCTCAGGGAGGTCACACGAAGCGACCTATTTCGGAGGTTACTGGACCAGGGCTCACGCCGCAGCGTCAAAACCCGTGTCGTGGGCCATTCGCTTCAGTTCGAGCAGCGCGTGCTTCTCGATCTGGCGGATCCGCTCACGGGTCAGACCGTGCTGCTTGCCCACCTCGGTGAGGGTCCGCTCACGGCCGTCCTCGATGCCGTACCGCATGCGGATGATCGATGCGGTGCGGTTGTCGAGCTTGCCGATCAGGTCCTCCAGCTCCTCGCTGCGCAGCAGCGTCATCACCGACTGCTCGGGCGACACCGCGGAGGTGTCCTCCAGCAGATCGCCGAACTGCGTCTCGCCCTCGTCGTCGACGGACATGTTGAGACTGACCGGGTCACGGGCCCAGTCCAGCACGTCACCCACGCGCTCGGGCGTGGAGTCCAGCTCGGCGGCTATCTCCGTGTGCTCCGGCTCACGGCCGTTCTCACGGTTGAATTCGCGCTGTACCCGGCGGATCCGGCCGAGCTCCTCCACCAGGTGGACGGGGAGCCGGATCGTACGGGACTGGTCGGCTATGGAACGGGTGATGGCCTGACGGATCCACCACGTCGCATACGTGGAGAACTTGAAGCCCTTGGCGTAGTCGAACTTCTCGACCGCGCGCACCAGGCCGGCGTTGCCCTCCTGGATCAGGTCGAGCAGGGGCAGCCCGGCCCTCGGATAGCGGCGTGCGACGGCAACGACGAGCCGGAGGTTGGAACGGATGAATATGTCCTTGGCGCGCTCGCCCTCGGCGACCAGCGCCTCCAGCTCCTCGCGCGTCGCTCCACCGGCTTCGCTCTCCACCGCGCCGTCGAGTATCTGGCGCGCGTACACACCCGCCTCGACGGTTTGCGACAGCTCGACCTCCTTCGCGGCGTCGAGCAGCGGCGTACGCGCGATCTCGTCCAGGTACATGCCGACCAGGTCGCGATCGGCGATCTCTCCGCCCGAGGCGCGAACACTGCTTGCCCGGTTGGTCCCACCGGTGGCGGACGAACGACGGGCGACGGCACGGGTTGCCATGCGTGCTCCCTTGCTGAGTAGGTCGCGACACCCTCTCGGGTGCCCTGCATCCGATGGAAACAACGACTGGAATCCGGACAGAATTCCCATGCCTGGCATTCATTTTCGCGATCATGCAGTACCCTGTGCCGCCGCGAAGGGGGTGCGCATGCCGAACATCCGGGCAGAAGCGCAGGTCAGGCCAGGCATCGAAGATGATTTGGTGGCACTCACGGACATCTACAACCATTACGTGCGTGAGACCGCGCTCACATTCGATACGGCCCCCTTTACACCTGAACGGCGCCTGCCGTGGCTTCGTTCCCACCCTGAAGACGGCCCGCACCGCCTCCTGGTTGCTCAGGATGTCCGCATTGTCGGCCCCGCCTCGATCCTGGGGTACGCGACCAGCAGCGCTTTCCGCCCGAAGGCGGCGTACGCGACCTCGGTCGAGGTGAGCGTGTACTGCGCCCCGTGGGCCGTCGGACGCGGCACCGGCACGCTCCTGTACTCGTCCCTGTTCGAGGCACTGGCCGACGAGGACGTGCACCGCGCGTACGCGGGCATCACCCAGCCCAACGACGCCTCCACCCGGCTGCACGAGCGCTTCGGTTTCCGCCATGTCGGTACGTACGCCGAGGTGGGGTGGAAGTTCGGCACGTACTGGGACGTGGCCTGGTACGAGAAGCCGCTGGGACCGCGGTCCTAGGGCCCGGACCGAACCCGGCCTAGGTCCGCGGCCCGTTACGCACCACGGGCGCCGCGCCTAGCGTGCTTCCGTATGAGCGAGCGCAGGAACGACCCGATGGACGACGCGGCGAGCAGGGACGGCGCGACGGCCGACGACAACACGACCACCCTCGACACCACGGGCAGCCTCGACATCACGGGCACGCTCGACGAGGCGCTGGAGCGCCTCCACACGGCGGGTCCCGAACGGAACGGCTGGCTGAGCAACCACGGCCCGATGGCCGTCGAGGCGCTGGTCCGGCACGGTCAGGCACCGGCCGTCCACCGATGGCTCGACCACTACAGCCACAAGCTGGAGGACATGCCGGACACCGCGTCCCGGGTGACGGCGGAGAACTGGCGCGAGGCTCTGGGCGACCCGCGCCGGATCGCGGACTGGACGCTGTACTTCGAGCGGGAGACGGCCGAGCGCCCGTGGCGGGACGTCCTGGCCGAGTGGTGGCCGCGGCTGCTGCCCGGTATCGCGGCGGGCGCCACCCACCCGGTGATCCGGGTGGGCCACTCCGTACGCACCCTGCTCGCCGGTGAGGCGAGCGCGCCCCGGATCACCGAGCTCGCCCACGGCCTCGGCTACTGGGCCGCCCGCCACCAGCCGCTGCCCGAGCCGGCCCCGCTGCCGCCCGCGCCGAGCGCCGCGGCCGCGCTGGACGCCGTCCCGCCGGTGCCCGAGCAGAGCGGCGGTATCCGGGACCGGCTGGCGCAGCTCAGCGCGTTCCCGGTGTGGCCGCAGCGGTTCACCGGCGACCCGGACGAGGCGCGGGCCCGGCTGGCGGAGCTGGTGCGCGCCGCGACCCACCGCTACGCCACGCACGGGCACGGCGAACCGATCATGCTGGTGCACGCCGCGACCGCGCCCAATGCCGTGCTGCGCACGTTGCCCGCCCTCCCCCGCGCGCTGTGGGCGCCGAGCCTGGGGGCCGCCTGGGCGGCGAGCGCCGCGGTCACCGCCGCGTACGGCCCGGCCGACCCGGCCCCGTACGCGCCCGCGCACGCGTCCGCCGAGGAGCTCTTCGCGCGGGCGGCGGCGCACGGCGACGATCACACGATCAAGTTCACCGACACCGCGCTGGACGTCGGCAACGCCACGGCCCTCGCCGCCGCGCTCCGCTCGATCGAGCTGAACCCACCGGCCCTGTGACGGCCGCGCCGCCCCCGCGGCAGCCCCGTCGGCCTCCGGCGCCCCCACCGCCGCCCCGCTGACGAACCTGCCGACCCGGCGACGGCCCCACCCACCGTCCGACGAAACCTTCCGGCGGACCCCGGACGAACCCCCGGCACACCCTCCGACGGATCCTCCGACGGGCCTTCCGGCGGACTTGGCGATCCTCTTCGCCGTCAGCCGCCGAACTGCACCGACCGCTTGGCGAGTCCCATCCAGAACCCGTCGATGACGCTGCGGCCCCGGTCCAGCTCGCCCTCCGCGGCGCCGAGCGTCACGAAGAGCGGCGCGAAGTGCTCGGTGCGCGGGTGGGCCAGCCGGCCGGCCGGGGACTTGTGCTCGAAGTCCAGCAGCGCGTCGATGTCCTGCGCCTGGAGCGCCCGGTTCCCCCAGTCGTCGAACTCCGCCGACCAGCCGGGGGTGCCGCCGCCCACGTGCCGCAGGGCGGCCAGGTTGTGGGTGAAGAAGCCGCTGCCGACGATCAGGACGCCCTCGTCGCGCAGCGGCGCGAGCTTGCGCCCGATGTCCATCAGCCGTCGCGGGTCCAGCGTCGGCAGGGAGATCTGGAGTACGGGGATGTCGGCGTCCGGGAACATCTCCACCAGCGGGACGTACGCCCCGTGGTCGAGCCCCCGGTCCGGGATGTCCTGGACCGGGGTCCCGGCGTCGCGCAGCAGCTTGCGTACGTCGTCCGCCAGCGCCGGGGCGCCCGGGGCCGCGTACCGCACCTGGTAGTAGTGCTCGGGGAAACCCCAGAAGTCGTGAACGAGCGGGACGGTCTCCGTGGCGCCGAGGGCGAGCGGGGCCTCCTCCCAGTGCGCGGAGACCATCAGGATCGCCCGGGGCCGGGGCAGCCCGGCGGACCAGGCGGCCAGTTCGCCGGGCCAGACCGGGTCGTCGGCCAGCGGCGGTGCGCCGTGGGAGAGGTAGAGGGCGGGCATGCGCTCCGCGGTGACAGTCATGGCACTCCCCATCCGCTGCTGATCGAGGTAAGTCTTCTACTGGTGTCTTTGAGAAGGAAGGATTCTTTAATCTTCAAGTTCCTACCTCCGGAGACCTTAGCTCTATCTAGTTAAACTTTCAAGAAAAGGTCGTACAGTGGAGTACATGACCACGGCATCCCCCGGCGAGCCCCGCTGGCTCTCCGACGAAGAGCAGAGCGTCTGGCGTGCGTACCTCCACGCCACCACGCTCATGGAGGACCATCTCGACCGTCAGCTGCAGCGCGATGCCGGCATGCCGCACATCTATTACGGACTGCTCGTCCAGCTCTCCCAGGCACCCCGCCGCCGGAAGCGGATGACCGAGCT
Organism: Streptomyces sp. NPDC057963; assembly: GCF_042887155.1. Lineage (NCBI taxonomy): Bacteria > Bacillati > Actinomycetota > Actinomycetes > Kitasatosporales > Streptomycetaceae > Streptomyces > Streptomyces sp. NPDC057963. The sequence goes on from NZ_JBHVPX010000006.1 coordinate 263,707, forward strand.
GGCCAAGGACGCCAAGATCACCCGCTCCCGGCTCTCGCACGCCGTCGCGCGGCTGGAGAAGAGCGGCTGGGTGCGCCGCGAGGACTGCCCGTCCGACAAGCGCGGGCAGAACGCGGTCCTCACCGACGAGGGCTACGAGATGCTGCACCGGTCCGCACCGGGCCATGTCAGCGCCGTACGCCAGGCGATGTTCGACCGGCTCACGCCCGAGCAGGTGCGCTCGCTGGGCGAGATCATGCAGGTCGTCGCCACCGGGCTCCAGCCGGAGGGCACGGACGCGGATCTGCCCTGGCTGCGCTGAGCGCGCGACAGAGGCCCGCCGAGCACACACCTGGCACGCGCCGGACACGCACCCGGCACACACCGAGCACGCACCGGACATGGCTCTGCCCCGGTTCCACCGAGCGGAACCGGGGCAGAGCCGTGTTTCCTTCACCCCTCACGTCGCACGACGACGTCAGTGGGCGACGACCGGGACCTTGAACTCGTCCTCGACGCCGTCGGCGTCACCCGAGGCGGAGGCTCCGGACACCGCGGTCGCGGAGGGGCGCCCGGCGTTGATGAAGGTCACCGCGATCGCGGAGGCAACCACCAGGATGCCGACGGCCCACCAGATGGCACCGGTGAAACCGTGCACCATCGACTGGAGCTTCAGCAGCTCGGGGTCGGTGGCACCGAGCGCGGCGTGCGAGGTGGCGTACGCCGTCGCGGCCGAGGCGGCGATGGTGTTCAGCAGCGCCGTACCGATCGCACCGCCCACCTGCTGCGAGGTGTTGACCATCGCGGACGCGACACCCGAGTCCCTCGGCTCGACCCCGTGCGTGGCCAGCGACATGGCCGGCATGAACGCCGTGCCCATGCCCAGACCCAGCAGGAGCTGCGCGGGCAGGATGAGGGTGGTGTAGGAGGAACCGATCTCCAGCTGCGTCAGCAGCAGCATGCCGAGGGCGGCGGTCAGGAAGCCGGGGCCCATGAGCTTGCGCGCCGGGACCCGGGTCATCAGCCGGGCACCGATCTGCGTCGACCCGGTGATCATGCCCGCGATCATCGGCAGGAAGGCGAATCCCGTCCTGATCGGCGAGTAGCCCCTCACGACCTGCAGGTAGTACGTCAGGAAGAGGAACAGGCCGAACATCGCGATGACGGCCAGCCCCAGCGAGAGGTAGACGCCACCGCGGTTGCGGTCCAGCAGGACGCGCAGCGGCAGCAGCGGCGACGCGACCCGCGACTCGGTCACGACGAACGCCAGGAGCAGCGCACCGGAGGCGATGAACATGCCGATGGTCAGCGGGTCCGACCAGCCGGCGGACTCGGCACGGGTGAATCCGTACACCAGCGAGACCAGACCCAGCGCGGACAGGACGACGCCCGGGATGTCGAGCGACGAGCGGTTGCGGCTGCCGGCCGGCTCACGGATCACGAAGTACGCGCCCAGGGCCGCGACGACCGCGAACGGAATGTTGACGAAGAAGGTCCAGCGCCAGTTCAGCGCCTGGGTCAGGAAGCCGCCGAGGATCAGGCCGACCGCGCCACCGCCACCGGCGATCGCACCGTAGATGCCGAACGCCTTGGCGCGCTCCCTGGCATCGGTGAACATCACGGCGAGCAGCGACAGGGCCGCCGGGGCGAGCAGTGCGCCGAAGACGCCCTGGAGCGCACGGGAGCCGAACAGCATGCCCTGGTTCTGCGCCGCGCCCCCGAGCGCGGAGGCCAGTGCGAAGCCGATCAGGCCGACGACGAAGGTCCGCTTGCGGCCCCAGAGGTCGGCTATCCGGCCTCCGAAGAGCAGCAGCCCGCCGAAGGCGAGGGCGTAGGCCGTGATGACCCACTGCTTGTTGGCGTCGGAGATGCCCAGGGCCGTCTGGGCGTGCGGCAGCGCGATGTTCACGATCGTGGCATCGAGCACGACCATCAGCTGCGCGAGGGCGATGAACGCCAGCGCTTTCCAGCGGCTGGGGTCCGGGAGTCGGATGTCGGCTGTTTTTGACATGGAGGTATCCACCTAAGGGCGCACGCGGGCGCGCGAAAGTCATGAACCGAGAGGTCGGCGAACGGGCGGTCGGGCAGTCGGGCAGTCGGGCAGGGACGGTCGGGGAAGGCGGCCGTCGGTGAACAGGCGGGAAGTCGGCGACAGGACAAGTGGTGAGCAAAGTCGGCGACAGGACGAGTGGTGGGGGAGGTGAGAGAAAAGGCGTGGTCGGGGCGGGGCGGGCGCGCCGCCGTGCCCCGGTTCAGGGGCACAGTGCGGGCGTCACGGCCGGCGCAGATCCTCCAAGGTCGCCGCCGTTCCGGGCAGTCGGGACCGGGCCGGAGCCTCCAGTCCGTCCAGGAACAGCTGGAGGTGGCGGTGGGTGAACCGGTCGATGTCCAGACATCCGATACCGGGCAGCGGCCGGGTGAGCTGGGAGAGGGCGACCAGTACGTCACCGACGGCGATGTCGGCGCGCAGGCGCCCCGCGGACATGGCGCGCGACACGAGCCCTTCGACGGCCTCTTCGAGGCGTCGGCGCTCGGCGAGCAGTTCGGGGTGGTCCTTGTCGAAGCCGCCGGACAGCATCGGGCACAGTGCGCCGATCCGTTCGTCGGCCGCCGCGTGCACGAAGCGGCTGAGCGCGGCGAAGGGATCGGCCTCCTCGGCCGTCGCCTCCTCCGCACGGTCGGTGGTACGGCAGGTGACCGCGAGCACGACCTCGTGGGTCAGCGCGGCCCGGTCGGGAAAGTTCCGGTAGAGCGTGGCATTGCCGACGCCGGCGCGGCGGGCGACCTCGTCGAGCGGCACATCCGGCCCGAACTCGACGAACATCTCGCGCGCCGCCGTCACGATCCGCTCCCGGTTGCGCAGCGCGTCGGCCCGCGGACGGGTCGTCCGGGGCTGCGCCGCTCCGGTGGCGGTGCGGGTGACGGCTTCCACGGCTGCTCTCCCTGCCTTCCGGACCTTCCGGCCCTCCTCGCAACGCTTCTTCTCCGCTGCGGCGTCGCAACGCTCTTCTCCGCTGCGACATTCTTCGTTCTCCACAGCGCCCCCCTTCCGTAACCGGGGAGCACCTCCCCGGTTCGCGGGGACACAGGTTCAAACGGGGAAAGGATCCCCGGTTATTTCCCACCACAATGTGACCTGAACCACATCTCAGAGACGGGAAAACCAACCGATCGGCGCACTCAACGAGCGGTGCGACACCACCCGTCACAGGCTGATCCGCAGAGCGCAGTCAGGGCCGGCCGACTGCCGCGGACCCCGAGGCGCCTATATGCAGATGCCCCGCCACCGGATACGCAAGCATCACCACCCGATCGCGCTCACTTCGGCAACAGTCCTGGTCATCGCCTCCATGGCCTCGGCCAGCAGCACCCTTCCGCGGGCCGGCCGGGCCTCGGCCGGCCCGGTGGCCATCACCCGGCCGGCGGAGATGGCCCCGTGCCGGATACCCACGGCCATGGGCGTACAGATGTCGGAAGGCATGCCGACCCCGAAGGGCTACGCCCGCTCCACCGGCAGGATCCATGCCCTCAACCTGATGGTCGACTTCCCGGACGCGCCGGGCACCGAACCGGCGATGGACCGGTACGACGAATTCTTCCCGCAGACCGTCAACTGGTTCCGGACCGCCTCGTACGGACGGCTCACCTACGTCCCCGACGCCCCCGTGAAGTCCTGGCTGCGGATGCCACTGCCGTTCTCGGAGTACGGGATAGAGCGCGGATCGATGTACGAGCCGGGCTATCACCACCTCGTCCAGGACATCGTCGCGGCCGCCGACCCGAAAGTGGACTTCAGCAAGTACGACCTGGTCAACATCCTGGTCACACCGAACGCCGGCCCCTCCGCCCTGGACACCGTCCTGTCCGTGACCTTCTCCGGCAACGCCGACGCACTGCACGTGGACGGCGTACCGCTCGCCAACACGTCCTTCATCTACAGCCGCCAGGACGACGGCTCGGGATCGTTCAAACAGAACGGCTACCGCGTCCTGCCGCACGAGAACGGCCATGTCTTCGGCCTTCCCGACCTCTACACCATGGAAGGCGGCGGCGCGGTCGGGCACTGGGACATCATGTCCGAGGACTGGGGGGCCAACAACGACCTGCTGGGCTGGCACAAGTGGAAGCTCGGCTGGCTGGACAACAAGCAGATCAGCTGCGCCTCCAGGCCCGGCACCAGCGAGCACGTCCTGGAACCCCTGGCCACCCGGGGCGGGACGAAGCTGGCCTTCGTACCGCTGAGCGACGAGTCCGGCTACGCGGTCGAGGTACGGACACAGGCGGGCAACGACCATGCGGTCTGCCGGCCCGGCGTGCTGATCTACAAGGTCAGCTCGGACGTCGACACCGGACGGGGGCCGGTGTCCGTCGCGGACAGCACCAAGGACAGCGGCGGCTGCACCCGGCTGCCCAACGTGCACGCCGAGCTCTCCGACGCCCCCTTCCGGCCCGGCCAGACCTTCACCGACCGGGCCCACGGAATACGCATATCCGTGGTCGACAAGGACGACAAGGGCAACTACCGCATCAAGATCACTCGCCCCTGACCCCGTCCCCGGCCACTCGCCGCACCTCCGCCTCGGCGGGCCCGCGCAGCTCACGCTTGAGGATCTTCCCGGTCGGGTTTCGGGGCAGCGGTTCCTCGCGTACGAGCACATGGGCCGGGACCTTGAACGCGGCCAGGCTCCGCCCGACGTGCGCCCTCAGCTCCTCGGCCGTGACGGCGGCACCGGCCCGCAGCCGGACGACCGCGGCGACCTCCTCGCCCAGGACCGGGTGCGCCACCCCCAGCACCGCCGCGTCCTCCACGTCCGGATGGTCGTGCAGGACCGCCTCGACCTCCACGCAGTACACGTTCTCCCCGCCGCGGATCACCATGTCCTTGATCCGGTCGACGACATCGACCCGCCCCTCGCGCGCCACCGCGAGATCCCCGGTCCGGAACCAGCCGCCGGTGAAGGCCCGAGCGGTCGCCGCCTCGTCCCGCCAGTAGCCGCGGACCAGGGACTGGCCGCGCAGCCACAGCTCGCCGACCTCGCCCTCGGGCAGCGCCTCGCCCGCCGGACCGGCGATCCGCACCTCGGTGGCGGGCGTCGGACGGCCGGCGCTGCCCGGGTGGAGCCGGTATTCGGCGCCGAAGTTCGCCAGGACACCGCCGCTGGTCTCGGTCAGACCGTAGCCGTTGCGGGGCTCGATCCGGTCGCCGTGGCGGGCGCTCAGCCGCGCGACCAGGGCGGGCGGGGCGGCGGCCCCACCGGTGCTCAGCATCTGGAGGCCCTCCAGGCGGTCGCCCGCCCGCTCGGCCGCGTCGAGCAGCTGGAGCGCGGTCGTCGGGACACCCGCGTAGTGCGTGACGCCGTGCGCACGGATCAGCCGCAGCGCCTCCTCGGCGTCCCACTTCCGCATCAGGACGAGGGTGCCGCCCGCCGCCATCGCCGCGTAGAAGCCGGTGAACGCGGCGACGTGGAAGAACGGGAACGTCAGCAACGACACCGGGGCGGGCCCCTGCCCCGGGACGATCCCGCGCCCGAGCGCGGAGGCGGCCGCGTGGTAGCGCGGGTTGAGCACGGCCCCCACCTGGGCGAGGTGGGTGGCGACGGCGCCCTTGGGCCGGCCGGTGGTGCCGGAGGTGTAGATGATCGTCGCGTCGTCCTCGGGCCGGATCTCGACCTCGGGAGGAGCGGCGAGCGGATCGGGCGCGGGCAGGTCCTCGTACCGCTCGACGCCGTCCGGAACCGCCCCCTCCGCGTGGAAGACGACGACGCGCGCCCCGTGCTCCGCCGCCCACCCGGCGACCTTCGGCAGCCGCTCGCCGTCCACCAGGAGCACCCGCGGCCCGGAGTCGTCCAGCGCGTACGCGAACTCGTCCTCGGTCCACCAGGCGTTGAGCGGAACGGCGACCAGACCGGCCAGCTGCGCGGCCCAGAAGGCGATCTGCCACTCCGGGTGGTTGCGCATCGCGACGACGGCCCGGTCGCCCCGGCGGAGCCCGTACGCCCCGGTCATCCGGCACGCCAGCGCGGACGCGGCGGCGAAGAACTCGGCGTACGAGCAGCTGCGCTCCCCAGAGATCAGGAACGGCCGGTCCCCGAAGGCCCAGGTGGTCTCCACAAACTCACGGAGCGTCCTGGGCCCGTCCGCGTACACGAGCGACCCCGCGTGCACCCCGTCCTCCACCCGCACCACGGCGAACGGGGCTCCCGGGCCGGTCAGCATGGCTTCGACCCGGGCGGCGGCATCTACGACGGCTGCAGACGGGGGCCTGGCATCCGGGAGCCCGGTGTCCGGGGCGGAGGCGGCGGGGATCGGGTCGATGTGTGGCACGAACGACCTCTCTAAGCGCTTGCTCAGTACATTCGCGACGGTATGCCCGCACCCTAACCCCGTCAAGGGAACCGTCCGGCCCGCGTCGGCTGCCCCACGACGGCGTCGATGGCGACATGGGTGACGACATGGGCGGAGTCCTCCGGCGGCGGGCGGGGATCAGCCCAGCATCTCCTCGACGAGGTCGGCGGCCCGCATGGTGCCCCCTCGGCCCGCGCGTCGGCACGGAGCAGCGCCGAGCGGCGGGTGACCTCCACGTCGGCGACAAGCTCGCGCAGGACGGCCCGCAGGGTCTCGGCGGTGGCTTCCGCGGTGTCGACGCGACGGGCCACGCCCAGCTCCACGAGCCGGTCGGCGTTGATGAACTGATCGGCGGCCTGCGGGACGGCGATCATCGGGACCCCGGTGGACAGCCCCTCGCTGCTGCCGCCCATTCCCGCGTGGGTGACAAAGGCGTCGGCCTGTTCCAGGATCGCCAACTGGGGCACCCAGGAGTGCACTTCGACGTTGGGCGGGATCTCGCCGAGCTCCCGCGGGTCGGTGTGCTTCCCGATCTGGAGGACGACGTGCCAGCCGGGCAGGTTTCGGTACGCGGCCAGGCACTGGCGGTAGAACTCCGGTTGGCGCGTGAACGCCGAGCCCAGGGAGATCAGAAGCACGTTCCCGGCACCGGCGGGACGTGTCCAGCCACTCCTGCCCCTGCTCGGGCCGAAGCAGGGGCCGACGAACGTCACCGTATCGGTGTCGACCCGGTCGGCGTGCGGTTGCATCGCCCGGGGAATCAGGGCCAGAGCCCGCGCGGGAGGGCCGCAGAAGGCGTCCACGTCCCTGGTGGACGCCCCGCACTCCGTGAGCCACCGCTCGAACCCCGCCCGGTATGCGTCGGCGCCCGGCAGTTGCCACAGGTGGGCTGCGACGTCCTGGTCGTAGCCCTTCCAGGCCACGAAGGTCGGGGACAGCTGCATGACGGGACGGTCCTGCGCCTCGGCGAGGGCGCGCCCGGCGTAGGCGCCGATGTCGTACAGGTAGAGGTCCGCCGGGTCGGTGCCGTAGGCGGCGCGCAGCTGCGGGAGGGCCTGACGGGCGTCGTCGAAGAAGAGGCTCATCGCGGCGATGGGCTCGTCGGGCCAGTTGTTGTCGGCGACCGGCAGCCCCGAGGCGCAGGGGACGAACTCGGCCCCGGTGGCCGCGATCAGGTCGGCCACCGCCGGATCGTTGGCGTAGGTCACCCGGTGGCCGCGGGCCACCAGTTCGCGGACGACCTCAAGGCTGGGCAGGACGTGGCTGACGAGGGGAATACCGACCATCGCGATGTGGGTACGGCGACGGGACACGGAAGATCACTCATTTCAGGTCTACGGCGAAAGGACACGGCAAACAGGTGCCCCGGCCAGCTCCGACGGGAAGGCCCTGTCGCGGCGTGGCGGCGCACATGGGTATGCGGGGGAAGTGGGACGCTGCCCCGCCGTGTCAGCCGTAGATCTGATGGAAATGCATACCCGGAACCCTAAGGGCTGTCCCGTAATCCCTGGCGGGCGTGCGACGACAGCTACGGCACCTCGCCGCGTTGTCGGAACGCCCGAATACATCCAGTATGAGGGCGTCCCTCCGCCTTGCGATGCACCGCATCTGACGCCGCACGCTGATCCACCAGGGATTACGGGACAGCCCTTAGCCCGCTTCCTTTCTCCGGGGCACCCGAATTGCAACGACCTGCATCCGGACGCGGCCGTCTCCCGACGCCTCCAGATCCAACGGCACCGATGCGTGGGCAAAGGATGACCACTCCGCAAACACGATGGCCTCTGCGTCGAAGAGCGACGACAACACCCGCGGAAGGCTCCCCGTGTACGGAGCCGAAGCAGCTCGCCTCATCTGCATCGGCTACGCCTGGCTGAACAACTCCATCACCCGTGCCAGAACCGGCCTCACCCCCGGGCCCGGGCCCGGTCGCGGAACCAGGCACCCGTCCCCACCAGCACCGCCACCCCCACCCCGTACAGGGGTAGCCACAGGGTCGTTGTGGCCGCCAGGCACTCGGCGACGGCCTTACGGGCCTGGCTCTCCTGCACGAACGCCAGGGCCGGGCCGTCACTGCCGGACAGGTTCCCCAGCGCGGCCTCTGCCTGGAGGACCTGGTACCTGCCCATCAACTCGCAGTCGCCGCGTGTGCCCGGCATCGGAAACAGCCAGGCCTGGCGCTGCAGCAGGGGGGCGAGTGCGACTGCCACGCACAGGCCGACGACCAGCGCGTACGCGACCAGGCCGCGCATGTATGCCGAGCGGATGTCCGGCGTCCACTCCGCGCGTCGCTGGAAGGCGAGCATCACCGCCAGGAGCGTCACCCCGATGAACGTGGCGAACCACTGCCACGAGCCCTGGGCGAGCGCGAACGTCAGCACCGCGGCAAGCCCGATACCGATGACCCCGGGAGCGGGAATGCCATCGCCTGCTACCGCGGATGCCGGCCTCGGGGGCACTCGGGGGCTGGGATCGCTCACGGACCTCTCCTGCGCGGGAAGCCATCAGCATCCCCTGCGGAACGTCGGGGCCCTGGGTGCCATGCCGCAGGGGCCGGGCGTCCCGCCCGGATGGCCCGCTGCGCCCGGCACCGCGCCGAGTCTCAGGAACGCCCGAGGACGTCCAGTTATCGGGTGTCTCTCCGCCTCGCGATGCATGACGCCAGACAACGCAGGCCCTGTCGGCCCGGCCCGAAAAGAACACCGGCAGAGCCGGGGCTCCCGAGGCGGCCGGCCCACCGGCTTCGACAACGAGCGCTACAAGAAGCGCGACATCGTCGAACGGACCATCAACCGGCTGAAGGGCTTCCGAGCGGTCGCCACCCGCTACGAGAAACGCGCCTACATCTACCTCGGCACCGTCACCCTCGCGGCCCTCGCAATCTGGCTCCGAACATGAACCAAGAAACAGACCCTAGGACCGGCCGGGCAGGGTGGGCAGGTAGGTGGGCGCCTTGCGGACCGGGGTGGCCCTCTCGAAGGCGTACGCGTAGCTGAGCAGGTTCGCGTCGCTGTAGCGCGTTCCGAGGAAAGAGACGCCCAGCGGCAGCTTGTCCCGTGCGTAGCCGGCGGGCACGGTGATGTGGGGGTAGCCGGCCACTGCGGAGTTGCGGGTGGAACTTTCGAAGGGGGTGGGGTCGAGCGCTTCGACGGTAGGAGCGGGGATGCCGGTCGGGGTGACGATGGCATCGAGCCGGTGCTCGGCGAGAACGCCGTCGATGGCCTGACGGGCCTGACGGGTCGCGGCGCTGCGGTGCTCACGGTAGACCGGGGCGTTGACATCTCCGTCGGTCTTGTCGGCCATCTCGAAGAGTTCCTGGCCGAACTTCGGCATCTCGACGGTGGAGTTCCGCTTGTTGAACGCGATGAGTTCGGTGAGGTTCTTGGGGTGGGGGCCTGGGGTGGCGGCCAGGTAGGCGTTGAGGTCGTGCTTGAACTCGGTCAGCACGGCGGGAAGCATGTCCTTCTGCATCATGTCTTTGGAGTCGGCCACGTCCGCGCCCTCGACGACGATTGCGCCGAGCGCTCGGAGCCGCTGGACAGCCGCGTCGAAGGCCCGGTCCACGTCCGGGTCGATGCCAATGTGTCCCTTGCGCCACACACCGATGCGCTTGCCGCGCAGGGCGTTTGGGTCGAGCACCTCGCGGTAGTCGGTGGGGAGGGCAGTGTCGGCGTCGGAGGTAGCCGTGTCGGCGGTGTCCGATCCATGGATGGCCCAGAGCGCCAGGGCGGCGTCCGTCGTGTTGCGGGCGATCGGGCCGGCGGTGTCGTGGCGGCTGGTGATAGGGATCATGCCGCTGCGGCTGACCATGCCGAGGGTGGGCTTGATGCCGACGGTGGAGGTGACACTCGCGGGGCACACGATGGAGCCGTCGGTCTCGGAGCCTATGGTCACAGCGGCCAAGGCGGCTGCGGTGGCGACTGCGGAGCCGCTGGACGATCCGCAGGGGCTCCGGTCGAGTACGTAAGGGTTACGGGTCTGGCCGCCAGTGGCACTCCATCCGGCCGTCTGCTCGGGGGACCTGAAGTTGGCCCATTCCGACATGTTGGCCTTGCCCAGGATCACCGCACCCGCGTCGCGCAGTTTCTTTACCAGGAAGGCGTCCTGTGCCGGCTTGGAGTGCAACAGGGCCGTGGAGCCGGCGGTGGTGGGCTGGCGGTCCGCGGTGTCGATGTTGTCCTTGATGAGAACGGGGATGCCTTCCAGTGGCCCCCGCACTTCACCGGTGCGGCGCAGCTCGTCGCTCTTGCGTGCAAGGTCCAGTGCGTCTGGGTTCACGGTGACGACGGCATTGAGGCGGGGGTTGAGGCGATGGATCCGGTCCAGGTATGCCTGGGTCAGTTCTTTGGACGTCAGCCGCTTGCCCTTCATGTCCGCCTGAAGTTCCGGGATCGTGGCGCGGTCCAGCCGCTCGTCCAATCGTCCGTCGCGCTTCCCGTCGTTCTTCGGAGCGTACGGGGCTGCTTTGCCAGTCGAGGTCGCGGAAGCGGCCGGTCGCGGTCCGTCGTCCGGTGTGCAGGCCGCCAGGGGAACGAGCAGGCAGGCAGCTGATACTGCGATCACCGTGTGCCGTCGCGTGGTTCGAGTGAGTGAGCGCATCAGTTGCTTCTCCATAGAGGCGAGGGAAGGAAGGCCCTGTGTCCGTACAAAAGAGCCTATGAACGGCGTCTTTTCGGAACGACAGGGATGGCTACCCGTTCGGGAGTGGTGCGGACTACACCTCCTGAGGGGGTGTCCGTTTTCCGCATCACGCATGAGAAGGGGGTGTCCGGCTCGCTGCCGGACACCCCCTCCTCAGGTGCTCTCGCCGCTACGGGTCACTTCTTGCCGCTGGTCAGCCACAGTCCCAGCGCCGATCCGACGAAGACGACGCCGGTGCCGACTCCGGCCAGGACCCTCATGGTGCCGGTGTAGTGGGCGAAGGTGCTGACGTAGACCGCCGCCACCGTGGAGACGAAGAGCAGCAGCCAGAGCACGGGCTTCATCAGGGGTTCCTCCTGTTGTGCGCCCCCGGCGGCCCGGTGGGCGGCAGGGGCGGGATCTCTTACGTCGTCCACCTTCTCCCCGTGCCCCAGGTCGACGCATCGGACCGTTCCCCCGAACCGGAGGTGTAGCCCGCTACACCCGTGCGGTACGCAGGTCAGGCGTTCAGGTAGGCGAGCACCGCGAGGACCCGGCGGTGGCCGCTGTCGCTCGGCGGCAGGTTCAGCTTGGCGAGGATGCTGCCGATGTGCTTGCTGACGGAACGTTCGGTGATGAACAGGGTCGTGGCGATCGTGGGATTGTCCAGGCCCTGCGCCATCAGCCCGAGAACCTCACGTTCCCGGGGGGACAGTGCGTCGAGCGGGTCCCGGCGGCTCATCAGCTGGGAGACGACCTCGGGGTCCAGTGCCGTTCCGCCCGCGGCGACGCGCTCCAGCGCGTCCTGGAATTCCTCGATGTGCCCCACACGGTCCTTGAGCAGGTAGCCGATCCCCGAGGCGCCCTGTCCGAGCAGTTCGGCGGCGTAGCTCTCCTCGACGTACTGGGAGAGCACCAGGAGCGGCTGGCCAGGCATGATCTTCCGGGCCTCGATGGCGGCTCGCAGCCCCTCGTCGCGGAAGCCGGGCGGCAGCCGGACGTCCAGGACGGCCACGTCCGGCCGGTGTTCGAGCAGGGTGGGGACAATCTCGGGCCCACTTCCCACGACGGCCACGATCTCGTGCCCGACATCCTCCAGGAGCAGAATCAGGCCCTCGCGGAGAAGGACGTTGTCCTCCGCGATCACGATCCGCACGGCAGCACCACCTCAATCGTCGTTCCGGAACCGACAGGGCTGTCGATTCTCGTCGTACCGTCCAGGGCGGCGACCCGTCGGCGTACCCCGGCGAGTCCGCTGCCGGAGGCGGAGCCGGGTGCGGCCCCGCCGCACCCGTCGTCCCGCACGACGACGCGCAGCGTGGGCCCGTCGTACCGGAGCGACACCTGGGCATGGCTCGCGTCGCTGTGCCGGGCGATGTTGGTCAGCGCCTCGGCAACCACGAAGTAGGCGGCTGCCTCGACGGCGGCCGGGGGGCGGTGGTCGGTCTCGGGCAGATCCAGGGTGGTGGGGATCGGCCGGCCTGCGGCCAGGGAGCGGATGGCTCCGTTCAGTCCCCGGTCGGAAAGGATCGGCGGGTGGATACCGCGGATGACGGTGCGCAGCTGGACAAGTGCTTCGTCCACGGTGGTCCTGGCGTCGAGCATCATTCTCCTGGAACTCTGCGGGTCCTTGTCGAACCGGCGCTCGGCCAGGGCCAGGCGCATGGCCACCGCCACCAGTTGCGCCTGGGTGCCGTCGTGGAGGTCGCGTTCGATCCGTCGGAGTTCCGCCTCGTGGGCCTGGAGGGCGCCCGCGCGCGAGGCGGTCAGTTCCTCGATCCGCCGGCCGGCGCCGGTCCAAGTGCCGAGCATGATCTCTGCGATCCACGTCTCCAGCTTCACCGCGGCGGGGGCCAGCCACAAGAAGAGGGCAGCGAAGAGCCAGGCACACACCGCGGACAGGACGATCGCCTGCATCCAGGTGGTGAGGGGGGCCGCAAGGAGGGTGAGGGTTCCGCCGGGAACGGTCCACCACCACAGCGGGATGGAGATCGTCAGCAGCAGACTGAGCAGCACTCCCAGGACGAGGACGGGAAGGACGAGCCCCACGACGCCGTGAACCAGCATCCACGCCGTGTCCTTGCGGGTACCCGGGAACCGCAGCAGTTGCAGCGTCCGCTGGTAGGCGTTGCCTTCGGGCGTCGGACAGGGCCGGCGCACGGGGCGGCCGAGAACGCGTTCGGCGCGTCGGCGTTCGGCATCGGTCAAGGCGCGCAACGGCCGCACCGCCCACGGCAGGACCGGGGCGAAGATCAGCGAGAAGCAGACGAGCGGCAACAGAACGTAACCGGCCAGCGAAGGCAGAGCGGTGGTGAGCCCACCCAGCAGATACCTCGCGGATCGTAGGCTGTGGAGTGCCCTTGCCTTCAGGTCCATGGGTCGAGACGGTACTTCACGGGTGTTCCCCTGTCATAAGTGCGCGCTACACCTGGCAGGTGGAGCCCGCTACACCTCCGGTTCGGGAGAGGGACCGCTGCTGTCCGCTCGGCTCGCGCGATTACGTTCGGTACTCGTTCTGACCGATCGAGGAACCGAAGGACCCACCATGCAACCGATGACGACCCGGGCCACGCCGTTCGCCGTGTCCCTGGAGGAGGTCTCCCAGTCCTATGGCGAGGTGACCGCGCTGGACGGGGTCAGCTGGGGGTTCCGCAAGGGCAGTCTCACCGCGATCATGGGTCCGTCCGGATCGGGCAAGAGCACCTTCCTGCACTGCGCCTCCGGTCTCGACCGGCCCAGCAGCGGAACGGTACGGCTCGGTGATCTGGACATGGGAGGGCTCAGCGAGACGGAGCTGACCCGGCTGCGCCGCGAACGGATCGGGTTCGTCTTCCAGGGCTACAACCTCATGCCCTCGATGGACGTCGAGCGCAACATCACCCTCCCGCTGTCCCTCGGCGGCCGCCAGGCGGACAGGCGCTGGCTGGACGAAGTCGTCCACCGCGTGGGGATGGCCGGCCACCTGGACCGGCTCCCGGCACGTCTGTCCGGCGGCCAGCAGCAGCGTGTGGCGGTCGCCCGAGCGCTCGTCACCCGCCCGGAGATCGTCTTCGCCGACGAGCCGACGGCCGCGCTGGATCCGAGGTCGGCCGAGCACGTCCTGAAGCTACTGCGTGACGCGGTCGACGAGATGGGGCAGACGGTCGTGCTGGTCACCCACGACCCGGTGGCCGCTGCCTGGGCCGACAGTGTCGTCTTCCTGAGCGAGGGCAGGATCGTCGACGAGCTGACGGCTCCCTCCGCCGCAACCGTCCTGGCCCACTGGGGGACGCTGTGAGGCGCGGGATCGCCGCCGGAGTGGCGGTGGCACTGTTGTGCGCGGCTGCGTTGACGGGCGCGTTCGGGGTCCTGCTGGAGTCCGCACTACGGGCGCACGGATCGGCCGACCGCTATGAGCACGCCGTGGCCGTCGTCGCCGCGAGCCAGCGCGTCGAGGTCGTCAAGGACGACCAGACCGATGTCAGGCCGCTGGTGGAACGGGCCCGGGTACCGGTATCGGTGGCGGACCGGGTACGCACAGTACCGGGGGTCACCGAGGTGGTCGCGGACGTCTCTTTGCCGGTGGTCACCGCGGACGGGGCCGTGCGGACCGGCCGCGGCTGGGACGCGACCGCGCTCACCGAGGTCGAACTGCGTGCCGGCCGGGCCCCGCAGGCGGAACACGAAGTCGCGGTGGACTCCGGCAGCGGCAGGGCCGTCGGGGACACCGTCCGTCTCCAGGTCGGCGGCAAGGCGCCGGAACCCTACCGCGTCAGCGGTCTGGTGGCCGACGGGTCCGGCGCAGGCCGCGATGTCTGGTTCGGCCAGCGCACGGCACAGGTCCTCAGCGGCCGTCCCGAGCGCGCGGACGCGCTGGTCGTGCTCGGCACGAAGGGGACGTCCGCCCAGTCGCTGCGGGCAGCCGCCCCCGGTCTCGTCGTCGCGACCGGCGCGGGCCGCGGCGACGTCGAGAACCCGGAGGTGGCGGCGGCACGGCTCGACCTGATCGGCGTGTGTGCGTCGATCGGCGGAGTCGCCCTCCTGGTGGTGCTGCTGATCGTGACCGGTCTCCTGGACACGTCCGTACGGGACCGGACCCGCGAGCTCGCTGTCCTGCGCGCCATCGGTGCCACCCCCCGGCAGGTCCGCAGGGTGATCGTCCGCGAGACGCTCAAGGTCGCGGTACCGGCGTCGCTCCTGGGCGGTCTGCTGTCGCTCGGGCTCGGCACCCTGCTGCACCGCTTCATGGCCGAGCAGGGGGTCCTGCCCCAGGGGCTGGGGCTCGCCCTGGGACCGTTTCCCGTCGTCGGCGCCCTGGCACTCACGGTGCTCACCGCGGTCGGTTCCGCCTGGCTCGCGGCACGACGCGTATCCCGGATCCGGCCGGCCCAGGCCGTGAGCGAGACCTCCGCCGAACCGACTCGGCTACCGCGCTGGCGCGTGATCACCGGCCTGGTGCTCCTGGTCGTCGGTCTCGCTTCGGCCGCCACCGCGTTCGCGTTCGGCGGGCAGGTGGCGACCGCGGCCATGGGCGGACTCGTACTCTCCCTCATCTGGGCGGCGGCCCTCCTGGGTCCCTCGATCGCCCGAGGGGGAATCGTCGTCCTCAGCCCCGTCATGCGCCTCCTGTTCCCGGTCCCGGGCCGGCTCGCCACCGACACGGCCACCGCCGCGGCCGTGCGACTCGCGTCGGTCATCACGCCGATCGCGCTCGCGCTCTCCTTCGGCGCCAGCCAGCTGTTCGTGCAGACCACCGCGGTCAACGCCACCCGGACGCAGGCAGCCGCGGGGCTGCACGCGGACCAGGTGCTCGTCTCGAACGGGCCGGGCGTGCCCCGGGCCATGTACCGGGCGGTGGAAAGGACAGCCGGACCGGGGACCGTGACCGCGGTGAAACGCACCACCGTGGTGATGTCGGTCGCGGCCCAGCTCCAGTCCCTGCCCACCCAAGGCGTGAAGGGCGCACTGTCCAATCTGGACCCGGGCGTGAAGGCGGGCTCGCTGAAGGGTCTGCACGGCAAGAACACAGTCGCGCTCAGTTCGAACGTGGCCAGCGCGGCCAAGGTCGGTTCGACCGTGTCTCTCTGGCTCGGGGACGGCACCGTGATCCGCCCCGAGGTGGTGGCCGTCTACGACCGGGGACAGGGCTTCGGGGACGTCCTGCTGCCTCACGACATGGTCGCCGCCCACGTCACCGACGCGGGCCACGACGACTACCTCCTGGTGAAGGGAGCGGCCGACCTGCGACCGGTGCTCGACCGTTTCCCCGGGACCCGTGCCACGTCCGCCGGACAGTACAGTGCGGCCCTCACCGAGAAAGCCCGCCAACAGGGCCTGCCCGGACTGCTCGCAGTCGCGGCGATCTCCCTGTTCACCCTGATCGGCGTGGTGACCACGCTGGCCGTCGCCACCGCGTCCCGCCGTCGTGAACTGGCTCTGCTCCGGCTCATCGGCGCGACCCGCGGCCAGGTTCTGGCGATGCTGCGGCTGGAGACCTGCCTCGTACTCGGCACGGGGGCCGCCGTCGGCTCCCTGGTCGCGGCGGTGACGCTGCTGACCTTCGGCGGCGCGGTGACCGGTCTGTCCGCGCTGTCGGTGTCGCCCTCGGTCTGCGCGGCCGTACTCGGCACGGTGTTCCTGTCGGGCACGGCGGCCGTCATGCTGCCCGCCCGCCGGCTGCTGCGCCGCCGCAGGTCTCCTCGAATCACGTAGCGGAACCAGGTCCCGCCTCTCCCATGCTCCCCGTCCTCGGGCGGGGGCACGAGAGGAGGGCCGTTCCTTCATGCATGCGCCGCGACCATCACAGGGCCAGGCCGATCCACCGGCAGGCCCGTCGCACCACGACCACCTCTCCCTGACCCATTGACGTTGTTCCCCTACCGACAGGAGTTGTTCCATGCACGCACGTGTATCGCCGAGGTTCCGTCCCACTCTTTCGCGAGGTGGCCGGCGTAAGACCTTGCTCGCCGTGACCGTGCTCACCGGGGCCGTCATGACCACCGGTGCGCTGTTCCCGTCCGCGGCCTCCGCCGCCAAGCCGGACCCCGTTCAAAAAAGCCTGAACGCCCTGGTGACCGACGACCAGATGCCCGCTGCGCTGGCGAGCGTCGCGGACCGCGAAGGCCGGATGCGTAACTACACCGCGGGCGTCGGCGACCTCAAGACCGGGGCGAAGGTACCCAAGGACGGACAGGTGCGCGCGGGCAGCAACACCAAGGCATTCACAGCCGTGGTCGCGCTGCAGCTGGTCGCCGAGAAGAAGATCGCCCTGGACGCCCCCGTCGACACCTACCTGCCCGGCCTGCTGCGCGGTGAGGGGATCGACGGACGCCACATCACCGTCCGCCAACTCCTCCAGCACACCAGCGGCCTGCCCGACTACGTGGACCAGCGCGCGATCCTCGATGATCCGCAGCGGTACTACGAGCCGCGCGAGCTCCTCGACGGCGCACTCGCGCAGAAGGCCCACTTCTCCCCGGGCGCGAAGTGGGAGTACAGCAACACGAACTACCTGGTCGCGGGCCTGATCATCCAGAAGGTCACCGGCCGCCCGCTGGGCGAGGAGATCAACCGGCGCATCGTCGACCGCATCGGACTGCGCCACACCTACTTCCCCACCCCCGGAGACATGGCCGTCCGCGAGCCCCACCCCAAGGGCTACCACCGGGACACGGCCGACTCGCCCTGGCGCGAGGTCACCGAACTCGACCCGTCCTGGGGCTGGGCCGCAGGTGCGGTGATCTCCACCAACAGCGACCTCAACCGCTTCTACACCGCCCTCCTCGACGGCAAACTCCTGCCCCCGGCCCAGCTCACCCAGATGCGCACCACCGTTCCCGCAGGCGACCTGGGCTTCCGTTACGGACTGGGCCTGACCAGCACGCCGTTGCCGTGCGGCGGTGTCTACTGGGGCCATGGCGGCACCATTCCGGGATACGCCACCTTGGGAGGTGTCACGGAGGACGGCCGTGCGGTCAACATCGCACTGACCGCCATCCCGGGCGACAGCGCCACCGAGCAGCGCGCGCAGACCGCCGTCGAAACGACCCTGTGCCGCTGAAAGCCTCACTGACCCAACCGGAAAGCCGCCGCTCCCGCACCGCGGCCGCAGACGCCCGATGAGGGCGGGACAGGCCGGTGGGCGGGCCCCTGCCGCCATCGGCGCTTGACGGTATCGGCGCTTGACGGTATCGGCGCTTGACGGTATCGGCGCTTGACGGTATCGGTCGCCGCTCCCGCTCGCGGGAACGGCGACCGATACCCCGGCGGGCCCGTGCTCACGAGCGTCGCCAGGCCACCGGGGCGCGCACCGACTCGCTCTTCGCTTGCTCTCCACTGTCACGACAGGAGTTGTTCCATGCACGCACGTGTATCGCCGAGGTTTCGCCCCACTCTTTCGCGAGGTGGCCGGCGTAAGACCTTGCTCGCCGTGACCGTGCTCACCGGGGCCGTCATGACCACCAGTGCACTGTTCCCGTCCGCGGCCTCCGCCGCCAAGCCGGACCCCGTTCAAAAAAGCCTGAACGCCCTGGTGACCGACGACAAGATGCCCGCTGCGCTGGCGAGCGTCGTGGACCGCGAAGGCCGGATGCGTAACTACACCGCGGGCGTCGGCGACCTCAAGACCGGGGCGAAGGTACCCAAGGACGGGCAGGTGCGCGCGGGCAGCAACACCAAGGCTTTCACGGCCGTGGTCGCGCTGCAGCTGGTCGCCGAGAAGAAGATCGCCCTGGACGCCCCCGTCGACACCTACCTGCCCGGCCTGCTGCGCGGTGAGGGGATCGACGGACGCCACATCACCGTCCGCCAACTCCTCCAGCACACCAGCGGCCTGCCCGAATACATGGAGTCCCCCGTCTTCGCGGACTTCCCCGCCGTCCGGTACCGGTACTTCGAGCCACGCGACCTGCTTGACGGCGCCCTTGCACAGAAGGCCCACTTCTCCCCGGGCGCGAAGTGGGAGTACAGCAACACGAACTACCTGGTCGCGGGCCTGATCATCCAGAAGGTCACCGGCCGCCCCATAGGCGAGGAGATCAACCGGCGCATCATCGACCGCATCGGACTGCGCCACACCTACTTCCCCACTCCCGGAGAGACGACCATCCACGAACCCCACCCCAAGGGCTACGAACAGGAAGTGGCCGACGGACCTCTGATCGACTACACCACCATGGACATGTCCATGGGATGGGCTGCGGGTGCGGTGATCTCCACCAACAGCGACCTCAATCGCTTCTACACCGCCCTCCTCGACGGCAAACTCCTGCCCCCGGCCCAGCTCACCCAGATGCGCACCACCGTCCCCGCAGAGGCACGCGGGCCCGGCGTCCGCTACGGACTGGGCCTGACCAGCACGCCGCTGTCATGCGGCGGCGTCTACTGGGGTCACGGCGGAACCGCCCTGGGATACCGGACCCGAGGAGGCGTCACAGAGGACGGACGTGCCGCCGGCATCGCAGTAACCACCGCCCCGACGGGTGCAGCCTCCCAGCGGGTGGAGGCTGCCGTCGACACGGCGCTGTGCCGCTGATCCAGGCAGAGACAGACGGGATGACGGCCCGCGGGGTCGCCGACGCGTTCCGGCGGCCCCGGCCCCGGCCCCGTTCCGTGGAAATGTTCAGGTGCTGACCAGCACGCAGGGCGGACGCCGGTACGCCAGATGTACGCCTCCCTCGGACCTGGCGGGGAGCCCCGGGTGATCGAGCCGCGCCGCTCTGTCCGCGCCCGGATCCCAGGCCCCGGCAGCAGCGACCGGACCACGGCCCACTCCGCGCCCGTCATGTCCGAGGATGGGTGGCTGGGCAAGAAGCGCCCGCGATGCCGGCTGGCACACATGGACGAGGTGCTCGGCGGATTGCGCGAGCAGGCGGACAAAGCAAGGGAGGAACTGCACGCCGAGCTGACCGCCCTGCGCAAGGAGACCGCCTCCTTGCGGGCCGGGACGGAACAGGCCGCCGCCGCGAATACCGCGGTGGAGGTGAGCAAGGGGCACGGCGCGCTGCTGCGGGAAACGGCCCGGGCCTCATCCGCGACGGTGCTGTGCCACCGGGACGCCTGGGAGTTCATCACGGCCCATGCCGGGCGGCAGCCGCACTTCCGGGCACCGGCCCAGGTCCTCGGCCAGGGCGAAATGCGGGTCCGCGCTGCACTGTCCGGACGTTCCTTGATCGCGCTCCTGATCGCCCTGCACTCGGTCAAGGAAACCGCATCCGAGGGAGACGGCGACCAGGACCTGGCCACCGTTCTCTACGACCCCGTCAAGGAAAGCCTGACCGAACTGTCCGTGGCAGGCCAGCCAGTGACCATCACCCTCGACGACCGCGTCACGCCCGATGGCAGCACACCGGCTGACGAACCCGACGGGCCCGAAACCCCGACCGAACCTGACGAAGAGGCCGAGGGCGAGGACAAGAAGGAGTAACTGCGAAGGCGGTCTCCACCGGCAACTCCTACTGACAAATGCTCCGTGCCTCCGCACCTGAGGGACGCCCGGGCAAACCGGGCGCCCCTTGGCGAAACCCGGCCCATGGGCTCCAGGAAGCAGCAAGCAAGCCCTCGCGGCATCCCGTTCGCGCCCATACTCCCGTTCGACTCATGGCGGGACACGGTCGCGCACCGCACCCATCGCCCCTCGCCAGCAACTGACAGAACACCCGGAACGGATAAATCGCCAGCGCCGATCACGCATCCTTTCCCTCCGGCCACCCGCACACCAAAGAATCAGCAGGTCAGAAGCCTGCCGGGAGCGCCCCGCCCAACCAACCCGATACAGGACCTCCCCATCAACCCGTATCCGCTAGGCTGTCCCTGGTTGGCCACTGGTACGCCGCACCGCCCGTCCAGGCAAGAACACGGAAGGTGCCACACCTCGTCCGACCAACGGGCTTGTACGCCTAGTGGAAGATCCACTCTCTGGGTTTTCTTCAAGGATTCCTACAAGCCCCCGCCTTCGCCTTCGTGGGATCTGTCGAAAACTCCGTCGTCCCAGGTCAGAGCCGGCGAGCTGCGACGCCACCAAACGCGATCGCACGTTTCCAAAACGCCTCCCCAGAGTTTCTGCGGGTCACGACAGCTGCAACGAGGTAACTCCACCGACCGCCCCCACCTCGCCTGACAGTGCACGAGCGCCACAGGTGCGGTCGCGGATCCTGCACCGGCGTCGTCACCCAGGTGCCATCCCGCAGGTTGCTACTCTAGTAGCATGGATGCAGGGTTACAGCTGTGCCTACGCCCTCGCCCTTCATTCCGTGGCCCCGGCTCGACCGTCGCGCCTACCTGCTGCTCCTCGACGACCAGCACCGGCTCCTGCTGTGCGGTGGGTGCTGTAGTGGCTGGACGGTCCCACAGGTGCGCATCAACGCAGGCTCGGACTTCCGGAGGGCCGCTGTCGAATTTCTCG
Organism: Streptomyces sp. NPDC057963; assembly: GCF_042887155.1. Lineage (NCBI taxonomy): Bacteria > Bacillati > Actinomycetota > Actinomycetes > Kitasatosporales > Streptomycetaceae > Streptomyces > Streptomyces sp. NPDC057963. The sequence goes on from NZ_JBHVPX010000006.1 coordinate 285,032, forward strand.
CCGAGCGATTCCAACTCAAGGACCCCCGCTTCGAATCCACATATGGCTTGCGACAGTCCCGGTTCGGCGACAACTGGGAATTCGATCGCGTCACAGCAACTCGCACATTTATCGTCCGCATCAGCGATGAGCAGAGCAGGGAAGTCACACGTAAATCCGCGTCCCACACTCGGTGGGAACTCACGGACTTGAGGAGGCGTAGGCGGCAAATTCATCCGGAGGGGGTGGTACTACTCACCATCGGTTACGTAGAGGGCTGGATCCCCGATGGGCCGATTTCTCTTTACTTATTTCGAACTAGAGAGAGATGTCACCATATGCCATCAAGATCACCCTGACTCGCACCATTCAATCGATCGAGCTGAAGGCAGCGCAGGACTCCATCGGAATGAAACTTGGCTCGGTCAGCGGCGACAGCAGTCTCGCAACCCTGCCGACCGTGCGAGACGAACAGCGCGTCATACCGAAAATCTGGAAGCGAATCGGGGACGCATGGCCCATCAACGTGCTACGAATCGCATTGTCTGGCACAGGCGGAAAGCACCTGGGCGAAGCCCCAACTTTACGCGCTGGCTTGTGTGGGGTCCGCCAGACTACTGGCGGACCCCACGCAAGCTATGCGCGGTCGGAACCGGGGATAAGGAGCGAATCTCGCTGTCCAGGAATAGTAGAACCTTGCGATTCCACCTCAAGGCCAATCCATGGCGCAAGGGAATCCCATGCTAGGCCGCAAAGCCGATTAGACCGTTCACGAATGAACTCCTCGGTCCAATCCTCGTCTCGCCTAGCAAGAGACGACACGAGGGGGAGGTAGCGTGCCCGGTGGATGATTGCTTCTGCTCCTTGCCCCAAAGAGATCCCTTCACGGGACGCCATCGCGAGAGTCTTCTCCGCCTCCTCCATCGTGGTGGCGGAAAGGGCGCGGAACATCAGCCGCTTCAACTCCCACGACCGGTCGCTGGCTGACGAGTTCTCGACTGTCGGCAAAAGCGTGAGGTTTCCGAGGGTATGCACAGTTGTCGAGTCATCGTAGATCTTGATGTCCCAGCCGTTGGCTCCGGGATTCTGGGGCGCGATGTGCTCGATGGTGGCGAAGTCAGTGCTGTTCCAGCGATTCAGGTTCAGCGTGCTGAGGAGTCCCCTCCTTCCCTGTGTCACCAGGCCAGGGCTTCCCTCGTCTGGAGCGGAGTCACTTGAGGCTGCGAGCAGCAGCAGCCTGGAGAGGGGGCGATTGCTGGTGTAGACCGGTGTGGCTGCTGCCTTGGCAACCCACTGGCTCTTGCCATCAATGCCCTCAGCTTGCAGCTGTTGACGTAGGAAGCCCAGCATGTCCTCAACCGGTGGGACGGTCGTGAGTTGCTGGCCGAAGCGTGGGAATCGAGGACCACTACTCGTGGCGTGGTACGTCATGAGCTTGCGGTAGACGTTGTCAATGCCATGTGTGCCTCCGAACGCACCACGCCACAGGGCGAAGAAGGCTCCGCAGGCCCGTACGGCCGTTAGATACTCGCTGGCCTGCCGGTCGAGGTGTTCACCGGAGCTCAGCTGGTGCGCAGCGAAGTACCGGGTAAGCGGGGCAATCACAATGTCATGCTTCGCTTCGCCGAGTACCTGCAAGCACAGCGCCGCTTGTTGACGTAGCGCGTCGTCGGCATATTCCGGGAGGCTCTCTGGAGCGCCCCAGGGACCTGATACGAAGCGGGTTACCTCGGCCAAGGCGTGCAGGAAAGTTCGGCGCCCCACCTTGTCCGGCTCTTTGTCGAAAGCAGTTCGCAGGTACCGCCGTTGCTCACTGAGCCTCTTACTCAGTCGCTGGCCATCATGGAGTAGGGCGAAGGGGATTAGGATGTTACTTGTTGCAGTCTGCCGCTGATCAGCCGAGGTTGCCCCGTCGAGGTATTTTTCGACGGTGTCGAAGTAGGTGTAGGAATCAGATCCATTCCACTCGTTGAGGCCCTCGTTCTGAATCGCCTTTGGCTTGAACGTTTCAATGGCAGTGAGCGGCTGCCCCGTCGTATTGAGAGCTTCAAACATATCGAACCCGTAGTCTTCGCGCTTGGCAGTCACTACGGCGACAGTCACTCGGTTCAACAGGTAGTTGGCGAACACGATCAGGCGGAGGAGTGAGCCAATACGATCGTCGCCGTTCGCGGCCTCCACCACGGCTGCGGGGAACGGGCTGTTGAACAGAGCTTCCTGCAGCTTCTGAGACTCGCCAATTGCCCTGGTCGACGGAATCTCGGTTTCGTCTTCTCGCGTGTTTCTCGATGGAGAGACAGCACTGCGAAGTGTCCTGCGAACGAAGGCCCGGATACTCTCAAGTGTCTTGTGGGCCTGAGAGTTGGCGTCCGCGGCTTCGCCCTCGACAAAAGAGACGTGCTTGTAGTCCTTCGGGTTTGACTCGTCGCGCGCGTACCGACCGTACTGATGCAGGTAGTACCCGATGGGGGAGTCGTACTTTGCCCTACCTGAATCTCGGGACCAGACGTCGTGGTACGAGCGAACCATGCGGGGGTAGTAGCGAAAGTCGCCCTTGCCGTACCGCATGTCTTCTTCGAAGGTGTCGGTCAATCGACTCGTAACGTCGATGGCCTGGTTGTAGCACCAATCTCTCGCTTCACCGTCGGTCTTGGGCAACTTGCCGGCGCGGACACTGATCTCTTCGTGCAACACCGTGGTCAGCAGTAGCAGCGTAGTGAGTCGTTGCTGCCCGTCGATGATGGTCATGACCTTGGGGGGCACCATGGGGCGATCGATTGGCTCGACTGTCGTGTACTGCAGATCTCGCAACGCAATCACGGTTCCGAGGAAGCAGATCGAGTCTTCAAACTCCGTGATCTGCTCAAGTCCGTGGGCGACGTCAGCGATCAACCGTTTGACCTTCGCATTTTCCCAGCTATACGCCCGCTGATAGGGCGGGATGTACAGTCCCTGCCCCGTTTCGCTGAGGAATTCTGCCACTGCCCGCGGCGCAGCATCGAAGATCTCCCGCGCTTCCATCCATGATCTCCCGTGATCTCGTCTGACGACACCGCGAACCTGCAGAGCCGCCGCAGCACCCTTACCATCCGCCGGGGAGAAAACCGGTGTTGTGACGCGCACGCTAGGGATGCATCACTATCCGGCTTGTGCTGCGATGCGAGCCCCCCGACCTCGACCGCATACCCACCCCCCTTTGACAAGGGCGCACGCCATGACCATCGGACGCGTATGAGCTGCAACACTCGATCAAGCCTAGACCGGGGTGCTGGCATTCGGGGGCCGCTCGGAAAATCTTCGGCTCGGACCGTAGCGATGTCGATGCTCCGCGTGGCTGAAAGGCGTTGTTCCAGCGAGCTTGCCTCAAGGGGTACGTGCGTCCGTTAGGATCTCAGGGCGCTCCTGGTGGAGCATGGGCTACCGGCGAGAACAGCCACCAGGAGTGACGTAAGGAGCGAATCGCGGCAGGTGGGGCACTCTATGGCATCAGACGCATACAGCGTGCAGTCGGTGTACCTCGACTACAACGCCACCACTCCAATGCGCCCGGCGGCACTCAAGGCTACATACGAAGCCCTCACCGCCGTAGGCAATGCTTCCAGCATCCATCACCCTGGCCGTGACGCTGCGACCAGGGTAGACAAAGCACGTCGTCAGGTCGCTGAACTGCTGAACTGCTCCCCCGGTGAGCTCATCTTCACCTCGGGGGCAACCGAAGCCAATAACCTTGCGCTGCAGGCTGCTTATGCCCAGAGCGGTTGCATCATCACCTCGGCGGTCGAGCACCCGGCTGTCCTGGAAACCGCCCGAGCGCTCACAGGGGACGCTCCGGGGCGCCTCGCGATCTTGCCCGTCGGCAGCGAGGGGCAGATCGGCCTGAATGCCTTCAGGTCTGCGCTTCAACAGGGCGGGGTGGCCCTCGTCTCCATCATGCTGGCGAACAATGAGACCGGAGTGATCGTCGATCTTGTTCCCGTGATCGAGGCCGCACACTTGGCAGGCGCGCTCGTCCACACGGACGCGACACAGTACGTTGGCCGCCTTCCCCTCGACCTGGGTGACCTCGACGTCGATCTACTCTCACTGTCTGCCCACAAGTTCGGCGGGCCACAGGGGGTTGGCGCACTGTTCATTCGTCGCAACACTCCTCTGACTCAACGCCCACTGGTCTTCGGCGGAGGCCATGAGCGCGGCTGGCGCGCTGGAACGCTCAATGTCCCTGGCATCGCCGGCATGGGAGCCGCAGCCGAGGCCGTTCACCGACAGCTCGACGATGAAGCACCCCGCATCACCAAGCTGCGCGATCTCCTGGAGGGCGAACTCCTGGCGCAGCTCCCTGGAAGCCACGTCAATGGCGCAGCGGCACCACGGCTACCCGGCGTCACGAGCATCAGCTTTCCGGGTGTCCCAGCCGACGCGCTTCTCGCTGCGATGCCTGACGTAGCCGCATCCGATGGCAGTGCGTGCTCCGCCGGGGCACCGAGCCCGAGCCATGTCTTGGTCGCCATGGGTCTCAGCCGGGAGGACGCCGACTCCACCATCCGCTTCTCGTTGGGCTATGCCACGACAGAGCAGGAAATTCGCCGCGCCGTTGAAGCCACAGTTGGGGCTGTCACCTCTGTACACACCGCTATGTATCCCACCGACAGCCCTTGACCGGCGCCCCAAGACTTCGCACTCTCACCTTGAACTGAAGGGTTCGACCGTAATGCCAGAAGGCCGCCTCTCCTCCGACATCGTCGGACTGAAATTCAACAGGCACGAGAGCTTCCCCCCGCGCTTCGGCTGGCTGCACAAGGCATACCTGCAGGTCAAGAAGGACGAGATGCTCTTCCACTCCCCTGATGCGCTCGTGCGCTTGGGGGTGGGCAAGAACATGGTCTATTCCATGCGTTACTGGTCGCAGGCGTTCAAGCTCAGCCACGAGTACCGCAGCGCCGACCTACAGGCGCGGGCGCTTGCAGCCACCCCGACATGGCGTGCCCGATGGCTCCTGGACGAAGAGGGCGCCGACCCCTACCTCGAGGACACGGGCAGCCTCTGGTTGTTGCACTGGTGGCTGGTATCAGGAAGCAAGGAGGCCAAGTGCCTCGCCCCAAGCTGGTACGTGATGTTCCACCTCGCGCCGCTCGCTCGGGTCACGGTCGAGGAAATGACCACCCTCATCACGCGTGAAGTACACAACAGCTTCGACCGCGACAAGTGGCCGGCGCCTGAGTCGATCAGCCGAGACGTCGAGTGCTTCATCAAGATGTACGCGCCGGACCCCGACGCGAACCCGCTCTCGCCCGGCAGCTTCGAGGACTCCCTCCTGTGCCCCTTCCGTGAGTTGGGACTTCTGGAGTTCCAAGGAGGCCGCGGCAAGGAGCGCACGTACCGCTTTACCAGCGGCATCCGCCCCAGCCTCCCGCCCCGTGTCCTCGTGCACGCTTGTCTCGACTACGCGGCTCGCTTCAGTCGTAAGCCGGACTCCATCTCGCTTGCCCGTCTCGCCAGCGAGCCCGGTGCGCCTGGCCGCGCTTTCCACATGCGCGAGCCGGAGCTTGGTAGGTCGATCGAAGCCCTCGTCGAGAGCCACCCTCAGCTTGAGATCGTGGAGTCGCTCGGGCAGCGGAGCCTGCGCTTCGCGGACAACCCGGAGACCCTCGCTTGGGACATCCTCGACGAGCAGTACGGCCGCGTGCGTGACCGCGAAGGCTTCCCCTCTCCCGAGGAGTGGGCACAGCAGAACCCCGGCCTGAATAAGACCACGGCCGACGACGCTGAGGCCGCACAGGGGCAGATCCCCCAGCAGCCCGACATGATCAAGGAGCTCGCGTGACCACGGCCACCAAGCCAACTTCCCGCACCAAGCGGAAAGGCGCGGGAATCCAGATCCCTACAGGAATCAGCTTCGTCGGAACGGAGTTCCGTTCCACCAACCTGGAACGCGACGTCCGAGTCCAGGACCTCCACTCCCCGTACGTCGGCGTGCGCGCTGGCGACGTCCTGGACCGCGTTGGCAATGCCCTGGGAGATCTCAAGCGCAATCGCGCCTGGTCCTTCACCGGGCCCTACGGCTCCGGCAAGTCGACTCTGTCGAACCTGATCGACGCATTCCTGGGTCACGACGCTGAGCGTCGAACCACTGCTTACGAGGCGGTAGCTGCGACCAACGCCGCATTGGCGCAGGAGATCGCAGAGAACCGTGAGGCGCTCGCGGCAGAAGGTTTCCTGGGAGCTGTCACCACAGCACGCAGAGAACCACTGGCCGACACCATCCACCGGGCCCTTCAGACCGCTGTGGACCGCAGGTGGAGGAAGCGCGTACCGAAGGACGTCGCGACGGCCATGGCTGCCTGCGCGGAGACCGACATCCCGACGACCGACAGCCTGCTGCACGCAGTCACCACGCTGTGCGGCAAGGCACCGCTTCTCCTGATCATCGATGAGTTCGGCAAGACGCTGGAATATCTCGTCTCCAGCGGCGAGGGCAGCCATGCCGAGAGCGATGTCTACTTGCTCCAAATCCTCGCGGAGAAGAGCGCCGGCGCCAAGGGGCTGCCGCTCTTCATGTTCACCCTGCAGCACCTGGCTTTTACGGACTACGCCTCTCAGTCCAACTCCGTCCAGACCCAGGAATGGGCCAAGATCCAAGGGCGCTTCGAGGACGTCACCTTCGCCCCCAACCTCGGTGACGCGGTCTACCTTCTACAGAGGAAACTGGCCCACGCATCGGTGCAGGAACAGGGGAGGAAGCTCGTAGCCGCGCAGGCGCAGGCGGCCCACGGCATCTGGCGCCAGCATTCTCTGCACTCCGTCGTCGATATCACCGCGGAGTCATTCGCCAACCTGTACCCGCTGCACCCGCTCACCGCCGTAGCAGCCCCACTCATGGCGACACAGATCGGCCAGAACGACCGAAGCCTCAGTGGCTTCCTCGTCAACGACGAGCCCCACACGGTGCGACGCACTCTCGACACCTGCGCGGACGAGGCGCCGGAGCGCGCTTCGACGATCCGGATCCCGCAGCTGTACGACTTCTTCTTCTCCGCCGGGCGCACCACGATCCTCGCCTCCTCCAAGGCGAGCCGATGGCTGGAGATCAACGCCCGCCTCGAGGAAGCCCACGGGCTCCCCGAAGCCGATCAGGAACTACTCAAGGCGATCGGCGTACTCAACCTCATCGACGCCGACGGACTCCTGCGCGCCACGCCGGCGATGATCCAGTTCGCACTGAACGACCCGACCGACGCGACCGACACAAAGCGGTTCGACCAGCTGAAGAAGAGGCTCGACAAGCTGGTGGAGGACGGGCTCGTCGTCCACCGCTCATACAGCGACGAATACCGGATCTGGCAAGGCACCGACGTCGACATCGATGCCCGGGTGCGCGAGATCGCTATCCAGCTCCAACCCGACGACGTAGTGCGCTACTTCAACAAGCACCTCGGGACAAATGTCCTCCCGAACGCGGTTGCTGCGGGCGCGCACAGCCAGCTCACCGGCATGCAGCGGCACTTCGTGACCGCCGTCAGCCACCAGACCGAGAAGCTACGAGGCCCCAAGGTCGTGCAGGATGCGGCCGACGGGATGCTCGTCTTCCACTTCGGTGATCTGAAGAGCACCCCCCGGGTCGACTCACCGCTCCCGGTCGTCATCGGTGTGACCAAGAACCCCCAGGCGGTACTGAACGTCGGCAACACCCTCGTGGCGCTTCAGGACCTTATGAGCGATGAGGAGCTCGACCACGTCGCCCGGCGGGAGATCAACGAACGGGCCGGAGAGTTCTCCCAGCGCATCACCGCCATGCTCGCCGAAGCATTCCGCCCGGGAAGCGATGAGTCGAGCTGGTACTTGTGGAAGAGCGGCGAGGAGACCGACGGGCAACCGGCCCAGCAGCTCAAGGCCCGCAGCTACGCAGGGCTCGTATCCGAAGCGTGCAACGTGGTCTATCACCAGACCCCTCACGTACGGAACGAGATGGTGGGCCGCCACCAGCTCACCAGCAACGCAGCCCGCACGCGCCGCGAAGTCCTCACGTCGATGATCGAGAAGACAGGGCTGCCCCTGCTCGGTTGGCCTCACGACAAGTTCCCCGCAGAACGTGCCTTGTACGACGGCGTCGTTGAGCACCTCGGACTGCATCGCGCCGCTGGCGAGGTCAACGGCGGTCAGAACTCTGAAGGCAGCATCCACACACACGGCATGTCCCGCCCGAGTGCTGCCACGAACGAGAGCATCATGCCTGTCTGGGAGGCTCTCGAGGCGGCACTGAGCGAAGCCACGGAGCCAACCAACCTCGTAGAGATCTACGAGCGGCTCATGGCTCCTCCGTACGGCGTGAAGGCTGGCGTTGTCCCGATCCTGGTCGTCGCAGCGCTCGTCTTGCGCGGCAACGACGTTGCGGTCTTCGAGGAAGGCAACTACTGCCCTCGTCTCACCGCCCCGATCATGGAGCGCCTGAACGTCAATCCGGAGCGTTTCGCGCTCAAGGCGACTCCGGCCGACCGCGGCCAGCGCCGACTCGTACTCGATGGCCTCGTCACGTCGCTTGGCGTCGACATCCCCCGTAGCCGAGCCAACCGGAACCCGGCACTGCTGGCGGTCACCCGCGGGATGCTGGAACGAGTGATGGTCCTGGACCAATACTCGCGCAAGACCCGCCGACTCAGCGAAGACACCCTCGTGGTCCGCAAGGTGCTATCCGAAGCGACCGACCCGGACCAGTTGGTCTTCGAGGAACTCCCCGAGGCACTCGGCTTTGAGAAGGTCACCCCAAGCACGCGGAAGGACTCCGAGACAGCGGAGGCATACGTCGTACGCCTCACGGCTGCGCTAAACGAGCTCACCGACGCCAGCGCGAGCTTGTGCCAGCACGTGGTGAATACGTTGGCGCAGGAATTTCGACTCCCCGCGTCGAGTATCGGCGAACTGCGGGTTGGCCTGGCTGAGCGCATGCGCGGCTTCGCCGACGCCTCGCTCGAAGTCAGCCTCCACGGCTTTGTGACTCGAGTGCTCAACGAGATGCTTCCCGATGACGACTGGCTCGGGACGGTTGTGGTCCAACTCGTCAACCAGGCACTCGGCGACTGGACAGACCGTGACGTGGACGTCTTCCCCCGAGTAGTACGGGACAGGGCGCGCGCGCTGGACCGCGTGAGCCACCTCTACAACGCCGTGGAGGAGGAGCCGGCCGACGAGGCCGTCAGGGAAGTCAGCAAGCGCTCTAAGCCGAAGCAGCGCCAGATCGACACTCGCCTGCTGACCCTCACCACCCCACAGGGAACGGAAGAGCGCACGCTTATCCATGTCCCGAAGAAGTCGCGGAATGCCGCAGACGAGCTCGTTGTCAGTGTCATCAGGCAAGCTGAGGAAGCACTGGGCCCCGACGGCGCACGCATCCTGCTTGCCGCCCTGGCCGAGCACCTGTCCGGCCAGGACAGCGTCGCATCCGAGCAGAAGGAGCAGCTGTGACAGACACCGACAGCTCCAACAGCAAGAAGCGCCACGTACTCGGTATCTCGGGAGGCAAGGACTCCTCATCTCTCGCGATCTACATGCGAGACCGCGTACCGGAGATGGAGTACTTCTTCTGCGACACCGGCGCCGAGCTGCCCGAGACATATGAGTACCTCAACCGTCTCGAAGGCGCCCTCGGCAAGCCCATCGAGCGACTCAACTCGTCCCGGGACTTCGATCACTGGCTTGAGGTCTACCAGGGGACGCTGCCCAGCCCCCAGATGCGCTGGTGCACCAAGAACCTGAAGATCAAGCCTCTTGAGGAATGGATCGGCGACGACGAGGCCATCTCGTACGTGGCGATCCGGGCCGACGAGAACCGACTCGGCTACGTCAGCACCAAGCCGAACATCACCGCCGTCTTCCCCTTCCGCGAGGACGGTATTGATCGCGCGGGAGTGGATCGAATCCTCGACGAGGCTGGCATCGGCCTCCCCGGCTACTACGAGTGGCGCACCCGATCCGGCTGCTACTTCTGCTTCTTCCAGCGTAAGCATGAGTGGGTTGGACTGAAGGACCGGCATCCGGAGCTCTTTGAGAAGGCCATAGCTTACGAGAACAAGGTCAAACACCAGGACACGGCCATGCAGGACCGCAAGTACACCTGGTCACAGGGGGAGTCTCTCGACGAATTGATAGAGCGGCGAGAGGACATCGAGGCTAAGCATCAGGTGGCACTTGAGCGTGCGGCTAAGCGGCAGAAGCCGAACCGTCCGTTGCTGGAAATCCTGTCCAACGCACTAGACGATGACGACGACGATGCCGCCTGCGCGGTTTGCCATCTCTGATAGGTAACAGCCAGTGCCCGGTCTGCGGCTTCGCAACCGGGCACGCTGGCTTATTGGTGCAGCAGGCCACTGACCTCTCTAAGGACCTCCAGAGTCATGTCGTCCAGCCCGGAATCTAGGCGCATCGACCGCCGAACGGGCCGGGTGGGACGGAGCCACCTTAGAAATCCGAGCCGGGGAAAGCCCGGGCGCCTTCCTCCTCTGAGGCAAGCGGCCTGAAGCAGGGCGTTTATTGGCGTAGAGGTGGCCTTGCCAAGGTCCTCCATAGCTGATGCGCTTGGGGAGTTGGGGTGTCGGACTCGGGGGGCTTCGTGGTCAGGGCTATTCTCGGTTCGATGTGTCGTGCCCTCGGTAGCAAGACGGATTCGGTCTTTCCGCTCGGTGGACGGGCGGCCCGCGCATGAGACTCCGGCGGGGGATCACGATCGGCGTCGTGGCAGCCGGGGGTGCCGTTACAACGATGCTCGTGGGACTCGTCACGAACGCGGTGTCCGAGTCGGAGTGGCCAGGCTGGTTGGGGTGGTTGCAGCGGCATGCCTGGTTCTCGTTCGCAGTGCTGGGCGGGGCCACGGTCGGGCTGACCATGCTGCTCGCCGCGCTGTCGGAGACCCGCACGCCCCTGCGGTCCCCTGAGCCGCATCAGCCGGGGAACGGGTCGGAACCTCCAGGGGCCGCCCTGGTGCTGCGGTCGCTGCCATGCGACACCGCGGCGTTCACCGACCGGAGCGCTGAACTCGAGGCGCTGGTCCGGTCCGTGAGGATCTCGCAGGAAAGCGGCTCGGCGCTGCCCGTGCATGTGATCGACGGAATGCCGGGGGTCGGCAAAACAACGTTCGCCGTGCACGCCGGTCATGTGCTGTCGGAACGATTCCCGGACGGGCAGCTGTTCGTGAACCTCAACGGGCACACGACTGGACGCGCGCCGGTGCAGGCCACCGAGGCGCTGGCTTCGTTGCTGGCCGCGACCGGGGTGCCTGTACAGCGGATTCCCGTCGGCAACGACGTGGGCGCGGTCGCCGAGGCGCGGGCGGCCATGTGGCGGAGTCGGCTCGCGGACAAGAAGGCGCTCCTCATCCTCGACAACGCGGCCAGCTATCGCCAGTTTGAGCCTCTGCTCCCGGGCGGGAGCGGCTGTCTCGTGCTGGTGACCAGCCGGAAGCGACTGGCGGCGTACGAGGAGGTGGTCCTGCCGGTGGCGGCATTGCCGCCGGAGCACTCGGTCGACCTCTTCGTACGCCTCAGCGGGCGGCCGGCGGACTCGCTCGACCATGCCGTGCTCGCGGAGCTGGTGGGGCTGTGCGGATATTTGCCGCTGGGGGTTTCGTTGCTTGCAGCGCGGCTGCGCCATCACCCGTCGTGGAGCGCCGAGGACCTGCGGGCGCGGCTGGTGGCGGCACGGGACCGGCTGGGAGAACTCCGGGCCGGGGAGCGCGCGGTCGCCGCGACGTTCGACCTGTCCTACCGGGACCTCGCGCCGGAGCGGCAGCGCTTCTTCCAGCGTCTCGGCTTCTACCCTGGTACCGACCTCGACACCTACGCCGGTGCCGCGCTCGGCTCAGTCTCGGTGGCCGCGGCGCACGAACAACTCGACGCGCTCTACGACGCCCATCTGATCGACGAACACCCTGGAAGCCGTTACCGGCTTCATGACCTCTTACGCGACTACGCCCGCGGTCTCGCCGACGAGGGAGGCACCATGGAACAAGTTCAGGCCGTTCAGCGCGTGTGCACCTACTACTTGGCCGCCCTCTCTGTCGCGAACGGACACATCCTTCGCGGTGGCGCTGCCACACCGGCGCCACCAGGCGTCGCCGCGCAGGTGGAGACGCCGCCCATGGAGTCGCGTACGGCGGCCCTGGGCTGGCTGGAGAACGAGCGGGCGAACGTCCTTGCCTGCATCCGGCGAGCGAACAATCTCGCGCTGCATGAGCTGGTCATCCGTATGGCCGCGGCCATGGCCCCCTTCCTGCGGCAGGCCGGCCCGTGGGACCAGGCCGTCAGCCTTCACCGCACGGCCGCCGAGGCCGCCCGGCACACCGGCGACCGGCGCGCGCTGGCCTGCGCGCTCGCCGAGGTCGGAGTCGTACGGCGCTTCATGGCCGCCTACCCTGAGGCGATCGAGGCCCTGAACGAGGCGGTTACGGAGTACGAGGCAGTCGGCGAGCGACGCGGCAAGGCAGACGCTCTGAACCAGGCGGGCATCGTCTCGTACATGATCGCGGACAACGACGCCGCGGCCCGCGCCCAGACCGAGGCCCTCGCCCTCTACCGCGACATCGGCGACCGGCTCGGCCAGGCGAACGCGCTCGCGGACCTCGGCATGGTGCGTCGGCAGACAAGCCAGTTCGACGTGGCGGTGGAGGAGCAGGCCGAGGCTCTGTCGATCTATCGCGAGCTGGGTGACCGCTACGGAGAGGCCAACTCGCTGCGGGACCTGGGCATCGTGCACTGCCTCATGGGTGAGTATGAGCTGGCCACGCTGCGGCACCGTCAGGCGTTCGACATCTATCAGGAGCTCGACGACCGGGTCCACCAGGCGTACGCCCTCAACGAGCTTGGCGTCGTACGGCGGCTGACCGGCGACCTGCCCGGGGCACGGGAGGCCCATGCCCAGGCGCTGGAGCACTACACCGAGCTCGGCGAGCGGTTCGGGCGCGCGAACAGCGTCCGCCACCTCGGGGTGCTGGACCGCATGGAAGGGAACGTCACCGAGGCGATCCGTGTGTTGGAGGATGCCCTGGGTTCGTACCGTGTTCTCGGTAGCCGTGGCGGAGAGGCCGCCACGCTAAGCGAGTTGGGTGTGGCGCACGGAATCGTCGCGGAGCAGGACCATGCTTTCGAGGCGTTCCAGCAGAGCCTGGAGATTTTGCGGGAGCTCGGCGACCGGTGCGGGGAGGCTGAGGTCCTGAACCACTGGGGGATGCTGCTGCACGCTTCTGGTGACTGGGCCGCCTCGCGGGGATATTTCGAGCAGGCGCTGGGGTTGGCTCGGGACATCCGCTGTCCGTTGGAGCAGGCGCGGGCGCTGGAAGGGATCGGACGCTGCGACTGGATGGCAGACGGACCCGCGCAGGCTGAGGGCTCGCTGAGCGAAGCACTCGCCGTGTACCGGCGATTGGGCGCGAACGGGGCGGCCGACTCTGTCGAGCGGCTGCTTGTGTCGCAGGCGGGTTGAGCCGAGCTTGTGGCCGGATTGGGCATGCCATCGTAGGTAGTGGGACTGCTACGTTGCGGGTCGATCTGCCGACTCAACCGCCGGCGCACCGTCACGAGGAGCGTTGAATGCTGTCACGCACGTCCGTTCCCACGCCGCTGGCCCCGGTGACGCCCGTGGCCCCGGAACCCACGCAGGGCTCGGTTGTCCTGGACCGCGTCGCCGCCCGTGTACGGCAGCGACTGGCAGCCGAGCGGACTGCGGCGAACCGTACAGGCGAAGGTGGTCACCAGGCTTCACTGATCTGGACCTGGCCCCTGTGAGCTCTCCCGCTCGATGACGCCGCGCGAGAACATCGCTCCCTTTCGGTCCTTCATTCTCAAGGTTGCCAATCGCTGCAACATCAACTGCGACTACTGCTACGTCTTCAACTCCGCGGACCAGGCGTGGCAGCGTCTACCCGCCCGAATGAGTGTGGATATTGCACGGGCGGCCGGGCGGAGGATCGGTGAGCACGCCGCGGCGCACGGCCTGCCGGGCGTGCATGTCGTTCTGCACGGTGAAGAGCCCCTACTCGCCGGCCCCCGGCACATGGCTGACCTGCTCGGCGCCGTACGGGAGGGTGTTACGGCCGGTGTGGAGGTACGTTTCGAGCTGCAGACCAACGGGACGCTTCTCACGGAGCCGTGGCTGGACCTCTTCGAGCGGTACGAGGTTGTCGTGGGCGTCAGCCTCGACGGGCCGGCGTCCGCGAACGATCGGCATCGGCTGACCCATGCCTCCCGGTCGAGCGCCGCCTCGGCCGTACGCGGCATCGACCTCCTGCGGTCCCGACCCCACCTGTTCGCAGGAGTGCTCGCCGTTGTGGACCTGGCCAACGACCCGATCGAGATCCACGACTACCTGGCGTCGTTCGAGCCTCCGGTGATCGACTTCGGTCTGCCGCACGGGACGCACGACGAGCCACCGCACCGCGGCGATCCGAGCGTGCCCGAGTACGGGGTGTGGATGAGCCGCGTCTACGACGCCTGGCTTGCCCGGCCCGAAGACAGGCACGGCATACGGATGCTGGAGGACATCGTGGCGCTCAGCTCCGGCGTGCGCGGCTCGGTGGAATCCCTGGGTCTGGCCCCGCCGACGAGTGTCGTGATCGAGTCCGACGGCACGGTCGAGGGCGTGGACACCCTGCGGTCCGTCGAGGAAGGCGCCTCCTGGCTGGGGATCGACGTCTTCAGGCAGTCCTTCGACGAGGTCCTTCACCATCCAAAGCTCCTGCACCGGCAGTACGGGAAGGCCACGCTCGCTGAGGAATGCCAGGACTGCCCTCTGGTGGAGGTGTGCGGCGGAGGCTACCTCCCGCATCGCTTCAGCACCGCCCGCGGCTACCAGAATCCGTCCGTTTACTGCGCGGACCTGGAGTACCTCATCCGGCATGTCCAGGGCTCCCTACGTCGGCATGGCTGGGATCCGGCGGCCCCGCCCCTGTAGCCATGAGCCGTGCCGCCACGGCAGGATCACGCGTTGGAATGAACGAGTGAAGCGATGGAAGAGCGACAGGAGATGTCGATGACCGTGACGATCCGCCCCGCTGACAGGCGGGACATCGTGGCCGTAGCCGAACTGATCGAGGAGATCGAGCGGTTCTACGGATCGACCGAGATCCAGCCGCTCGACGAACGCCACTCCCAGGTGGAGGAGGCGCTCTTCGGCTCGCCACCGCTGGCGTCCGCGCTCCTGGTCGAGGACGGGGCTGGCAACCTCGTCGGGCTCGCCGCCTACTCGTTCCTCTGGCCAGCGGCCGGCTCCTCCCACTCCTTGTTTCTGAAGGAGCTCTACGTCCGCGACACCCTCCGCCGCCAGGGCGTTGGCGCCCGCCTCATGGACGAGCTCCGTGCCCTGGCCGCCGCACGCCCCGGGTGCAGCCGGGTCGAGTGGATGACGGACCGCGACAACCCGAACGCGCGGGCCTTCTACAAGTCGCTGGGATTCGCGGAGTTCGATGGGAAGATCGTCTACCGGGTGGACACCAATACGGGCTGAGGGCGGGGTGCGGCTGTGAAGGAAGAGCGGTGCGACCGGTGTGAATGCATCGTCGGGTTGGGATGCGCCTGCTTGCCAAACGGGGTCGTATCGGAAAGACGTGCTGTACCGCAGCACAGGCAGGAGTGGCGGCGCTTCCCCGCGGACACGATCCTGATCTCGCCGACGCGGTACGCGCACCGGCCCGGGGCCTGCGCCCACCTGACCGAGGAGTTGGTAACGGCCCCGCGCTGTGGCTGGATCCCCGAACCGCCGCACGGGCTCTGGGACCGGTTGAGCAGTAGCCACCCGGCGACCGCGACAGAGGGGAACACCACACGGCAGGCGGTACGACGGTGCGAGGAGTGCCAGTCGGCATTGTCGTGATGTAAGCCGCCGTAGGCACGGTCGCGCGTGACCGACCTGGGCTCGCCATGTGACCGCGCACAGGGCTGCAGCCGGTCGCTGCAGCCCTGCGGGTTTGGGTGTGGACAGGCCTTTGCTTTCCGGTCGGTGGTCCATGTCGCGCAGCCGCCTTTGCTTACGGCGGCCCCGCTCCCCCATCGTGGCCAGGACAGCGACTTGGTCGACCGCCTGCGCCCAGGTCAAACTCCAGGAGTGGGGACGGCCGCGCGGCGGCTGCAAGTGCTGGTCGAGCTGTGCATGACCTTCACGGCTTCCAGGTGCAGGACTCGGGTCTCCCCCAAGACTCACAGAGAGGGTGATCTGCGCATCGAGATGGAGATACGCGCGGTTGCACCCCAGCCCTCCGAGGTGGCGGCCTCACCAAGCGCATAGTCGCGCTTGGCGTGTCGAAGATGACGCGGCACACCGCCGCCTCGACGGAGCGGACGATCACGGCGGGCGTGGCGGAGAACTCGCCGCGCCGGTAGGCGCAGGTGGTACTCGCGGACTGCGCGGCCCCGGCAGCGCTCGCGTACTGCACGGCGGCCCTGAAACCGCGGAGAACACGCTTCCGCCATCGTGCTCTAACTCCTCCACATCCTGGTCACCGGTCACCCTCAACCCGCTGTATCCGTGCGATCCGACACCCCAAACTGAGTACTCGTGCTCATGCCCCCGCAGGTGCCCTGCTGCCACAGTGGCCACAGCGGGGTCCTTCAGTACAGCTTCGTTGAACGGGCAGTCGGCTACGTCTCGCATCGGCCATTCGCGGCACACTCTCTTCGTCCAGTCGAACAGCTGGCTCTCGCTCAACCGGCGCGGTGCAGGAGGTCTCACGGGGCAGCGGCGGAGCGACACCAGGCCTCGGCGGGATTGGCTTTCAGCCAGCTTCACGCCTTGGTGGCAGCAGGATTCCACTGAGATGCAAGATCACAGCTATCTTGCTGAGTTGCATCTGTTACGAATGGGGCACTGTCAGTGAGCGGCTGAGGTATTCGCTGGGCGACGTGCTGTACGGGGAGGAAGCGGTGGCGGTCGACAGCACGGGGGATCCGCAGGCAACTGCCGCTGCGCTGGAAGCGGCTGGCGGCGCGATTACCGCGTCGGGTCCCGGGCCCCTCGCCGGTATCGGTGCCGCCGTGGCGCAGGCGCTGCGTGTCGAGGGCGAGACGCTGACGACCTTCAAGAAGCGGGTCGATGATCTCCTGACCCAGCTGGAGGAGTCGAAGGCAGCCCCGCACAGAATCGCTGATGGTGGCCTGCCGAAAGGACGGCTGGGAAGCTTCGACGAGGCCGACGCGCTGCACGCCTCCTATACCCGTGTGCACTCCCGTCTGGAGCAGCTGTCCAAGATGCTGGCGCTGCAGATCGAGGGGCTGGTCGCCACGGTCGACGCGTCGAAGAGCGGTTATCACAACCTTGACGACGACATCCGCGACCGCTTGAGACGGATCCGGGTCGAGACAGACAAGTTGATTGCCGACGAGATGGGTCCGGGGGCGAGGGCACGCACCAGCGGCGGGTCGAACGGATCGGCCCGTGACCAGCAGGGATCCCAGCCGGCGGATGAGGAAGCTGGCGGCCTGTGATGTCGGTGTCGGCGAAGAGCGGCAGCACGGTGACCGCGGCGGGGAAGGCGGGACAACTCCATGTCTGACTGGGGCAGCCGTGCTTGGCAGATGGTCAGGGAGACCCGATTCCTGGCCCACGACCCGGAACAGCTATGGGCCATGGTCGAGCCCGCGGACGGTGCGACAGCCACGGAGCTTGGCGAACTGCTGACCCAGGCCGCCAAGACAATCAAGGACATCGGCGGCGACCTGCACACGCACAGCATGGCGGTCGAGTGGGACGGTGAGGGCGGCGAGGCGTTCCGGACGTGGTGCCACAAGGCCGCGCTGGCCGCTCTGGGCCTGGGGGACTACAGCGAGACCGCGGGCAAGTGGCTCGGCCACGCCGCGGACACGCTCCACGAGGTCAAGCCCCAGCTGGAGATCCTGCGAAAGCAGAGCGCCACCGCGCGGTCGGTGCTCGACGCTCACGCTGCGAAGGCGACGGACGTCGGCAACCACGACGACGGCCCCTCGGACACCGAAGTGGACACGGCCAAGACCCAGTACACCAACGACAGCGCCGACGCCGCCGGCCTGATCATCAAGCTGGCCCAGTCGTACACGGCCTCGACGGAGCAGATCGACGCGCTGGAGGCGCCTGAATTTCCGGAACTGCCGGAGCGGTTCGTGCCGACCAAGATCGATAGCGGAACCCACGTTTCCGCCCCCACTGCTGGTGGCGGGACATACCAGGAGACGGTCGCGCGAGCGGAGACGCCAGGTCGGGAAATAGGCGCAGACCCCGGCGTGAGCGGGACAAGTTCAATGCCGACGGGGTCCACGCCGCGCCACCTGACGGACCTGGCCGTTGCACCGGATACGCCGCCGAGACCTCACTCGGACACGACGAACACGGCGATCGACAGCGTAGAAACGCTTCCATCCGCTCCGACGATTCATTCGGCCGCCTCGGTGCCGCCGTCAGGACCGGGCGGCCCGGAAGGCAGGCCCCCCTCGTCCACCGGCTTGCTTCCGCCTGCGTTCGGAGGCGGGGCAGGGCTTCCGCCGGGCGCCCGGGGAGGTGGAGAGCGACCCGTGTACGGAAGCCGGGGCCCACTGTCTACGCCGTCCGGACCGGTTACGTCCGCCAGTCCGCGCACACCGGGGCTCGGACTCTCCGACCCCTTCGGCCCCAGTATGTCCGGTAACCAGCCCTTCCCCGGTCGCGGGCCAGTCGGCCCCAGCCCGGCCAGGAGTACCAACGGAATCACCGGCGGCCGTCCCGTCTCGCCGCCTTTCGGACAGCCGACTGGTGCAATTCCACGCGGCACCATTATCGGCGGTACTCCAAGCCAGCCGCAGACACCCATGGGCCGTGGCGCTGCGTCGGGTGGTGCGGGCCCTGGCGCCACGCCGCTCCGTGGCGAAGGCCGAACGGCGAACCGCAAAAGCACCTTGAACGGACCCCGAACGCCTGCGCAGTCCGGTGGGATCGTCGGCGGGCAGCCCAAGCCGTCGCGACAGCGTGGACGGTCAGGGTTCACCTCGGGAGGGGCCGGACTCGTACGTGGAGCGACCGCAGACAGTGCACTGCCGCACAGCGGCGGAACAGCCCGCGGCGCATCCGCCGCTGATCCGAACCGTGGTGACCGCCCGACCAACGATGAGCGCCCTCGCAGCCACGCGAGTCGCCGGGCGGCGGACGGAGACGACCGACCGAGCATGCCGCACCTGCCGGGTGGGCCTGACGGACTCGCACGACGAGAAGGATGACCATGCGCACTCGCAGGACGCAGGCCAGACGGCGCGGCCAGGCCGTGTCGGCCGTCACCGGGGCCCTGTTGGCGAGCGTTGCCGTGTGGCCCGCGCACGCTGACACCATGCGCGACCGGCAGTGGCATCTCGACGCCATGCGGGCCGAGCAGATGTGGGAAACCACCACGGGCAAGGGCGTCACTGTCGCCGTGATCGACACCGGCGTCCAGGCCGACATCGCCGACCTACGCGGCCAAGTAGGGGCTGGGAAGGACTTCTCCAAGCACCCGGGCAACGAACGCACAGACTACGACGGCCACGGCACTACCTTGGCCGTCCTCATCGCCGGAACCGGAGCCAAAGGCTCCACCACGGGCACCTACGGCCTAGCCCCGGGCGCGAAGATCCTGCCGATCCGCATCCCGGACTTCATCGAGCGCAGCCGTAGTGACGGTAATCCGGACGACTACCCCACCTACATGGCCAAGGCCATCCGGTACGCAGCGGATTCGAACGCCCAAGTCATCAACATCTCGCAGGGCAGCACCGAGCACTCGCGGGAGCTGACCGAGTCCGTCGCCTACGCGCTGTCCAAGGGCAAGCTGATCTTCGCGGGAGTGGGCAACACCGGCGATGCTCTCAACGAACTGGAATATCCGGCAGCGACTCCTGGCGTGGTGGGCGTCGGGGCAATCGACAGAAACGTCAAGGCGACGAAGGAATCTCAGCACGGCCCCCAAGTCGACCTGGTCGCGCCGGGCGAGGACATGTTCGCTGCCTGTCTCGGCGGCACGGAACTGTGCAAGACGCACGGCACCAGCGACGCCACCGCCCTCGCCTCCGCCTCCGCAGCACTGATCTGGTCCAAGCACCCCGACTGGACGAACAACCAGGTACTCAGGGTCATGCTCAACACGGCAAGCAAGCCCAAGAGCAGCAAGGAGCGCACCGACTACCTTGGCTACGGTGCCGTACGCCCCCGCATCGCTCTGCAGAACCCTGGCGATCCGGGCCCCGCCGACGAGTACCCCCTCCCGGACCTCGCAGCCGCAGCGTCGCAGTCGCCGTCTCCCGACGCCTCCAGATCCAACGGCACTGATGCGTCGGCAAAGGATGATCACTCCGCCACGACGGCCTCCGCGCCGAAGGACGACGACAGCACCCTCTGGATCACTCTGGGTATCGGGACGGCGGTACTCCTCGGAGCGGCGATCACGGTTTCCGCAGCCATACGCAAGCGTCGGGCCCCTGCAGCGTCATTCCATGCGGCCTGGATCTATCCGCGCCAATTGCCTTGCACAGATACAGGGTTCACGCATCCTCCGCATTCGGCCCCGAGCGCACCAGGCAGCGTCGACTCTTCCGACCGAGGCCCTGGTTCCGCATGAGTACAGATACTCAGGCGCGATGGTTACCG
Organism: Streptomyces sp. NPDC057963; assembly: GCF_042887155.1. NCBI lineage: Bacteria > Bacillati > Actinomycetota > Actinomycetes > Kitasatosporales > Streptomycetaceae > Streptomyces > Streptomyces sp. NPDC057963. The sequence goes on from NZ_JBHVPX010000006.1 coordinate 305,603, forward strand.
GTGCAGATGGGACACGTGATGAACGGGCGCTACGGTACTTCTCGATCAGCAAAACGTTGCTGTCGCACGTTCATATCCGCTCGTCGGTGTACGACGAGGCACAGGGAGGGGGCCACGCATGGCGTGGGATGAGTGGGAGCAGCTCAAGACCGCGGCGGTCGAGCGGCACACCACGCAGATGCAGCTCAACCAACTACCCGCCGACCCCGGAGATTCCACTTCCGGTGGTAGCGGCGGCGGTGCCGGCAAGCTGAGATCCGACAAGACGGCGTGGACCAAGGCGGGGGAAGGCGTCGGCTCGTTGCGGGAAGACCTTGACAAGGCCTGGATGAAGGCGGAGTTGGGCCAGAAGGGACTCGGGAAGGAGTCGGGGTGCCTGACCTCGGCAGCCCAGCAGGATGTCTACGATTCCTGGAGGCGCTACGTCAAGGATGTCAGCAAGGTATGCGACGGGCTTGCCAACGTGCTCGAGAAATCGGGAAATGACCAGCTACGGACCGACGAGGCCATCAAGGCCGAGATCGCCAAGTTGAAGACCGAGTACTACCAGGATACGCCCGCCGGCGGCCAGCCCAAGGAGCGGTGACCCGCAAGAATGGACCACCTGACGCTCAAGGCCCTCAAACCGACCGAGTACGCGGAAGCAGCGGACGGGTACCGTGCGATCAGCGCCATGGCCGACTCGGCCAAGGACCGCATCGACAACCAGATTACCGCGGCCATGCGGAAGGCCAACGCGGGCGAGGCTGCGGACGCGGCGCTCAAGCAGTTGCGGAAGCTGTCGGAGAACTTCCACTACACCCAGGTCGAGTGCAGTCTGATCAACGGAGCTCTCGACGGCTTCTCGTCCGAAATCACTGCTCCAAAGCGGCGCCTGACTGAGGCACTGGACGATGCGGCCACGCTGGCATACTCCGTGAACGAAGACGGCACCGTCACGTATCCCGCCGGCGGTAAGAGCGAGCTCACCGGTGAGCCGATCGCTGGCGGCACGGTCCTGGGCAACACCTACGTAATCACGGGCAACAACACAAATTTCCAATCGCCGGGACTGCTACCGAGCGACGCTCGGCTCAAGAACCCGAACCCACACCACGCCAAAGCCGTGGACATCGCCGACCGCATCGCCCACGCCGTACGGGAAGCCCAGGAGATCGACGATCGGTACAGCAAGGCACTGCGCAAGCTCAAGGCGGCACCGGGGCTGAACGTCGACACCAAGACGTGGGCAAATGTGGCAGACGATGTCGACGCTGTCAGTTCGGCCGCCAGCAAATACCTTCAGGATCAGATCCCGTTGGACAAGTCGCCGGCCGACCGCAAGGAGTGGTGGGACAGCCTCAGCAACGAGGAGCGCGAGGAGTACAGGACGGCCTTTCCGGAAGTCATCGGCAACTTGGACGGCATCCCGTCAGCGGTCCGGGACGAGGTGAACCGGGAGAACATCCACCTTCTCATCGCACAGTTGGAAGGCCGGCACGACGAGGCTTCCATAGACAAGCTCGGCGGACTGAAAGGTATCCAGAACAAGCTCAACTCGGGAAGCCAGCCGCCGATGTTCCTCCTCGGAATTGGTCTCGAAGGAAACGGGAGGGCGATCGTCGCCTTCGGAAACCCTGACACCTCAAAGAACGTCTCGGCTTATGTGCCCGGCTTGGGCACTAAATTCAACGCCGATTTTGCCGACGGCACAGTGAAACGCGCCTTCGAAACAGCAACGGGCGCCCAGGATATTGACCCCTCCTCATCCGCGATCGTATGGCTAGGTTACGATGCCCCCCAATCGATCGATGTGATGACTACGGTCGACGCCGAGCGCGGCGCTCCCGCGTACAACAGTTTCATGAGTGGAATTTCGGCAACCAATGAGAACACCGATTCCCATATCACCGCCATTGGACATTCCTATGGCTCTCGACTGGTGGGGGCCGCCGCACAGGAGCCAGGAGGGATTCCGGGGGCTGACGACATCATCCTCGTCGGAAGTCCCGGCGTTGGCGTCGACAGGGCGGAAGACCTGGGCGTAGGCAAGGAGCACGTCTGGGTGGGAGCGGCCGAGAACGACATCGTCACCAAACTCCCTTCGAAAATGGAAGCTTTGGCCGGAACCATGGGGCTCCTCGGAGGAGGGCCGCCTGGCGCGTACCTCATGGCAGAAATTGCCGACCAGGGTGACGACGACATCTGGTTCGGCAAGGATCCGGCAAGCAAGGCGTTCGGCGCCAACAGATTCGAGACCTTGCCTGGACCGGAGGTGGTTCAGCCTTCCTTCCCCAACGTGCTGGACTCGAAGTTGGATATCGAAGCCCATAGCAATTACTTCTCTCCAGAAGAAGGGAAGGACAGGGTCTCTGCGCGAAACATCGCTGCCATTGTCGCAGGACAGCCGGGATACGTCACGAGGGAGACGCCGCGATGAGGAAAAGGTTTGCAGTAGCCGCAGTACTGACTCTGCTTCTTTCCGGATGCGGCGCGACAGGTACCGCGTCCTCAACCAAGGGAGGCCAATCAAAGATGAACATGCAAGAGGCGGCCGACAGGGCGGACACGATTCTGGACGAGACGTTTGCGTCCATCAAGCCCCCCGTTCAGTGGACACACAGGTACTCCATGCCGGGTGACTGCTACGTGGACCGCGAGCGTTCCGTCATGACGATCATCTCTGCTGAACGGCGTGGGGGCTTCCTCGGCGTGCTGGAACGCCACTGGAAAGGAAAGGGCTACAAGCTCCTCGCCACGAGTCCGAACGGGCTAGCGGCCAACTTCGAGACCCAGGACGGCTTCCAACTCGAAGTTCTGATCGGGACCACCGGCCAGGCCCACGTGAGCGTCACCACCCCGTGTGTGGAGAAGTCCGAGGTTGCTCCGCCGACCAGCAAGCCGAACGGTCCCGACTACTCGAAGCAGGAGTTGCCGGCGCCGAACGTGAAGTCGACGTTCTGGTCGAGCGACGCGCCCCTCTCGAACTGACGCGGCACGCGGCATATGCGGCAGATCTCAAGTTCCTCAGCCCACGACCGCGCGTGCTCCGGCTGGTGCCAGATCCGCTTACCCTCAGCCGAGTCCTGCTCCAACTTGCCGCCTGGGCGTACCAGTAGCTGATCTCCTGCTTCAGACACTGATCGACCTGAGTGCGGGTGCGGTCGATGACCGGGAGGAGGCGTTCGCGAGCCGACGCGAGCCGCACCGTCCGGCAGCAGTTCGATGAACGCGAAGGTTCAGTCAACAGCTCGCCGGTGGCCGTCCAGGATGTCCTGCTCCAGGGCGACGAGGAGTGGCGGCGCGTGATCTGAGCCACGTGCACGCCGTGGGGGTACACACTCGCAGCGTCAAGGCCACGCAGATTGGAACTGGTCGATCGTCTTCCGGAACTGGCCCGACTCAGCACTCCGGTTCGTCATCAGGTTCCTCGCGGGCAAGACGGTACGGACGGTGCTGCACCACAGCAAATGGCCATCGGGTGAGTGCGCAATACGATGCCCTGCAGGAGCTGCTGTAGTTGCCAAGTCGGGATCCAGCCCATCTCTCCTACGCAGAACGTCAAGCTATAAGCGTCACCTGAATACGACTTCGCAGCCCTCACGGGCGTGCTCCAAGCCCCCCCATCCACATCCGCTCTGGAGGACTGTCACAGTTGTTGGCACGGACCCCATTGAGTAGCTGACTCAACCGACTTGAGCCAGCTGGCCTGGGTGCTTCAGATGCTTCAGCCCGGTCAGCTGTCGTCAGGGAGAGATCAGGATCCACTCGATGGTGTGCTCCTGCCCCTAACAGTCAGCCGGGACGATAGCGGCACCCCTAATGTGATGCCATGAGCCTGATCGACGGTCCCACGCCGTCCGCAGACTGGGTCGCCCTGGACATGGAGGCGATGCTCCGCGAGTGCGATGCTCTCGTCGCCTCGAAGGACGAGCACCTGGCCCGGCTTACGGCAGGCATCGCAGCGCTCCAGGCGCAGATCGAACAGACCAGGGCTGAACGCGCTGAAGCCGCCGGCAAGCGCGAAGGCGCAGAACGCGTTCTCGAGGCACTCCGCACCGCCGTGGAAGCGGGAACCGGCCTGCGCCAGGCATCCGAGGAGTCGCAGGCAGGGCCGCACGACGCCTGCACTGCCGCGGATCACGAGGAAGACCCTCCCTCGGAGTGTCCCTCTGCGCCAAAGGACCCGACAGATGATGCGGCTCCGCAGGCTGCCACTGAGCCAGAACCAGACACGGCACCGATCCGTATCCACGGAGAGCGATCTGTCGCGGTGATGCGGATCGTCACACTCGAACCCGATCGGCGCTGGACGCCGAAGGACATCGCTGTGCGGCTGGAGGGTTTGGACCAGGCGCAGGAACAGGACTCTCACAACCGCGCCCGGGCCCTGCTCGACTCCCTGGCCAAGCGGAACGTTCTGCACAAGACGCGTGACGGTGGTGGCCAACGTTGTGCGTTCCTGCTGGCTGCCGAATGGGAGGCCGCCTAGACGGCGCCCACATGAGCGACCGCCGCCCCACACCCGGCCAAGGATTCGCGGCCAACGCCTAGGTGAGGGCGGCGGTCTCCAGCGCGGCTGAGCCGCCTTCCCTCACGTTAGCGGGTCACACCTGCCCGCATGAGGGCTGTCCGGCCAGATTCCCCCTATCGGGAGATCGGACAGGCATGCTCATTTCATACTCGTCTTCGACACGGAACGCACAGGGCGGAAGAGGGCTATTCCGCGTCGCGGTTCAGTTGGGGCGGCAGGGGCTGCTGGCGGACCCCGTTCTCGTCGTGCGGCCAGTCCACGTGACGGGGCCAGAGCATCTCGCCCAGGGTGTCCTCAAGGCTGGCCACCGTCAGCAGGTCGGGCCATGTGGAGCCGGCGAGAACGTTGGAAATGACCTGCCGGTTGACCCCCGAAGCCGCTGCAAGCGCGTTCGCGCTCAGCCCCTTGCGCTCCATGGCTTCCGCGAGCGCACGGGCAATCGCCTGGCCAACCTGCGCAGGACGGTAGCCGTCCATCACCGCGTACGGCCAGTCGCCGGCCATGGCGTACTCCCACGGCTTCTTTCCACGTCTCGTTCCTCCAGCCACGCGACCAGTGTGGCGGACGGGGCAGCGACATGCGTACCCCGACCAGGGCTGCTATTAAAACAGCAAGAGGGTTGTCGAGTCATAGCTATGTCCGCATTCAGAAAGTTCCGCAGGTGACTGCTCAGCAAAATGGAGGTGAGGTGCTGTGAGTACGGGACGTTCCCTGCTGGCGCCCGACGAGAAGTTGATGCCTACCCGCAAGATGCGCGCCGACCAGCAGGTGGCCGTGATCAGAGCGGGGTGTTTGTCGACGGTGCCCGTGGGTGCCGCCCAGTTGGCGGAGGCCACCGGTTTCTCCCCGAAGAACTGTGGACTCGTTCCGGTCTTCGCGGTCAAGACTGGCCTGTTCGTCACGGCGCACAAACAAACGATGTACCTGCCGAGCCCGAAAGGCCGCGCGGTTGCCCGGGCGTTCAAGAAGAGCGACGAAGCGGGGCTGGGAGCCCTGCGTAGCAGTTGGAGAGGGCAGTGGTTCGGGCGCGCCATGCGCGAGCGGCTGGGACATGGGCCCATGCCACGCGAGGGTCTGGTTGCCAAGCTGCTTCTGGCCGCGCGGGCTAAGGAGAACCGCATTCCGCAGGCCCATATTCTTCTGGATCTTCTGGTGGCTGTGGGCATGGTCGTCCCGGATGGGAACGGATGCCTGAACTGGTACGAAGGCCCCTGCTACGCGCACAACGCGAAGTCGGCCCCTCATGCGGGCGACACTGCTCCGGAGGAGACAGAAGCCGAACGTCAGCCCCAGGACACCCTCTTCGATGACCGAGCGGAAGGCGATCCCCAGCCCCACAGGCCACCGCCGACCGAGCAGGAGGAGGACGACTGCGAGTCCGGCTCCGAGTCGGCGAGCGGAGCAGGCAACGGGGACGGGCCGGAGGAGGCAAGAGTCCCACCTCCGCGCCGCGAGGCTGCTGGCAACTCACAGGCCGGGAGCGGCTTCGGTGACGATGACCTCCTCTCACTCCTTCTCCCGCCCGTACTGCTGGCGGATCTGACACGCCTCACCGCGGAGGAAGTACTCGCCCTGCACGGCCACTTGCGAGCCGTGGCCACACTCACCGCGAAACTCCGGAGCCGCCCTGTCGTCTAGAACCCCCGGACATAGAACGGTCCGGCAGCGCCTTCATCCCTTGCCCGGGTTGGCGCCGCCGGACCCCCACCGTCACCCATCGACCCGCGCGGCGCAGCCGTGCAGGAAGGGGCTTCGGCATGCCCTCACACAATGCGAGGAACGCTGCCAACGGTAGCGCGATCGCGCACACCCATGCTGATGATTCACCCGCCCGATACCCGCTCACCCTGGCAGGCCACCGTGGCTAGGGCGTCGATCAGGGAAGCCCTACTGGAGGTCAGCCGCGTGTGGCTGCACGAGGCTGCGGCCGGTGAGTTGAGCATCGAGACAGTCGATCTCTACATCCAGGTCAGCGAGCGATTCGAACGCTACGCGGACGCCCATTGCGTCAGTCGTATGGACGGTGTGACGTCGGGCTTGACCGAGGCGTTCATCGCCGCTCCCGGACTCAACCGGCGCAACACCATCACGCTGATCCCGGCAGGCAGTACCCGCCGACAACGACGCTCCGCGATCACCTCGCTGTTCGCACACGCCCGATCCCTGGGGCTGACCAAAGCAGCACCTCTTCTCGACTCCCCTCCGATCAAGCGCAGCCCCCGCAAGCCGGGAGCCGGCCTGACGGAGCGGGACGTCGAGAACCTGCAGTTCCACGCCGAGCGCGGCATGCCCGCAACACGGCACGCCGCCCTCCTCGCACTGCTGCTGGCTGGTTTGAACAGTGCGGAGACCGCCGCCGCCGACACCACCGATCTCGATCTGTCCGCCGCCGAGGTGAACACCCTCGGCGGAACCCACACTCACGCCCGGACCTGCCCACTCACCGAGTGGGCCGTCCACGTCCTGGGCCTGCGCGCCGCCCGCCTGGAGTGCGGCGGAAACGGCCCCCACCGGCTGGTCACCAGCACCAGATCCTCACGGAACGGCGCCCAAGCCAGTGTCGGCGCCGGGTTCAACGACATCGCCCGCAATGCCGGGCTTGCCACCCACAGCCGGAAGGTCGAACCGCGGGACATCACCCGCTACGTCGCCGGGCAGATCCTTCGCGAAACCGGACAACTATCCGAGGTCGCCCGCCGCCTGGGCCTGTCGTCTCTCGACTCCGCGGCAGCCCTTGCCGGGCTCGCGTGGCAGAACGGCGAGGGCGCGAAATGAGCGGCAATTCGAACAAGTCCACGAATGGCTGCAAGCCCGCGCCACAGAAAAGGCCCCGGAAGGCCAAAGGGAAACCCTCGGGCATGACTCCCGGGTACGTTTACGGCGCCATCCCCGACGACGTCTTCGGAGCAAAGACCGACCGACCGCCGCCACGAGGCCCCGAAGCACCCGCGCTCACCTGGAACAAGCGGTTCGAGTACCTGCTGAACAACCCCGACCTCTACACCGCAGCCGCCTTACTACCCGGCCCGAGCGAGGTCGGCAGACCCGCCCACTACCCGCCAGTCGTGTACCTGATCTTCCTCTGCTCGATCTCACTGTTCCGATCCGCTAGATCCACCGCCAGCCACCTGCAGGACCCCGTGTGGTGGGACCAGGTACGGCTCGCCATCCGCACCCATATGGGGGAGGAAGCCGCCGACAATCTCAAACCCATCGGCCCTTCCCGCGCCAACTGGAACTACTACTTCCATCAGCGCCTCAAGCCCGTCTGGGAACATGTACGAGACGTCAGCCGCGATCTGTGGATCCAGCAGGCCCTCGACCACGGAATGATGCAAGAGCCAGCCACGCGGGTGAGCCGCATCCACCCCGAGCGTCACCACGTAGTGCACGGCGATGCCACCGTCGCGGAGCCTCCCTCCTCCCACACCGAGCACGAAACCGTGGACGAGAAGACCGGAGAGATCCGCAGTCACCGTGTCGACCCGGACGCGGGACTCACCACCGAAGGCGGCGACAAGGTGGTCTACGGCAACAAACTGCTCTCCATCGCCGTCCGCCTCGCGAACACGCCGCATAGCCGCGTGATCCTGGCTCTGGAGTCCATCCGTCACAAGTCAGAGGAAGAAGACCCGGAACGCGGGGCCGAGGGCCACGCCTTCGTCAAGATGATCAAGCACCTGCTCAAGCACGCTCCCGGTCTGCGGGCCGTCACCTACGACAAGGCCCTCCGAGGTGTCCACCGAGCCCCGCTTATCGCCGAAGGCCTCCTCGTCTTCACCCCCCAGTACGCGAGACTCCCACCCCAATCCCTGGAGCGCTACCAGGACGGGCCCTGCACCCACGACCTCTACGTCGCCGAGGCCCGGGTTTGCGAACGCCGCATCACCGTCGACGGACAGACCCACTACACCCCGCTCCCCGTCGAGGAACTCGAATACCGAAAGGGCGAGCGGACCCGCTTCTACCACCGCATCACCATCCCCTGCAGCACTAAACAGCACAAAGTGCGCATTCGGGTCGACGAGACCGAAGACGACCGCCAGGTTGACCCCACCACACGAAAGAAGCGCTTCAACCGCACCGAACACCTCCGGCAGGTTCCACCCGACACACCCGCCGGCCGCCGTCTCAAGGGATTCCGCCAGGACAGCGAATCGGCGCACTCCCGATTCGACCAGAGCTATCCCCTCGAAAGGGTCCCCGCGTACGGAGCCAAAGCAGCTCTCCTCATCTACATCGGCTACGCCTGGCTAAACAACTCCATCACCCGCGCCAGAAACGGCCTGACCCTCGGCGCCTGAAACCGCGGATCCCCGGCCCCAACCCCCTGCACCTCATCCACTGGCAGCACCCCAGCTCGCACACCACAGGCGCGCGGTCATGAACCCGAGGTGTCGACCTCACCCCACCCGCTACACTGTCGGCGGTGGCCCAGCCTTCACGGGCCAGGCCACCGCAACCCTGTCGGCAAACCGACCTGAAGCCCTTCGCCCACTCGGGCCGGGTTTTGGACACGTTTTCCTACAGATCCCCGCCTTCGTAGCTCAGGGGATAGAGCACCGCTCTCCTAAAGCGGGTGTCGCAGGTTCGAATCCTGCCGGGGGCACCAGGCGAAAGGCCCCGGACCGATCACGGTCCGGGGCCTTTACCTTCACCCACCGCGCGTTCGACGAGCGCCCTGCCTCGGCATCCTTGACAAGTCCGCGCCGCCGGCGAGTAACTCCGACGCGGGTCCGGCAAGTGGCCCGACGCGGACGGACTGCGGTCAGCCTTTGAACAGGTTCGAAACCGGATGTCGTGTGATGGTCCCTCCTGGTACCGCCACCCCCGCGCACGGGGACGAGCGGCAGTTCCGTGGGCGCCCCCCCTGCGTCGCCTACCTTGGGGAGGAGCTCTTTCGTGATTCGTCCGCCGAACAGACGGGCACGCGCCGGCAGCGCGCGCTCGGCCGTATCGCTCTCACCGTCACGCTTGTCGTGACCGCCGGAATCAACACCGCTGCGGGGACGGCTGTCGCCGGTACCCGCGGCGCGTACGCCGATCCCTTGACGGCCCGCTCCTGGTGGCCGGCGCGGAGGAGGACACCACCTACGGCGCACTCGCCTGGGGCACTACCTCTTCACCCCCGCCGCGGACTGCGCCGTCACCCGCAAGCGCGTGGGGACAACACGCTGTGGAGCGCTCTCGGTCAGTGGGACGACACCGGCTCGGGCGTGCCGACCGGGGTGGCGGCGAAGAACTTGTCGACCGGTGCCGTCGGTGAGTCCTTCGACGCGGGTTGCGTCCCCAACCTCACAGGGCAATACAGCTGGGGCACCGAGGCGTAGGGCACGCTGGACGTAGGTCCAGCGTGCCCTACGCCTTCTCGTCAGTCTGCGGCGCCGCTCGGGCATCCCGGGCATCATCGGCAGCACAGGCTGGGATCGGTCCGGTGCCTGGACCGGGTCCTTCTCGTCGACACACAGGACGACTGGTCGGGCAGCACCTCAGCGGTCATCAGCGTGCTGATCTCGCCGAGCGCGTTGCGATCGGATGGCCCGTCATTTCTCATCCGCTGGGCTGCTAGATCAGCGCTTCCGTCACGATGCCCAGCAGTGCGAACGCGACGAAGGCCGTGCCCCAGGCCAGTGCGTGGCGTATGCAGCGGTATTTGGTCCAGGCGATCTGGGACAGGATCGCCAGTTGGCTCAGGTCCCGGGACACGAGGTCGGTGCGGCGGACTGTCCGCTCCAGGTGAACGACCGACATCGCGAGCCTCGCGTCGCCGAAGTAGTGAGTGCGGGAGCGGCGGGGGCTTCCGAGCCGTGGAGTCACGGCCAGGCCCAGCAGAACGAGTGCCGGTACGCAAGCGGCGCAGCCCGCCCAGAGGAGGAGCTGCGGGACGACGGCGTACTGTCGTAGGTCGATGACGCCGCTGCCGATCGCGCCGAGCAGGGCGGTCAGGGCCGCGCCCAGGGACGCCAGCATGAGGCCTGCCTTGTTGTCGGCCTTCGCGAGCTCCTCACGGGCCTCGGACAGCAGGACCCGGGCGAGTTCCGCGCCGCGGTCCGCTGCGGTGGCGATGTCCGGGTCCATGTCGGCGTCGTCTCCGGGCGTGGTCATGTTTCCCCTCCGTTCCGTCGGTGTCGGGCGGCCGCCCCGGCGTGCGGGGCGGCCGTGGTGCTGTGTTCCTGGTGCAGGCGGGTGCGTCAGACCGTCGTCGAGCGGCGGATCTCGTCCTCCAGCGCGTTCACCGCCTGCCGGACGCGGATGTTCATCGATGCCCTGTGCTCCCGGAACGCCGCCTCCGACTCGGCGCGGTGACGCCGCACCTCCTGTTCGATGGTGTCCTGGGCGATCTCGAGGTTCGCCACGGCCCGACGCTCGGCGAGCCGGACCTCCTCGTCGTGAATCTTGACCGCGCTGTTGCTCGCGCTGGTGAGCATCCGGTCGTACGCGGACTCGCCGCTCAGGTACTTCACCAGAACGGGGAGTACATCGAGGAGAACGAACAGCAGCCGGACCAGCCAGATGCCCACGAACAGCACGGGGTTCCCGGCCGCGAGTTGATCAAGCGCCCGCATCCGTTCCAGGACACCGATCTCTTTCTGCTTGGCGCGCTCCTGGCCCAGCCGCCGCTCGATGCCGTCGGCGCGGGCCTTGAGGAAGGCGCCGCGTGACACGGTCTGCTCGGCCTCGATCCCCGAGATGCGGCTGTTCATGCGGGCCAGTCGCTTCTCGTTCTCATGGGTGCGGTGGGTCGTCCGATAGTCCTGTGCCTTGTCGCGCAGACGCAGGCACTCGGACGTCCGCTGATACAAGCCGGTGGCCGCTGTGCGGATCAGCCGCTGGCACTCGCCCCGTACATCGGAGTCGATGCCCTCCAGCCTGGTGGTATCCCGGTCCACCCGCTGCTGCAGGGCGGCGGCGTCCGAGCGCAGGGCGGTCAGTTCCTCGACCCGTTCGCCGGGCGTCTTGCCGAAGGAGAGGACGTACGTCTCGTCGCAGCCCTCCGGCGTGACGGTCTGCGTCGTGGACGGTACGGGGTTGCAGCGGACCAGGTTCGTACGCAACTGGTCGATCGTGTCCGTACGTTCGTCGGCGACGTGTTGTTCGACGGCCGTCTGGAAGATGCGCAGAACCAGGGGCTCGGCGATCACCGCGCCGAGCATCAGCGCGATCAGCACGCGCGTGAGGAGGGGTCCGACCCGTCGCCGCGCGTTGGGCTGTGGAGTGACCAGCCACCGGTCGAGGTTGAGCACGAACAGCATCCAGATGACCGTCGGGACGAGGGCCACTATGGAGACCCTGCCGAGCGCCTCGGTCGCGAAGTTCCACATGGAGAACGCCGCGATGACGGAGGTGCCGAGCACCACCCCGCCGAGGGCTGTGTACTTGCTCCGCTCGTACCTGACCCTGGCCAGCAGTTCCTCGTTGACGCCGGTAAGGGCACGCAGCCGTCGCGCAGCGCCGAAGTCGACGGAGCGGCGCGTGGCGACGGCCCTGTGACCGGTGGCGCGGGCGGCGGGCACATCCTTGGTAGTGCGGGCGGTGGTCCGGCCGCTTGCAGTACGCGCAGCAGCAGCATCGCCAGTGCCCCGGCCACCCGCCGCCGTGCCTGGGGCCGTCACATGGTCCGTCAGGAAGTCAGTCAACGAGATCGTCCTCGTCCTTGACGAAACCACCCTGCGGGTCGCGCGAGTTCGCCCGGCCCGTTTCCGTGCCGCCGGGGCGCGCCGTCCCCGACTCGACCATGCGGGTCGTACCGGCGGCGGTCTCGACGCCTGGCGCGGCCTGGCCGCCCGTCTCCCGCAGGACCTGTTCCAAGACCTGGTGATAGTCGACGTACTCGTTGCCGCCCATCTGCCGCAGCAGCGTCAGCAGCATGTCACGGCGCACCTGCGCCTCCGCCGTCTCCCGCGCCTGCGTGTGGGCTCGGTCCGACGTCTCGGCCTCGTGACGGCGGGCCGACTCCTTCTCGGTGATCCGATGGATACGGGCCGCCGCCTCGGTGACGTCGATCTCCTTCCGTGTGATGCCGAAGGCGTCCACGTGGTCGGATCCCTGGGAGAGCAGTTCCGCGATCCGGAGTGCGTCCTGGGTCTCGAAGTCGCGCTGCCCCCGCTGCAGTTCCCACGAGCGCCGCTCGTCGCGCAGCTTCTGCTCCCAGTCCCGCAGGTCGTCCGACGCGTGCACTTCGGCGCTGACGAACTCCACGCTCATACCCGCGACCCGCGGCGGCACGATCGCGCTGTAGGCGGTCATTCGGTGACTGACTTCGGTCCGTACCGCGTTGACCTCCTCCACGCGGTGCCCGGCGCTCACCCTCGGCAGGTCCCCGTCGCCCACCAGGTAGGCGCGCAGCGGGACGGTGACGTCGATGATGCCCTGCCGGGCGATGACGGTCGGGTCGGTCACCTGGCAGGTGAAGGACGCCCGCACCGTGAAGTTGTCCGCTTCGCTCACAGACGGGAGCGTGCGCTCCACCTCGACCAGGCGCGCCCGGGTGTCGACCATGCTGACCGAGGAGGCGTCGAGCACGTCGGGGTGGGACGGGTCGAACACCACGCCCTCGGGGAACGGGCGGTAGTTCCCGCCGACCCTGAAGACGTAGACCGCACCGGGTGGCAGCTGCGGCACGTCGTCGCGACGGCGACGCCGAGACCACCAGGTGCCCTGGACCGTGGCCAGGATGTGCTCGGCGATGACGGGGTAGTTCACTTGCTTCGGCCTCCTTGAGCGGAAGTGAAGGGAGGGGTGGATATGAGGGACGCGGTGGAGCGCCGGGAGTCCGCCGGCGCTCGGCCGCGCAGCGATCCGAGGAGCACCTGCGCCAGTTGGAGGGCGCCGGGAGACGCGTAGTCGGGGTGCTTCAGGGCGATGGACAGGTGGTGGCGCAGCGCGGCCCACCGGCGCTCGCTCATGGCTTTCCGTATCGCCTCGCCGAGTTCGCGTACGGCGTCGGTGACGGACGGTTCGTCCCGCAGTTGCACCAGCGTCCGGCACAGCGCGCTGACCGCCCGGCCCCGGTTGCCGCTGTGCAGGACATCCGCCCACAGGGACCCGAGATGGCGGGCGCTGTCCGGGACGGAGCGCAGGAGTGCCGCGGTGACGGGTTCAGGAGCCTCCAGCCGGATGGCTTCCAGGAGCTGAACGGCGGCCCGCAGCGCGATCGACCGCTCCCGGGACCCCGGCGCAGCCTTGGCGATCACCGTCCGTACGTACCGGAGGATGAACAGCGCGCGCTCGGGGTCCTGATCGGCGGTCTGCAGCAGCAGGACCAATGAGCGGTGCGCCGAGGACGCGATCCGCTCCCCGCGCTGCGTCAGGAACCAAAGCCAGTTGAGGGCCTCCAGGCGGTAGAGGGCGCCCAGGCGGCCCGTCAACGCCATGGCCGCCGTCACGGCCCGGCCCGGACCGCTGTTGAACGTCCAGCTCAGGGCGATGTTCAGGGCCTGCGGCGCGAGATGCTCGACGTCGCACATGAACTGGAGCGTCAGCGCGGCGGTCACTCGCTGATTGGTAAGCCCTTCGGACCACACCTTCAACATGTTCTCGTCGACCTCGACGAGCGCGTGCCGGGCCAGGAGCGCGACTCCGCGGGCCACCTCCGTACGGGTACCCAGGTCGCCCAGCAGGGCCAGCTCACCCAGCCACCGGCGCAGCGGGTACCAGAGCTCGTAGCCGTACAAGTCGTGCAGTTCCGCGATGACGAACTCGCGGACACGGGGTTCGGTGAAGACCAGATGACGCTCGCTGCGCCCGGCGTTCCGGCTCGGCCCGGACCGGTGCTCGACGGTCACGAGCCCCACCGCCCGCTCCTTCCACCGGGCCCGGGACTGGTGGGCCACCGCACCGTGCAACGCCGCCCTGGCCTCGTGGTCCGGCTCCGCGGCCGGCGTCTCACCGCTGAGTTCCCAGTTGCGCACGTGGGCGGCGAGTGCGGCGCACTCCTTCTCGAACGTCCGCTCCGGAATACCCTCCAGAAAGGCCAGGGCCGCGAGCGGGATCAGGTCGTCCGCGGACGGCTGCTTGCGGAACAGCTCCCGGACCAGCTCCCGGCACCGGTCCCGCAGGGTGTCCAGCGCCCTTTCCGCGCCCTCCCGGGACAGGACCACGGCTGCGGCGACAACGTCCGCAGGGCGGCGCTGTTCGCCGACCCGTTCCCGCAGCTCGTGCTCGGTGTCCAGCGACAGGGCGGTGTGCGGCAGCAGCTCCCTGCAGCGCTCGAACAGCTCCACGGGGTCAGGGGCCCGCCACGCCACACAGTGGTCCCGCAGCGCCAGTCGCCGATGGGTCGCGCCGCCCGCCGTGATCACCAGGTACGACCCCTTGCGGCGCAGTTCCTCGCTCAGCCGCCCGATCGAGTACGCCTGCACGGCCTCGATATTCAGCTCGCCGACGTAGTCGAGGATGACGTACCCCCGACCCGGCTTGAGGTCCCTCGACGCGGCCAGCTCGGCGAGGGAGTTGGCGGGCGACAGGCTGCGCAGCCCGGCCTCCTCGCCCAGGATCTCCCTGAGCAGGGCGAGGGAGCCTGCGCCCCGGCCGCAGTTGTCCTGACCGGTCAGCACGACGAAAGCGTCTTCGCGGAGTTTGCCGAGCGCCTCGTCGAAGCAGAGCCGCGGCGGGATGTAGAACCGCAGGGCGCGGTCCACCTCCTGGGGCTCGATGGTGCCGGGGGCGAGACCGGGGGACGAGACGGAGTCGAAGCCGAACGCCGCTCCAGAGGCGTCGACGACGCCGTAGAAGTTGTTGTTGACGAGCTGGTGGACGCGGCGCAGATCGTCGTAGCCCCGGTCGTCCTCCTCTCGTTCGTCCGCCTCCGGACACCGCTCGGGAGCCGCACCCGGTCCAGCATCCGGGCCGAGGTCGTCCTCCCCGGATTCCGGCGCGCCACCGACGTTGTCCGGCGCGGGCGGCGCGACGCCCTCGTCGAGAGCGGGTACGGGCGGTACGGCGGACCCTTCGCCCGGGTCCGGTTCGTCAGCCACCGGCACTCCTGAAGCCGAAGACGGCGCCTCGGGCGTCCACAGAACCGGCGACATTGGTGACGTTGATCTCGTCTGCCCGGTACTCGTTGCTGATCCCCGCCCCGCCGGCTCCGCCCGCGGCGGCCGGACCGGGCCGGGCCGCGGCGGGCTCCCCCGACGCCGGGCTCTCGGCACCCCCCGGCTCCGCGGTCCTGGGCTCGTGTGAGGCGGCCGGTGCGCCGGGCTCGGGCACGCGCAGCCAGGCCGTGGCCTCGTACTCCTTCACCTGGACGGTGACGCGGGTGAAGTCCCTGGGAGCCAGGGTCGTGTGACGCCCCGCCACCGTGGAACGGAAGACCTCGTCGGACAACAGCAGCGCCAGGTCGGCCCCGGGGTGTGCGGCCAGCGCGTCGTAGAGCGGACGCGCGTTCAGCAGGCGCGCCGTGGCCACTACGGCCGTACCGGCGAAGCCGTTGTCGGCCAGCTCCACCAGTCCCTGGTGGATGACGGCCCGCAGCCGCATACGGGCCTCGGGAACTCGCTGGGCGTTGTACTCGCGCAGCTCGGCGACGAGTTGGCGGATGTAGTCGTCGACCAGACGCGGTTCCTTGCCGTCGAGGGGCCGTACCGCCAGCTGCTCGTCGCCCTTGTACTGGATCTGCCACTCCGCGCGGTCCAGGCCGGCACGCCTGGCGGCACCGTCGAGAAGCCGCGGCAGATCGTGCTGGATTTCGGACTGTCTACGGTCGTTGTTGCTTCCGTAGCCCTGTGCGTCCACGGCGATGCAGGTACAGGGATAGAAATCAGGCCACGCAGCCACCCGATCATTTCCTCTCTGGGCAGGTGATGGGCAGAAACTGCCCACGAAGTGCTGTCCAGAGGCTAGGAGAAGGTGCGCGAAGTGATCCCGTATCAGTACGGGTTGTCAGCCATGACTTTGGCGAATTCGAGCAACTTCGGAACATCACAGATGGTTATGTTTCGGTAACTGCGTTCCACCAGCCCTTGAGCCGCCAGCGCGGCCAGGTTCTTCTCGGCCGTGTTGAGCTTCAGGCCGGCCAGCGAGGCGAGTTCCTTTTGCGTGAGCGTCACGCCGAGGTCGCGCCGCTTGCCGTCGCTGTCCGGCTCGGGCTGGGCGTAGGCCTTGCACAACTCGGCCAGGACCCTGGCCAGCCGAGTCAGCGAGTCGTACGCCTGGAAGTCGATCCGGCGCCGGTTGGCCCAGCGCAGCCGGGCGCACAGCATGTGGAGGACGGCCCGCATGGCGTCCGGGTGGCGGGAGAGGAAGGTCTCCAGGGCCCGCATCTGAATGATCCGCGCGGTCACGTCACCGCACGCGACCACCGTGCCGGACCTGGGGCGCTCCTCGAAGGCCGCCATCTCACCGACCAGGTCGCCCGCTATGCGGACGGCGAGCAGCATGTCGTACCCGCTCTCCGCACTGGCGACGACCTTCACGACTCCGCTCGTAATCAACAGGACATGCCGGCTCTCGTCGCCCTGCTGGAGCAGGGCGCGATGCGGCGGATAGGTCATCGGCGTGCCCTGGCTCAGGATTTCTTCCCGCGTCGTGTCCCTCAACCGGCCGAGAAATGTGGACGGTGGCCACGCGTGATTCACCAATACCCCCGATAATCTCACTCCGCGGCGCAACGCGCCGTGCAAGCCTGACCATGCTGCCGCCGAGCTGAGTGCCGGCAAACAGGCAGGACGGGATGTGGCCTGTTTTCTTGCTTCTCAGCCAGAATTGACCGAACACGCGTTCCCAATAAGAATTGGTCTCACCGCGATCTTTCGCGCGCTCAACACACTGGAGAACTCGACAGCCGGTGACCGAGGCCACCGGGAGCCACCCGGGAGCCGACGTGCTTCCTGGGCCTTTGTTGAAACCTCCCGAAGCCACGACAGCCCGACGCTCCCGACCAGGGCAGACATCATCCGCGCTGACAAGCCGAGCAATCCAACGCTACGGCTCCGCCCCGTCCGCCGTCCTGAGGACTCGCACCCCCAACGGCCTTGCGCGCACAGGCGCCCGCCGACGGCGGGGGCGCTGTGCGCGCAGAGGCACGGGAGCTGTGCGTACGGGGACGCGGGAACTGTGCGCGCGAGGGCGTGGGAGCTGTGCGCGCGGGGGTGCGCGTTCTCCGGGTCAGCCCAGGGCGTTCCCGTACAGGCGGAACAGGCGCGGCATGGGCGCGGAGGTGTCCCCTTCGAGCTGGGCCTCCAGAAGGCGGGTCCAGCAGGTGGCGGTGAGTTCCCGGGCCCGGCTGCCGGGCCAGGGCCGGGGGAGCAGTTCGGGCGGCAGCAGGGGGTCCGGCTCCATCGCGCGGCTGAACTCCGCCGCGAGTTCGACGGCCATGGTCAGTTGCTCGGCGCCGGACAGCGCCCGGCCGCCGCCGATCTCGGCGAGGCAGGACTCGGCGAGGTCGGCGAGCCGTTCGTACCGGTCTCCGATCTCCTTCAGCGGCCAGAGGGCCGCCGCCAGGTCGCCCGGCTCGTGGACGGTACCCAGGCGCAGGTCGGAGCTGGTGAGGAAGGTGACGGCGGCCAGGACGCCAAGGCGTCGCGCCGCGGCCTCGACGAGCGGCTCGACGGGGTTGGCGCTCGCGTAGAAGCCGCCCTGGACGGGTGCGGCGCCCAGCCGGAGGAGGTGGTCGCGGAGGGCGTCGCGGGCGGCTCGTCTGGCCTCGGGGACGGCGAAGGCGAACAGGTGCCAGGTGCCGTCCCACGGGGCGAGTCCCCGGTCCTGGCGATAGGCGTGACGTACGTAGTCGGCGTCCGGGGCGAGAGAGCCCGTGGCGTCCTCGACGGCCCGCAGTACGGCCTTGCGTCCGCGGCCCTCGTGGGTGAACCGGCCCTCGGCCGCGAGGCGTTTGACGCACAGCCTCACCTGCTGGTCGGTCATGCCGAGCAGGCCGGCGACCGTGTAGAGCTCTCCGGCGTCCACCGTTCCGTCCTCGCGCACGAGGGCGTGCACCAGCAGACGGGTCGGAACCTCCACCCTGATTCTTCTTCCGGCGTTCATCGTTCCTCCCGGCCGTCCGCCACCGTGACCGGACGGTACATGGTCGTGACCGCCGAGAAGCCCAGCAGGTCGCGCAGGTAGGGCGTCCGCTCGGTGCACGCCGCGGTGAAACCGTGCCCCGGGGCCCTGTTCGCCGGCGGCTTCCTCATCGACCGGCGTCGATTCCTCCGGCGGCCGTGTCAGTCGCCGCCACCCCGTTCCCTGGCGGCCTTCGCACCGCGTGCGCCGGACCGGACAGAGCCTGCACCTGCGCGTACGTAGGCCCCCGACCGGCTACCGGGCGGCCCGCCCGGATGTCCGCCGCTGCCTCCGTCGCGGCGCCGAGTGCCGTCCGGAACAGCAGCGAGCCGAGACTCACCCGGCGCACACCCAGGTCACCGAGCTGGGGGACCGTGGGGCCGGACGGTGTGTAGAGAATGTTGAGCGGTGTCGCGAGCCGCTTCACCAGGGCGGCGATCACGGCCGGATCGGCCAGCCCCGGCACGAACACACCGTCCGCGCCCGCCTGTTCGTACGCGTGGAGCCGGTGCGCCGTCTCCTCCCCCGCCCGGCCGCCGCCCAGCCAGTACGTGTCCGTGCGGGCGTTGACGAAGAGGTCCGGTACGGCAGCCTTCACCGCCGCGACCTTCGCCGCGTGCAGGGCCACCGGAGCGAGGGTGCCGTCGTGGCGGCCGTCCTCCAGGTTGATGCCGACCGCCCCGGCGTCCGCCAGCTCGCGGGCCAGTCCGGCCACCTCGTCGGGGTCGTCGCTGAACCCGGACTCGGCGTCCACGGAGAGCAGGTACGGGCCCGGCCCGAGCCGCCGGGCCAGCAGCAGCGTCTCCGCCCGGGTCGCTCCCGCACCGTCCGGCAGCCCCACCGCGGCCGCCACGCCGAGGCTGGTCGTGCCGATGGCCGGGAAGCCCTGCGCGGCGAGGGCGGACGCCGAGGCGTGGTCCCACGCGTTGGGGATCAGGAACGGCGAGGCGCCCGCGCGATGCAGGTCGGCGAAGGCGGCGAAGGCGGCGGCGGGAGTGGTCGTCAGGGCATCGGGGGTTACGGCAGCGGGCGTCCTTGCGTCGGGCGTCGCAGCTTCGGGCGCCATGACACCGGGCGTCGCAGCTTCAGGCGTCACGGCAGCGGGCGTCACAGCTTCGGGCGTCATGGCTTCGGGCTTCATGGCTTCGGGCTCCCGGTCGGGCCGTTCGCTCCCAGATCCCCCACGGAGTCCGCGTAGTACACCGACTCCTCCAGGTGGAAGGCGAGTTGGCGGAACGTCCACCCCTTTCCGGGCGAACGGTCGAGCTGGTCCGGCGTCAGGGCGTCCAGACGGTTCACCCAGATCCTGCCCAGTCGGGTGAGCCGGCTGCGCGCCTCGTCGAGGTCGGCCCCGGTGAACGGGGCGAGATCCGCCGCGGTGGTGGTCGCCGAAGCGTGCCAGTGGTCGGGCTGCGTCTCCTCGCCGGCGAGCCGGGCCTCCATCTCCGCGAGATGGTCGACCATGTGGTCGGCGACGCGGCGGATCGCCTTGTGCGGGGTGTAGACGCGGTCATCGGCGGCGACGGGCCGGCCGTCCCAAGCGGTCCAGGTCACGGCGAGGGCCAGGACGTGGTCGACCATGGCCGCCAGGATCCGCGCGGGGTCGCGGGCATCGGTCACCGGGACGTCGTCGAGTACATCGAGTACGTCGGGGGCGCCACGGGTGTCACTGGCGTCACGTACGTCACAGGCGTCGTCGAATGCGCCGTAGGCATCAGTCACCGGAGCGCCCTCAAGCGCACCGAGCACGTCGCCAGCACCGGCTGCCGAAGCACCGCCAGGCACGCCAGGCACATCGGTTGCAACGGTTGCATCAGGCACGTCACGTACCTCGCCACGCGCCTCGCCACGTACCTCGCCACATACCTCGCCCGCGTCTACGACCGCCTCGGGCATGTCGGCCACCACCCCGGGTGCGTGCTTCGTTTCCGTCATGGCTCGACGCTAGGCCCGAAACGCTTCGGTCCCCGCCGAACCGTTCCGGCCCCGCCTAGGCCTCGGGCGACGTGTCCGCGTCGTGCACGTACCTCGCCGGTGGGCGCTCAGCGCAGTTCCTCCGGGCACGGTGTGCCGGGTGACAGCTGGTAGGGCGCGGCCAGCCGGTACACGCCCGGCCGCGGCGCGAGCAGTTCCGTCCACTCGTCGCCGTCCGCGTCCTCCTCGACCTTGATCAGGCAGCCGTTGGTGTTGACGAAGGTCCGGGGGGTGTTCTCGTCCTCCCGCCGCTTGGACTCCTCGGTCTCCTGCGGCCGCTCGACGCTCTTGCCCTTCTCGTCGACCAGGGCGAGCCAGCGCGAGTACGGGATACGGATCAGGATCCGGCCGGGCCTCTTCACATGGATGGTCAGCTCGCCCGCACCCGCCCGGTCCACCGTGGCCGGCGGGTCGGCCATCGGTATCGGGCCGTCGACCTCGAAGAGCCGCCAGTTCGCGTCGGACCAGACCAGCTTCAGATACGGCAGCCCGTCGTCGATCAGCTCCGCCTCCTGCACCGCGCCGGTGGAGTCCGGTGTTCCCCTGGGCAGCACCACGTAGTGCACCGCCCAGCGGTCGAGCCACTCGCGGTAGTTGGCGCTGTTCAGCGTGTCGTCGTAGAAGAGCGGGTTGCGCTCCATGTCCGCCTGCCGGTTCCAGCCACGGGCCAGGTTGACGTACGGCGCGAGCGCGGACGCCTCGCGGTGGCTGCTCGCGGGCACGACCTCGACCCGGCCGCGCTCCGCGCCGACCTGCTGGAGCTGATTGACCAGCGGGGCCAGCTCACGCGTCCAGGAGGCGGCGGGGGCGGTACGGACGATGTCGTCGACGCCCTTGAAGCCGATCCAGAAGTTCAGCCCGACGAAGGCGAGGATCAGCGCGTACCAGCGCCGGGAGCGCGGCTTCGTGTACGGCAGCGCGGCGAGCAGCACCACACCGGCGAACAGCATCGCCATCCGGGTGACGTTCGAGCCGATCTGCGAGTCGATCACATAGGTCAGCAGCGTCCCGACGCCGTACACGGCGGCCGCGGTACGGACCGTCTTCCAGTCGCGCGGTACAAGGACGAAGACGAGGACCGCGAAGAGGAACGGCAGCGACAGCGTCGCGACCGACATCGGCTGCGTGCCGGAGAACGGGAACAGCCACGCGGACAGCGCCACGACCACGACCGGGGCCAGCCCCAGCGCGTACGCGCCGGGGCGCCGCTTGTTCAGGAAGAGCGCGGCGGCGACCACGCCCAGGAACAGTCCGGCCACGGGGCTGCTCGCCGTCGCGAGCCCGGCGAGCGGGGCGGCGACGGCCGCCTTCGCCCAGCGCTTGTACCGCCACCGGTGCGGCCAGCAGAACACCGCGGCCACCGCGCCCACCGCGAACATCATGCCGAGCCCGAACGTCACCCGCCCGGACAGTGCGTTGCACAAGTACGCGAAGGCCCCGGCGAGCGAGCAGGCGAGCGGATTGCGGACGGCCCGGACCCGGACCAGGATCAGCGCGGTCAGCGCCGCCGACACGGTCCCGGCGACCATCATCGTCGTACGCACGCCGAGCACCGACATCAGATACGGCGACACGACGCTGTACGAGACGGGGTGCATGCCCCCGTACCAGGCGAGGTTGTACGCGGTACCGGGGTGCCGGCCGACGAACTCGGCCCAGGCGTCCTGGGCCGCGAGGTCGCCGCCGCTGTTCGCGAAGAAGAAGAACCAGAGCACGTGGGTGACCGCGGCGACCATGGTCGTCAACAGGACCGGGTGGCGGTGGCAGAGTTCCTTGAAGCGGCCGAACCGGTCGCCGCCGCCCGGCGTGGGAACCCGCGCAGAGCCCTCGGCCGAGTCCGTACGGGCTGTACTGGGCTTCGCCCGTGTGGGCTCAGCAGCGGTCACTGCGACTCTCCCCGTCCTCGCCCGGACGTGTCGGAACCGACGATTTACTGCACGGGCCTCATTGCCGGAAGACGCGTTCCGGGGTCCACACGTTGCTTCCGGGACGCTAGCACGCGGCCTTTTTCTCTGTCCGGAAAGGTTCCTTGAAGTGGGATGTCCCCCACAGCGACCTGCAAGAACCGTTCCAGATCATCAGCTCGCGAACGGCCGTGGAATCCCCCTGCACAGACGGCGCCGTGTTCGGCAGCGACGAGTCGTGGACGAGCGGAGGGAGCCACTGCGGCCGACCGGCGGACCAGCCGTCAGGCCGTCCGGCGGACCAGCCGACCGCTTCCCCGGAACGCCTGTGCCCCGCAGCGCATGTGTCGCGCTGCGGGGCACAGGTCTTCAGTACTTCAGTCGATCGCCCGGACCGCCAGGCCGCCGGACCACCAGGCCGCCCTGCCGACGGGCCGACGGGCCGAGGGGCCGGATCAACCGATTCGGGTCAGTTTCTGATCAAAGCTCGGAGCCTTCAGATCCTGTTGGAGCGCCACCGGCGCGCTGACCTTGCCGGGCCCCGTACCCACGGTCACCACACCCACCTCGGCGCCTGCCGCCGCGCTGTGCGGGATCTGCTTGCCGTTGTCCGACATGGTCAGCTCGACCTGGAGGCCCGACCAGCCCTTCGCCTTCAGATCGCGGGTCGCGACCACCGGTGTCCGGCCGCCGAGTCCGTCGTCGACGTACCCGACCACGTCCCCCTTCTTCACGACCGTGGCCGAGGTGACGGCCTTCTGGGCGCGCTTGATCAGCTTGAGGCTGTTGTCCAGCGACATCTTGAGGCTGTCGTACGGCTGGCCGGTGCCTGCCTGCTGGCCCATGACAGCGCCGTAGATCCAGAGCTTCTTCCCGTCGACGACGGTGTTCGCGGACCAGAGCAGGTTGCCGCCGGCCGGAGTGGACGAGCCGGTCTTGATGCCGCTCACACCCGGCTCCAGCAGGATGGTGTTGTTGTTGTAGATCGTCTGGTCGATCCCCGGAATCTGGATCTGAGGAGTGTCGACGATCTCCCGGAACACGTCGTTCTGCATGACCGCCCTGGCCAGCTTGAGCTGGTCCTCGGCGGTGGAGACGGTCGTCTTCTCCAGGCCGCTCGGGTCCGTGTACGTGGTGTCGTTCATACCGAGGTCCTTGGCGGCGTCGTTCATCTTCGTGACGAACTCAGCCTCGGACGGGGCGTCCCAGCGGGCGAACAGGCGCGCGGCGTTGTTCCCCGACGGGATCATCAGCAGCTGAAGCAGCTGCTTCTGGGTGAACTGCTGGCCCTTCGTGATCGGCGCCGTCGACTCGTCCTCACGCTTGGACTCGTCCTCCGCCCGCTGGTCGACGGTGATCTTCTCGCCCTGCTCCTTGCCGGTGAGGGGGTGGCCCTTGAGGACCACGTACGCCGTCATGACCTTGGCGACGCTGGCGATGGGCGCGGGCTTCTGCGCCCCTGCGCTACCCATCGAACCGACACCGTCCACACTCACCGCCGACTGCCCCTGCGCCGGCCAGGCGAGGTCCAGCTTGTCGCCCTTGAAGGTGTACGTCGACTGCGCCGACAAGCCCAGCCGGGGGTCCGGGAGCGGGCGCACCATCTGCACGATCGCAAAGACGATCAGCAGAAGCAGGACCAGCGGGGTCCAGATCTTGACCCGGCGGACGGCGGTGCGGACCGGCGTCTGGGGCGGCGGGGGCGTGTTCGTCAGCTCGGCCAGCAGGTCGAGCGGCGGCTTGGGCGGCATCGGCTGCTGCGTGGTCCGCTCGGCACCGGAGGGCGTGGGAGCGGGGGGCCGCACGCCGGGTGTCGAGGCGGCGGCTGCCGGCGTCTCGGGCTTGCGCGGTGCGGGCTCCGGTGCGGACGCCGAAGCCGAAGCCGAAGCCGGTGCCGGTGCCGGTGCCGGTGCCGGTGCCGGTCGTACGTCGTCGCCGCGCAGGGGCACGAACTTGCTGGTCCGCTCGGCTGCGGACTCGGGCTTCGACCCCGAATCGGACTTCGGTACGGGCGGAGTGATCTTCAGCGCGGTCGTCGGCTGGTCGATCTTGTCCGCTGCGGGCGCCCTGAAAACAGCGGTCGGCTGGTCGACTCCGCGCTTGTCCTCGGCAGCGACGGCCTCGTCCGCCTCGTCTGCCTCGCTCGCCTCGTCTGCACCGTCCGGCCTGCCCGCCTTGCCTTCCTTGCCGGCCCCGTCCGCATCGCCCGCATCGGCATCGGCATCGGCATCGGCAGACTTCTTGGCGTCGGCTTCGGCGTCTTTCGCGTCCTCGGCAGCAGAGGTCTTCTCGTGCGCCCCCGAGACCTGGGCTTCGTCGGAGACCTTGTCGGAGGCGCCGTCGGACACCTCGGCCGCGCTGCCGCCGCTGTCATCGCTGTCGGCATCGGCATCGGCATCGCCCGACGCGACCGCCTCGGACGCGCCGGCCTCCGCCGTGGCGTCGGTGTCCGCCTCGGACGCAGCCGCGCTCCCGGACGCCTCGGCCTTCACGTCGTCACCCTTTGGGCTCGCGCCGCCCTCGCCGCCCTCGTCGTCGTCCTTCGACGCCCATGCGGCGACCGCCGCACGCAGCCGCGCGTCGCCCTCCCCGGGCGCTCCGGCATCGACGGACTCGGCGCCGTCCGCACCCTCGGAGCCCTTGGAGCCCTTGGAGCCCTTGGAGGGAACCTCGGAGCCCCCGGAGACGCCGGAGGACTCGACGGACTCCCCGGCGCGTCCCTCGGCGGGCTCGGTAGCGGGCTCAGTGGCCTCAGACGCCCCCTCCGCGCCCTCGGCGGCCTTCGCCGCGCCCTCGGAGCCCCCAGCGGCCGAGGAGACCGAGGAACCCTCCCGGGCGCCGGATTCACCGGAGCCCTCGCCGCGCTCACTGCCCTTGCCGTCGGTGTTCTCGACGGCGTCGACGCCGTCCATGCCGCCCTTGCCGTCCTCGGACGGCCGCGCACGGAAAACGGCGGTCGCCCTGTCGGCCTCGCCGTTCCCGCCGCTCTCGCCTGCGCCGGTCAGCCCCGGCTCCGTACGGAAGACGGCCGTCGCCGTGTCCGTCCCGCCGCCGGTCCCGGCCCCGGCGGCCGGTTCACGGAAGACGGCGAGCCGCGGATCGCTCTCACTCCGAGCCGTCCCCGACGGCTTCTGCTGCTTCGACTTGTCGGGGGACTCGCCCGCCACCGGTGCCTCCTCCATGCGGCGCGGGGACATCCCCGCGCTGTCCGAACCATCTACCAGTGTCCTGTGTGAATCACCGGCCGGGCTGCTAGACGAGAACGACATACCTACTGGTTCCCATACAAAGCACCCAGGCGCCCTCGACAGACCAATGTGAGAGGGGTCACCCTGTCATTCATCCACGCGGGGAGGCATGGATGGGCAGGAGCCGCAGAACAATTCCGGAGGAGCTTCTGCTGCTCGCTCTGGACCCGGCCACGGGTACCACAGCGCAGCCGCAGTCGCTCGACCTCGGCCTCGCCGGAGCTCAGCTAGTGGAGCTGGCTCTGGCAGGACGGATAGCCCCTGACGGGGATCGTATCGCCGTGGTGATGCCACGGCCGACAGGAGATCCGACTCTGGACTCCGCACTGGAACTGCTGCGCCGACGCGGCAGCCCGGTTCGGGCGGTCCACTGGATCGGCGGACCCCGGCTGGGGCTGCGTCAGATCTATCTCGCCCATCTGGAGCGGTGCGGCATGGTGCATGCCGTGGCGGGCCAGATGTGCGGTGTGCTGCCGACAACTCGCTACCAGGCGACGGACACGGCAATCAGCCGGGACATCAGAGCCAGGCTGGACAGTGCGATCCGCACCGGCGTACCGCCGGACCCGCGGACCGCGGCGCTCGCCGCGCTGGCCCACGCGGTCGGACTCGGCAAGCACCTGTATCCCGGGAACGAGGGGCGTTCATCGCGCTCCAGGCTCCGGGACCTGATCAGACACGACCCGATGGGCGGACTCGTGGCGCACGCCGTGATGGACGTCCAGAACGGCGCGGTCGCACAGCCGCGCCGCAATCAGGCGGCCGGAGTGCCGTTGCAACCGCAAGTGCAGTCGCAGTCGCGCCGCGGCAGCATGGCGCAGAGCGCGGCCCACTAGGACCGCACCCGCCGCCACACGCACCGCAGCACCGCAGCACCGCAGCACCGCAGCACCGCAGCACCGCAGCACCGCAGCACCAACCGAATACCACCGCACCGTCGTCCCCAAGACCCGGTTCGGGAGCCGCACCAAGCGCGGGGCAGCCGGAATCACGGCTGCCCCGCGCGCCTGCGTGTGGCCATTTCCCAGCGCAGCCGGGGTCAGGGGTGGCAATCTGCTCAGCAGTAGATACGCACAGCTACATAGCCGGAGGTGCCGTTTCCGTGCCGTCCAACGTCAATCCCACCGTCAGGCGACGCCGGTTGGGCCAGGAATTGCGCCGACTGCGCGAGCTCAAGGGCATGACGGCCGAGGAGGTCGCGGAGCGACTGCTGGTCTCGCAGTCGAAGATCAGCCGCCTCGAAAACGGCCGCCGCTCCATCAGCCAGCGCGATGTACGCGACCTCTGCGGAGTGTACGAGGTCGAGGACCACCGGATCGTCGACTCACTCATGCAGATGGCCAAGGACTCGCGCCAGCAGGGCTGGTGGCATGCCTTCGGCGACATCCCGTACAGCGTCTACATCGGTCTGGAGACCGATGCCGAGTCGCTGCGGGTGTACGAACCCCAGGTGGTCCCGGGCCTGCTGCAGACCCGCGGTTACGCCGAGGCGCTGATCAACGGCGCGCTCCCGGAGGCCCCGCCGAGCGACATCGACAAGCGCGTCAGCGTCCGGGCCCGCCGCCAGGACCGCATCACCGCCCAGGAGAATCCGCTGCGGCTGTGGGCGGTGATCGACGAGTCGGCGCTGCGTCGGGCGGTCGGCGGCAAGCAGGTGATGATCGAGCAGTTGGAGCAACTGGTCGAGCTGTCGCACCTGCCTCATGTGACGGTGCAGGTGCTGCCGTTCGACATGGGTGCCCACCCCGGCATCAATGGGCAGTACGCCATTCTGGAATTCCCGGACGCCGCGGACTCCAGCGTCGTCTATATCGAGGGCGTCACCAGCGACCTCTATCTGGAGAAGGCGATTGACGTGCAGCGGTACAGCGTCATGTACGAACATCTGCGGGCACAGGCGTTGAATGTGGAGCAGACCCGGCACTTCATCGGCGAGATCGCGAAGGACTATGCCGCGCACTCGGGCGCGTAAATCCGGACGGCCCGCAAAGTCCGGTACGTGGGAGATCAGGCAGTGTTACGGGAGAGGCGGCGGTAAGATACACCGTTCTTCACACACAGGGGAAGGACCTGGTGGTATATACCATCCGGTCGAGTGAACGCCCCCTTCGCTCACGGGACTTGGCGAGTAGCGTCGATCACGCCAACCAGAAAGCTGTTGGTGTCCTTACACGACTCTCTGAACCGGAGTGAACATGGCCATTCGTCAGGGTGCTACGGACAAGTGGACGAAGTCCTCGTATTCCGGGGGCAACGGCGCCTGCGTCGAAGTCAAGTCCCCTCTCGCACGGGCAATCGCCGTACGCGACTCGAAGGCCCCCGAGGGCCCTTCGATCACGTTCGTCCCCGCCGCGTGGAACGCTTTCGTGCGTGACGTCGGCACGGGCGCCGTCGGCGCCTGATCGGCGCTCTCCACCGCTCGCATCGCAGCACCGATGTTCCCGTGCTGCCGGTAGCCCTCTCGACTGGTCCGCCGTCCTGGCCGAGGGGGCTCGATGCCCGTCCGGGGCCCGGCGCCTGTCCGGGGCTCGATGCCCGTCGGGGCCCGGCGCCTGTCCGGGAACCCGATGCTCGTCCGGGGGCCGACGCGCGACCCGGGGGCCCGAAGCGCACCCCGGGGGGCCCGACGCGCAACCGAGCGCTCAGCGCAACCGGTCGACGTGGAGGTCGGTGCCGGGCACGGTCGGGATGAACGGCGCGACCAACTCCACCCGTCCCAGCCCAGATTCCGCGACCTCCGCGTCGAGCCCGGTGAAGTGCCCGGCCCAGCAGTCCCTCGGGTCCTCCTGGAGGAACCACAGCAGGGTCAGCCGGGTGTCGACACCCTCGACCTGCTTCACATAGCTCATCCGGTCGCCCGGCAGCGGCGTGGGACGGAAGACGGTCACCATCGCCGCCGGTGAGCCGCCCAGCCGCTTCGGCAGGTGCCGCGAGCGCAGCCACTCCAGCAACTCGGCTCGCTGCGCCGCCCCTTCGGTGTCGATCACCTGAAGGACCAGCCCGCGGTACGGATGGTCGAGCGCGTGGAAGTCCCGGGGCCCCGCGGCACCGTCCCGGTAGACCGTCGCCTCATGGTCCTGGAACGACGTGAACACATGGGTGCGGTCCTGGTAGACCCGGCCGTCCCGGTTCAGCCGCTTGTTGATCCCGACGGTCCACTTCATGTGGTCGTCGTAGCGCCCCTCCGTCACCCAGTACGTCGACAGGTAGCAGCCGGCGCCGACCGGCTGCGCCACCGCGGACTTCTCCGGGTAGCGCAGTTCCCGCAACTCCCGGGTCGCGACCCAGCGGCGTCCCGCGAACATCCAGGGCATCGCCATCGCGCCCGCGTAGTAGTGGTCGTCCTCGTACCAGCGGTTGTACGCGTACTCATGACCCGGGTGCGGTTCGACCATGGTGATCAGCGCGTGGCCGGGGTGGACCCCGTACGGTCCCAGCGCGGCCAGTTCGGCGTAGGTGTCGCTCCGCGTCCCGCCACCCCGCGCCCCGCCGTTCCCGGTCCCGTCGTTCCGGGTCCCGCCACTCCTTGCCCCGTCGCCCCGCGCCCCGTCGCCCCGCGTCTCGTCGCCCCGTGCCTCGTCGCTCATGCCGTTCCCCTTCCGTACTCCGCAGCGGCGTCCTACTCTGACGCCCCGTCAGGAGAACTGCCAGAGCCGGGAGGCCGCCGATGTTGCTCGCGGGGAAGACCGTCATCGTGTCCGGGGTGGGGGCCGGGCTCGGGCATCAGGTCGCGGCGACGGTCGTACGGGACGGCGGCAACGCGGTGCTCGGGGCGCGTACCGCGGCGAATCTCGCCAAGTCGGCCGCGGAGATCGACCCGGAGGGCCGGCACACCGCCCATCTGGCCACCGACATCACGGACGAGGTTCAGTGCGAGGCGCTCGCCGCGCTGGCGCTGGAGCGGTTCGGACGGATCGACGCGGTGGTCCATGTCGCCGCCTGGGACAGCTACTTCGGCGGGATCGAGGAAGCCGACTTCACCACCTGGCAGTCGGTCGTCGATGTCAATCTGCTCGGCACCCTGCGGATGACCCGCGCCTGCCTGCCCGGCCTCAAGGAGCGGGGCGGCTCGGTGGTCGTCATCGGTACGCAGTCCGCGGTGGCCGCGCCGTCCCAGGTGCGGCAGGCGGCGTACGCGGCGTCGAAGGGAGCGCTCACCTCGGCGATGTACTCCATGGCGCGGGAGTTCGGCCCGTACCGGATCCGGGTGAACACGGTGCTGCCCGGCTGGATGTGGGGGCCTCCGGTGCAGGCGTACGTGCAGTTCACGGCGGGCTCCGAGAGCGTGCCCGAGGCCGAGGTGCTCGGCAGGCTCACCGAGCGCATGGCGCTTCCGGACCTCGCCACGGACGGCGATGTGGCCGAGGCCGTCGTGTTCCTGGCCTCGGACCGGGCGCGGGCGATCACCGGACAGTCCCTCCTGGTGAACGCCGGCGAGCTGATGCGGTAGGACCGCCTCGCGGCACCACTCCTCCTCCCGCCCCGTCCCCGCCTCGCCTCCCCCTCCTCGCCCTCTCCTCAACGGCCGCGCGGGACCCGCATCCCGTGCGGTCCTTCCGTGCCCCTCGGGCCCTTCCGCGCCCCTCGGGTGCTTTCGTGCTCCTCGGGTGCTTTCGTGCTCCTCGGGTGCTTTCGCGCCCCTCGGGTCCTTCCGGTGCCCTGCACGGCCTGACGAAGTGCCCGCCCATCGTGTGGCTGCCGTCATGTTCGCGACAACGCTCACGTGAGTCAAGAACAAGTAAATTCGTTCTACTTACTGATCGATGTTCACATCCCTGATCGCGAAAAACCTTGACCGAGGAGCTGGACAGGCGGTTCAATCCCCGAAGTCCCCGCTCCCGCACGGGGAACCGCTGAGCGGCCGTACCGACGAAGTGCGTACCCGTTCACAAGGCGGACCCCAGGAGGGGGCACATGAACAGTCTCGACTGGGTCGTGCTCATCGGCTACTTCGGCGTGATGATCGCGATCGGGCTCTGGTCCCACAAGCGTGTGGACAACGTCAGCGACTTCTTCACGGCCGGCGGCAAGATGCCGTGGTGGCTGTCCGGCATCTCGCACCACATGTCCGGCTACAGCGCGGTGATGTTCACCGGTTACGCCGGTATCGCGTACCAGTACGGCGTCACCTCCTTCGTCACCTGGTCGCTGCCGATCGCCATCGGCATCGGCATCGGTGCCCAGCTCTTCGCACCCCGGCTCAACCGGCTGCGTTCACGGCTGCACGTCGCGTCCCCGCTCGAATACCTGAAGAACCGCTACAACATCCAGACCCAGCAGGCGCTCGCCTGGTCCGGTCTGCTGCTGAAGATCGTTGACGTCGGTGCCAAGTGGGCGGCCATCGCCACCCTCCTCTCCGTCTTCACCGGTATCTCGATCACCCAGGGCATCTTCATCACCGGCTGCATCACGGCCGTCTACTGCACGGTCGGCGGACTCTGGGCGGACGCGCTCACAGAGCTGGGGCAGTTCGTCATCCAGCTCTTCGCCGGGGTGGCGATGCTCGTCACCGCGATGGCGAAGCTCGACGGTTTCAGCACCCTGTGGACGGTCTGGGACAAGCTGCCCGAGGGCCACACCGATCCGACGGCCGGCCCGTACACCGTGACCTTCCTGCTGGCGTACCTCTTCATCAAGACCTTCGAGTACAACGGCGGCATGTGGAACCAGGCCCAGCGCTACATGGCCACGGAGTCCGCCGCCGCGGCGAAGCGTTCGGCCCGGCTCTCCGCCGTTCTGTGGCTGGTCTGGCCCACCGTCTTGTTCTTCCCGATGTGGTGCGCCCCGCTGCTGGTCCACGCGCAGAAGCCGGACGCCTCGGACAGCTACGCCCTGATGACCGAACAGCTGCTGCCGCACGGCCTGCTGGGCCTGGTCGTCGTCGGCTTCTTCTCGCACACGATGGCCATGTGCTCCTCGGACGCCAACGCCATCTCCGCGGTCTTCACCCGGGACATCGCCCCGGTCTTCTCCAAGGCGGCGCGCGACTGGAGCAGCCGGGCCGGGCTGCTGGCGGCGCGGTTGTCCACGCTCGGCTTCCTCGGTCTGTCGATGGCACTGGCCACCCAGATCAACTCGCCGACGTTCAAGGACATCATCTCCGTCGTCATCAAGTGGGTCGCCGGGCTGATGGGCCCGATCGCGATCCCGTTCATGCTGGGTCTGCTGCGCAGATTCCACCGCTCGGGACCGACGGCGGCGCTCACCAGCTGGGCGGCGGGGCTGCTGGCGTTCTACTTCACCAACTACAACCTCGACGGTTCGGTGAAGACGGACGTCGCGCTCCAGTACCAGGTGGCGCTGCCGCTGGCGATCTCGCTGGTCCTCTACATCGTGATCGGCTTCGTCAAGCCCGAGGACACCCCGGAGCGCGACGCGATCATCGAGATGATCAATACGGACGGCGACGGCGATGGCGACGGCTCGGATGCCGGGGCGACGCTTCCGGCCCAGGCCGGCCCCGGGGACACCCCGGTCGCGGGGGGCGTGAAGGACTGACGGTCCCGGTCGTACAGGGTGGGGTGGGGTGGGGGGCGGGGGTACGGACACGGCGGCGTCCAAACCCCCGCTCCCCCTGCTGTCCCCTGCTGTCTCCTGTGCGCGGTCTCAGCCGCGCGGATAGCGGGCCAGCCAGCCCGGCGCGACGGCCGACGGGCTGTGCAGAGCGGGGCCCTGGGTCATCTCCATCGCGAAGTCGTCGGCGAGTTCGAGGAGAGTGGCCCGGCCCTCCAACTCCGCGAGCCAGGCCGGTGGCAGCGCGGTCTCGCCGTGCAGCGCGCCGAGCAGCGCCCCGCACAGGGCCCCGGTGGCCGCGGAGGGCCCGCCGTGATTCACGGCCAGCCGCAGCCCGTGCCGTATGTCCTCGCCGACGAGGGCGCAGTACACGGCGACGGCCAGGACCTCCTCGGCCGCGTCCGTGGCGCCCAGCGACTCGATCAGAGCCGGTCCCGGGATGCCCTGGCGCACGGTGCCGAGGGCCTGCTTCAGCGCCTCGGTGACCGGTTCGTGCCCCGGGCGCTCGGCGAGCAGGTCCAGGGCGTGCTGGACGGAACCGTCCAGGGTCTCGCTGCGGGCCAGCCCGTGCACGATGACGGCCAGGGCGCCCGCGGAGAGCAGCGCGGCGGGGTGGCCGTGGGTCTGGGCGGCGCATTCGACGGCGAGTTGGAGGACGAGCTGCGGCTCCCAGCCGACGAGCAGCCCGAACGGCGCGGACCGGGTGAGGGCCGCCGAGTCCCGTGCGGTGGGGTTCTTCGGCTGGTCGAGGGTGCCCATGGTGGCGTCCCCGAGCCCGGTGAGGCATTCGCGGGTGGGGGCACGGCGGGCGTAGAGCCACTCCTGCTGAGCGAGCCAGCCGTTGTCCTTGCGTCGCTCGTCGGGCCCCCAGTCGTGCTGGGTGGCCGCCCAGCGCAGGTGGGCCCGGTGCACATCGGTGGGCGGATGCCAGGCGCCGGTGTCGCGCCGGACCTGTGCGCGGATCAGCCCGTCGACGGTGAACATCCCGAGCTGGGTGACGGCGGTGACGGTGCCGCGCCCGCCGTGCGCGGGCACGAAGTCGGTGACGGCGTCGGCGCCGTGGGCCGCCCGGATCTCTTCGAGCGTGAGTCCGTCGACCCCCGCCCCGAGCGCGTCACCGATGGCCCCGCCCAGCAGAGCGCCACGCACCCGGCTACGGAAGTCCTGCTGCTCGGCACGGCCCCAGACAGCTGTGGTCCCTGTACCCACCGTGCCCCTCCCCCGTCGACCGCCCGCCCGCCTGCCCGCCTGCGACTGCGACTGCGCAGCACTGTAATCGAACAGGGACCGTCGGTTGAGGGTGCGGAATCGAGTACGCGTGGGTATGTGGACGGACGTCCCGCAGGTCGTTTTTGACCGGTCGGGGACAAGCCGGAGACATCTGACGACACTCCGCATTTCCTAGGCGCTCCATGGTGCCCCTGGGGCAACACACCCACATCGGCGTCACCGTCGGCGTCTACGACCGCGTCCGACTCCAACGAGACGTCATCGGCACACTCGGCACAGTCCTCGACGGTCCGGCCGGCCGCGAGCCGGCCCGCAACGGCGGCAACGACCCACCGCTCTGCGGTGCCACCATGCGCCATACATTTCCGTCACCCACCTCAGAGGCCCGCCAGGACGCACCTGGCGGGCCTCTGGTTTGCTGTCGCCCTCACTCAGCGAGGTCGCCGCGAGGCGTCTACTCCGCGGAGCAGTTCGATCAGGTCTTCGTGTTGGGCGAAGCCGAATCGATTGACCTGGAGGCGCTCTCTGCCCTGGATTTCCAGGCACCGACGATCAGGTGCATCTCTCTCACAGGCAAGGCAGGGTTGGTGGCCGCGGCGGCTGCCACCAACGGATCGGAGTCGTGCACAAGCGCGACGACGTACTGCACCGCAGTGCCGGGGTTGCGCGCGCATCGGTAGCGGACATTCCTGTTGTCGTCCCGGCACAAGGCGGCGAGCAACGAAGGTGGACAGTGGTGGTTCCGGGCCATGGCCGCCCGGACATGTCCGGCTGAGTCGTCTCGGAACCTTTCCAGGAGATGGGGAGGGCAGCGCGGGGAGCGTGCCACCTGCGACCGCACCCACGGATCCGAGGAGGCCGCGTACGCCTGCAGGGTTGCAGCGCCCACGCGCAAGGTACTCAGTGCTGCCCGGCGGACTTCCAAGTCGTTGTGGAAGGCCATACGGTCGAGGGTTCCCGTGTCGCACGCCGGGTTCCTCGCCATCGGCAGGAGCACGGCTGCGTCACTCCACCGAGCATCGGCCAGATGGTCGAGTACCTGCGGGTGGACCGCAGTTGCCGCGATATCCGCTGCCGGAAGCCCTTCCTCGTACACGCGGTCGATGACGTCGCTGGGCGCGGAAGCATTGGCGAGTAGAGCGAGCCTGACCTCGCGGGACGTGTCCCCGGCCAAACGCCTGGCCAGAACCGCTGGCAGAGCCGCATTCCGGGCAAGGCGGGCGCGGATCTCCGCCGAAGTGCTCTCCGCCAAGCGCTCTGCAACGGTCTCCGGAAGCGCTCCGTTGACGCTCATCCCGAGCAGCACGGCCGTATCGCCGGCCACAAGAGCCCTGTCGAGCATGCCGAACGACAGCGCGGTGTTACCCGCGCCTGCCCGGCGCACCTCGTCGTCGGTGTCTTCACAGAGCATCCGCAGCACATCGGAGTCGATCTCGGGTCGTCGTGCCACCGCAGCCCTTACCTCGGGGCGGGGACTCCGAGCCAGCACCGCGACCCGCCACCCGGGAAGCATGCCGCTTGCGGCGGAGACGGGATCCACCGTCTCCGCCCCAAGCCGGTCGCGGAGCAGACGCTGCGACAGACTGTCCAGGGTGTTACGGCGCAGCGCTGTGGTCCACACTCCGCGTCCGCCCCGCGTGATGACCACGCGGAGCAGACTCGGCGGCAGCGCCCGGTTCGCCAGCAGCCCCTGAAGCAGCGGGTCGACAGCCTGGAATCCGCCGTGGTTCATTCTTCCCTCGCCTAACCGCTCATCCCTAGTCCGTCCAGGAGCGGCCGACAGTAGGCGTCACACGGTGCCACAGGTGTAATGGCTCCTCGTCGACCGCGAATCGTCGCCGACTCGAATCGGGCTCCGCTGAGATCCTCCATACTGCGACCGTCCTCCAATGCCTGGTTGATGCAGCCGATCTCTCCGCAGCCGCCGTGATGCATCCCATCAGCACCACGGTGGTCCAGCATCGCCTCGCTCAGGTCCGGTTCCAGGTCCCACACATCGCGGGGACCGCTACGGTCCTTGTACACCGTGCCATCGCGGAGTCGCATGATGGTCGCCACTCGCGTTTCGTCGTCGCCAAGGGTCTTCTGCACACTCTCGGCATGGGCCTGGAGTTCGGTCCCACAGTTGTGAACGAGGACGGGCGTAGCCCCAGCCAGCACATAGTACGTATGCACGACTCCGACGGTCAGGTTGAAGACCGTGGCCGAAGCAGCCGTCCAGCGCTTCACCGCTTCGATCTCTACCTGCGTACCCGTGCTCGTACGGAGCTGCTCGCCCGGCTCCAGGTCGGTGGCACCGACCCAGGCGCCCAGTTCCGGAACCCAGAACGGGTGGCCGTCCGTCGCGGTGACCGAGGCGGTCTTGTCGCCCTTGGGGCCGTCGATGTCGATGGTGACCTCGACGAGGTTCTTCAGGCCGTGGCCCTTGATCTCGGCTGTGACCTTGCGGGGCTTGGTCTCGCCTGTCTCGGGGTCGGTGGCGACGACTTCGTCACCGATTCTGACTTTCTCGATCGGTTTTGATGTTCCGTCGGCCATCAGGACGCGGGTGCCCGGTGCAAAGCTGTTGCATTTACCCAGCTTCCGGGCCAGCTTCGACTGGCTGTACCAGGTCTTGATTCCGCTGACCAGCTCGTCGCCCAGATTCCACAGGCGGTTGAGGAGTTCGCCGCCCTTCTTCCACTGCCACGGCAGGCCATATTTCTTGGCCATTTTGCCGATGATGCCGCCGACCGCGCTGGAGACGATATTGACGACAGTGGCACCGCAGGCACCCAGGGCGCCGGTGGTGAAGCAGTCGAGGGCGTCGGTGATGCCGAGTTCGTCCGCGGCGATCTTCGCGAGTTCCTTGGCTACGGCGATCGCGCGCTGCTTGGCCACGTCGGCGTCGCCCTGGGCCTTGCGGGCCTTGTACTGCGTCTTGGTCTCCTTGGGAGCCTGGACGCCGTAGTACGTGTAGTACTGCTGTGTGGCCTGGACGTTCCAGCCCTTGTCGGTCAGGTTGCAGCTGATCCCGACCATGATGCAGTCGTCGGGCTTCAGGCCGTCCGGGTCGGAGAAGGTGACCGGGTTGTTCAGGCCGTACGCGTAGCCGTTGATCTGCTGCGGGTCGGCGTAGTCGATGATCGGGTCGGCGGATATGAACCGTCCCGTCCCGGTGTCGTACTCACGTGCCCCGAGCGTGGTGAGCCCCGTGGACTCCTGCACGGTGCCGCCGACGAAGCCCTTGTCGTCCGCCCAGTCCGACGACGAGCGCTCGCGCTCCGCTCCGAACGGATCCATCCGGCGCCGCTGGGTGGCACCGGTGGCCGCGTCCACGGCGAACTGCGCGGTGCCGTGGTGGTCGGAGGCCAGGAAGGTCACGCCGTTGTTGTCCCGGACCGCGACGGTCTGGCCGGCCAGGCTGTAGTAACGGGTTCCCGTCACCGCACCGGTGGCCTTCTTGAGGTGCAGTTCCATGCCCGGCAGGTAGAACGTCGACTCCGACGCGGTCTTGCTCAGCAGGCGGCTGCCGGCCGCGTCGTAGACGTAGTCCGTGGTGGTGCCGTCGGCGTTGGTGACCTTGGTCAGGTCACCCTGCTTGTCCCAGTCGAGCGTCTGGGTGTCGCCGTTGAGTACGCGATGGTCGGTGTTGCCCGTGTCGTCGTAGGTGTAGGTGTTGGTCAGTTTGACGGCGGGCGTGGACGAGGTGGCGGTGGTGTCCACCACTTCGGTGGTGAGCTGGTGCGGGCCCTCGCCGTTCTCCCCGTAGGCGTACGACTTGGTGGAGGTGGCGGAGCCGTTGATGCCGTGGGTGGTCTCCGACTTCCGGTTGCCCAGGGTGTCGAACTCGTAGGAGGACCAGTACGGAGCCGTCCCGCCGACCGTCGCGGCGGACGCCGCCGGAGCACAGGCGGCGTCGGTCGGACCGGTGCCCACCGCCTTGTTCGGCGCCACGTTCGACGTCCACGCGTCGGTCATCTGCCGCAGACCGTCGTACCGGAAGCACTGGACGTCGGAGGTGCCGCTGCCCGGGGTGTCCGCGATGGACTGGACGTTGCCGCCCGCGTCGTAGGTGTACCGGGCGTCGTAGGACACCGAGGCGGCGCCCTCCACGGAGACCCTGGCGTTGATGAGCCGCGAGGTGCCCTGCTCGTAGGCGTAGGACAGCCACGTCTTCTTGGCCGCCGCGCCGCCCGTGGTCAGCTCCAGCTGCTCCAGCTTGTTCGTCGGCGAGTACGAGACGTTGGATACGTAACTCATCCCGCCCAGCGAGGTCCCCAGCGCGACCGGGCGCTGCAGGCCGTCGTACTCGTACGAGACGGTCTCCGCGGTCAGACCGCCCCCGGCCGGGAGCGCCTGCGTCCGGACCGTGCCGTCCTGGTTGTACTCGGTGTCGACCTGGTACGTACCGCCCAGTTCCGGCTCGGCCGTCTTCGACAGGTAGTACTTGGTCGTGGTCGGTTCGAGGTCGTCGGACAGTGCCGTATAGGTCACCGACGACAGCACCGCACCGTTCTTGTAGGTGTACGTGCCGTACAGCTCTCCCTTGGCCACCGTGTCGTACTTCGAGACGGACAGCTTGGTGCCGGTGGCCGCCGCGCCCTGCCAGGTCTCGGTGACGCGGCCGATCTTGTCGTAGACCGACGTGACGGTGTTCAGCCGCGAGTCCGTGGTCGACAGCAGGCGGTCCAGGTCGTCGTACTCGTACGTGGTGGTGCCGGTGTCGGGGTCGGTCGCGAGGTGCTTGCGGCCGCGCTGGTCGTATGTGTACGACCAGATGTTGCCCTTGTCGTCGGTGACCTTGGCGAGGTGACCGGCCGGGTCGTAGCCGTACCGGGTGGCGACGTAGTCGGCCGGGGTTCCCGCCGGGAGCGGCTTGTCGCCCTTGTACTGGCGCAGTTCGACCGTGCGGTCCTGGGCGTCCGTGATCGTCGTGGTCGGGGTCTGGCCGTTCGGCGGGTCCACGTGGACCCGGTCACCACCGTAGGTGTAGCTGGTGCGGTTCTTCTCCACGCCCGCGACGTTCAGGATCGTGGCCGAGGTGCGGCCGGCGCCGTCGAAGTCGGTCACCGTCTGCGCGTCGATGTCCTCGTTGCGCGGGACGAACAGCGTGGCCGACGGGGCGCCCTTGGTGTAGTAGGTGTCGTTGGTCTTCACCGTGCGGCCGGAGCCGTCGTAGTACGTGTCCGCGAGGAGGCGTCCGCCGCCCTGGGCCTCGGACTGGATCTGACGCGGTCTCAGCAGCCCGTCGTACAGGGTGTACTCGTGGCTGTAGGACGCGCCGTCCTTCTTGATCTTCTGGGTGTGCAGGTAGTTCGCGCCCGTGGTCCGGATGCCGTATTCGTAGGTGATCGACGGAGTGAAGTCCGCTTTCGCCCGGTCGGGCATCCACACCGAGACGAGGCGGCCGAGCCCGTCGTACGCCAGGTCCGTGCGCTTGCCGTTCATGTCGGTCTGCGCCGAGAGCGTGCCCCACTGGGGGGCGTACTCGGTGGTCGAGGCCCAGCCGAAGACGTTCGTCTCGGTCTTGGACAGGGCCAGCCCGTAGGCGTTGTCCTTGTAGGTGGCCGTCGTGGCCGTCTTCGCCGCGTCGGTCACGACGAGCGGGCGGCCGTAGGTGTCGTAGGTGGAGGTGGAGACCTCCTGGTACGTGGCGGTCTTGCCGTTGTGCGAGGCCAGCCGCTTCACCAGGGTCGGTTCGCCCTTGGTCGGGGCGGCACCGAGCGTGGTCGTGCTGTCGTAGAAGGTCAGGTCGTCGGAGATGACCTGCTTGGAGCGGTCCGGTGTGGCGCCGCAGTCCACCGCTACGGTCTCGACCCGCGAGACGTAGCTGTACAGGTGCTTGCCGGGGTTGTCCGCGTACTCGGTGCGGGTGCACTGGTTGTCGGCGACGTTCACCTCTCCGACGTCAGCGACCTGGACGGCGCGGCCCTTGTCGTCGTACGACGTGGTGGAGGAGGTCTGCCGCCAGCCTCCCGCCTCCAGTGACTCGTAGGTGTCGGAGCGGCCGGCCCTGACGAAGCGGGAGGTGGAGGTGCCCCAGTCCTTGACGCGGGTTCCGGTGACCTGGGTCCAGGGGGTGTTGACCGACTTGGAGACGACCTTGCCGCCGTTGTAGGTGGTGGTCTCCAGTTCGGTGCCGGACTTCCAGTCGGAGTCGTCGTACGCGGTCCCGTTGGAGTCGGTCACCTTGACCGAGCGGGTGCCGCCGTCGGGGTCGGTGTCCCCGTCCAGCCCCTGGAAGAAGACGTGCTCGGTCTTGGTGTTGGAGGGTTTGACGCTGCCGTCCGAGGTCTCGACCTGGACCTTGCCGTAGCCGCGCCAGTCGCTCCACGTCAGGTACTCGGTCTTGGACAGGCCGTCGGGCTTGGCCTTGCGCCAGCCCGCGTCCCCCCGGTACGTGTACGTGGTCACCTGGTCGGGGGCGCCGCCGACCAGGTCCTGGTCGGCCACCGAGGTGACGACGTACTTGTTGAACCAGTCGGTGACGGGGTCCTTGACGCCCGGCGGGTTCCACTTGACCGGGTAGCAGCGCACCGTCGACTTGCCCGGCGCGGGCAGGGTGGTGGGGGTGCACTCGGGCTTGGAGTAGTTGGCCGTCAGGGCGCTGCCCGACTCGCTCTCCACCCCGCTCAGGCGGAAGCGGTAGAACGGCTGGATGTTGTCGTTGGGAATGTCGATGCGGTTGGCGAGCTGGATGCCGTGCAGACGCACCGTGGGAACGGACTTGTCGGTCCCGACCAGGCCCGTGTGGTCGATGGTGTCGAGCCAGAGCGACCTGGAGCCGTCACCGTTGTCGGTGAACTTGTGCCCCAGCTTCCAGGTGTCGACGTCCTCGTACGTGGTGTCACCGTTGCGGATCTGCGTGGTGATCTGGGTGAGCTTCTTGCGGGTCCAGAAGGTGGGCGAGTTCTGCCCCGGGCATTTCGTGTCGACCTTGCAGTTGCGGTCCCACGGCACGTCCGGCCAGTCGGCGGCCGTGGTGTCCTTCAGCGCCGCGACCGAGCAGTCGGTGAGGTCGCCCACGCAGCGCTCCACGGTGGTGAACACCACGCGTGCGGCGGCCTTGGTGGAATAGGTCTTGCCCTCGCGCTGTCCGTAGTCGATGCGCTTCAGGTAGCCGCCGCGGATGTACGGCTTGCCGTTCTCCCCGGTCTTCAGCCCCTGCGTGTAGTAGTTCACCTCCGTGCCGTAGAAGTACGACATGGTGTTGCCGTGCGGGTCCACGACGTAGTCGAGGTTCCAGCGCCACGCCTGGTCGCAGTAGGCGTCCGCGAGGGTGGACTTGTAGCAGGGCTCGCCGCTGTCGTCGCCGTAGACGGGAACGGTCCAGGTGGAGTCGGTGGTCTCCTTGCCGGACGTGAAGCCGGGCAGTTGATTGAGACCGAAGAAGTACTGGGTCCCGTCCGCCGAGGTGACCTTCCAGTGCTCACCGTCGTTGTCGCCGTTGGTGGTGCCGGTGAGCTTCTCGACCTTGGAGAAGTCGTCGGAGCTGACGTGCCACTCGCCGGTGGTGTCGTCCTTGATCAGCTCGCCCGAGGTGCC
This sequence comes from Streptomyces sp. NPDC057963, assembly GCF_042887155.1. NCBI lineage: Bacteria > Bacillati > Actinomycetota > Actinomycetes > Kitasatosporales > Streptomycetaceae > Streptomyces > Streptomyces sp. NPDC057963. Next base: position 346,510 of record NZ_JBHVPX010000006.1, read on the forward strand.
GCCGGCCAGGGAGATGGTGGCGTTGTCGTGGCCCCAGCACTGGTCGCCGTTGGTGTCGGCGTGGCCGTCGTCGGCACACGGCTTGTAGCGGCGCTCGATGAAGCCGGGTTCGTAGCCGAAGCCCTCACCGACCCAGGAGCCCTGGTTGTTCGTGGCGGCGGTCTGTCCGTCCACCGCCTGGGAACTGTAGGTGAGGGAGACCCCCGGGGACTGGCCGCCGGGCACCGGTGGGGCGCTGATCGGATAGGACCAGTTGAAGACACCGGAGGAGTTGGAGACGCTCCACTGCGACGAGGGCTTGAGCGAGGTGGCGCCGAAGTTGCCCTGGTCGCCGCCGGATCCGGCGGTGGCGGCCAGTACGGTGGCCGGGGAGGCCGTGCCCACCGCGGCCTTCGGGGCGGCTGTGCCCGTCGAGGCTGCCGCGCCCTTCGAGGCCGTTGCGTCCGTCGAGGCTGCCGCGTCCGTCGTCGCGGCCGGTGCGGCCGGGACCTTCGCGGTCAGCGTGGCGCGGGCCGTGTCATTGGTGGTGGGCAACGGGGTTGCCACAGAGCACTCCGGGCGTTCCGGCGTGGTGAGCACACACTCCGGATAGGTCACCAGGTGCAGTCGTGAGCCGTAGCCGCCGCCGTACGCGCCCGCGAAGTCCCGGTAGTCGAGCGAGACCTGGACCGGCCCGCTCTTCGCCGCGCCATCGGCACGCGACACCGTCATCAGCGGCCCGTCGACACCCGCCGCCTCGGCCTTCTTCCGGTCCAGGACCGCGAGCCGGACGGTGTCCGGGCTGGTGGTACCGGTCGCCGCGACCTTCAGGGGGAGGCCGTCGGCCTGCACCCCCTTGGAACCCTTGGCGCCGACCTCGACCTCGTCGGAGGCCGCCTCGGGCCAGTGCGCGACGGCGGCTTCGGTGACCTCGGCACGGGCGGCCTCGTCGGTCCCGGTGTACTTGCGGGCCGTGCCGTTCTTGCCGGAGACCGGGTCGTCGAGGTTGGTCTGGGTGTCGGGCCGGGTCACTCCGTCACGCGCGGCGGCCTGCGGCGCGTACTGCGGCAGCATGCCGACGGAAAGGGCGACGGCTACGGCGAGTACGCAGTTGCGCACCGTGCGTGCCGGTATGGGGAAGCGTGATCTTCCATAGGGTGATGAGCGCATGAAAGCTCCGTCAGGGGATGTCGGTCAGGACTGTGCGGCAGAGCAGGCGGCCGGGGGCGGGACACGGATGTCCCACCCCCGGCCGCGGTGGTCGGATCAGGACACGGTCGCCTCGACACTCGTGTCGTCCGCGAGACCGCTGACGATGTTCACGAGGCTCGCGTCCAGTGCGCCCTGGAACAGGCGCAGTTCGTCGACGGCACCGGAGAGGAAGGTTCCGGAGGTGCTGCCGGTGAGCTTGCGGCCGACCTGGAACGCGGTGGTGGTGAAGTCCCAGGTGTTGTCCCAGGGCACCCGGGCGCTCTCGACGCCGTTGACGTAGAGCACCACGTCGCCGAAGACCGCCGAGTAGACGAGGGCGAGGTGGTCTCCCTTGACACCCGTGCTGGGCAGGAAGCCCGTCGCCTTCGCGGTCGTGGTCACGGCCGTGGCCGAGTCCGCGTCGGTGACCGTGAGGGTCCAGCGGCTGTCGGCGGCCGAGTAGCCCACGGTGACCGCGCTGCCCTGGGCGCCGGACAGCGCCATGACCGTCTGGTCCTTGGTGGGAGACACCGAGGAGAGCCGGGCCCGTCCGGTCAGGGTGAAGCTGTCCCGCTTCGAGAGCAGTCCGGCCGCCCGTGCGGCGTAGGCGTCGGTGCCGTTCAGCAGCAGATGGCCATCGCCCCACATGGGCTCCTCGGGCGCCGTCTCGACGCACTCCGGGTCTGCCTCCGGGTCGCAGCCCGGTGCCGGTACGTAGATGGACGCGCCGCCGCCGAGGGTGAGCCCGGTTCCGCCGCCCGCCTCCGGCGCCACTCCGTCGGGTGCGGTGTCGACGTCCCAGTACGCGAGCTGCTGGGCCACGATGCCGCCCAGGTCGGCGCTCTCGGGGCCGGTCACGACCCGGTCGTAGACCTGGACATCGGCGACCCCGCCCTTGAGGTGGGCGGTGTATCCCTCCAGAGCGAGTCTGCGGCCGATCTGCAGGGTTCCGGCCGCGTTCCACGCGGCCTGCCGCTTCGCGGTGGCGGTGACCGCCGTGCCGTCCACGTACAGCCTCATCACTCCGGTGACGCCGTCGTAGGAGCCGATGAGGTGCGTCCAGGCACCGGGAACCACCTTGCCGCCGGTGACCTGCCAGTCGCCGATGGACTCCAGGTCGTTGTACGGGGCGCGGAACACCCAGCTGCGGCTGTCGGCGTCGTAACCCAGGTCGAAGCCGGGCAGGCCCGTGCCGTCCTGGCTGACCACGGTCTGGTCCTGCTTCGGCTCCTCGGGGAGATTGACCCAGGCACTGACCGAGAACCCGGTGTCGGTGTCCACCATGTGCCGCCCCGCGTCCAGATAGGCGTTCTCGGTGCCGTCCAGGGCCGCGTACGTGTCGGCCGCGCCGAGCGGTCCGGGCTTGGCGCCGAAGGCGACTCCCGTACCCGGTGCGGCGCTGGGCGAGGTGCCCGTACCGGCCGCGGAACCGGACCCCTTGACGTCGCCGAGGGTCCAGCCGCCGACGGGGGCCCGCCCGTCGGAGACGAGGAACACGTACCCCATCGGTGTCTTCTGGGCGTTTCCGGCCCCGTCGACGGCCTTGGCCTCCACGGACCAGTCGCCTTCGGAGGTCGGCATGAACTTCACCGTCGCGGGTCCGCCCGGTGTCGCCGTGGCGACCGTGGACCAGCCGCTGCTGCCCTTGAACCGGTACTGGTAGTGGGCCACATCGGTGGACGGCGAGTCGAAGGTAAAGGTTCCGTAGTCACCGACGCCCGCGTGCCAGGCGCCGTCGTCCGGGTACTGGACAGAGCTGATCACGGGCGCGGCGGGCGTGGTGGCGTCGTAGATGAACTCGCAGCGGGTGGCGTCGCCCGCGCTGCTCCACGGGCCCCAGGCGGTCCCGTCCGTCCCCTGCACCTCCCAGCCGATCGTGACGTTGGAAGGGATGGTGAACCCGGCGTCCGAATCCGTGCTGAGGTCCGAGCCGGCCGTGTACTTGAACGATGCCGAGCCCGTCTGGCCCGTACCGGTCGTCGTACGGGCTCCGGTGGTGGCGTAATGGTCGACCTGCACGCCGTTCTTGGTCCAGAAGACGTGGAACCGGGCCTTCAGGCTCTCGGACTTCCCGGCCACGTCGTTGTGGTCGTAGTCCTTGATGACGGCGCTGAGGACCGGAGCCTCGGAGACATAGTGCTCATCCGCATGCCCGTACTGGCACGAGCCGCCGGGCGACATGCTGAGGTCGCTCATGGCGGGCGCCAGCGGCGGGCGGTTGTACGTCACTTCGAGGTGGGCGTTTCCGCAGAACCGCTTCCAGTACGAGTAGTCGTCCTCGTTGTCCGCACGCAGCCGGAACGTCGTGGTGTCCCAGCCGCTGTCGGCGGCCTTCTGGACGGTGCCCTTCACGTCGAACCGGACGTTCTGGTTGGTCGACGTGCACGACCCGGCCGGGTTGGTGGGGGACTTACTGGTGATGGTCTCCTTCAGCGAGGGCTGATTGCCCCAGTTGGTGGCGGAGTTGATCGCGCTCGCGCCGGTGGAGTTGACCCGTCCCAGCTGCACGGCCTTGGCGGTGGTGCTGTACGTGTGGACCATCGTCACGGCGAACTCGGCCTTGATGATGTCCTTGCCCTCGAAGGACGCGGTCGGGATGGCGAAGAACTGGCGCTTCTTGTCGTTGGAGCTGGCGCACTGGTACGACACGTCGGCAGGGCACTTCCCGACGCCCTCGTGATCGTCGAACTTCCAGAACTCGGCCGACGAGTAGTACGACGACACCATCGTCCAGCCGGTGCGGCTGGCGGTCTTGACCACCGGGTCGATGTAGACCGGATACACCGTGTCGCCGCCCGTGAGCAGTGAGCTGTCCGGAGTCAGCGTCATCGTGTCGCGGCCGACCCGCACGTCGACGTCGGCGACGCGGGTGCCGTCCGGGGGTGTCACGGCGACCTCCTCACCGGCCGGCTCGGACGGTGTGGGTGCGGGCCCCGTCCCGGCCTCCCCCACGCCCTGCCTGCTGTCCCACATCAGCGGTGCGGGAGCCTCGAAGACGGTGCCGCCGGCCGCGTCGGTCGCGGTGAGACCGCCGTCGTCGGACTTCTTGAGATCGACCGCCGTCGTGTCCACCGGCAGGTGCAGTTCGGCCAGCTTCGGATTGCCGGCCGCCTCGGCGTCCTTGACGACGATCAGGTGCGAGAAGCCCTCCGCGTTCGCGGTCACCTTCAGGTCGACCCCGGGCAGGACGTCCGGGTAGGTCGCGGTCGGTCCGTCGACCGCGGGCGCGGGCAGCGTGTCGGGCCAGTCCAGGGAGAGGGCGCGCCCGTCCTTCTCGATCGTGGCGAACGTCGTGGCACCGCCCCCGGAGAAGGACATCGCCGATACGGCCGCCTTCGGCGCGTACGAACCGTCCGGCTGCCGGACGAGAGTGGTGTCGATGTCCACCCACCGTCCGTCCTTGCGGGTCCGTACGGGCTGGACGGCCGTGGTGGTGGTGAAGGTGCCGTCCGGGTTGGCCACCGTGGTGCTGCGCTCGTCGCGCAGGCTCAGTACCTCGACCGGGGCATCGGTCTGCGCGGCAGCCTCCTGAGCTGCCTCGGTCCCGGCTGCCGTGGCGCCCCCGGCGGGTGCCGCGGCAGCCTCCGGAAGCTCGCCGGACAGGGCCGGGAATCCCAGCCCCGTGGCCAGCAGGGCCGTCAGTGTCACCGCCACGAGGGGGCCTCGGCTGCGCCGACGCCCGTGTGCAGCACGTCTGTTCACGATCGCGGTCTGCTCTCTGCCGTTCTCATCGCTGGTCGGCTCCTGAGGTTCCACGCCGGTCACCCGACTGCCGCGAAAGAGGTACCGATGTCCGAGAGCCCGCCGCTACCGGGCCGGAAGGTCTTGGTCCCCCCGGTCGTGGTGCCGTCGATGTCGGTCCACGGCATCGTGTGGAGGACGCCCTGGGAAGTGGCGGGGTCCTTGCTGTACGGGATACCGACGTAGAGGGTCACGGCGCCGGAGCGCAGTGAGATCCCGGTGAAGTCACGGGTGTTCGGCTTGCCCGGCAGGACGTCCGAGCCGCGCTTGGTGATCCTGTCGGCGGCTCCGATGTCGCTGTCCAGCGGCTTGAACACCTGGATCGCCCCGGCGTCCTTCACCCCGTCGACGTCCCGGCCGGGGATGCCCACGGCCAGCCGGACGGTGGCGGTGCCGGTGACGACGCCGGTGTCCGTGTTCGTGATGGCCACGCGCTGCCCGAAGAAGTCGCCTGCTCCGGGATCGCCTTCGACGTTCGCGGTCCCGGCATCGAATGCCTTGATCTCGGTGACCCGGCCGGAGGGTTCGATCCGCACCACGGCGACGCCGCCCGCGTCGGGCACGTTGCCTATGTCCTCGCCCGGCGTGCCGATGGCGAGGAGGGCATCGGAGTTGTAGGTCTGGCCTGCCGGACGGTAGCCGGTCATCGACAGCGCGGCGCCGAACCTGTCACCGGTCTCGGCGATGCCCGTGAGGGCCTCGCCTTCGCCCGCCTGGTCCATACCGGCGATCGCGGTCGGTATCCCGTCGGTGAGTGTGTGGTTGAAGACGGCCACGCCTCCCGCTCCCACCGCGTCGGCGCCGATGGTCTCGCCCGGCGCCCCGACGGCGAAGTAGCGATTGGTGCCGGTGAGCGAGGCCCCGAACTGATCGCCGGCCTCGACCACGCCGGGCACACCCGGGCTGTCCTGGGTGACCGTGGTCCGCTTGGTGCCCTGCTGGTAGACGATGACACCGGCATCGGCCTGATTCACGCCGTTCACGATCACCCCCTCGCCCGGAACGCCGACGACGAGATACGGCTGGCCCGTGTCGGTCGTACCCGCCTGGAGTGCGTAGCCGAAGCGGTCGCCCGCCTCGTTGTTGGCCCCCGGGGTGAACGCCGACTGGGTGTAGCCCTCGATGGCCGAGCCCGCGCCGATCCCGGTGGGCGAGCCGTAGATGATGTGCAGGCAGCCGGTGTCCTTGACGTCCGCCCCGGAGCCGCCGGTGTCCTCGTACGGGGTCCCGACGACGAGGTCGGTACACCCGTCGCCGTTGAAGTCCGTCCAGGCGACCGCCGTCCCGAACTGGTCGCCCCGCTCCGGGGCGGCGCCCATCCCGGGGGTCGCCTGCGAAATCTCGCTGACGCCCTTGCCTCCGCCGTAGAGCACCCGGACCAGACCGGCCTGCGGGACTCCGTTGACGGTCGCCTGCGGGTCCGTGACCACGTTGTCGACAACGCCGTCACCGTTGAAGTCCGTGCTCGCGCCCGCGCAGGAGGCCGCCGCGGCAGCGGGTACGGCCCCCACGGCCGTCGCACCCGCGGTCGCGACGAACAGGCCGATTGCGGCCATGATTCCGGACATGCCGGATTTTCTATTCACATCCCACCCCTTGAGAGAAAACTGCACACCGCCCATCCCCCCGATTCGCAGACATTTGGCAGCGCACAGCAAAGCGAATGCAATAACGGCCTCCTGAACCTGTCAAGAACATGTCCGTTACATGCTGTTAAGTGGATGCCGAACAGTGACAAGTTTCGAAAAAGACGACATCGAAGCCTTATGGGAGGTACGCCAGATAGACATGACCAATCCCTTGAAGCATTACCAAATCTGCACAAGAGGAAAGGGGAGACTCCATGCGCCCACCTGCCTGATACGGAGCGGAGAGCCACTCCCCTGGCAGCCCGATTGCTGCCGGGGTACGCCGAAGTCGACCCGTCGCACGCCGAGTTGAGCCGTCCGCGCGAAGGGGGGCGGAACGCCGGCGCCCGCACCGGGGCATCGGTGCGCCGCGTTCGCGGGGTTCGCCGCCCGGCGCACAACGCCCTCGGCCGCCCGATGACCGGCGGCTGCCTCCGCGGCCGGGTCGACGCCCCGCACGGCGCCACCCCGCACGCCTCCGACTTTCCGCCCCGTCCGGGCGGGACCCGGACGGGGCCCAGGAGAAGACGAGGGCGGGCAGGAGAGCCGCGATCAGGCACTTTCCTTTGAGGAAAGTACATGCCAGTATGCGAAGGCAGGTAGGCAGGTCACACAGCAACGAGAAGGCCCGAGATACGCGATGCCCTCACCCGAATCCACCCCCGCACACGCGGGCGAAGTCCCCCTGTCGGGCGATCTCGCGGCCGATGCCCTGCGGGACATCGACGCGGCCCGGGAGCTGGCCCGCCTCAAGGCCGGGCTGACTCCCGCCTGGTACGGCCCCGCGGTGGCTGCGGCGCTGATCGTTCCGGCCCTCGGAAAAGCCTGGACGGAGGGACGAGGCGGCTGGGCGGAGCTGCTCTCTCTTCTGATCTCGCTCGTGGGTCTGGCCGTGGTGCTCCTGCTCGTCCAGGCCGCCAGGCGAAGGGCGGGAGTCAGGGTGGCACTGTCCGCGCATCTGCGCCGGGCGGCGGCTCCTCTCCTGCTCCTGCCGGCCGCCGCGGTCGCGGCGTACGGACTGTGCCGGCAGTTCGGCGCCGATCCCGCGCTCACCGGGATCGTTGTGTTCGCCGTGCTGGGACTCGGCGCCTGGGCCGTGTTCGCCAACCGGAACAGGTCGATCCGGAAGAAGCTCCGGCAAGACTCCTGGAGGTCGGATGACCAGCGCGTCCGAGTCGGGTAGGCCACTGATCGACGCGGCGATCCACCATCCCACCCGGCTGACGGTCGTCGCCTTTCTCTCCGCGTGCGACGAGGCGGATTTCGCTACCGTGCGCGGTAGTTGCGAGGTGTCCGATTCGGTGCTCAGCAAGATCGCCTCCGCCCTGGAGGAGATCGGATACCTCACCGTCCGCAAAGGCTACGTCGGCAAGCGTCCCCGCACCTGGCTGTCGCTCACCCCTGCCGGCCGGCTCGCGCTGGCCCGGCACATCGCGGCGCTCCAGGACATCGCCGCCACAGCCCGAACGGCGGGCTCCAGAGCCCAGGCCGGCCCGGCGCACGGGACGGACTCGCCGCGCGGCGACGACGCGATCGGCCGGCAGGGCAGCGTCGGGTGAGGTCCGGCCCGTCCAGCCGGTTCCGCCGCGCCCGCACCCACGCCTGAGCCGGGTCGGTCTCCAGCGCCCGGTCCAGGTCCGCCAGTGCCTCAGCGCTGTCGCAGAGGAAGCGCCGGACGTGGGCCCGGCGGACCAGGGCCCAGCGGTAGTCCGGCCACTTCCGCCGTCCGGCCGATGGACGAGGCCCGTCTGCGGCCTCGTCGATCTGCTGCATCGAGCGGCGTCGCGGCCTGGCTGGGGCCATGCGGCTCAGTTCGGCAGGACGGGAAGCAGCTCCGGAAGCTGTCCGTCGGACGCGGCGGCCGCCGCCACCCGCTCCTGCGACACCTCTCCGTAGAGCGTCGTGCGCGGCTTCGCCGGGCGGCCCGCGAGTTCCGCGATCGCGACGAGGTCCTGGATCGACCGGTACGAGCCGTAACTCGACCCGGCCATACGGGAGATGGTCTCCTCCATCAGCGTGCCGCCCAGGTCGTTGGCGCCCGAGCGCAGCATCTCCGCCGCCCCCTCGGTGCCGAGCTTCACCCAGCTGGTCTGGATGTTGGTGATGTGCGGGTGGAGCAGCAGCCGGGCCATGGCGGTGACGGCCCGGTTGTCGCGGTCGGTCGGGCCGGGGCGGGCGATGCCCGCCAGGTAGACCGGGGCGTTGGTGTGGATGAAGGGAAGGGTGACGAACTCCGTGAAGCCGCCGGTCTCCTGCTGGAGGCCGGCCAGGGTCCGCAGGTGGCCCAGCCAGTGGCGGGGCTGGTCCACGTGGCCGTACATCATCGTGGAGGAGGAGCGCAGGCCCACCTCGTGGGCGGTCCTGATGACCTCCAGCCAGGTCGCCGTCGGCAGCTTGCCCTTGGTGAGGACCCAGCGGACCTCGTCGTCCAGGATCTCGGCCGCCGTGCCGGGGACCGAGCCGAGCCCGGCCTCCTTCGCGGCGATCAGCCAGTCGCGGATCGACATGCCGGTGCGGGTCGCTCCGTTGACGACCTCCATCGGCGAGAAGGCGTGGACGTGCATGCCGGGGACGCGTTCCCGCACCGCCCGCGCGATGTCGAAGTACGCGGTGCCGGGCAGGTCGGGGTGGATGCCGCCCTGCATGCAGACCTCGACCGCGCCGACGTCCCACGCCTGCTCGGCCCGGTCCGCGACCTGGTCCAGGGACAGGGTGTACGCGTCGGCGTCGGTACGCCGCTGGGCGAAGGCGCAGAAGCGGCAGCCCGTGTAGCAGACGTTGGTGAAGTTGATGTTCCTGGTGACGACGTACGTGACGTCGTCACCGACCACGTCGCGCCGCAGGGTGTCCGCGATCCGGCACAGTTCGTCGAGGGCCGGGCCGTCCGCGTGGAGCAGGGCGAGGGCCTGGTTGTCGGTGAGCTTCGTCGGGTCGTCGGCGGCCCGGCTCAGCGCCTGGCGCACGTCGGTGTCGATGCGGGACGGGACCATGCCGGGGGCGGCGGCCTCGCGCAGCGCCTCCCAGTCGCCGTACACCTCGTCGAAGTCCTCGCGGCGGTCGCCGGTACGGCCTTCCGTGTCGATGGTGCGGTGCAGGTCGGTGCGGCCGGTGGCGCCGAACTCCTCGTCGGGTTCCTGCCAGGGCAGGCCGGAGGGGGTCGCTCCTTCGCGGGCCAGCCCTGTTTCCGGGTCGGCGAGGGCGCGGACGTGCGGGAGGAGGCGGGGGTCGAGCCAGGGCTCGCCGCGCCGGACGAACTCGGGGTAGATGGTGAGGCGTTCCCGGAGTGTGAAGCCGGACTCGGCGGTCCTGGCGGCCAGTTCGTCGATGTGGGGCCAGGGGCGTTCGGGGTTCACGTGGTCGGGGGTGAGCGGGGAGACGCCGCCCCAGTCGTCGATGCCCGCGCCGATGAGCAGCGCGTACTCGGCGTCGGCGAGGTTCGGCGGCGCCTGGATGCGGGCGGACGGGCCGAGGATGTGCCGGGCGACGGCGATGGCCGCGGCCAGCTCCTCCAGTTCGGCGTCCGGCATGCCGCGCATCGCGGTGTCCGGCTTGGCGCGGAAGTTCTGGACGATGACTTCCTGGATGCCGTGGTAGGCGCGGGCGGTCTTCCGCAGCTCGAACAGGGAGTCGGCGCGCTCCTCGTACGACTCGCCGATCCCGATCAGAATGCCGGTGGTGAACGGGACGTTGGAGCGGCCCGCGTCTTCGAGGACGCGGAGGCGTACGGCCGGTTCCTTGTCCGGGGAGCCGTGGTGCGGGCCGCCCGGCTCGGACCACAGGCGGGTGGCCGTCGTCTCCAGCATCATGCCCATGGAGGGTGCGACGGGCTTGAGCCGCTGGAGGTCGGTCCAGGTCAGGACGCCGGGGTTGAGGTGCGGGAGCAGGCCGGTCTCCTCCAGGACGCGGATCGCCATGGCGCGTACGTACGCGAGGGTGTCGTCGTACCCCTCGGCCTCCAGCCATTCGCGCGCCTCGGGCCAGCGGTCCTCGGGCCGGTCGCCCAGCGTGAACAGCGCTTCCTTGCAGCCCATGGCCGCGCCGTCGCGCGCGATGGCCAGCACCTCGTCCGGTGACAGGAACATCCCGTGTCCCGCACGCCGGAGCTTGCCGGGGACGGTGACGAAGGTGCAGTAGTGGCACTTGTCGCGGCAGAGCCGGGTCAGCGGGATGAAGACCTTGCGGGAGTACGTGATGACACCCGGCCGGCCCGCGGCTTCGAGGCCGGCGTCGCGGACCCGGGCGGCCGAGGCGGCGAGATCCGTCAGGTCGTCGCCCCGCGCCTGGAGCAGAACGGCGGCCTCGGTCACATCGAGGGCGACACCGTCGCGGGCCCGCTTGAGGGCGCGCCGCATGGAATTGGTGGTCGGGCGTCCGCGCTGAGGATCGGTCATGAAGCGAGCATACGAGCGGGGCACACGCCCCGGACCAGGGACTCCGACCAGGGACTCCGGCCAGGGACGCGGCGCGGAGGCGGACACGGTGCGGAGGCGGACGCGGAAGCGGACACGGCGGCGTGGGGCGCGGCGGCGTGGAGTGCGGCAGAGGATCGGCCGGGGAGCGGCGCAAGCACGGACGCGGACTGCCGCGGGGCGGCGGAGGCACGGCCGACGCACGCGGGTCCGGCCCTGGCGCCTGGGCCGTCGGTGCCCTTCCGGGCCGTAGGGTCGGGACGGTGATGGAAACGATCGTCTTCGACATCGGCGAAACACTCGTGCGCGACGACCGCTACTGGGCGTCCTGGGCGAACTGGCTCGGAGTCCCCCCGCACACGCTCAGCGCGTTGGTCGGCGCGGCGGTCACCCAGGGCCGCGACAGTGCGGACGCACTGCGCCTCCTGCGCCCCGGCATGAACGTCAAGGAGGCGTACCTGGCGCGCGCGGCGGCCGGGCGCGGTGAGCACCTCGACGAGACGGACCTCTACCCCGATGTCCGCCCCGCCCTCGCGGAGCTGCGCGCGCTGGGAGTACGGGTAGTGGTCGCGGGCAACCAGACGGTGCGGGCCGGGGAACTGCTGCGGGCGCTGGATCTGCCCGCGGACCTGGTCGTCACCTCGGACGAGTGGGGCGTGGCCAAGCCGGATCCGGAGTTCTTCGCACGGGTCCTGGGGGCGTCGGGGGCGGCCCCGGAGCGCACCCTGTACGTGGGCGACCACCCGGCCAACGACCTGTTCCCGGCCAAGTCCTTCGGCCTGCGCGCGGCGCATGTCCGCCGTGGCGCGTACGGGCACTGGTGGGCGGACCATCCGGACGTGGTGGAGACGGCGGACTGGCGCATCGACGCACTGACGGACCTGCCGGCACTGATCAGCGAGGCCAGGGAATCCGGCCCTTCCGGCGCATAGAACCAGACCGGAAGACCTGACCCGTCGGCGCGTAGGCGAGACCGGGGCATCCTGCCCGCGCGGCACATGAGGCCAGACCGGGGCGTCGCACACGTGCGCGCCCGATAATCGCTGGATCCGGTGGGGGTGCGTTGCTACGGTGCTCGCACCTCGACCACGGTGTCGACCGTCGGTGCCCCAGGGCGCGTTTTGAAATGAGCGCCGTTCGCCCGACGGGCGGCACAGGCGGGACTTTCAAAACGCACCCTGGGGGCATTCGCCCTGGAAAGTAGTTGATGTATGCCCCGGCCAGTAGTTCCGAGCCTCCCTCTTCGCGTCTTCATCCGCGCCGGGGCGATCGGAGCTGCGTGCATGTGCACGCCCGCGGCATCGCGCTGACCCACGCGCCCTGACCCATACGCGCGTCCTTCCCGTCAGTACGTGATCCCCGGCCGACGTCTCATGCCTCTCCGGCCTCCGCCTTGAGGGCTGCTCGGTACTCCCCTGCTGCATTGCTCATCCTCTTCGGCAAGGAGAAACCCGGGTGTCCACCGACAACCCCCAGCCCCGTACGACCAATTCCTCCCACCACGGCGCCAGCGCCTACCTGAGGACCGATACCTTCACCTGCCTGTGGTGCGGGCTGACCATCGCCACGCTCGCGCCCGGCGGCAGCCGTCGCAACCACTGCCCCAGCTGCCTGCACTCGAAGCACTGCCTCGACCACGTCGAGGGCGGCCCGTCCGACTGCGGGGCGCGTATGACCCCGATCTCCATCGCGGTGCTCCGCACCGGTGACTGGATGGTCATCCACCGCTGCACCCGCTGCGACGAGCTGACCTCGAACCCGGTCTGCGGGGACGACAACCAACTGATCCTGATGCGGATGGCCGTCCGCCCGCTGGCCCAACCGCCCTTCCCGCTCGAAGCGTTCGGCGATCTGTGAGCCACCGGAAGCGACCGAGGAAACGGACGGAGGACCCCCATGCCACGACGTGGACCCCGGCGGCCGTCGCACCGCCCGCAGAGACGGAAGGACGTCCTGCACGGACCGGGCGGCGCTCACGGCGACGCGTTCCGCTGCGTCGGCTGTCGGCTCGACGTACCGCTGACCGCACCGGGCACCGCCCATCGCAACCACTGCCCGCACTGCCTGACCAGCCTGCACGTCGATCTGCGGATACCGGGCGACCGGGCCGCCGACTGCCGCGGGCGGATGACGGCGCTCAGCCTGTCCGTCCGGCAGGACGGAGAATGGACGCTCATCCACGAGTGCCTGACCTGCGGTGAGCTCAGTGCCAACCGCATCGCGGGAGACGACAACACCCTGGCGCTGATGCGCATGGCCGTACGCCCCCTGTCGGACACCCTCGTCCCGGTACGGGCGCTGCTCATGCTGTGACGCGCGCGACCTCTGCCCGAGCCGCCCGGCTCGGGCAGGGGTCGACGAACCAACGTGACACCCACGACCCCATGTGTCACGTTCCTCCGACGGGGGCACACAGCCGGCGCCAACCCACCAGGGAACGACCGCGACAGGCGGACACACACCACCCCCACACCACCACCGGCGGGGTCCGGTTCCCGCCAGAACCACGCCTCCAGCCTCCTCGCCCGGGTAGAGGCAGACAAATAACGTGACACCCACGACCCCATGTGTCACGTTCCTCCGACGGGGCACACAGCCGGCGCCAACCCACCAGGGAACGACCGCGACAGGCGGACACGCGCCACCCCCACACCACCACCGGCGGGGTCCGGTTCCTGCCAGAACCACGCCTCCGACCTCCTCGCCCGGGTAGAGGCAGGGATCACCCGCGTGGCGTCGGCCATTCCTGGGTGTCGGCCCAGGCGGCGTACGAGGTCCACGGGACCGTGGGAAACCGGCTCCGCAACGCCCCCAGATCCACCTGGTAACCGGTGCCTGCGAGGAACCTGTACATGGCGTACATGTCGGGGTTGGCCGTGCGCAGGTCCTCCAGTGGCGTCTGCCGGAACGCCACCTTGCCGCCCGCGGCCCGACCGATCTCCTCGGCCATCCGGAACGGCGTGGGGTCGTCGCCCGCCACCTCGATCCGCTGCCCGGTCCAGCGGCCCGGATCGGCCACAATGGCGGCCACGACCCGGCCGAGATCCTGCCGCGCCACCTGCTGGAGAGGCGTGTCCCCGGGAATCGGCATGGTCAGGACACCGGCGGCGACCTCGTCCAGGGCGCCCAGCGCGTTGTCGTAGAAGTAGGTCGGCGCCACCACCGTCGCCGGAAGCCCGGAGCCGGCGAGCAGTTCTTCGGTCCTGGCCTTGGTCTCGAAGTGCGGGACCCCCGTGCCGCGGTCCGCACTGGCGACCGAGGCCAGCACCAGATGCGGCAGCACGGCCTCCTCCGCGGCCCGTACGATCGCCGCGCCCTGCGCGACCTCCGCGTCCAGACCGTCCTGGAACGGTGTGGTGACGGCGAACGCGGCCGTCGTGCCCCGGAACGCCTCGGCGAGCGAGGCCGCGTCGAACAGATCCCCCGCGACCACCTCCGCCCCGGCCGCCGCCAGCGCCTTGGCCCGCCTGCTGCCGGGATCGCGCACCACGGCGCGCACACCGTGCCCCGCCTCCAGCAGGGCGGCGACCACCGCGCCGCCCTGGCCGCCGGTTGCTCCGAGTACCGCGATGGACATGGGTTCTCCCTGATCGAGGGGCATGGGTCCATGCTGACCAGCAGCGGCCGGACCTGCCACCGGGAGGGCCCCGGACGGTGGGCCTCGGCCCCGCTTCGTCTCTGCGTCAATGATGCCCGACAGGCAACTCCGCCCAGACCGTCTTGCCCACGACCCGGTCGGCGACCCCCCAGGACGTGGCCAGCGCCTCGACCAGGTGCAGGCCGAACCCGGACTCCGCGCCGGGCCGGAGGCCACGTTGCTCCGGTCCTCGCTCACCCCGCGCGTCCGACACCTCGATACGGAGCGTGTCCGCGAGGCAGACGAGCCTCAGTTCGAAGTCCCGTCCCTGTACGTGCCCGTGCAGTACCGCGTTGGCCGCCAGTTCGGACACGATCACTGCGGCGTCCTCGGAGAGCTCGCTCCCGTACGGCGCACCCCACCCGTCGAGTTGATGCACAGCGAGCCGACGGGCGAGCCGGGCGCCCCGACGGGTGGCGCTGAAGCGTTGGACGAACTCGGCGCCCACAAGGGTGATTTCGGCGTTCATGTGACTCAGCGTGTCCGGTTGCTCGTACGCTGACCAGCAGTGACACCTCGACGCCGAGTAGCTGTACGGGCACGCCCTGTCGGCCGTACGGGGCGTCGGCCGTGACCGGGTGGACAGAGAGCGGTGCGGGATACATGGAGAAGGAAGTGCGGCCCGAGCGGCCGGTCGAATCGGACGGAACGGCGCACCTCTTCAGGGCGCTCGGCAAAATGATCAAGGTTCTGCGCGAGCGCGCGAGCGTGAGCCAGAAGGAACTGGGCCTCGCGACGCACTGCGGGGAGGACCTGATTTCCGCGATGGAGCGAGGGGTGCGGACTCCTCAGCCGGAGTTCCTCGAACTCGCAGACGACGCGCTCAGTGCGGGTGGCCTGCTCCGGGCGACGATCGGGGAAGTGCGGGAGGCGCTGACGAAGGCACGAACACGGCATCCGGAGTGGTATCGCGGCTACGCGAATCTGGAGGCCGCCGCTTCGCAGCTCTACGACTACAACAACCAGGCCGTGCCCGGGCTGCTCCAGACCGAGGCGTACGCCCGGGCGATCTTCACCCAGCGACGCCCACTGCTCAGCGAGGAGACCATCGAGAAGCGCGTGGCCGACCGGATGGACCGGCAGCAGGTCTTCGAGCGCTGGCCACCTCCGACGTTCCACTTCATCCTGGATGAGAGCGTGTTGATGCGCCCCATCGGGGGCCGGGATGTGCATCGGGAGCAGTTGCAGACACTCCTACGCATCGGCCGTCTCAGGACGGTGCAGCTTCAGATGGTGCCGCTCGACCGCACCGAACAGCCCAGCCTCGACGGCCCGTTCACCATGATCACACCGAAGGGGAAACAGCAGCTCGCCTACCTGGAGATTCATGGATATCCGAGGCTCATCACCGAGCCGGAAGAAGTCCGGGTGCTGGCCATCCGCTATGGAATTATGCAGTCGGTGGCTCTCGCTCCGGGGGAGTCCTTGGCCGCGATCGAGAAGATGCTGGGAGAGCAATGAGCATCGGGCAACTGAACTGGTTCAAGAGCAGCTACAGCAGTGGCGAGGGTGGCAACTGCATCGAGGTCGCCTACGACTGGCGCAAGAGCAGCTACAGCGGCGGCGAGGGCGGCACCTGCGTCGAGGTCGCGACCTGCCCCACCACCATCCACATCCGCGACTCCAAGAACACCCAGGGTCCTCATCTCGACGTCGCCCCCGGCGCCTGGTCCGCGTTCGTCACGTACGCGCGTCAGGGCTGATCGCACCAGGTCAGCCCACGTTCGCCCGGTCCCGCACCGGATCGCGACAGCCGCGACCCGGTGCGCCGCGACCTGGGGGACCGCGACGCGGCGGGCCCCGACGTAAAAAGGCTTTTAAAGGCTTTGGGAAGAAGAAACTTCCCCAACCCAACCCCTCCCCCAGCAACGCACAGAGGCCCGTCACTCACACGAGTGAGGTTCGCCAACTGAGCTGGATTTCGCAGGGGTTCGCTGGCATATGCTCACCGCGACAACCCCCAGACATGCGTCGGCCCCCGGCCGGGAGTGCAATCCCATACCGAGGGCCTGACCACCGAGGAAGTTCGGAGCTTCCCGATGGATACCCAGCAGATTAGCGCGCCCTCGCGCACCCCGTCTCCCGTTCGCGGGGGCGCCACGCCGACGTCCGGTGTCATGCACATCAACACCCGGCACACCAGCCGCTTCACCGTCATCGGCAACCACCTCGCCCAGCACCGCGAGCTCTCCCTGCTTGCGATCGGGCTCTCGACGTACATCCAGTCGCTTCCCGCCGGGGCGCGAATCGGCATCAAGACGCTCGCCGAACGCTTCCCCGACAGCGAAGCCCGCATCGCCGCCGCGCTGCGCGAACTGGAGGCTCACGGCTACCTGAGCCGTACCCGCGAGCGACTGTCCAACGGCCGTGTCGTCACGCGGACTTGTTCCTACAACCAGCCGTCCGGCATCGCACAACGGCACCCGGTCCCGGTCGCGGCCCCGGCACCCAAGCCACGCCGCCAGGCACCCGCACCCGTGGTCGCACCCGTCCCCGTGGCCGCAACGCCCCCGGCGACGCCTCCACCCGCTCCCACGCCTCCGCCCCCACCCCCGCCGCTCCCCCAGCCGCGCAACCCGCTCCCCCAGTACCTCCACGCCGCCACCGCGCTGCTCACCGATCTCCCCCGCCACTCGGCCCTGATCACCCTCACCGAGAAGGACGTCGTCCTGCTCGCCCCCGCCGCCGCCACCTGGTTCGAGCGCGGCACCACGCCCACCGCCCTCCGGCACGCCCTCACCCACGATCTGCCCCAGCCCCTCAAGCACCCCGCCAAACTCCTCCGGCACCGCCTCACCGCTCTTCTGCCGCCCCCACCGACACCGGAGCAACCCACGGTCCTGCTCCAGAACTGCGACCGCTGCGACCGGGCCTTCCGCTCCCCCACCCCGGGCAACTGCCGCGACTGCCGAGAGGAGGAGGTCGTCGAGACGTTCGCCTTGATGATCAGTCCTGCTGATGCTCCGCTGACGCCCCCCTGACGTTCGGCAACAGGCCGGGAACGCCGGGCGCCCGTACGCGCAAGGGCCGGGCGTCGCACCATCTGGTGCGGATCGCCCGGCCCTTGCGTTCACCTCACCAACCGTCAGCGGGCGACCGCCTTGGTCGCCTTGCTGGTGGCGGAACCACTGGCGTGGCCGGTGCGGCGGGCGGTCACCTTCACGGTGATCTTCTTGCCGCGCTGGGTGGACTTGAGCGTCAGCGAGGACTTGGTCGCGCCGGAGATCGCCTTGCCGTTCGCGTACCACTGGTAGCCGTACGAGGTCGGGGCGGGCGTCCAGGTGCCGTGGGCGGCCTTGAGGGTGCGGCCCACCTTCGCGGTGCCGGAAATCGTGGGCTGCTTGGTGGCCTTGGGCGCGCTGCCCTTGGCGACGTTCGCCGAGGCGGGCATCGCAAAGCCGTCGGCGTGACCGGTGCGGTGGGCCGTGACGGTGACGGTCACGTACTTGCCGAGCAGCGACGCCGGGATGGTGTACGTCGACGCCGTCGCGCCCTTGATGGCCTTGCCGTCGGCCATCCACTGGTAGCCGTAGGAGGTGGCGGACGGCAACCAACTGCCGCCCGTGGTGGTCAGCTTGGCGCCGACCTTCAGGGTGCCGGTGACATTCGGGGTGGTCGTCACCCTGAGCGCCGCGCCCTTGGCGACCGTGAGCGCCGCCGAGGTGGCCGGGACGTCCGGAGTGCCGGCGCGGCGGGCCGTGACGGTGACGCCGATCTTCTTGCCGAGCAGCGAGACCGGGACGGTGTACGTGGCGGCGGTCGCGCCGGTGATCGGCAGGCCGTCGGCGTGCCACTGGTAGGCGTACGAGGCCGGGGCGGGGGTCCAGGTGCCGGGGGACACGGTGAGGCGGTCGCCGACGCGGGCGGTGGTGCCGATCGTCGGGAGGGCGCTGTTGCGGAGCGGGGCCGAGGTGACGGTGAAGTTGCCCCGCGGGTACTCCGCGCCGTTGTGGGTGATGACGCTCGCGCTCCAGGCGCCCTCGGCCGCGCCGGTCAGGTCCAGCTCGGCGGTCAGGGTGCGGCGGTCGGGCGAGACGGAGACGGTGGTCCCGGTGATCTCCCGGCCGGAGTTCCGCAGCACGAGGCGGTGGTCCTTGTGCAGGGCGGTGCCAGTGACCGCGACCGCCGTCCTCGTACTGGAGACGCCGGTGGCCGGGGTGAGCTTCGTGACGGTCACCCGCTCCATGCCGCAGAGCCCCGGGCAGACCGCCTCGGCCCTGTAGGAGGTCTGCGAGGCCCTCTCCGGCAGGGAGAGGACCAGGATGCTCGGGGTGAGCTCCCTGGAGTAGCTCTCGATCACCCTGCACGAGTAGCCGCTGGAGGTGGAGTACGTGCAGCCGTTGTCGAGGCTCGGGTCGTACAGCGCGGGTACCGCCGTATCGGTGGCGCCCGTCGTGTCGCTGATCTCCATCTTGAACCGGTCGCTGTACACGGTGGGCAGCGCGGCGCAGAACGCGGTGTGCTCCTCGTCGAGGGTGCCGGTGACCGGGCCGTAGCCGTACGCGATGCTCTGCGACTTGTCGCACTCGGCGGCCGGTCCGTCCGGGCCCGCGATGCGCAGGGCGTCGAAACGGTACGAGCCGGGGGCCTTCAGCGTCGCGGGGACGGTGACCAGGACCTGGTAGTGGGTGGAGCCGGTGACGGCGCACGCCTGGTTCTTGTTGCAGAGGGGGGTGCCGTCGTCGCCGTGCACCACCACGTTGGCGGTGCCGAGCGGGTCGCGGACATCGATGTGCAGGGTGTCCTTGGCGTCGGCGGTGGTGACCTGGCGGCAGTGCAGCTCGCCGGGGGCCCCGAGGGTGCCCCCGGTGGACGGGCCGCCGGGCTTCGTCGCCGGGTTCGCGGTGCAGCCCTTGGCGGTCGCGGTGATGTCGCGGCGGGTCAGGATGTACTCGGCGGGGGTGTCGCGGCCGGTGACCAGCACGGTGTGGGCGACGCCCGGGGTCAGCGCGCAGGTCGTCCAGCTGGAGACGGAGGGGCGGACCGAGCAGATCTGCTTGCCCTGGACGTCCAGGACGGTGAACTGGGCGAGGGCCGCGGTGCCGGGTGCCGCCTGGAGCTGGATGTTCTCCTGGGTGCTGTGGTCGTTCGCCGGAATGCTCAGGCAGCGCGAGAAGACGCCGCCGCCGGTGGCGACGCGGGCGGTGGGGCCGGTCGCGGTGAAGTCGCCCGCCGGGACGGCCGGGCAGTCGCCCGCCGCGTCGGTGCGGTGCAGGGCGAGGGTGTACGGGCCGGTCGGCTTCGACTCGCCGGCGGTGGAGACCAGGGCCCGGAACGGGGCCTTGCCGGTGAGTCCGCAGGTCCCGTCGGCGAGGCGGGACGGGTCGCAGCGCTGGATGCCGTCGGCGTCGACGAGGGTCACGTCCGGGTGCGGCGCGGGCCCGTAGACGGCCTCCAGCGCCGCCAGCCGGGCGCCCTCGGGGAGCGGCAGGGACAGGCAGTCGATCTCGCCGCCGACGGTGAACTCGGAGCGGTGCACACCCAGCTCGACCGGCTCGCAGCCGGTGGTGGCGGAGTGGTCGATGACAAGGGTGGGGGCGTCGGTGAAGACGGTGTAGTCACCGGCGGCGGGGAGGGAGCAGACGTCCCAGGTCTCGCAGACGGTCCTGCCGCCTCGGTCGTACACGGCGAGCAGGGAGCGTACGCCGTCGTGGACTGCGTACGCGTCGTAGCGTCCGGCGGCGGGGGCGGTGAAGGTCCGGCATCCGTGGGCCGGGTCGGCGGCCGTGGGGCCGGAGTTGTATCCGTTCAGCGCCGGGTGGGCGCAGTCGGCCGGGTCGGAGATGCGGCCGGCTGCGAGGGTGTGCTCGGCGGGGAAGCCGTGCTCGGCCTCGCCGATCTGCGAGAGGGCCCGGTAGGGGCCGTCGCCGGGCAGTACGCAGCCCTCGCTGCCGCCCTCGCTGAGGCCGGAGAGCGGCAGGGCGGCACAGTCCTCGTCGGCCGTGGTGTCGGCCGCCGCCGTGGGGGCGTACGCCTGCGCGGCGCCCGCGGGTATCAGCAGCGCGAACAGGACCGACAGCACGAGCAACAGCGTGGCGTACGCCGCCGACCCCGCCGATCTCTCGGATCTCGCCGCCGTGCGTGGGTAGCTGGGCATTCCGTTCCCCCGGACCGGTGAAGTGTGCGCTTCTGCCGGGGGGCTTCACGAACGACGCGCGAACGCGGGACGGCCCGGGACACAAGCGAGATGTGCGCGACTCGTAAAGAAGAGTGCACACGATGATCGCACACGCGTCCCAGGAGGCTACTTGCCCAGGACCGCCTTCATCACGCTCTTCGCGATCGGCGCACCCAGCCGGCCACCGGAGATGTCCGATCGGGAGATGTCCATGTCCGTCGGGTCGATGAACACCGCGACCGCCACCGACTTGCCGCCGGTCTTGCCGTACGAGACGAACCAGCCGTACGGCACCTCGTCGTTCACGTTGACGCCGCGCTGCGCCGTGCCGGTCTTGCCGCCGACCGTGACGCCGTCGATCAGGGCACGCTTGGCGCTGCCCTCCTTGGCCGTGAACTCCATCATTTCCCGCACCTTCTTCGCCGTCTCCTCGGAGACGGCCTGGCTCTTGAGCTTCGGCTCGTTCTTCTCCAGGACCGACACGTCGGGGCCGCGCAGCTCGTCGACGATGTACGGCTGCATCAGCTTGCCGTCGTTGGCGAGGGCGGCCGTCACCATCGCCATCTGCATCGGTGTGCTGGTGAGGCTGCCCTGCCCCATGCCCGTCAGCGCGGTTCCGGGCTTGTCCAGTTTGTTCGGGTAGAGGCTCTTGCTGGCGAGCATGTCGCCGAACTCGTCGGAGTAGACGTCGGCGTTGAAGCCGAACTTCTCGGCGGTCTCCCGCATCTTCTCGGCGCCGACCTTGGAGGCCGCGTCGAGGAAGACGTTGTTGCAGGAGTACTGCATCGCGGTCTTCATGGACGCCTTGTTGCACACCGCGTCGCCGGCCTCGCTGCCGATCTTGTTCGTGGAGAGCGGCAGGGGGTACGGGGAGACGGCGTCGGACCGCGCGTCGACATCGGTGACGACCCCGTTCTCCAGGGCCGCGGCCGCCGTGAGGATCTTGAACGTCGAGCCGGGCGGGAAGGTCTCACGCAGCGGGCGGTTGGCCAGCGGCTTGCTCTTGTCCTTGACGAGCGCCTGGAACTTGTCCCCCTCCTTGAACGAGTTCCCGGCGAAGACGGACGGGTCGTACGAGGGAGTGGAGACGAGCGCCAGGACCTTCCCCGTGTTCGGTTCCAGCGCGACGACCGCGCCCCGCGCGCCGAGGTCGGTCAGTCCCTTGTAACCGGCCTTCTGCGCCTTCGGGTCGATCGTGGTGATCACATCACCGCCGCGCCGCTGCTCGCCGGTGATGATGTCCTTGGCGTGCCGGAACGCGAAGCGGTCGTCCTGGCCGCTGAGGATGCTGTCGTACGTCTTCTCCAGGAGGGACATGCCCTGCGCCTGGGAGGCGTATCCGGTGACGGGGGCGTACATCGGGCCCTGCTTGAAGGTCCGCTGGTACTTGAAGTCCGTTCCGTCGACCGCCTTGGAACCGGTGATCGCCTCGCTGCCCACGATGATGTCGCCGCGCGGGGTGGCGAACTGGGCGATCTTCACCCGGCGGTTCTTCTCGTGAGTGGCCAGGGGCTCGCTCTGGAAGTACTGGAGCCAGTTCGCCCGCAGCAGCAGCGCCATCACCAGCAGCCCGCAGAATATGGCTATGCGCCGCAACGGCCTGTTCATCGCGATCCACTCCCGTTCTCATAACCCATTTGATCCTTAATGAATAAGGATGACGGTTACGCTCGGATGGTTGCACCGGCAACCATCCCTGTGGGGCCCTCCCGGCCGGGAGGCGCGGGCCGTCCTGGACGCGGCCGGGTGCGCAGGCCGTGGGCGTGGGCCTGGTCGTGACCGTTCAGAGGTCCATCCTGCCTTCCTCGCGCCTGCGCCGACCGCCCGCCGCCCCCGGTCCGCCGTCCTTATCCTGTCCGCATGACCACGACAGCTGCGTCTCCCCTTGAACTCGTCATATTCGACTGCGACGGCGTACTCGTCGACAGCGAACGAATCGCCGTGCGTGTCCAGGTCCAGGTGGGCGCCGAGCTGGGGTGGCCGCTGACGGCGGACGAGGTCGTCGAGAAGTTCGTGGGCCGGTCGAACGCATCCGTCGGCGAGCTGATCGACGCCCGCCTGCCGGGCCGGTCCGCAGCCTGGCAGCAGCGCTTCGAGCAACTCCACCGCGATGCCGTCGACGCCGAACTCGTCGCGGTGGACGGCATCCACGAAGCACTGGCCGCCCTCACGCTCCCCACCTGTGTGGCATCGAGCGGCAGCCACGAGAAGATGCGCCACACCCTCGGCCACACCGGGCTCCACGCCCACTTCGAGGGACGCATCTTCAGCGCCGACGAGGTCGCCCACGGCAAGCCCGCCCCCGACCTCTTCCTCCACGCGGCCCGGCGGATGGGCGTCGACCCGGCCGCCTGCGTGGTCGTCGAGGACAGCAAGTACGGCGTGCAGGCCGCCCGTTCGGCCGGCATGCGGTCCCTGGGCTACGCGGGCGGGCTGACCCCGGCGCACTGGCTGGAGGGCCCTGACACCGTGGTCTTCGACGACATGCGCAAGCTGCCGGTGCTGCTGTCCGAACTCTCCCTCTCCCACTGAGCGACTCCGCCGAACGGAAGGTCGCTACGCCCGCCCGCCACAGCAGTCGCCCGCTGACGTTGCCGTCACCGTTGCCATCAAGGCACCCGAAAGCCCCACCGGCACCACTGCCGGTGGGGCTTTCAAACCCACGCTTCCAGGCTATGCCCGTGGCATCAGAAGAGCGTTCTGAGCGCCACCTTCAGAGAGCCACTCTTCGGATTCATGGAACTCCACAAGTTCACGAACTGAGACCCGAACGTCCGGATCGCCACACTCCGAAATCTCCACTTTCCAGCCTGACGACACGCGAGCCCCATTTCGTTCCGTGCGATCTCTTAGCTAAGGGCTGTCCCGTATTCCCTGGCGGGCGTGCGACGACAGCTACGGCGCCTCGCCGCGTTTGGGGAACGCCCGAATAGATCCAGTATTCGGGCTCCCCTCCGCCTTGCGCACCGCATCCGACGCCGCACGCTGTTCCACCAGGGATTAGCGGGACAGCCCTTAGTAATCCACCCCCAAGCTGTCCATTACGCAGCGCTGTTCCTTGCGGCGACCTGGCCGCTGGCTGGCCCGCGGCGGCGACGCACCACCGAAGCACTGTGCGACACACATCCGCTGACGTTGCCGCCAACTGCTGCCGCCGAGAGCGACAGATGCCCCGCCAGAACCTGCCTGGCGGGGCATCGTACTTTTCTTCGGCCGACGGACCCGACAGCGCCGACGGCCGAAGCGGAAAAGCTGGGTCAGGATTCTTCGACGAACCTTACCGATAGCTTTTGAGCTTCCTCTGGATCGTCCGCGAAGACCCTGATCCGTTGGAATCTATCGGGGCCGACCTGGTACTGATGACAGAAGGTGGTGCCGACAAGGTCGGCGATTTCCACAACCCCGTTCCGGACCTCGAGACTTCCGTCGAAAATGAGTTCGCCAGGAGCGTCACGGTCGCCGACTCCGACCGTTACTTCAACAGGCCCGATATCGTCATGAACGACCGCCACGACGATGCATCCCGGGTTGCTTTCGGCCGGCGAAACCAACGGGTCGATCTCGGGGATTCCCCAGTCAGATCCAGGCGACTCGATCCGCATAACCCCCCACGGCACACCTGCGGAGAAACGGTCGTCCTTGGCCAGCTTGTTGACATGTGTCACTATCCGACCCCATCTCTGTACGGATTGATTCCGTCTCGAATCATTTGTGCCGCTGCCGTGCCCTGGCGTGAACTACACGATCGACAATGCGGCAGCAGAATCTGAGGGTCACCTTTGTTGATGAAGGTGGAGACAGGCTGGTGATCCTTGACCCACGTTCCGCTCTTATAGCCCGACGTCGTGGCTCCACAGCTATGACATCCGTACTTATCTCCGATCGTGTTCACATCACGAATCTCCTGATTTTTCCAATCTCGCTCAGGGCCTCGAGCAGGGATGGATTCATTCGCGTGCGGGCCGGGAGCAAAGAGAGAACAAGCATCACCGTATCCCCCCTTCGATCCACCAATGTTGTGAACCAGGACCGGCGTGGCGCCCGCCAGCACATAGTACGTGTGCTACGCGGCCCCTCTCTATCTGCGTATTCGCAGATCAGCGGAGGTTTCGGGTTCCGCTGGTGTCCGTGGTTGTGCGGGGGAATCCGTGGGTGTTGCCGTCGCTACTGCCGTCAGGGGCGCGGCGCGTACGGTGGTGCTGCCGCTGGCGGAATGTCGGCGCAGAGAGACTTTACTGCCATGCTCCGGTCTCGGCACGGAGCATGGCGCGGACGGTCTGCTCGTAGTCCTGGTGGCCGGTGGCGGCGCAGTGTTCGGCGATCCAGCGGGTGAGCTCGTCCGGGGTGTGCAGGGTGCCGGATTCGGCGCCGCAGTTGCGTTCCTCGCCGGTGACGCAGAGCGCCGTGTAGGCCGGCAGAGCCAGAGGGTCGGGGACGGTGGTCACGTGGTACTCGCGATATCGGTAGCGGCCGCGGGTGATGCCGCGTGCCGGTGCGTCCGCGTTCGTGGCGTCAGGCATCACCGTCCCCGCCTTCCTCCTCTGCTTCATCCTCCGGGTGCGGGAGGCGCTGCCCCCGCGAGTCGGCGACCCGGATCGCGTCGGTCAGGGCTTCGGTCAACCGGCAGGCCAGCCAGCGGTATTCGGTGGCCGTCAGGATCTTCGCACCGGGGGCCGTGGCGTCTCGGGCGTACTCCAACAGCTCCTTGCCCATACCGATCTGCACCGACTCGATGCCGTCGGCGAGGTTGGCGAGGTAGCCGCGCCCGTCGGTGCTGAGGTAGCAGGGCTTTCCCTCGGGGGTGGTCCACGGCAGCAGGCGCGGTCCTGTCAGTCCTGCTGCCACGTCGTGGAGATCCCTGCGGCGCATGCGGTCCGCGTCGCTCCTGGGCTGGTTCACCGTGTACCCCCGGGCCTGGTCGCTGGTTGGGACACGAAGACCGTAGGTACTGATGAGCCGTCACTCCACGTATGCATCACGTCAGTTGGTGACGCATGGTGCGGAAAGTGGTGCGTTGCGTGGCAGTTAGCCGACGACGCCCAAGTGGTCGGCCATCTCACGCATGTCGGCGGTGAGGGTGCGCTTGCGCTTCTTGAGGATCTCCTGCATAGTCTCGGCGGCCATCCGCTGGTGCCGCAGCCATTCAGGGGAGGCATGGCGGACGCCTGCCAGTTCGTCCATGGCCGTGGTCAGGTCTCCGGTGCGGGCGTGGGCGCGGGCCACATCGAGGCGGTGACGGTTCCAGTTGTCGTCACTGGGCCTGCCGGTGTGCTTCCACGCCTTGGGGGACATGGCATCCTCGCTGGACTTACGGACAACGGTGCGAGCGTCGCCCACGACCATGGCGTCCTCGACGCCCTTCATGCCGACGGTGAGCGGCCCGAAGGTGGTCCAGTGGCGGAAGAACGATCCGGTGTGCTCCCGGCCCACGGCGGCTGCTGCGGTGGTGGCCACCCGGTGATAATGACGGGCTTCCTGGGGACGGTTGTTGCGGCCTGCGGCTGCGGCGGCGCGCAGGGCGAGCCATCCCCACGCCGCGCACTCGTCCGGAGTGGCGCGCGAGAGTCGGGGTTCGATGACGTCGGCGGTCTGGGCGGCGAGTTGTTCGGCCTCGTCCAGGCGGCCCTGGCGCAGCAGCAGCCAGCACATGCCAATGACGCCGGAGGCCGCGGTGAGAGTGTCCCCGGCGCGGCGGGCGTCGGTGATCGCCTGGGACAGGGCGGTGTAGGCGAGGTCGTACTGCCGCACCTGGGTCAGGTAGCGGCCGGCCAACTGCATCGCCTCGGCGCGGGCCAGGAGCGCCTGTTGGTGTTCTTCACCGTGGTCGAAGTGGGCCACCGCCGCGTCGGCGTCACGCAGGAGGGCGGGCAGCTGGGAGGCGACGCTCTTGTAGCTGTCGGAGTGGTAAAGCACCGCTCCGTCGTGGACAGTGCGACGGAAGCGCCGCAGGTTCGGCTCTTCCTCGGCCCGCTCGCCGTCCGGGTCGGCAAGGCCGACGGGTGGGGTGAGGGCGGCGCGGAGCTGGATCAGGTTGACCCGGTTCGGGTCTTCTCCTCGCCCGACGGGTTGGGGGGCGTCCGGGGCCAGCAGGGTCGCCGTGGTCACGCCCAATGCGCGGGCCAGGGTGTGCAGGGTCTCCATGCGGACGGTGCCGCCCTGCTCGACTTTGCGTACGGTGCCCGGCGAGACGCCTGCGGTGTGGGCCAGTTCTTCCTGGCTCATTCCTGCTCGGCGCCGATACTTGCGGACGTTGTCGGCCAGCTCCGTAGTCATCAACTCACCACCTCCCACCCCACGGTACGCCGGGCCGACAGGCGGTGGGTCAGTCTCCGGCACGATCACCGCCTGAGTGGGAGGGGGTCCCTCGTCGGTCGGGCAGCTTCGCCGTGCCAGGGTTCTCCGGGGGCCGCCAAGGCTCACTTCGTGACGCGTGCGCTCGGCCTTGGCGGCCCCCGGGGGTTCCTGGTACGCCTCCGGTGCCCGGGCGACGAGGGATCGCCTACCGCGACCGCGAACCCCACACCACGACGCAGCCGCACTCGCACACGGCCCCCTGCCCCTCGGAGGGAGGGCCGGGGTCTGGGGCGGAGCCCCGGAAAGGGTTGGCTGTGCTGGTTGTTGCGCGCCCGGACCGGCGGGGTCGTCGGCGAGCGGGGCGGAGACAGGAGCGGGCGGCGGCCCCGCAGGGCCGGAGCGCGCGCGGGCCGCGCCAGCGGGCCGCCTTGATCAAGTAAAGAAACTCTGAACAGCTCACCCACTGGTCAAGCTGCCGGGCTGACGGTCAAGGGCGCTGCTGCCGAGGCGGCAGCGGAGGGCTGGAAGGACAACGGCCTCGTCTTCAGCACGCCGGCGGGAGGACCGATCGATCCTGCGAACCTCAATCGCAGCTTCCGCACCCTCCTCCATCGGGCAGGGATCCGCCGCATTCGCTTCCACGACCTACGGCACTCCACCGCCACTCTGCTCCTGGAGCAGGGCGTTGAACTCGTGGTGATCAAAGAACTCCTCGGTCACGCCCACATCGGCGTGCCCCCTACTGTCTACGCCCACGTCCGACTCCGCCTTCAGCGCGACGCCATCGACCTCCTCGGCAACGCCCTCCGCGACCCCGCCGACACCGCTGGCCAGCCAGACGATGGCGATGACCCGCCACTCTGCGCGTCACCTGTCCGCTGACGTTGCCGTCAACTACTGCCGTCAGACACCCAAGGAGCCCCGTCGGAAACAATTCCGGCGGGGCTCCTCGAACTACGGCGAGTCTACTTTGCGAGACCAATGCTCCGCTGACCACTCCACGCGGAAGAAAATTCCAGCGTCAACGGATCAGCGTCCACTGCTCCTGACACGAAAATCGCCCACCGGAGCTCTTCGCAGGGAATATGGGCCTCCCCCTTCGTGTCTACCCAAACGCAAACTCTCCCATTTTCATCGACGGTTACATCCCACCAGGACCACGCCCGAAGATCCGGGTCGAAGCAATAGATCCAATCCCCTGAATTCCAGGGGCGATCATCCCTCGCGTCCTGATATCCACGCTTACCTTCACTTCCAATTGGGTCTCCCGGAACATCCCCGGCTTCACCGCTAGAAAGCTCCAGGAACCAGGACGGCAGCGTGTCCTCCGAAACGTCATCGCTCTCAAAGTCGGCCGACCTGGAGATCTCTACGGCTCCGGCAATCAAGTCCCTGAGGCGCTGGGCATACTTCACACTATCCGCCACAGGCGTGACCACAAACAGCCCCAGGAGACTGATCGGGTCCTCTGAGGGGCGCTTCCTCAAGCGGCGCCCTTCACTTGCAGAATCGTAACGACTCATCAAATCCATCCTATCCAATGATCCGACCTGATCCCGGGATGATGGCCTCCATTAGCCCAGGGATGTGGTGATCACGGAGGCCGAATAGTCCAGGCCCATCAGACTGATCTGGCGCCATTTTAAAGGCACGATTCCATTCGCGCTTCGTTCCCGGCCAGCCGGGCGGCTTGCGTTGAGGCAGGGAGGCTGCCGAAAGCTGCCGAACGAAGGAGGTCGGCACGTCGAAGGCAACTAGCTGATCGCCCTTAAATCCGGTCGAATGGCTGATGTCGCCAGTCATGTTGAGGTACAGCGATCCAGATCCCGAGTGTGAGACATTTCCGTCCGCGTCAGCAGACAGTCTCTGAGTTTCGGGAATCGACGTATCCTGCTTCCGATAAACCGTGGTGTTGCAGTTATGGACCAGGACCGAAGTGGCCCCTGCCAGCACATAGTACGTGTGCACATCACTGACCGTCAGGTCATGTGTGCGCTGACGCTGATCGAAGTACCGAATGCCTTCGACAGTGACGGACTCGCCGGTCGCCGTCCTGAGTTGCATGCCCGGCCGCAGCTCACCGGCATCGACCCAGGCGTTCTCGGAAGCCACCCAGAACGGGTGGGTCGTCGTCGAGACCAGGCGGGCCGGGGCACCCTTCTTCGGTGCGACCTTCAGGTCGACGAAGTGCTTGTCGTCCTCGGTGACAATGGTGGCTACGACTTCACGAGTCGTCGTCCGTCCGGTCTCCGGATCGGTCACGACGACCTTGTCGCCGAGCTTGACCTTTTCGATCAGCTTCTTCGAGCCGTCGGCCAGGAGCACCTTCGTACCTGGCAGGAAGCTGTGGTTCGGGATCGGGCAGGACCCTGAGTCCTTCTTCAACTTGCTAAGAGCGGCCTTTGCCTTGGCGCGCGCCACAGCCAGCGCGTCCTCTGCCTTGCTCAGCGCCTTCGATGACTTCATCAGGCCCTTGACACCACTGATGAGGTCACTGACCAGGCCGGCCACTCGCTTGGCGAGCTTGACGCCCTTGGCCCATTTCCAGGGAAGGCCGTACTTCGCCAAGACCTTGCCGGCCAGGCCGCCCGCGAAGCTGCCCGCGACGTTCAGCAGCGTCTCGCCGCAGGCCCCCAGGTCGCCGCTGGAGAAGCAGTCCAGTGCGGCATCGACACCTATGAGGTCCCTGACGATCTTGACGAGCGCCTTGGCGGTCTGCTTGATGCGCTGCTTCGCCTGACCCTGCTGGGCCTGAGCGGCATTCCTGTCACCCGTGGCCTTCGTCACCTGCGCTTCCGTATCGGCCACATCGCCGGAGCAGTAGAGGCTGCATCCACCGCCGCCACAGCTGTTGCCGTGTTCGGACACCCCCGGCGCGCAGGGCAGCAGGCCGCTCGGGTCGGAGAGGGTGACGGGGCTGTTGTGCGCGTAGGCGTACGCGTTCATCTGCTCCGGGACGGTGTAGTCGATGACGGGGTCGACCGAGATGAACTTCCCCAGCCCGGGGTCGTATTCGCGCGCCCCCAGATGCGTCAGCCCGCTCTGCTCGTCGATCGTGCCGCCGACGAAGCCCTTCTCTCCGGGCCACTGGCCGGTCGGCTCGGCACGGGCTACCCCGTAGGGGTCAAAGCGCCGCTGGGTCACCGCTTGCGTGGTCCCGTCGATGGCCAGTTCGGCGGTTCCGTGATGGTCCGCGGCGAGGAACGTCAGCTTGTTGTCGTTCTGCCGGACCGCGACGGTCTGGCCCGCGTAGCTGTAGTAACGGGTGGCCTCGACCGCCGTCGCGCCCTTCGCGAGGCGCAGTTCCATACCGGGGAGATAGACCGTGGTCGCCTTGGCGTCCCGTCTCAGGACCCGGCCGCCGTCGGCACCGTAGACGTAGCTGGTCTCGTCCCCGTTGGCCTCCGTCGTCCTGGTGAGGTCGCCGCTCGCGTCCCAGTCCAGCTTCTGCGTGTCGCCGCCGAGGGTGCGCGTGGTGGTGTTGCCCGCGTCGTCATAGCCGTAGGTGGACTTCTTGTCACCGGTGGGGGTGGTCTCCACGACCGTGGTCACCGCGTGCGGGCCCGCGCCGTTCTCTCCGTAGGTGAAGTTGCGCGTGACGTTCTTCGACGCGTCACCGCCCACGTCGTAGGAGACGTCCTTCGTACGGTTGCCGATGGAGTCGGTCTCGTACGACGTGCGGTACGGTGCCGGGCCGCCGAGGCTCTTCACGCCGGGGGCGGGCGCACACGCGGTCGGGGTGCCGTTGGTGAGGTCGCTGTCCTTCGTCCCGGAACCGGCCGCCTCGGCCGCGGTCGCCGCCGGGGTCCAGGCGTCCGTGAGCCGTTGTCCGCCGTCATAGGCGAAGCACTGGACGTCGGGCACGGCACCGGCCGTGTCGGTGATGACGAGGACGTTCCCGGCCTCGTCGTAGCTGTAGTTGGACGACTGGGCCGGGCCGGCCGAATCGACCACGCGCAGCGTGGAGTTGGTCATGCGGTCGGTGCCGCGCTCGTACTCGAACGACTCCTGGACCGCCTTGCCCTGCCCGGTGGACAGGTGGAGGGCCTTGAGCAGGCTGGTGGGCCCGTACAGGGTGTTGGTGACATAGGAGGTCTTTCCCGTCATCGAGACCGGGCGCTGCATCTTGTCGTACGTGTAGGCGATGGCCTCACCCGTGAGCGCGCCCGCCCCGGGCATTCCCTGCGCTCTGACGGTGCCGTCGGGGTTGTATGCGGTGGTGAAGGTGTAGATGCCGGCGAGCGCGCCTTCGGATGCCGGGACGGTGTAGGCCGTCTTCTCCGGGCGGTACAGCGAGTCCATGTCCTGGATGACCGAGGCGTAGGACTCGTTGCCGTTGACGTACCGGTACGAGGCCCAGGCGTACCCCACCCAGCCGGGCTTGTCGTACTTGGTCTCGGTCAGCTTGGTGCCGGACTCCGGTTCTCCGGACCATGTGGTGAGGGGGCGGCTGAGTTTGTCGTAGACCGTGGAGGTCTTGTCGACGGAGTTGACGGTGCTCGTGATCGGGCGGTCGAGCTCGTCGTATGCCGTCTCCGTGACGCCCGCGTCCGGATCGACGCTCTTCGTTCGTAGTCCGAGCTGGTTGTACTCGTACCGCCAGGTGTTGTTCTTCGGGTCCGTGACGGTCTCCAGGAGTCCGCCCTTGGTGTACGTGTACTTCGTCGAGTCGTACTGGTCACCCGGCCCGGACGGCACCGGCGACGGCCCGTGGTACTTGCGCAGCTCGGTCACCCGGCCCGCCGCATCGGTGATCGATGTGGTCGGGGTCTGGCCGACGGGCGGGTCGACGTGGGTGCGGTCGCCCTCGTACACGGTGGTGGTACGCCACTGCTCGTAGCCGGCGACCTGGAATATCTGGGCCGTGGCGCGGCCCAGGCCGTCGTACTCGTAGAGCGTCTGGCCGCCGACCTCGCCGTCGGCGACGGTCTGCAACTTGTCGGTGGGCACGCCGGCCGCGTTGTACGTGGCGTTCGTCTTCTTGACGTTGCCGGATCCGTCGTAGAAGACGTCACCGATCATCCGGGTGCCGTCGTGCCCCTCGGTCTGCAGCTGCCGCGGCCTCAGCAGGGAGTCGTAGAACTGGTACTCGGCCCCGTAGCCCCCGCTGTTGTCGATCTTCTCCGTCTTGACCGCGACCGCGTCGTCCTGGCGGACGATGTACGAGTACTTGATGCTCGGGCTCTTCGGCTTCGGTCGATCCGCCAGCCATACGGAAGTGAGACGTCCCAGCGCGTCATAGGCGAGGTCGGTCCGCTTGCCGTTGGGGTCGGTCTGACCGGTCGACGCTCCCCACGCCGGCGCGAAGTCCGTGGTGGTGGTCTGTTCTTCCGCATTGGTGACCGTGGTCTTCGAGATCAGACCGTTGACATCTACGTATTTTGTCGTCGTCCCCGACTTCTTGGCGTCCTGCTGGGAGGTGGGGCGTCCGAACGCGTCGTAGGCCGTGCTGCCGGTCACCTGGTACGTGGCAGTGGTGCCGTTGTGGGAGGTGAGGCGCTCCGTCGAGGTGGGGAGGCCACGGACCGGTGCCGCGCCGAATGCCTTGTCGTCGTAGAGCGTGCGTTCGTCGGCGAGGACGTCGGTCTTCCGGTTCGGGGTTGCCGAGCAGTCGACGGTGACGGCCTCGCTGCGTGAGGGCAGCTCGTACAGGTTCAGGCCCGCGTTGTCCGCGTACCAGAGCCGCGTACAGGTGTCGTCCTCGTCGGTGGCGAGGTCGCCGAGGTCCTCGGTCCGGTCCAGCCGGACGTTGGGGCTGCCCGTGTCGTAGTTCGAGACCGATCTGGTGGTGCGCCAGGTGCCGCCCGGCATGGCCGTGTAGCCCCTGGTGGACTTCGTCTTGACGGCCGTCGCGTGACTGGTCAGCCAGGTCCGCGTCTGGGTGGCCGTGTCGTACTTCCATGGTTCGTTGAGGACCTTGGAGACGACTTTGCCCTTGTCGTAGGTCGCCGCCTCGATCTCGAAGCCGGTGAACTCCTTGTGGCCGGTGTACTCGACACCGGTGGAGTCCTTGACCTTCTCCGACCGGGTACCGCTGCCGGGGACCTCGTCGCCGTCCAGGCCCTGAAGGTAGGTGTAGTCGATCCGTGACTTCATGGCCTGGGAGCTGCCGCTGGTGACGGAGACCTTGCCGTATCCCTGCCACTGGCCCCAGGTCAGGAACTTGGCGTCGGTCATGCCGTCCGGGTCGGCGTGACGCCAGCCCGCATCGCCCTGGTAGGTGTACCGGGTGGTCCGGTCATCGGCGCCGCCGGTGCGGTCGGTCTCCACGACCTCCTCGACCACGTACTTGTGGAACCAGTCCGTACGGGGCTCAATGGTTCCGGGCGGCGCCCACACGACCGGATAGCAGCGCTTGACGGACTTGCCCGGCGCGGGCAGGGCGCTGGGTGTGCAGTCGGGTTCGGCGTACTTGATGTCCAGTTGCGCGCCCGTCTCGCTCATCACTGTGGCGAGGCGGTAGCGGTGGATGGCGTCCGTGTTGTCCGTGGTGCTGTCGACCCGGTTCTTCAAATGGATGCCCTGGAGCAGGACGGACGGCAGTTTGGCCGGAGTGCCGCCCTGTCCGGCGTGGTCGACCCGGCCTTCGTGGTCGATCTTGGACAGCCAGAGCGTCTCGGTCTGGTCGCCGTTGTCGGTGAAGAAGTGCGTAAAGGTCCAGGCGTCCACGTCCGCGTAGTCGGCCGCGCCGGGGCCTGTGCTCATCCTGGTGGTGACGCCGACCAGCCGCTTGGTCGTGAAGAACGTCTGACTGGACTGGGCGATGGTGCATTTGGTGTCGGCCTTGCAGTACCGGTCGACGGGGGTGTCGGGCCAGTGGGCGGCGTTGGCGGTGGTGAATTTCGACTCGGCACAGTCGAAATTCTCGTCCTTTATGCAGCGCTCCTTGACGTCGAAGACGATGCTGGCCGGAGCCTTCGCCGTGTAGACCAAACCGTCGCGCTGGCCGTAGTCGATGCGCTTGAGGTAGCCGCCGCGGTCGTACTCGGTGCCGTTGACGTCGGTCTTGGCGTTCAGGGCGTAGCGGTTCTTCTCCGCCCCGTAGTAGTACGACATGACGTTGCCGTGGATGTCCTTGACGTAGTCGAGGTTCCACCGCCATGCCTGCTTGCAGTACGCCTTGGCGAACGTGGCGTTGTAGCAGGGATCCTTCGGGTCGTTGCCGAATACGGGCGCCGTCCATGTGGAGGAGGTCTCCTCCTTGCCGGCGGCCCAGCCCGGCAGTTTGTTGCGTCCGAAGGAGTACTCGGTGCCGTCCGTGGTGGTGAGCTTCCAGTGCTCTCCGTCGTTGTCACCGTTGTCCACGGGGTACTTGGCGGTGGTCGCGTCGAGCTTTTCGATCTTGGCGCCGTTGTCCGAGGAGAGGTGCCATTTCTTCGACGTGTCGTCCTGGATCAGTTCACCGGACATGCCGTTGAGCATGATCGTGGCGTTGTCGAAGGCCCAGCACTGTTCCGCCGAAGTCTTCTGCCCGTCCTCGGAGCACGGTTTGTACGAGCGCTCGATGTAGCCGGGTTCGTAGCTGAAGCCCTCGCCGATCCACGACCCCTGGTTGTTGGTGGCCGCGGTGCGGCCGTCCGCCGACTGGGAGGAATAGCCGAACCCCACTGTGGGGGTGAGGCCGCCCGGAGTGGGAATCGTGCGGATCGGATAGTCCCAGGAGAAGCCTCCCGAGGACGCGGCGACCGACCAGCTCGCGGACGGGGCGAGGCTGGTCGCCTTGTAGTCGCCCTTGGCGGACGAATCACCTGCGGTGACCGCGTACACCGCCCCGGCGCTCCCGGCCGCGGACGGGGCTGCGGCCACTCGCGCGGTCAGGGTCTGCCGTGCCGAGTCGTTCTCGAAGCGGATCGGCTTGGGCGCGGCGGTGCACGAGGAGTCGGGCCCGGAGGCGGTCGCCGCACACGCGGGTAGTTGCATCAGCTGAAGCCGCGAGCCGTACGCGCCACCGGCACCGTCGGCGAACTCTTTGTAATTCAGGGAGAGTTCGACGTCAGCGGTCTTCTCGCCGACGTCCGCGCGCTGCACTGTGAGAAGCGCGGCGCTTCCCCATTTCCGCGCGGCCTCGTGTCCGAGCGAGGAGATCTTGATCTTCGACGGTGCCGCATCCGCTGCGGCTGTGGTCCTGTGCTTCACCGGGGCCGCGGTGACCGGGATCCCACCGGGCCGGGTCCTGACGGCCGGAGAAGGCCCTGCCGCGCGGGTGGTGAGGAGTGAGGGGGACGCGGAGACAGCGACCTCCGCGCTTCCGGCCTTCGGCCAGACGACCCGGTCCAGCCCCGTGGCGGCAGCCTTCTTCGCCGGGTCGGCGGGCCGTAATGCCGCTCTGGCGTCCTTGACCTCGGCCGGATCGGGGTCCTTCGGAAGACCTGGAAGGCCGATGCTCTCCTGCCTGGGAGGCAGGGCCTGGGCGCTGCCCGCGGTCAGCGCGAGGGCCAGGCCGAGCATGAGCGCGCCCACGGTATGCCGGGGCATACGAGGGACGAGAAGACGACCACGCATAGACATCACATAGCTCCGCAAGGGCAGACTTGAATCGTTCAGAGGTCAGGTGGGACGTGGGGCGGCACCGGCGGCCGGGTCAGCAGTCCTGGACCCGGCCGCCCGTGGCCTCGGTGCTACATGGCCGGGTCGCCCGTCGGCGCACCCATCCGGCTGACGGAGATCGGATCCGCCGCCCCGGCGTAGACGCGAACCTCGTCGATCGCTCCCGCGAAGTAGTCGCTGCCGCCCGCCTGTGCCGAGCGGCCGACTTGGAGCCCGCCGCTGGACGGCCACGTCGTGTAGTCGAAGCCCTTGGCCGTCGATGTCATCTGACCGTCCACGAAGAGGCGCACCTCGTGCGTGGAGGCATCGAAGACCACGGCCAGATGCTGACCTCCGGCTTCAGTACTGGGCAGGACCTCTTCATCGGTGACGATCGTCACCTTCGCGGCCTTGGTGTCGGCGTCGGTGACGGCCAACTCCCAGTTTCCGGTGACGGCTTGGTAGCGCACTGCGAGCCGGTCGGCGTTCTGCCCAGGGAGGGACAGCAACGTCTGGGTCTTCCGCGCGTCGAGCGTGGTGAGCCTGGCCCGCACGGCCACGGTGTAACTGTCCGCCGCCGTCACCACGGGGCCGGCCGTTGCCGCCCAGTCGTCCGTGCCGTCGAGCGTCAGGTTCCCGTTGTCGGTGAGGGCGGCGTCGTCCTCGACGGACACAGGGTTGTAGATGCCCGCGTTGCCGTACAGGGTGAGCGGTTGTCCATCCGCCTGCACGTTGGCCGATCTGCCATCCGTCGCGCTCTCCAGCGGCCAGTACGCCTTGCGCTGCGGCTTGACCGTCATCATCTTGGCGATCTCGTCGTCGGGCAGCACCCGGTCGAAGACCCTGACCTCGGCGAGGTCGCCCTGGAAGTGATCGCGGTATCCGCTCCCGGCCAGGACCCGACCGATCTGGAGACTGCCCCGGGACGACCAGGTGGTGCTTCGGCGGGCCGTTCCGGCCCGCTGCTTGTTGACGTAGATGCGCAGTTCGGGGCCGGTGGACACGTTGGCGTCGAAGACGCCCGTGAGCAGCACCCACTCGTCCTTCTTCACTTCTACGCCCTTGGCCACGGCACGCCATTGGGTCGTGGATGCCCCGTCCTTGTCCGGCGTGGAGAACACCCATGCCTGGTCGACCGCGTCGTAACCGAGGACAAACCCTGATCCGCCGGTGCCGTCCTGGCTGAGCACCGCCGTGTTCCGGTCCAGCGCGGCGGGCTTGACCCAGGCGCTCACGGTGAAGTTCTGCCCGGTGTCGGTGACGGTGGCCCCGGTGTCGAGATAGGCGTTCGCGGTGCCGTCGAAGCGAGCCGCGCTGTCCACCACTCCGCCCGGCCCCGGTGCCTCGAACGTCACTCCGGTACCGGGCACAGCCGGATGGCGACCGGTCTCGTCATGTGCCTGGGTGCTTCCGGCCTCATCGGCCAGATTCCATTGTCCGGTCGCCTGTTTGCCGTCCGTCACAAGGAATACGTAAATGGCGGGGACCATGTTGGAGTTGTTGGCCCCGTCGAATGCCTCGACCGTCACCGAGTGCTGGCCCGCCCAGGTGGGTGTCCATTCCAGCGTGACCGGGGCGCCCGCCGTGGTGCCGACCGCCTTGATGGCGTCGTCGTCGAAGGCGTAGCGATACTCCTTCACGTCCTTGTCCGCGGCCTTGAACGTGAACTTGCCCGGCGTGTCCACCCCGTGGTGCCACTGTTCGTCCGCCGGGTAGTCGTCTGAGGTGACCACGGGCGGAGCCGGCGCGGTGCTGTCCCAGATGAATTCGCATCGCTGAACCGGGTCGCCGGACGAGCTCCAGGGGCCCCAGGCATCGCCGTCATAGGCCCTGGCGGCCCAGTAGACGACCTTGTCCCGTGGAATCTGCGGCTGACCGGCCGGCCGCTGCGTCACCTGGTAGCTGAACAGCGTTCCCTTGTTGGGCGACTTGTAGCCGGTGTCGTAGGTGAAGAACTTGTCTTCGGTGCCTTCCTTCCAGCGCACCTCGAACTGCATCTTCACCTGGTCCGTCTGCGTCGTGGTGTGGTCCGGGTCCCGCGCTTCGGCCCGTAGCAGCGGCAGTACGTTCGTGTAGCGGCGTCCGGTTCCCCAGGCGCACTTGCCGCCCGGATTGGACGACATGAGCTTGTAGTCGACCTGGCTGGGCGGCGTGTTGTATTCGATCTTCAGATAGCTGTTGCCGCAGACCCTCTTCCAGCCTCCGTAGCCGGACTCGTCCTTCGCCCGCAGCCCGAGCGACATGCTCTTCCAGGAACCGGAAGCGGCTGACTGCACCTCGGTCAGGAGTTTGCCGCCGCTGAAGTTCAGGTTGGCTCCGCTGGAGCAGCCGGCCGGGGAGATCTTCTTGTCCAGGGTGAGGAGGAGGGAACTCCAGTCGTTCTTCGTGTTCGACCAGTTGCTTCCCGAGGTGATCGTGCGGTCCTTGCCGCCGATGCGGTAGAGATCCACAGGTTCGGCCCGCGCGTCGGCCCAGTACACGTGTTCCACCCGGGCGGCTTTACGCGAAGAGGCACAGCCAATCCACAGGAACTTACATGTGCAGGAAGCTGGCCCGTCCACAAATCCCTGAAATCCCCATAACCAAGGCGTAGATGACAGATGGTTGGGAACTCGGAATCCTGGCCGGAGAGGAGCGGGGGTCTCAGAACCGCCCCCCGGTCGCTACAGATACTCCGCGTACGCGTCCAGCGCCCTCAGCGCCTCCGCCTCTCCGGCCGGGGGCAGTTGCAGGACGACCTCCTCGATGCCCAGGTCCGCGTAGTGCGTCAGCTTTCCCGGGCTCGGGAGTACCGCGTAGGGGACCACCTGGAGCTGCTTCGGGTCCCGGCCGGCCGACTCCCAGGTCTCGCGCAGCTTCGGTACGGACTCCGTCAGGCCGCGGCCGCCGATCGGGAGCCAGC
This sequence comes from Streptomyces sp. NPDC057963, assembly GCF_042887155.1. Lineage (NCBI taxonomy): Bacteria > Bacillati > Actinomycetota > Actinomycetes > Kitasatosporales > Streptomycetaceae > Streptomyces > Streptomyces sp. NPDC057963. The sequence goes on from NZ_JBHVPX010000006.1 coordinate 384,935, forward strand.
CGTCCGCGTACTGCGCGATGTGCGTGAACAGCTTCGGGCCCGCCGCGCCGCCGATCAGGGTGCGGGGGCCGTTCACCGGGCCGCGGGGCTTCCGGAGCGGCTTCGGGTACGCGTGGCTGGCCCGGACGGAGCCGAACTCGCCGTCGTACGCCGTTGGTTCGTCCGCCCACAGGGAGCGCATCAGGGCCATGCGGTCGCGGACGAGTTCACGGCGCGTCGACCAGTTCACCCCGTGGTCCGCGGCTTCCTCGGTGTTCCAGCCGTAGCCGAGGCCGAGCGTGAACCGGCCGCCGGAGAGATGGTCGAGGGTGGCGATCTGCTTCGCCAGGTCGATCGGGTCGTGCTGGGCGACGAGGGTGATGCCGGTGCCGAGGACGAGGCGTTCGGTGACCGCGGCGGCCTGGGCGAGGGCGACGAAGGGGTCCAGGGTGCGGCCGTACTCCGGCGGGAGTTCGCCGCCCGCCGGGTAGGGCGTGTCCCGGCTCACCGGAATGTGGGTGTGCTCGGGCAGCCAGAGCCCGGCGAACCCGCGCTGTTCGAGCTCGCGGGCGAGCCGCAGCGGCGTGATCGTCTCATCGGTGAGGAAGATCGTCGTGGCGATCCGCATGGGAGGACACCTCCGTCGTGGTCCGGTGACGGCCCCAACGTATGCGGTGCGGTGCGGAAAGCCGAGCGTCCGGAAGTGCGGTCCCGGCCATTCCTCCCGCCGTTTCCCCGGAGTTCACGGCTCGCGGCCAGGGTCGGGTAGGTCACCCCTCGACCGCCACGACACCCCCGGGGAGCCCCGTATGCCCGTACCGCAATCCGCCCACGGCCGTCCGATGGCCAGGCGCGGCCTTCTCGTCGGAACGGCCGCCACCGCTCTAACGTTGGGAACTGTGAGCTTCGCCGACGCCGCGACCGGGGACGGCGCCCCGGACCGGACCAGGACCGTGCGCGGCACCCTGCCGGCCGGGTCGCCCGACTATGTCTACCTGCCGGTCGAAGTCCCGCGCGGGGTACGGGAGATCGCCGTCTCGTATACGTACGGGAAGACGCCCGTCCCGGCCGGGACGCAGGGCAACGCCCTCGACATCGGCATCTTCGACGAGCGCGGCACGCAGCTGGGCGGGCGCGGGTTCCGCGGATGGTCCGGCGGGGCGCGCACCGCCTTCTTCGTCCGGGCGGACGAGGCGACGCCCGGCTACATCGCGGGGCCGGTGCGGGCAGGGACCTGGAACATCGTCCTCGGGCCGTACACCGTCGCCCCGGAAGGGCTCCCGTACGAGGTGACGGTCACCCTGCGCTTCGGGCCCACCGGGTCCGCGCCGAGGCCCGTGTACCCGCCGGAGCGCGCGAAGGGGCGCGGGCGGGCCTGGTACCGCGGGGACTGCCATCTCCACTCCGTCCACTCGGACGGCAGGCGCACCCCGGCCGAGATCGCCGCCGCCGCACGCGCGGCCGGGCTCGACTTCATCAACAGCAGTGAGCACAACACGTACTCCGCGCACGGCGCGTGGGGCGGACTGTGGGGTGACGACCTGCTGGTCCTCACGGGCGAGGAGATCACCACCCGCAACGGGCATGTGATCGCGCTCGCGACCGACCCGGGCACCTGGATCGACTGGCGCTACCGGGCCCGCGACAACCGGTTCGGGCACTACGCGAAGGCCGTGCGCCGGGCCGGCGGCCTGGTCGTGCCCGCGCATCCGCACGCCACCTGCATCGGCTGCCACTGGAAGTTCGGCTTCGGCGAGGCGGACGCGGTGGAGGTGTGGAACGGGGCATACACCCCGGAGGACGAGATCGCGCTCGCCGAGTGGGACAACTCCCTCGTGGCGGCCGTCCGTTCGTCGAAGCCCTGGGTTCCGGCGATGGGCAACAGCGACGCGCACCGGGAGCCGGACAAGGTGGGGCTGCCGCAGACCGTCGTCCTCGCCGACGAGTTGTCGCGCGGGGCGATCGTGGCCGGGATCCGGGCCGGACGCTCCTACATCGCCGAGTCGTCCGCCGTCAGCCTGTCCTTCGGCGCCTCGGGCGGGCGCGGCCGGCACGCCGGGATCGGTGAGCGGCTGCGGGTGGACGGGGACGGCACCCCGGTCACCGTACGGCTGGAGGTGACCGGGGCGCCCGGCTGCACCGCGCACTTCGTCACCGATCAGGGCACGCTGTTCACGGCCGCGCTGCCGGAGTCGGGGGCCGGCACGGTGGAGTGGAGTACGACGCCGGCCTACGCCGCCTATGTGCGGGCCGAGGTCCGGCACCCGGCGACGGTGCCGGGGCTGCCTGGGGCACTGGCGGCGCTCACCAATCCGGTGTTCCTGGAGGGTTAGGGAGCAGTCGCCGCGCGGCCGGTGGCGCAAGCGTGCGAAGCCGTCGTGCACACGCTCGTCGCTGGACGGCCGAGAGGCCCGCGACCAGCGCACCCAGCACCAGCCAGCCCGCCGGGCCGACGGCCATCACCACGCCGGTCAGCAGCGGCGGCCCGGCGGACTTCTGGATGGACTGGGACATCCCCGCCACCCCCAGATACTCGGCGCGGGCGTTCTCGGGCGCGAGGAGGACCGCCAGCTCCCAGGAACTCACCGAGCGCATCAGCTCCGCCAGGGTCACCACGAGCGCCGCGGCGAGCAGAACGGCCGCGGCCACCCAGGTCCCGCCCCGGGTGGCCGCGGCCAGGAAGGCGCAGCACACGAACATCAGGCCCCCGTACAGCAGCACCGCCCGCGTGGCCCGGCGCGGCCCCTCGGCCCGTGCCGACACGCTGATCTGGAGCGCCACGACCATCACGGTGTTGATGACCAGGAAGACGGGGACGAGGGCGTGCGGCGCCGAGGTGCGGTTCACCAGCCACAGCGGCAGACCGACGCCGAGGACCGAGTCGTCGAGGTTCATCGGAATGTCCAGCAGTACGAACGTGAGGTAGCCGCGGTCCCGCCACGGACTGGCCCTGCGGGCGGGCCGCTGCGGCTGCGACAGTGGCTGCGACTCCGGCTGCGGGTGTGGCTGCGACCACGGCTCCGACCGCAGTTGCTCCGACGGCGGCTGCGGCTCCGACGACGGCTCCGGCCGCGGCCGCGGCCCGTTGGCGGCTCCGGCCACCTCGACGGTCTCTTCCCGCGGCTCGTTCGTACGCCACACCAGCACCGCCGCGACGAGGAAGGAGAGCGCGTTGCCCAGGATCAGGGCCCGGTAGGCGCCGCCGGTCCCGACGGCCAGGCCGAGGGCCGCGATCCCCGCGCCGAGCCCGTAGCCCGCGTTGGCCGCGCTGCGGGACAGCGCCTGATAGGCCACGCGCCGCGCGCCCGCCGTCCGGGTGGCGAAGAGCATCTCCAGCGTCTTCGCCGCCCTGTCCCCCAGATAGGTGACGGCGACGACGGGCAGCAGCGCGTCGAAGCCGTCGCACATCAGCACCAGGGCGAGCGTCACCAGGCGGAGCAGGTGGCAGCCGATCAGCAGCGGGCGCACCGGGAAGCGGCCGGCCAGCCGTCCGGCGAGCGGGGAGCCCGCGATGCCCGCGACTCCGGCCACGCCGAGCAGCACCCCGATCTGCTGGGCGCTCAGATGCGTCACAAAGGTGAGGTACAGGACCGAGGACGCGGCCCACAGCCCCGATCCGGTCCGGTCCACGGCCAGGGCGAGCAGCATGATCCGCGCGTTGCGACCGCCCGGCGGATTGCGCAGCTGGGCCAGGAGGCCCCGCCCGCCCCGCCCGCCCCGCGCCGCTGGTCCGCCTCGCCCGGCCTTGCCCGCTGGTCCGCCCCGCCCCGCTGAACCGCCTCGTCCCCCTGGCCCCGTCGGCCCGCCCTGCGGGGTCACCGGTGCCCCGCTGTCCTTGTCGCGCCGCATGGCACGCCCCCTCGAATGTGTCCCGATGTGTCCCGATGCGTCCCGACCGCATGTCTCGACATCAGGAGATCGGCAGATCAGGGGGAGCTTGCCGGGCCAATCGTCTCGATGTCAAGATACTTGATGTCGACACACTTACGGCCCCTGCGCGCCCCCCGCCGCCCCTGTGCACTTCACGCCCGAGGGCGTCACAGTGGAAGGGGGACATCGGGCGGGGCTGCCGGAGGAGGTATCCGGATGGACGCGACCGGCGAGAACGACGACCGGCTCCGGGACTACCGCGGCAAACGGCACTTCGACGCGACCGCGGAACCGCACGGCGACGGGGAGCGGCCGGGCCCGGCACCCTGCTTCGTCGTCCAGATCCACCAGGCACGGCGCATGCACTTCGACTTCCGGCTGGAGGTCGACGGCGTACTGAAGTCCTGGGCGGTGCCGCGCGGCCCCTCGGAGAACCCGCGCGAGAGGCGGCTGGCCGTCCCCACCGAGGACCACCCGCTGGAGTACCGCACGTTCGAGGGAGTGATCGCGAAGGGCGAGTACGGCGGCGGCACGGTGATCGTCTGGGACCAGGGCACCTATCGGCCGCTCAGCCACGACCGCTGGGGCGCGCCGGTGCCGTTCGAGCAGTCCCTGGAGAACGGGCACGCGACCTTCTGGCTGGACGGCACCAGGCTGCACGGCGAGTTCGCCCTCACCCGCTTCAAGAAAGGCGGCGAGGAGGGCGCCCCGGGCGGGGAGATATGGCTGCTGATCAAGGCCAAGGACCGGCTCGCCACCCAGGACGGGCCGGACGCGCCCGACCCGTACCGGGCCCGTTCGGCCCGTACGGGGCGCACGCTGCAGCAGGTCGCCGCCGAGGAGGGAGGCGGGTCTCCGTGACCGCGCGCAGGACCGTGGAGGTGCTGCTCGACCGGTACGGCACCACCTATGCCGCCGAGGCCGGTATCCGGCTGCGGAACACGCCGCAGCCCCTGTACCAACTCCTCGTCCTCAGCGATCTGCTGAGTGCCCGCATCCGGGCGTCCGCGGCGGTGGCGGCGGCACGCGCGCTGTTCGCCCACGGCATGCGGTCCCCGGACCGGATGATCGGAGCGACCTGGCAGCAGCGCGTCGACGCACTGGGCGAGGGCGGTTACCGGCGCTACGACGAACGGACCGCCACCCAGCTCGGCGACGGGGCGGAGCTCCTGCTGGTCGAGTACGGAGGCGATCTGCGGCGGCTGCGCAAGGAGGCCGACGGCGACCTGGACGTCCTGCGGGGCGGGCTGCGCAGGACCCCGGGCATGGGCCCGGCCGGTGCGGACATCTTCGTGCGCGAGGTGCAGGCCGTTTGGCCGGAGACGGCACCGTTCCTGGACGGGAAGGCGCTTCAGGGCGCCGAGGAACTGGGGCTGCCCGCCTCTCCGGCGAAGCTCGCGCACCTGGCGGAGCAGGCCGGGGGAGAGGGACGGGGCGGGGAGGCCGACGCGGTGCTCGCGGCGGCCCTGGTGCGTGCGGCGCTGGACAAGCACGTCGTGGACGACGTCATGGAGCACGCCGCCTGAGGCCGGCGGACGGCGCGGGACCGGAGCACCCGCCGCCCCGGGGCGCCCGGGGGCGATGGGCGCCGCAGTGGTAGGCCCGGCGGCGACGGGCCCTGCGGAGGTGCGCCCGGCGGTCGGCCGCCAGTCGTGCGGGCCGGCGGCGCCGGGCCTTGGGCGGCGAAGAGCGAAGCCGCGTGCCCGCCCGCCAGTCCACCACGACCAGCGCCCGTCAGTCCTCCACGACCAGCGCCGGAGTCTCCTTCGTCAGCACCTCACCGCGGAAGAACGCCGGGCTGCGGCGCCGCATCACCAGCATCAGCACCAGACCGAGCAGCAGCAGCCCGACACCGATCACGAACACCGAGCCGACCCCGAAGACCGACGAGCCGGAGCCGTACGCGGGATTCCACATGTCGTAGAGGGTCTTGCCGAAGACCGCGGTGAGCAGGATGCCGCCGAGGACCGGGAAGAGGCCCTTGAAGACCAGGTCGCGGGCGGAGCGGGTCAGCTCGGCGCGGAAGTACCGGGCGCAGGCGAAGGCCGTCAGCGCGTAGTAGAAGCAGATCATGAGGCCGAGCGCGTAGATCGTGTCGACCAGGACGTGTTCGCTGACCAGGGTCATGACCGTGTAGAAGACACCGGTCGCCACGCCCGCGGTGACCGTGGCCCTGCCCGGGGTCCGGAAGCGCGGGTGGACGCGGGCGTACGAGGCGGGCAGGGCCTCGTAGGTGGACATCGCCAGGACGGTGCGGGCCACTGGGATGAAGGTGGTCTGCAGGCTCGCCGCCGCCGAGGCGAGTACGGCGATGAAGAGCAGGACGCCGAGGCCGGGGCCCATGACCGGGCCGGCCAGTGCGGCGAAGACGTTGTCGGAGTGGGCCGGGTTGGCGAGGCCGAGACCCGAGCCGCCGGAGCCGACGGCCATCTGGGCGGCGACACCGGTCGCCAGGTAGGAGCCGACGAGCACGACCATCGCGATGAGAGCGGCGCGCCCGGGGGTCTTCTCGCTGCCGATGGTCTCCTCGTTGGCGGTCAGGCAGGTGTCCCAGCCCCAGAACATGAAGATCGACAGCGAGAGCCCCGCCGTGAACGCCGCGAAGGACTGCACCGCGAACGGGTTCAGCCAGGACCAGGAGAAGTGCAGCGACGAGGCGAACTCCCCGCTGTCCGCCTTCTGTACGGCCATCACCACGAACAGCGCGAGGACGACGAGCTGAAGGCCCACCAGGGCGTACTGGATCCCCTTGGTGGCCGTCATGCCCCGGTAGCTGATCGCCGTGGCGATGGCGATCAGGATCAGGCAGCTGAGGATGTGGACGGGTTTGCTGTCGTCCAGGGCGGCGATCGACCCCTTGCCCGTGATCTCGCCCGCCAGGAGCCAGAAGTACGAGGTGGCGACGCCCGCCAGGTTCGACAGGACGATGATCGTCGCGATGACCAGGCCCCAGCCGCACATCCAGCCGACGCGCGGGCCGAAGGCCTTCACCGTCCAGGTGAAGGAGGTGCCGCAGTCCGGCATGGCCTTGTTGAGTTCGCGGTACGCGAAGGCGACGAGCAGCATCGGCAGGAAGCCGGCCAGGAAGACGGCGGGCATCTGCACGCCGACCTCTCCCGCCGTGGAGCCGAGCGTGGAGGTGAGGCAGTAGACGGGGGCGACGGTGGAGATGCCGATGACGGCGCTGCCCATCAGGCCCACGGAGTTCCCGCCGAGGCCCTTGCCGCGCACTCCGCCGTCGGCCGGGGCGGCTCCCCGGACCGTGTCTCCGGCCTGCGGCCGCACGTCCAGCTGTGTCATGGAAAGGACGTTAAGCGCTGCGATATCCACATTCGGAGGATGAGACTCCGCCCCCTCATCCTTGAATTTCGGATGACAGAACGGATAAGCGAGCGTGAATTGAAGGCGATCGACGCCCGCACCCTTCCGATGAGAGGTCGAACCCCGATCGCAGCACCGTACGGGAATCGCAGCACTGTCCGTTTTGTGGGGATTCAAAATTTTCCCATGGGTGTCCGCTCAGCGGACACCCGCGAGGCCCCGCACAGCGTCCACCGCTTCAGCCCGGCCAGACGATCGCCTGGAGTTCGCTGTACGCGTGCAGGGCGTAGGAGCCCACATCGCGCCCGACGCCGCTCTTCTTGAACCCGCCGAACGGGGCCTCCATGTTCCGCCCGACGGTGTTCACGCCGACCCCGCCCGCGCGCAGCCGGCGGGCCACCCGGAAGGCCCGTGCCACGTCCGAGGACCAGACGTAGTCGATCAGCCCGTAGTCGCTGTCGTTGGCGAGTGCGATGCCCTCCTCCTCGTCGTCGAAGGGGACGACCACGACGACCGGGCCGAAGATCTCCTCCCGGACGACGCGCATGTCGTGGGTGCAGTCGGCGAGGAGGGTGGGCGCAACGTAGAAGCCCCGGCCGGGTCCGGCCGGGCGTTCGCCGCCCGTGACGATCCGCGCCCCCTCCTTCCGGCCGAGTTCGACGTACGACTCGACGCGGTCGCGGTGGGCGGCGGAGATGACCGGGCCGACGACCGTGCCCCTGGCCGTCGGGTCGCCCACCTTCAGATGGCCGGCGTACGCGGTGAGCTTCTCGATCAGGGCGTCGTGGGCCGCGCGCTGGACGAGGACGCGGGTCGGGGCCGTACAGATCTGCCCGCTGTAGAAGGAGAACGTGGTGCCGATGCCCGCCACCGCGGAGTCGAGGTCCGCGTCGTCGAGGACGACGGCGGCGCCCTTCCCGCCCAGCTCCATCAGCTGACGCTTCATCGAGCGCCCGCACACCTCGGCGATGCGCTGTCCGACGGCGGTGGAGCCGGTGAAGCTGACCATGTCGACGTCCTCGCAGTCGACGGCCGCCTCGCCCGCCTCCGGGCCCGATCCGGTGACGACGTTGACGACGCCCGCCGGAACGCCCGCCTCTTCGAGCGCCGCGGCCATCCGGTAGACGGAGAGCGGGTCCTGCGGTGCGGGCTTCACGACGACCGTGTTGCCCATGGCGAGTGCGGGGGCGACCTTGCCGGCCGGGTTGGCCCAGGGGTTGTTGTACGAGGTGATGCAGGTGACGACGCCCACCGGCTGGCGTACGGCGAGCGCCCCGAAGACACCGGCCCGGCCCATCGGCCCGGCCTCGTTGATCTGGGGTGCGACGGCTTCCTCGACCGGCTCCAGGGCGCCCCTGGCGTACCGGCGGAAGCGGGCGGCGCCGACGGCGACCTGCATGCCCCTGGCCGTCGCCGTGGTGGCGCCGCTCTCCGCCTGGGCGAGCGCGGCGTTGCCGGCCAGGTCGCGCTGCATGAGGTCGGCGGCCCGGTCGAGGATCGCGGCCCGCTCCTCGGGGCGGGTGCGGGACCAGCCGGCGAGGGCCTCGCGGGCCGCGGACGCCGCCGCGTACACCTGCTCACGGCTCGCCTCGGGGGCGAGGCCGACGACCTCTTCGGTGGCCGGGTTGATCACCTCGTAGTGGCCGTGGTCGGGTTCGGTCCACTGCCCGCCGATGAACAGGCGCCGGTTCCGGTCGCTCATACGGTGCTCACCGTCCGGGTGTCGCGGCCCGAGCGCAGCACCGTACCGGGGACCGCGCCGGTCACCTTGTCGTCGCGCAGGGTCTCCACCCCGTTGACGCGGACGGACACGATGCCGATGGCCTTGGAGTCGAGCCGGGGGCTGTCGCCGGGCAGGTCGTGCACGAGGGTGGCGGGACCGGCGTCGATGCGTTCGGGGTCGAAGAGGACCAGGTCGGCGTGGAAGCCCTCCTGGATCCGGCCCCGGTCGCGGAGCCCGAAGAGGCGGGCGGGATCGTCGGTGAGCATCCTGACGGCCTGTTCGAGAGGGAGGAGCTTGCGCCGGCGCAGGCAGTCGCCGAGGAAGCGGGTGGTGTACGGGGCGCCGCACATCCGGTCCAGGTGCGCGCCCGCGTCGGAGCCGCCGAGCATGACGTCCTCGTGCTCCCAGGTCTGCCGTCGCAGCGCCCAGGAGTCGGGATCGTTGTCGGTGGGCATGGGCCACAGCACCGTGCGCAGTTCGTCGTCGGCGCAGATCTCGACGAGGCAGTGGAAGGGGTCCTGGCCGCGTTCTGCGGCGATGTCGCCCACGACGCGTCCGCTCAGCCCCTCGTTGGCCGCGCTGTAGGTGTCCCCGATGACGTAGCGGCCGAAGTCGGCGAGGCGGCGGAAGACGCCGGCCTCCTTGCTGTCGGCGCGGCGCAGCATCTCGGCCCGGGTGGCGGCGGAGCGGAGCCGCTCGATGCGTTCGGGGACGGGAAGGGCGAGGACGTCGCCCCAGCCGGGGATGAGGTTGAGGGCGCAGAAGGTGCCGAGCGACATGTTCATGGGCGTGAGGATCGGCATGGTGAGGGCGACGATCCGGCCGCCGGCCCGGCGGGCCCGTTCGCTGGGGACGAGCTGGCGCGGCACGCGTTCGGGGACGGCGGCGTCGATGGTGAGGACGTTCCAGTTCAGCGGGCGTCCGGCGGTGGCCGTCATGTCGACGAGGAGTTCGATCTCTTCGTCGGAGAACTGGTCGAGGCAGCCCGCGACGATCGCTTCGAGCTGGGTGCCCTCGTGCTCGCCGACGGCGCGGGAGAGGGCGAGGAGCTCCTCGGGCCGCGCGTGCCGGGAGGCGACCGGTCGTCCGTCCCCGTCGGAGTGGGTGGCGGACTGGGTGGTGGACAGCCCCCAGGCCCCGGCGTCCATCGCGTCGTGGAGGAGCGCGAGCATGGCGTCGAGCTGCTGGGGGGTGGGCTGCCCGCCGATCGCGTCGGCGCCCATGACGTGTCTGCGCAGGGCGCAGTGGCCGACCATGAACCCGGCGTTGACGGCGATCCGCCCTTCGAGGGCGTCGAGGTATTCGCGGAAGCCGGACCAGGTCCAGTCGACGCCCTCCTCCAGCGCCGCGAGGGCCATGCCCTCCACCCGCGCCATCATGCGGCGGGTGTAGTCGGCGTCCTCGGGGCGTTCGGGGTGGAGCGGGGCGAGGGTGAATCCGCAGTTGCCTCCGACGACGGTGGTGACGCCGTGGTTCATGGACGGGGTGGCGTACGGGTCCCAGAAGAGCTGGGCGTCGTAGTGGGTGTGGGGGTCGACGAAACCGGGGGCGAGGACGAGGCCGGTGGCGTCCTCGGCGGTGACGGCCTCCTCGGCGAGCGTGCCGGGTTCGGCGACGACGGCGATACGGCCGTCACGGATGCCGACGTCGGCGCGGTACGGGGGTCCGCCGGTGCCGTCCACGACGGTCGCTCCGCGGATGAGGTGGTCGAGCATGACGGGTCCCCATTCTGTGGTGGATGTGGAGCCGGGGTGCGCACGGCCGCGACCCGCACCCCGGCTCCACGCAGCGGCGGTCCGGGAAGACGCCGCAGCTTTCGGCGGGGCTGGATCCGGCCCCGCCGGGCGCGGTCGAGCCCCTCCGGCGTTCGAGGAGCGGGGGTGGGGGGGGGGGGGCCCCCCCCCCCCCCCCCCCCCCCGCGGGGGGGGGGGGGGGGGGGGGGGGGGGGGGGGGGGGGGTAACGGGGGGCCGGGGGGCA
>NZ_JBHVPX010000006.1:395815-511253 GCF_042887155.1 Streptomyces sp. NPDC057963
GCCCCCCTACGCCGCGTCGCGGAAGCGGGACGTCCGATGCACCGGGTCCGTGTCGATCTCCGGGATCACGTGCTCACCGATCAGCCGGATCGAGTTCAGCGTGTCCTCGCGGCTGATCCCGATCGGCAGCCCGAAGCTCAGCTGATCCGCCCCCGCCTGCTCCCACCGCTTGCACTGCCGCAGCACCTCGTCCGGATCGCCGCAGATCATCAGCTCCTCGGCGATCAGGAGCTCGATGATCTCCTCGGAGTACTCCGGCAGCAGCTCCGGCCACTCCGGTATGCCCTCCGGCCGGGGGAACGTGTCGTGGTAGCGGAACAGCAGCGACTGCAGGTAGTTCAGCCCGCCGCCCACCGCGATCTCGACGGCCTTCGCGTGCGTCTCGGCGCAGATGGCCGTGGAGGTGACCATGACGTTGTCGTTGACGAAGTCGCCGACGGGCTCGGCCTCCTTGACGGCCGTCTTGTAGGACTCGACCACCCACTCCATGTCGGAGACCTTCTGCACGCTGAAGCCCAGCACGCCGAGCCCCTTCTTCCCCGCCATCGCGTACGAGGACGGCGACCCGGCCGCGTACCACATCGCCGGGTGCGACTTCCCGTACGGCTTGGGCAGGATCTTGCGCGGCGGCAGCGACCAGTGCTTGCCCTGGAAGCCGACGTACTCGTCCTGGAGCCACATCTTGGGGAACTCGGCGATGGTCTCTTCCCAGAGTTCCTTCGTGTGGTTCATGTCGGTGATGCCCGGCATGAAGCCGAGGATCTCGTGGCTGCCGGCCCCGCGCCCGGAGCCGAACTCGAAGCGGCCCTCGGAGAGGTGGTCGAGCATGGCGACCTTCTCGGCCACCTTCACGGGGTGGTTGACGGGGGCGAGCGGGTTGAAGATGCCGGATCCGAGGTGGATGCGGTCGGTGGCGTGCGCGAGGTAGCCCAGGTACACATCGTTGGCCGAGAGATGCGAGTACTCCTCCAGGAAGTGGTGCTCGGAGGCCCAGGCGTACTTGAAGCCGGACTTGTCCGCCTGGATGACGTACTCGGTCTCCTCGATCAGCGCCTTGTGCTCTGCCCCGGGGTCGCTCTTGGCCCGTGCGGCGGGCACGTACCCCTGCACAAAGAGCCCGAATTCCAAGGGGGTTCACCGTCCTCAATCGTTTCTGACGCACCGTCAGATCGTGATGCGTCCGACTGTTCCACCGGCACCCGCACCCGTCAATACCTGACGCTTCGTCAGATTCACTCGTGCGGCTCAGAACAGGCTGACGCCCGCCAGCCATCCCCCGTCGATGACGAACGGCTGCCCGGTGATGTACGAGGAGTCGTCCGAGGTCAGGAAGAGCGCCAGCGCCGCCACCTCCTGCGGCCGCCCGATCCGCCCCAGCGGTACGTGCTTCCGGTACAGCTCGGCCACCGCCGCCCTGGACTCCTCCGGGTCCGCGGTGGGATCCAGCGCCGCCGGGTTGGTCATCGCGGTGTCCACGGCCCCGGGGCAGAGCGCGTTGACCCGTATCCCCTTCGCCGCCAGCTCCACCGCCGCCACCCTGGTCAGCCCGAGCACCGCGTGCTTGGTGGCGGCGTACGCGCCCACGAACGCCATGCCCGTGAGCCCCGTGTACGAGGCGGTGTTGACGATGGTCCCGCCGCCCGCGGCCTCGATCTCGGGTGCGACGTTCCTGATCCCGAGGAAGGCGCCCACCTGATTGACCTGCACCACCTGCTGGAACTCCGCCAGCGGCGTGGCCACCAGCTCGTTGAACCGGAGGATCCCGGCGTTGTTGACCAGCCCGTCGATCCTGCCGAAGGCGTCCTTCGCGGCAGAGACGGCGGCCTGCCAGTCTTCCTCCCGGCTCACATCCAGATGGACGAACCGGGCGACGTCCGCCCCCAGCTCCTCGCGTATCTCCTTGGCCAGCGCCTCGCCCTGCTCGTCGAGCACATCGGCGATCACCACCCGCGCGCCCTCCGCGGCGAACAGCCGCGCCTCCTGCTCGCCCTGTCCGCGCGCCGCACCGCTGATCAGCACGGCGCGCCCGTCCAGCTTGCCCATGGCCTGACTCCTACCTGTCGAGATGGGGGGCGACCTCGGCGGCGAACGCCGCCATCTGGTCGGTCAGTTCGCTGCGGCTCCTGCTGCGGAACCGCACCTGGATCTGGTGGACGCCCATGGCTCCGTACGCGCGCAGCGACTCGGCGAGAACCTCGGGCTTGCCGGCGAGGGTGCGCCGCCCCACGGACCACTCGGGCTCACCGACGTACAGCGGCTCGGTGATCGCGCCGACGACGATCGGGGCCTCGATCCCGGCCGCCTCGCGCAGCTCCTTCAACCGGGCGATCTGCGCGGGCAGCTTCTCCCGCGGATCGCCCTGCGGCAGCCAGCCGTCACCCCGCACCGCGGCCCGGCGCACGGCGGCGGGCGAGGAGCCGCCCACCCAGACCGGCACCCGTTCCTGGGCCGGTCGCGGCAGCTGCCCGAGCCCGGCGAAGGAGAACCGCTCCCCCGTGAACTCCGGGTACTCCTCCGGACCGAGCGCCGCCTTCAGCGCGTCGATGGTCTCGTCGAGGACCCCGCCCCGCCCGTCGAAGTCCGCCCCGAGCGCCCGGAACTCCTCCGGCACGTGCCCGGCCCCGACCCCGAGGACCAGCCGGCCGCCGCAGAGGTGGTCGAGGGTGGCGTACTGCTTGGCGGTGGCCAGCGGGTGCCGCAGCCCGACGACGGCGACATGGCTCATCAGCAGGACGCGCTCGGTGATCCCGGCGAGGAAGGAGAGGGTGGCGACCGGGTCGTACCAGACGGTGCCCATGACCCCGGCGAGCCGCCGCGGGATCGCGACGTGGTCGCAGCTCGCCAGGTAGGCGAAGCCGGTGCGGTCGGCGGTGCGGGCGATCTCGGCGAGGTCGGCGGGGGTGGCCGCGGCCTCCCACCCCTCGGCGTAGATGGTGCTCTGCGACTGGATCGGGAGCTGCATCCCGTACGGCAGCGGCCCGGTGAGCGGTATCGGCACCGAACGGCCTCCTTCCCGCTGGAATCTGACGCATCGTCACTTGACGGACGCGGGGCCATCGTCGTACCTGACGCCACATCAGACAAGGGGCGGGGAGGGGCTGCCCGGCAGCGGGTGCTGTCGGACCCGAGCCCGCAGCACAACCGGGGCCATGTCGACGTGTGGGTGCCGTACGACGAGGCCGAGGCCCGGATGGCCGCGGCGCTCGCGGCCGGCGGCCGCCTGGTGAACGACGCCGACGCACTGTCGAACCGGGTACTGACCGACCCCGAGGGAAACGAGGCATGCGTCGGCGTGGCCGGCCCGCCCGAACCGGCCGCCGACCGCCCCTGACCACCCTCGACCGCTCCTGGCCGTTCAGGCGGCTCCCCAGCCCCTCAGGCCGCGTCAGTCGCTCGGGCCCCGGTACCGGAAGTCGCCCTCGATCTCGATCCGGGTCGGGGGCTTGCTGCCGTCGTAGAAGTTCACGTCGTCGCACTCCCCGGTCCAGCGCAGCCGTAGGCGGTCGCCCACACGCGAGGGCGCGCGGCGCTGCGCCGACACGGCGGAGACCCGACCCCGCCGGTCCGACCGGCCGGATGGGCGGGTGAAATGCAGTGTCTGCCCCGGTCGCTAGGATTCCGGGGCCCGCACCTGCGGTCCGTGAAGCGAACACTTTCACGACCAGTGGTGCGGGGCTGTGGATTCACTTGCGAGAGCCCATAAGGCGGTCCGCGGTCGCGGGCCGTCCGTGACCAGTGGAGTTCGAACAACATGAGACCTCGACGTCTGCGCCCCTACGTGTGCATAGGCACCTTCCTCGCAGTCGGCCTCCTGGCCGGCTGCTCCTCGTCGGACGGGTCGGCCGAGCCGACGCGTTCGGAATCGTCGTCCGACCGGCCCGCGCACGCGAGCGACAGCCCGAAGGAGTCGTCCCCGGCCTTCGCCACCCCGGCCGAGTGCGACGGACTCCAGCTCAAGGGCGGTACGACCCTCGCTGGTTCGGCCCTGTCGAAGTGTCTGGTGGCCGCCCTGAAGGCGTACGGATCGGGGACCGAGTCCGTGCAGTCGGGGGACGAGTCGGGGACCTCGCGATTCATCTTCGGGGACGAGTCCGCGCTGGCCGGTTCGATGACGGGGCCGGAGGGGGAGAAGGCGTACGTCTTCAAGGGCGAGGACGAGTGGATCAAGACACCGGGGCTCGGCAAGTGGGTCAAGGGGGACAAGAGCAGCAGTGACCCGCAGGAGCAGATCGTGGCCGCCACGGGGAAGCTCTACCGCGCGCTCGCCGATCCGGAGATGACGGCCCAGATGATCGCGTCGGCGCCGGAGTGGACCGTCGAGCAGGAGCGGCCCGTGATCTCCCTGGAGAACGGGGAGGACGTCACGGCGTGGCGGATCGTGAACAAGAAGCCGTACACGTTCCTGGGCGCGGCCGTGCGGGAGCACATTCTCTGGTTCGGGGACGACTTCACGCCCTACGGCGGTCAGGCCGAGTCCCGGGCGGGCGGCGTGCTGAGCACGACCACGCAGCACTTCTACGACCTGGGCAAGCCGGTGACGATCGAGGCGCCCGAGTAGGCCTGCGGGCCCGCAGACCTGTCACGTACCGCGTCCCGGGCCCCGGCGTCCGGGGCCCGGGACGCGGGCGGACAGGCTCCTACAGCGGGACGACGACGAGGGCCGTGTCGTCATCGGCACCCGCCACAGGCAGCAGGTCCGCCGACAGGGCGGCGGCGAGCCGGGAGAGGCCGGTGTCGATGTCCTCGTTCCGGCGCTCGATCAGGCCGTCGGTGTACAGCACGAGGAGGGCGCCCTCGGTGAAGGGCACCGTCGCCTGCGGCCAGGGGCCCGGTTCACAGCGGGCGCCGGCTTGGCCCCGCAGCGCGGCGAATACGCGGACAAAGTAGGAGATGTTATCGGGCCTGGACGTCTGGAACGCCCCTGACCAAAACTCTTGCTTGAGCAAGCTCTCATCGAACAGGTAGAAGCCCTCACCGGGGTAGAGCGAACGCGCCCGGCCTTCCGGGATGATCTCGATGGACACATACGGAAGCCGAGACACATCCAGGAGGTGATCGAGCTGCCCGTTCATCACCTCGGCGCCACCCGTGTTGTTGGTCAGTGCCGAGGCTTCCAGGAGGAACGAGAAGACCGGCGCCCCGGTGCCGAGAAACCTTTTCCGAACCATGCGGTTCTGCGCCGTTTCCTCGACATCGTCCAATGGCAGGTCGTGAAGCCTGGCATGGATAGTGAACTGCGCCTTGGCGTAATCGACCGTCTGTAGAAAACCGGGAACGAACAGCGACTCATAGACGCGAAGAACCCTGGTCTTTGCATACAGGCCCATGGCTTGCAACTGGAGACGTTTCATCCCCGGTCGGTGCCACCGTTTGCAGTCGGTCCACATCAACTCGATCTCGCGACGCACCGCGACAAGTTCGGGAATCTTCCCCTCGGCGGCGCAAGCCGTTGCTCACCTTCGGATGTCGTCCTCGGTCGGGACCTGCGTCCCGTGCTCAATCTTCGACACCTTGGTCTTGTGCCAACCGCAGCGCCTCGCGAGCTCGACGGCCGAAATGTTGTTGTCCCGGCGTAGTTCCTTGAGCTGGGTGCCGAAAGCGCGTCTCGTGGAATCGTAGGGTTCTTGGTCCGACATTCCTCTAGGGCTTGTACTCACCGTTGGGGACACCGAGCGACCATGCCCGCTCGAATGCTTCATTGCAGAATCCGACCACGCACGGATCAGTCGAGAGCTGGATGTCCGTCTGCTGGTTGTCTCCCCCGACGAGGTTGAACACCACCAGGTCATCACGGATCAGGCAGTCGTTGCCCGGCAAGGGCAGCACCGATGCGAGAGGGCGGGGAAGCCACCGAAGACGCTCCGCGGGGTCAGCCAGCTCGACCGCCATCCGCTGATATTCCGAGAGCGGTTCGGAGACAACCCTCACGCGCCGGTAAGGAAATCCGGAAGCGGCCTTCCCCGTCAGGAATTCACGATGCCCGCGCATCGTCTCCTCGACTGTCTCGCGGTCGCCCGAACGCCATGCGTCGAACAGTGAACGGTCTACCTCATAGAAGTCGCGCAGCTCAAGCTTTCGGATTTCTTGGGCAGGGTCACCGAACAGCAGCTCGATTCGGCGTGATGCCGAGATCAATTCCATAGCGCTCCCTGACGTACTTCCGCACGAACACATCCATGGTCCGCCCGGACATCTCCCCGAACGTCTCGTCTTCGGCCAGCGCGACGAGCTGATCCCGAACCTTCGGCCCACGCTTCTTGAGCTGCACGATCCACGAATCACGGTCGGTCTCGTAGAACGTCTCGCACTCGATTCCGCCTTGCGATTCGGGGTCCGTACAGAAAAACGTAGCGGTCACATCATCGTCACGGTAGCCATGTTGCCGCATTTCTCTCCCCCCGTGGTCGGGCCAACGCCGCCCACCGGCCCTCGCCCTGCGACCACTCCGAGGTCAAGCACCCAGCAGCACGAATCCTCCCCCCGGGGCGAAATCCCAGCAACTATGAGCAACTTCGTTGAGTCCCATCGGCCAACGCTCGTACGGTCCGTCCCACGCCCCTCGCCGCTCACGTCGGCGAAAGAGCGGGGCCGTGGGCGAGCACTGCCATCCACCCAGCAGCCGGCCGCATGCGGAGTGCATGCGTCACCGATACCAGCGCTGAGCCGCCCTCACGGCGGTTCGTGAGCAGAGCGGAGGTACGAATTGAACGCCGTCGACCTTCTCAGGTCACCCAACACCGTACTGGCCAACGCTGTTGACGATGCCCTCACGGCTGGTACGAGACGGACGTGACGCCCTTGGGCGGCGGCTACCTGGACTTGGCGACTCTGTGCCGCAATGTCGTCAAGGAACGGTCCTGCCGCGCTGAAGACGGCACGTTGCACGTCATGGTGAAGAGCGGCGACTGGGCGTTCGGCTGCCAGTTGGTGGACGGCGCACACGCGGCCATCGGCACATCTGCCGCCCCGGTGCCGCTTCGGATCTTCATCCCTCAGATCCTCGGCAGCGACGGCGGGAAACTCTCCAAAAGCCTCCTGAACGCGACTGCCGATGCCGGAGACCCGTCGGGAGGCAGCACCGCCGAGTGGCTGCTGAATCCGGCTGTGTGGCCCGGCACGCAAGCGGACTACGTGGAAGCGCTCACCGGTGTCGGGGAGCTGATGCTCAGCGACCCGAGGCACTTCTACCGGTCCTACACCACGACCGCATTGGAAACTCTGATGACCAGCCGCCGAACTGCCAGGAACCAGTCCCAGGCACATGGCCGTCCCCGCAGCATCCAGATCTACAAGCAGTACTTCGACCTGATCGCCGACGGCTCCAAGACCGTCGAAGTCCGGGTGGCCTACGAATCGATGAAACGGATCAAGGCCGGGGACCTGCTCAACTTCACCTGTCGCGGTGAAGAGTGCCTGACCCGAGTCAAGCGCATCGGCCGGTACCGCACGTTCACGGAGATGTTCGGCACCGAGGACGTGAAGGCGGTCAACCCGAACGCCACCGCGGCCGAACAGTTGCGGGCGATTCAGGCGATCTTCCCGCCTCACAAAGAAGCCCTCGGCGTCCTCACGTTCGAGATCGAGCGGGTGGACGCCGATGAATAGACCCCGGCGGGTGCTGGTGGTCTGCAAGGGCAACCATTGCCGGTCCCCGATCGCGGCCGTGATCATCGCCGCGCGATCCGGGGGCGCGCTGGAGGTGCGCTCGGCCGGCACCCGCAACTGGCATGTCGGCAAGTCCGCCCATCCCCTGGCGATGGAGGCCGCGGCCGCCTTCGGCTACGACCTCACCGGGCACCGGGGCCGACTCCTGGACGAGGACCTTCTCTCCTGGGCTGACGACCTGATTGCGGTGGACGACGAAACCGCCCTGGCCGTCGAAGCGCTGGCCGGTCCGGGTCGACCGGTCTCCGTCCTCGGCGAGGGCATCACCGACCCCTGGGGAGGCGGCCCGGAGGACTTCGCCAGGACCGTCCTGAAGATCCAGGAAGTCACCGGGCTGCCCCATACGGCCTGAACGCCACCCCAAGCACCCCGGCCGCCCGTTGTTTCTCGTGAAAAAGCGGTCCGCTGTTCCCCGTGAAGAAGCGGTCCGCGCTACGAGCCCTCATAGATCACCGGTGCCCTGCCGGCACCCAGGCTGGTTCACCTCAGCTACGAGAGCATGCTGGATGGAGACCGGGCACGGCGGAGTTTGCTCTGGCGCAAAATCAGGAGGCCGGCAGGGCGCCCGTGTCGTGATCCGCGTCGCCCTCGTCGTCGTCCCCTCCGCTCGCCGCGCTCTCGGGCCGGGCCGCGTGGCCGGGGCCGGCCGCTCCCGCCTGCCCTTCCTCCTCTTCCTCGTCCCCGTCCCCGTGTTCGTCCGGCGCGGCCTGGACGCCCACGCCCTGGGAACCCGACACGTTCTGGTCGATCGCGCCCCCGCCACCGTCGTGGTCGCTGCCCGCCGTGCCCTTGCTGAACGGGCCCAGCACGTTGAGGGTCCGGTCCACCTCCAGCCAGGAGTCGGCGTTGGAGTTGTCGATGGTGACCAGGGAGGGCCCGTGGTGCGTTTCCATGCCTCCGTCGGGGGCGTCGGCCCAGGCGCTGCCGACAGCCAACTGGCCCTGGCAGAGCGCGCTGAGGGCGACCACCAGGGCCGCACGCGCCTTCGGCGAGGTAATTCCCATGATCCGGCTCTTCTTTCCCGGCCGCACGGTCCTGCCGGTCCGTGCACGGCCTGATTCGCTGTGGTTCGCGTGTACCGGGGTCCCGACGGCGCGCAGACGGGCGCCATCGGGACCCCGGCGTGCGGGTGGAACGGTGACGGGCCGGGCCGCATGATCCCGGCACATCGCCCACGTCAGACGGCCACCGGCTCACGGACGGGGTGGTGCCTGCTGATGTTCTTCTCCAGCAGTTCCGTCGCACGCCGCACTCCGATGCCGTGGGTGGCCACGAACTCGGGAAGCCGCCCGTCGGACTGCTTGAGGTCCGTCAGCGCGGCGTCGATGGCGGCATGCGCGGCGAAGAGGCAGGGAGTGCTGTAGATGGCCACCTGGCACTCCAGGTCGGTCAGTTCGGAGAGCGAGAGCCTGGGTGACTTCCCGCCCGCGATCTGGTTGAAGAGCAGCGGCTTGTCGCCGACCACCTTCCGGATCCGCTTGATCCATTCGACGCTGCGCACGCCGTCGACCAGGACGACATCGGCGTCCGTCTCGGCCAGCGCCTCGGCCCGGCGCAGGATCTCGTCCTCCTCCGTGGCGTCCGTGCGGGCGACGACCACCAGATCGCGCCTGCTCTCCAGTACGAGGTTGAGCTTCTCCAGGTACTCCTCCAGCGGAAGCACCTGCTTGCCGTCCGCGTGACCGCAGCGGCGCGGACGCTTCTGGTCCTCCAGGATGACGCCGGAGGCGCCGATCCTCTCCAGCCGCTGGACCACGTGGCAGGCGACCTCGTGGTCGACGTAGCCGTCGTCGATGTCGACCAGCAGGTGGTGGGTGGGGAAGGCCAGCCGCAGCCGCTCCACGAAGGCCACCATGTCCGGCCATGCGATGAAACCGATGTCGGGGAGCCCGTAGTGGGAGGCGGCGAAGCCGAATCCGGATACGAAGAAACCGTCGTAGTGCCGGGCGACGACGGACGCCGAGTACATGTCGTAGATACCGATGAGAGGGGTGGTTCCCGGAGTTCGGACTTCTTCCCTCAACGCACTTCCGTAACGCACAGCGTCTCCTTGCCCATGGGCCGTTGGTTCGCGGATCGGTGCTCGGCGCATCGCCGATGCGCCGAGTGACGGGTGATGTGGGCTCCGGTGACACCGGGGACCGGACCGGAAGCCACCGGGCCACCGGAAGGCGGATCGGGGCTCGCGGATGCCGACGGTTCAGCAGCAAGCCGATGCGGCGAGTGCGGGAACACCGGAACGCAAAATCTTCCTCTGTACGAAGACGCGTATACCTATACAGACATGACCGTCTCTTTACTCTTGGACACGCCGCACTTGACCTTGTGTACGACACTTCGCGGGTGAGTGCCGGGCCTCGGTTGACGGCGTCAGGAAGCCGGGGCCGGTCTCCTCCGGATCACCGGGCACCGCCGGTGAACCGCACCTCCGGATACCGGGGCGACGGCCCGTCGAGGATCGGGGCACCGCGACCGCGCAGGTGGAGGTCGAAGAAGGCGAGCAGGAAGCGCCGCTGGATCTCGACGGCGCGCATCCCGTCGAGCGGCCCGACGATCTCGGCCAGTTGTTCGTCGGTCGCGCCGAGCCGGTCGGCGACCTGCGGCAGGAACGTCTCGTAGTCCGTGTACGAGAAGTGCCGGGTACCGGTCAGCCGGAGTCGGCGGCGCCAGCCCCGCAGGCGGGGCCAGATCTCGGACCAGCTCGGATCGTTGTCCGCGTCCTCGCTCATCAGGAGGAACGGCTTGCGCAGTCCCTCGGCCACCACCGGGCCGAAGAGGCTGCCGTCGAGATTCGCGCCCGCCGCGATCGGTACCCCTGCCGCCATCGCCGACGCCGCGGTCGCCCCGCCCAGCGAGTGGCCGAACATGGCGGTCCTGGACAGGTCGAGGACGTCGCCGAGCCCGTGCGGCAGCGGATCCCGGCGGCCCCGTACGCGCCGCGACAGCTCCTCCAGTACGAATCGGGTGTCGGCCACCCGCACGTCGACCGCCTTGAGGATCGTCGGGTCGTCGTCCTCGTCCGTGAGGGGAGGCATCGCGTACTTCTCGACCCGGCCACCGGGGAACTCGACCTGTCCGGCGTCATAGGTGTGGTCGATGGTCACCACGATGTATCCGTGGCCGGCGAGTTCCTCGACCAGCGCCGTGCTGGAACCGCGGTGCTGGCCGTGCCCGTGGGAGTAGAGGATCACCGGGCGCCGGCCCCCGCGCGGGTCCGCCGCCGCACCGGTGCGGGCGTGGGTGTCCGGCAGCGTGGCGTACTGGGGAAGGAGGTATCCCGTCTGCTGGAAGACCTCGGCGGCCTGCCGGGTCAGCCAGGGCGCGCTGGGCAGGCCGGCGGCCGCACGGGCGGGGTACCAGAGCTGAACCATCAGTTCCCGTACCGGCCGCGCGGCGACCCAGGGGTCCCGACGGCTGCGGTCGCTGAGATGAAGCGCCACGGTACCGAGGCGGTGGGGACCGCTCGGCCGCGGAAGGACGAGCCGTACGGGCGGTTGCTCATCACCCGGCACCCGGCGGGGCGATGCGGGGGCGGAGGCTGCGGGGGCGGCGGCGGTCACGGCGAGACCCGCGGCGAGGGCGGTGCCCGCGGTCACCGCCCGCCTCCTGCTGATCCCGGTGGTCCTGCTGGTCTCGCTGATCCTGCTGGTCTTGGGGATGCTGCTCGGCAGGGACGGGGCCGGACGCTGCATGGCGGTCTCCTTCGTGGAAGGCGGGCCCGGGGCGCGGGCTCATGGATGTCCTGCCGCAACGCTAGGAGCCGCACGGTCGGCGAACTGCTGTGATTTCTCACCGCTTTCGCTGACATTTGTCACCCGGCGGCCGAGGACCGGGGACCGGTCGGAGAAGTCCGGCCTTCCGCCTCGAAGCCCCTGCGACTCGGCCGAACCGGTCGAGAAGGCACTGGCGCTGTTGCCATGCGGACGACTTGAAGGCCCCCGCACGCACGAGCCGGAGACCTGCCGTCCATTCCGGCGCCCGCCTTTCACTCAATGGGTGACACGAGGGGCGTCGGAGGCTGGGCAGGATTCCCGGGCTTGGAACCGCCCCACACGGCCAGGCAGGTTCTCGTCCACGCACAAGATGAAGGAGCACGCCTTGAAGAGCATGGAACTTCTGTCCACCCGCACGCTGATCGCGGCAGCCGCTTCGGTCCTGCTGATGGCCGGTACCGCGCAGGCCGCCGCACCGGCGAAGTACGCGAAGCACACGGATGCCGCCGCCGTGTTCAAGAAGGCGGGAGTCACCTGGACGTCCAGCGGCAAGTGCTCCGACTGGAACAAGAAGTCGTGCACGTCGTTCACCCGGATCAACAAGGCGTCCGTCGCGGGCGTCATCGCCTTCAAGAAGATCAGCGGCTGCCAGGTGGTCATCACGGGAGGGACCGAGGTGGGCCACACCCCCGGTACGTACAGCCATCGCAACGGATACAAGACGGACATCTCCACCAAGGTTCCGTGCGTCAACAACTACATCAAGCGCAAGTTCGCGAAGGCGGGGAAGCGCAGTGACGGTGCCGCCCTGTACAAGTCCCCCGCAGGCAATGTGTATGCGAACGAGGGCAGCCACTGGGACATCACGCACCACAACAGCAAGGCATAGTTTCCGCTCCCGCCCCTGACGTGAGACGACGCCCGTCCGTCGGCAGGCGGACGGGCGGGCTGACGGGCTGACGGGCTGACGGGCGTTGCGCGGTGGACGCGGATGCGGGGGTGCGGGGTGCGGGGGGATCGTCTCGACCGACTCCTGACTCGCAAGTAACCTTACGCAAAAGTAAATCCACGACCGGGCAGGGAGTCTGGACCATGGCCGATCGCTATCCGCACTTCACCGGCACGGCACCCGGCCGCTTCCCGGCCCGGCGGCCCGGCCTCCCGCAGCCCGCGTCGGCGGCCGTCAACGGCCAGATCGTGCGGGTCTGCGGCCAGAACCTGCTCGGTGCGTGACCCCATGCCGCATACGAACATGACACTCGTACGGGCAGCTGTCACGTCTCCGTTCAAGAAGGCCGGCCGTCCGGGCGCCACCGTGCCCACCGACCGGGCGGTCCTCCCGGCCGCGCCGGCCGTCCCCGGCCGCCTCGCCTCGTACCGCCGGATCTGCGGGTTCTCCGAGCCGGACACCCTGCCGCTCACCTACCCGCACGTGCTGGGCCTTCCGCCGGCCATGCGGCTGATGACGGCCCGGAGGTTCCCGCTGCCCGTCGTCGGGCTCGTCCACACCTGGATCGAGATCACCCGCCACCGGGTGCTCCGTCCGACCGATCGGCTCGAACTCACGGTGTACGCCGACGGGTTGGCCCCGCACCGGCGTGGCACGGAGGTCACGATGGTCACCGAGGCGCGGCTTGCGGGCGAACTGGTCTGGGAGTCCCGCAGCGGCTACCTCTCCCGGCACGCGACGGACGGACCGGGCGGAGACGACGCGACGGACGGACCGGGCAGACCCGACACGGCGGACGCACACGCCCCGTCCCCGTCCCCAACACCGGACCCGGCCCCGGAGCTGCCCGCCGTCGCCGAGTGGCGGCTGCCCGGTGATCTGGGACGCCGTTACGGCGCCGCGTCGGGCGACCGGAACCCCATCCACCTGTATCCGCTCACCGCCCGGCTCTTCGGCTTCCCCCGGGCCATCGCCCACGGCATGTGGACCGTCGCCCGCTGCCTGGCCGAGTCACCGCACCCCGATGAAGTCCGGTGGGTGCGGGCCGACTTCAGGGCCCCCGTCCTGCTGCCCGCCACGGTCACCTACGCGGCGAACCCCACCGGCTTCCAGCTGCGCGGTGCGGACCGCGTCCACCTCACCGGGAGGACGGTGACCGACGCGCCCGGACCTCAGGCGGGTTCGGCGGCTGCCACGGGCGGCCGTTCATAAGGTTCTCCAGCCCCGCCCAGGCGAAGTTCATCAGGGTGGCCGCGGCTTCCTTCGCCGAGACGCCCGGCGTCTCGTTCGCCCATCCCGCGAGCGATTCCGCGGCCCCCACGAGCGCCTGCGCCAGCCCCGACACATCGCGGTCGGGGAGCGCCGGATCGTGGTGGGCCTCGCGCGCCGCGGCCCCGATCAGACCCGTCACGAACGCGACGATCTCGTCCCGCATCGCCGTGACCTCGGTGGCGAACGGCTCCCCGTGCGTGCGCGCCTGGCGGTGCAGCACCGCCCAGCCGTCCGGATGCTCCGCGGTGTGCGTGAAGAACGCGCGCAGCCCCGACCACAGTTGCCGGTCGGCCGGAAGACCCGGCTCCGCACCCGACCGCACCGCCTCGGCGAGCGCTTTCGCCTCGCGCCGAATACAGGCGGTGAACAGCTCTTCCTTGGAGTTGAGGTACAGGTACACCAGCGGCTTGGACACCCCGGCCAGCTCGGCGATCTCGTCCATCGAGGCGGCGCGGTATCCGCGCTGCCCGAAGGTCTGCACGGCGGCGTCCATCATCTGCTGCTCACGCACGGCACGCGGCATCCGTCTGCTCTTCACAGCACCCACGTCGACTTCCTCCCACCCCCGCTGTGCCACTCCCCGGTAAGAGTACGGCGCGGGTCTCGCCGTCGTCGTACGGAGCGGGCAGCCGTTCCGGCCACATGGCCGGCTGCCCCGCGTCCGGCCCCGTCGGCGGAGCATCAGCGGCAGCACCCCCGGAAAACGCGACGTGGCCTCCCCTCCCCCGATCGGAGGAGAGGAGGCCACATGGCGTCGGACTACGCGGCGACCGGCACGCGCTGCGGCTCGGTGTCACGCACCTCGGCGGCGTCGACCGGGGAGGACGAGGCCGCGTTGTACGCGTCGTGGTCGAGGATCTTCTCGCGGGCCGAGACGATCACCGGAACCAGCGCCTGGCCCGCCACGTTGGTGGCCGTGCGCATCATGTCCAGGATCGGGTCGATGGCCATGAGCAGACCGACACCCTCCAGCGGAAGGCCCAGCGTCGACAGCGTGAGGGTCAGCATGACCGTGGCGCCGGTGAGACCGGCGGTGGCCGCCGAGCCGATCACCGAGACGAACGCGATCAGGACGTAGTCGCCGACACCCAGCTGGACGTCGAAGATCTGCGCGATGAAGATCGCCGCCAGCGCCGGGTAGATCGCGGCGCAGCCGTCCATCTTGGTGGTGGCGCCGAACGGGACCGAGAAGGACGCGTACTCCTTCGGGACGCCGAGGCGCTCGGTGACCTTCTGGGTGACCGGCATGGTGCCGACCGAGGAGCGGGAGACGAAGGCCAGCTGGATCGCCGGCCAGGCGCCCTTGTAGAACTGGAGCGGGCTGAGCTTGGCGACGGTGGCGAGCAGCAGCGGGTACACGCCGAACAGCACCAGGGCGCAGCCGATGTAGATGTCGGCGGTGAACGTCGCGTACTTGCCGATCAGGTCCCAGCCGTAGTCGGCGATCGCGTAGCCGATGAGGCCGACGGTGCCGAGGGGGGCGAGGCGGATGACCCACCACAGGGCCTTCTGGAGGAGCTCCAGGACGGACTCGCTGAGGGTGAGGATCGGCTGGGCCTTTTCGCCGAGCTGAAGGGCGGCGATACCGGCGACGGCGGCCATGAAGACGATCTGGAGGACGTTCAGCTCGGTGAACGGGGTGATCACGTTGTCCGGGATGATGCCGGTGAGGAAGTCCAGCCAGGAGCCCGCGTGCTCCGGCAGCTTGCCATCCTTCGGGGTCAGTCCCGTACCGGAGCCCGGATTGGTGATCAGGCCGATCGCGAGGCCGATGGCGACCGCGATCAGCGAGGTGATCATGAACCAGAGCAGGGTGCGGGTGGCCAGCCGGGCGGCGTTGTTGACCTTGCGCAGGTTGGTGATCGACACCAGGATCGCGAAGAAGACGAGCGGCGCGACGGCCAGCTTCAGCAGCTGGACGAAGATGTGGCCGACCTTGTCGAGCGTGGTGTAGAGCCAGTCGACGTCGTACGAACGGGCAAGCCACCCGAGGACGACGCCGAGGACGAGACCGGCGACTATCTGGGCCCAGAACGGGACCTTGGGTATACGGAAACCGGAGCCGGAGCCGGACGGGCTGTCGGTCGCGGCGGCGGACGCGGGATTCGCGGACACGGACACACTCCAGATGTGACGCATCGGGGCGCACGGGAACGCCGTGCGGGGGACGGGGGTGCGGCGCCCGCGCCAGGGGCGGCGCCGCTGCATGGGGCCGGTTCAGACGTTGCGACGACAGACCGCGGACATACAGCGGCAGAGATCGACGTGCAGGCGCTCCACGAGCGGGACGCTCGCGGCGAATCGATGGCGCACTGCTGTCTTCATGTCGAACACGTTAACACTTGAACTTTGAGATCCTCAAAGGTCTTCTTTGACCCCCGTTGAGCGCCGACGCGGGCACCGAAGCGCCCGGCATGCCTGCGAGAACGACGAAACCCCAGCTCAGGAGCGGTAGCTCCGGCACTGGGGTTCGGTACGGAAACGGTGCGGGTGTGAGGAACCTTACGCAGCCTTTACGCGGCCACCACGTCGTTCCTCACCCGGTGAGCCCGGCAGGCCCGGTCGAGCCCGACACGCACGGTCGAGCCCGGCAGGCCCGGTCGTCACGGGGTGACGTGGTCCTCACGGGTCCGGTTCGCTTCGAGCCGCGCCTTGGTGCGGTCGACGGTGGACACGATCTGCTCGGACATCTCGTCACGCTGCTTGCGCAGCAGCACGTAGCTGAGCGGCGCGGAAAGGACCAGGGCGAGGAGGATGACCCAGACGATGTTGGAGCCGTTCGTCCCGGAGGGCAGCAGGCCGAAGTGGACGGCCACGGCTGCGACGAGGAAACAGCCTACGAAGATGCTGAGGCGCATCGCGGTGTACCGAATGGTCGCGCTCGGCTTGGCAGCGGACACAGTTGGCCCCTCTCTCTACGTACGACGGTCCTACGATCCTGCCCGACCAGTGAAGCATGCCCCGGAATCGATCACTTCGGAGGGCCGTGTCAAAAGGGGTCCGCCGCGTTCGCCGCGGGCTCTCAGCCCAGCGGCAGCAGCATGATGATGTCGTCCCGGTCGTCCCCCTCGGCCACCCGGATCGCGTCGGGCACCCGCCCCACCTCCTTGTATCCGCACGAGGCGTAGAAGCGGTCGACACCGGTGCCTCCGCGGCAGGTGAGCCGGATCGCCTCGATCCCGTCGATCCCCCGGGCCGCCTCCGCTGCGGCGTCCATCAGATCGCGTCCGTACCCCTTGCCCTGGTGGCGGGGATGGACCATCACCGTGTAGAGCCAGAGCCAGTGGGTCATCAGCCGGTGCGTGTTGAGGGCGAGGAAGGCCGTGGCGGCGACGGCACCCTCCTCGTCGCGGCCGACGAGGAGGCGGGTGCGGCCCTCGGCCATGGCGACGAGGTGATGGACCAGCTCGGGCCGGATGTCATCGGTCGTGACGGGCGGCACGAAGCCGACCGCGCCGCCCGCGTTGGAGACATCGGTCCACAGCCCGGCGATACCGTCCCGCAGATCGCGGTCGAACGAGGGATCCCACTCAAACGTAAGTGCCATAGGTGAAGATTAACCATTACAGAACCGGCGCTACAAGGTCATGTCCAGCACACGGGAAAGCCCCGGCCGGCGGCCGGGGCTCTCGTACGGGGCGACTGGAGACGGAACGTCAGACGCGCATCGGCTGCGGCGACTCGCGCCGCTCGGCGTCCGGGCCCGGGTACTCGCGGATGATCTCGTACCGGGTGTTGCGCTCGACGGGCCTGAAGCCCGCGTCACGGATCAGGTCGAGCAGATCCTCGCGGCCGAGCTTGTTCGGCGTGCCGTAGTTGTCCGCGTCGTGCGTGATCTTGTACTCGACGACCGAGCCGTCCATGTCGTCGGCACCGTGCTGCAGCGCGAGCTGGGCGGTCTGCACGCCGTGCATCACCCAGAAGACCTTGACGTGCGGGACGTTGTCGAAGAGGAGCCGCGAGACGGCGAAGGTCTTCAGCGCCTCGGCGCCGGTCGCCATCGTCGTCCGGGCCTGGAGCCTGTTGCGGACCTTGCCGTCCTTCATGTCCACGAAGTCGTGCTGGTAGCGCAGCGGGATGAAGACCTGGAAGCCGCCGGTCTCGTCCTGCAGCTCACGCAGCCGCAGCACGTGGTCGACACGGTGCCGGAGCTCCTCGATGTGCCCGTACAGCATCGTCGCCGGGGTCTTGAGACCCTTCTCGTGCGCCAGGCGATGGATGCGCGACCAGTCCTCCCAATGGGTGTCGTGGTCCACGATGTGCTGGCGGACCTCCCAGTCGAAGATCTCCGCGCCGCCACCGGTCAGCGACTCCAGACCGGCCTCGATCAGCTCGTCGAGGATCTCGGAGGCGGAGAGGCCGGAGATGGTCTCGAAGTGGTGGATCTCGGTGGCGGTGAACGCCTTGAGGGAGACCTGCGGCAGGGCCTCCTTCAGCGCGCTGAGCGAGCGCGGGTAGTAACGCCACGGCAGGGTGGGGTGCAGCCCGTTGACGATGTGCAGCTCGGTGAGGCTCTCGCCCTCCATCGCCTTCGCGAGCCGGACGGCCTCCTCGATGCGCATGGTGTACGCGTCCTTCTCGCCCGGCTTGCGCTGGAACGAGCAGTACGCGCACGACGCGGTGCACACGTTGGTCATGTTGAGGTGCCGGTTGACGTTGAAGTGGACGACGTCGCCGTTCTTGCACGTACGCACCTCATGGGCGAGGCCGCCGAGCCAGGCCAGGTCGTCCGACTCGTAGAGGGCGATGCCGTCCTCACGGGTCAGCCGCTCCCCTGCGCGGACCTTCTCCTCCAGCTCGCGCTTGAGCCCAACGTCCATGCGGCTGCCTCCCAGGTGTCGACGTGCTGTGCCGGTCCCGGCGATACCGGGCGAAACCCCCGGTCCCCCGGGGGCCCCACCACGTTACGCCTACGCCTCTTCGGGAAGTTCCCCGACCCGGTTCTCCCACTTGGTGGAGAGCACGATCGTGGTGCGCGTGCGCGAGACGCCCTTCGTGCCACTGAGCCGGCGAATGGTCCTCTCCAGGCCGTCCACGTCACCGACGCGCACCTTGAGCATGTACGAGTCGTCGCCCGCGATGAACCAGGCGTCCTCGATCTCCGCGAGGTCCTTCAGCCGGCGCGCCACGTCCTCGTGATCGGCCGCGTCGGAGAGCGAGATGCCGATCAGCGCCGTGACGCCGAGTCCCAGCGCCGCGGCGTCGACGGTGGCGCGGTAGCCGGTGATGACACCGGCGGTTTCCAGCCGGTTGATGCGGTCGGTGACGCTGGGCCCGGAGAGCCCCACGAGCCGCCCCAGCTCGGCGTACGAGGCCCTGCCGTTCTCCCTGAGGGCCTGGATGAGCTGCCTGTCCACCGCGTCCATATGACTGAAACCTTCCATTGTTCAGCAGTATCGCGAGTCTACGTGTAGAATCTAAGGCATGCAGGCTTCATCGCCTGCAAATCTTCCCGAACATCCAAAAAATGCTTTCGAATCTTCAGGAGTGAGAAAACCGTGTACACGATCGAGATGGCCTACGCCCGGATGCGCGAGCTGCAGGACCTGGCCAACCGCTCGCGTGCCCACCAGCCCGCCGCCGCGCACCGGGTCGACAAGGCCCGCAACCCGCGCGCCACGAAGAAGCGCTGACCACAGGCCCTTTCCGCCTGAGGTCCGCCTCAGCCGCGAGAGCCGCCACCGAGCTCTCCCTCCCACCGGCGGTACAGACCGTGCGGCACCCCCGCCGCGTCCAGTACCCGCCCCGCGACGAAGTCCACCAGATCCTGGATGTGCGTCGCCCCCGCGTAGAACGCCGGAGAGGCGGGCAGCACCACGGCGCCCGCCTCGTCCAGGCTCACCAGATGCTTCAGCGTCTGCCCGTTGAGCGGGGTCTCCCGCACCGCGACGACCAGCTTCCGCCGCTCCTTGAGCGTCACGCTCGCGGCCCGCTGGAGCAGATCCTTCGAGAGCCCGAGCGCCACCCCGGCCACACACGCCGTCGAGGCCGGGACGATCAGCATCCCCTTCGCCGGGTACGACCCCGAGGACGGCCCCGCGGCGAGATCACCGGCCGCCCAGTGCCGTACGCCCTCGATGTCCGCGTCGCCCACGTCGAAGGTGTGCGGCTTCCCGTCCGCCCCGCGCGCCAGCCAGCTGCGCAGGTCCTCCCGCCAGTGTGCGTCGCGGAACGCGATCCCGGTCTCGTCCAGCAGCGTCAGCCGCGACGCCCGGCTCACCACCAGGTCGACGCTCTCCCCCGCGGCCAGCAGACCGCGCAGCACGGAGGCGGCGAAAGGGGTGCCCGAAGCACCGGAAACCCCGACAATCCAAGGCTGTCGCTGGTGCTGACTCACTGAAGTCCCGGAATCCACACCCCCGAGCCTATCCGGCTGCGCAAAACCGGAACCGCGGAAGGTGCCCCAGGCGTTTCGAAGTGGGGACAGGGACGACACAGGACGGCAGGGGGCATCGGTGGCCGCATCGTCGGATCGATTCGCGTCGGCGTGGGGCACGGGCGACCGTGCCAAGGCCGCGGCCAAGCTGATGCTGGGCTGGGTCGCGCTCCTCTGGATCCTCGAAGCCGTCGACGCGGCGACCGGCCACTCGCTGGACACCTTCGGGATAGAGCCGCGCCGGCTCGGCGAACTGCTGGACGTCGTGCCCGCGTCCTTCATCCACTTCGGCTTCGGCCACGTCGCGTCCAACAGCGTGCCGCTGCTGGTCTTCGGCTTCCTGGCCGCGCTGGGCGGCCTGCGCAGGTTCGCGGCCGTGGCCGCGCTGATCATCGTGGTCGACGGCCTCGGCATCTGGCTGGTCGCGCCGGACCACTCCAACACGGCGGGCGCGTCCGGGCTGGTCTTCGGCCTCTTCGGCTATCTGCTGGTCCGCGGCTTCGTGGACCGCAGACTCCTCGACATCGGCGCCGGCCTGGTGATCGGCGCGACCTGGGGCTCGTCGATCCTGCTGGGGATATCCCCCGCCAACACCTCGGTCAGCTGGCAGGGCCACCTGTTCGGACTGGCGGCGGGTGTGGCGGCGGCGTTCGTCTTCCGCCGCCCCGCGCGCGGCCGGGGCGCGGTGCCGCCCGCCCGGCCGCTCGTACCGTAGAGCTCGGACGGAGCCCGTGGTGTCCGGGTCAGCCCTCGCCCTGACCGGCGCTCCCCATCGGGCCGACCTTCACCGGGGAGCCGGAGCCGTCCGTGGCGGGCAGCGTGGCGGCGCCCGGCCATTCGAGGGAGAACGACTTGGTCTCGTCCGGCGGGGTCACCACCAGGGCCGTGATGCGGACGCCGGAGCCGCCCGACTTGTTGATCGGGTAGTTGACGCCGAAGTACACCGACTTCCCGTCCTTGAGGATCATCGGGGTGGTCTTCTCACCGGTGCGCTTCGCGGACAGCGACCCCGCGCTGGTCTTCAGGTCGACGCCCGCGTACCCGGAGAGCACGCAGTCCCGGCCGCCGCCGTTCTTCAGCTCCACCGCGACGGTGCCCTCGGTGTCGCCGCCGACGGTGCTGTCCGACGCGGTGATGTCCAGGTCGTCGGTGCGGCACTTGCCGACCTTGCCGTTCCCGGCGGACCCGGTCCCGGCAGCCGCGCCCTGTCCGCCGGACCCCTTCCCGCCGGCCGCACCCTGCCCGCCGGCCCCCTGTCCGCCGGACCCCTTCCCGGCCGAGTCCTTCCCGCCGTCCTGGTCCGAGCCGCCCGAGCCCGAGCCGCCCGAGCCCGAACCGCCGCCCGCGGAAGACGCGGAGGACGCAGCCGACGGGGCGGTCTGTCCCAAGTCGTCCTCGCCGTTCTGACAGGCCGTGAGCGAGAGACCGGCGACAACAACCAGGGCGGCGAAGGTGAGCTTCTGTACACGCATCGTTTTTTCCTCAGTGTCGGTGGGGGGTGTCGGCCGCTCGTCACGGTCGGTACGAGCGAGCGTTCCTGATCACAGAGAGCCGCCCGGCCCGGCGGCCCGTTCCGCCCAACCGCCCGCTAATACACCCCTGTTACACGCACAGCCGGGCACAACGCGCACCACCACCGGGCATGCCCCCCGCCCGCACCCGCCCCGCCGCACCCGCTCCCTGCCGCCGCCCGGCAAGGGAAACAGGGGCCGGACACGGCCCGCCGCACCGCGCCGGGGCACGCCGCCGGCCGGCCGGGACGGCGGTTCCCACCACCGTTCCGCACCTGTTGGCGCCCTCAGCCCACTGGGACGGACCCGTGACGCGCCGGTCCTTGACCACAACCGGCGACCTGCCTCGTCGGGCAGGCTCAGACGGTCAGGCCCCGCACCAGCAGGTCCAGCAGCGCGCACGCGAAGAGCGCGATCCCGATGAAGCCGTTGACCGAGAAGAACGCCCGGTTCAGCCGGGACAGATCGTGCGGCCGCACCACCCGGTGCTCGTACACGAACGCGACGGCGACGATCACCATGCCGATCCAGTAGAACAGTCCGGCCTCAGTGGCCAGCCCGAACCAGACCAGCAGCCCGGTCGTCACGACATGGCAGACCCGCGCCCCCCAGAGCGCGGCCGGAATCCCGAACCGGGCCGGCACCGACAGCACCCCGTGCGCCCGGTCCGCCTGGACGTCCTGGCAGCCGAAGATCAGGTCGAAGCCACCGATCCAGATCCCGACCGCGAGGCCGAGGATCACCGCGTCCCACGACCAGCTGCCGGTCACCGCCAGCCAGGCGCCGATCGGCCCTATGGCCTGCGCGATGCCGAGGATGGCGTGCGGGTAGTGGGTGAACCGCTTCCCGTAGGGATAGACCACCATCGGGACGACGGCGACCGGCGCGAGCGCCAGACAGAGCGGGTTCAGCAGGGCGGCCGCCCCGAGGAAGAAGACGACCGCGACGACCGCCCCCGTCCACGCCGACTTCACGGACACCGCCCCTGTGACCAGCTCCCGGCCCGCGGTGCGCGGGTTGTGGGCGTCGATCTCCCGGTCGATGATCCGGTTGCAGGCCATCGCGAACGTCCGCAGCCCGACCATGGCGATGGTGACCAGCAGCAGCGTGACCCAGTGGACGGATCCGTCCTCCCGGAACATCGCGGTCAGGGCGGCGATGTAGGCGAAGGGCAGCGCGAAGACCGAGTGCTCGATCATCACGAGCCGCAGGAACGCCTTCACCTTGCCGTTCGGCCGTACGGGCTCCGAGCCCAGTGCTGCTTCGGCGGCGCTCACAGTCCGTACTCCTTCCACCGACGGTCGACCTTCGCTGCCGTCCGAGGGTCGGACTCGACCATGTCCGGCCAGCCCCCGTCCCGGGTGTACCCCTCCTCGGGCCACTTCTTCGTCGCGTCGATACCCGCCTTGCCACCCCAGAACTGCTGGTAGGAGGCGTGGTCGAGATGATCGACCGGCCCCTCGGCGACGGTCAGGTCCCGCGCGTAGTCCGTATTGCCGAGCGCCCGCCACGCCACCTCGTGCAGATCGTGGACGTCGCAGTCGGAGTCCACGACCACGATGAGCTTGGTCAGCGACATCATGTGCGCGCCCCAGATGGCACTCATCACCTTCTGGGCGTGCTTCGGGTACTTCTTGTCGATCGAGACGATCGCGCAGTTGTGGAAGCCGCCCGCCTCCGGCAGGTGGTAGTCCACGATGTCGGGCACGATGATCTTGAGGAGCGGCAGGAAGAACCGCTCGGTGGCGCGTCCCAGCGGCCCGTCCTCGGTCGGCGGCCGGCCCACCACGATCGACTGGAGCAACGGACGCTTCCGCATGGTCACGCAGTCGATGGTCAGTGCGGGGAACGGTTCCTGCGGCGTGTAGAAGCCGGTGTGGTCGCCGAACGGGCCTTCGGGAAGCATCTTCCCGGGCTCCAGCCATCCCTCGATGACCACTTCCGCCTGCGCCGGGACCTGGAGCGGCACGGTCTTGCAGTCGACCATCTCGATCCGCTTGCCCTGGATGAACCCGGCGAAGAGGTACTCGTCGATGTCCCCCGGCAGCGGCGCGGTGGAGGCGTACGTCACCGCGGGCGGCGCGCCGAACGCGATGGCGACCGGCAGCCGCTCGCCGCGCTTGGCGGCGACCTGGTAGTGGTTGCGGCTGTCCTTGTGGATCTGCCAGTGCATTCCGATGGTGCGGCGGTCGTGGCGCTGGAGCCGGTACAGCCCCAGGTTCCGTACGCCGGTCTCCGGGTGCTTGGTGTGGGTGAGGCCCAAGTTGAAGAAGGAGCCGCCGTCCTCGGGCCAGGTGAAGAGCGCGGGCAGCAGGTCCAGGTTCACGTCGTCGCCGGTGAGGACGGTCTCCTGCACCGGGGCGCTCTCCTGCTTCACCTTCTTCGGCGGCACGTGCACCATCGAGCCGAGCTTGCCGAAGGCCTCCCGCACCCCGACGAAACCGTGCGGCAGCTCCGGCTTGAGCAGCCCGCCGATCTTGTCGCTGATATCGGCGTACGACTTCAGCCCGAGCGCCTTGAGCAGCCGCTTGTCGGTCCCGAACACATTCATGGCCAGGGGCATCGAGGACCCCTTGACGTTCTCGAAGAGCAACGCGGGCCCGCCCGCCTTGTTCACCCGGTCGACGATCTCGCCGACCTCCAAGTAGGGGTCGACCTCGGCCTTGATGCGCTTGAGCTCGCCCTCGCGCTCCAGGGCCCGGAGGAGGGAACGAAGATCGTCGTAAGCCATGCCGTCCAGTTTGTCATCACCGTTGGCGATCACCTGGGGTGCCCCACCTCGGCGGCCCTCACGGAACGCGAACGCGCTCGTATCCGCCAGGGACGGGACGGCGGGAAGTGGCCTGTGCCGTGTCGAGGAGGCGGCGCAGGTGAAGGCCGTCCGGCGCGACGGCGGTGACCAGCGCGGCGGGGCCGGCGAGCGGCGTCAGCACGGCCTGGCCTTCTTCCGGAGCGCCGCCGAACAGCTGGACTTCGAGCGGCGTCTCCTCGAAGACCGGGTCTACGATCAGGAGCTGACCAGCCGCGCGATGGCCGGCGAGGACCGCGGGGCCGTCCCAGCCGGGTGCGCCCGGTCCGTATTCGGCCTGTTGGCACAGCAGAGTGCGCCCACCCCGCCGGACGGTGAGACGGGTCGCCACGTGGCCGGGTGATTCGCCGGTGCGTCCCAGGATCTGTTCCTCACGCAGCACGAGCCGTGCGGTGGGTGCGAGGTCGACGGTCCAGGTCTGGCGCAGATCGCTGCCGCCCGCGCAGATCAACGGCTTGGGGAGCCAGTGGAGCTGAGCGTGCTCCCCCACGGTCAGATGCACGTCGTAGGTGGCGTGCTCGGAGGTCGGCCCCCGCAGGGCGAGGGTCGCTGCGGCAGAGGTGATGTGCAGCACCGCGCCCTGCTGGGCGGTGGCTTCGATGCTCAGTCGGTCACCGCCGAGGGGGGCGCTCATGGCGCCGACGACGCATACCCGCGCCTCACTCCCGTGTGAGCGCAGGCGCCGCAGCTCGAAGGGCCCGTCGCCGTCGAGGACGGGCAGCGTGGTGGTGCCGCCCCTGGCGGTCGCCGTGATGCGAGCGGTGGCCCGTACGCCCACAACTGTCCGCTGAGGAGCCGGCACGGCCGGCGGGGGTACGAGAGTCACGCGAGGCCCGCGGTCCAGTCGGTGAGGCGTTCACGGACCCAGTCGGCGACCGGTTTCACACCGCCTTCGGTCTTGAGGGAGGTGAAGGCGACGGGGAGGTGGCCGCGCTGGACCTCGGCGTCGCGCGCCATGCTCTCCAGGTCGGAGCCGACGTACGGGGCGAGGTCGGTCTTGTTGACGACGAGAAGGTCGGACCTGGTGACGCCGGGGCCGCCCTTGCGCGGGATGTCGTCGCCGCCGGCGACATCGATGACGAAGATCTGGGCGTCGACCAGGCCCTTGGAGAAGGTGGCGGTGAGGTTGTCGCCGCCCGATTCCACCAGGACCAGGTCGAGGGGGCCGACGCCGGCCTCCAGGTCCTCGACGGCTTCGAGGTTCGCGGAGATGTCGTCGCGGATGGCGGTGTGCGGGCAGGCACCGGTCTCCACCGCGGTGATCCGCTCGGCCGGCAGTACGGCTTCGCGAAGCAGGAATTCGGCGTCTTCGCGCGTGTAGATGTCGTTGGTGACCACCGCGATGGACAACTCGTCGCGCAGCGCCCGGCACAGGGCTGCGACCGTGGCGGTCTTGCCCGAACCGACCGGTCCGCCCAGGCCGATCCGCAGGGCACGCCTGGTGCCGTCGGGACGCTGGGGGTCAGCACTGTAGGTGTGGCGCTCGGGAAACGTCTCTGCGTGGTCGAGGTGCATACGGACTCCGGTCCTGTGTGGTGTTCAGTGGTCGTGGAGGTCAGGAGGCGAAGAGGCGTACCGCCCAGGCGGCGTGCTGCTGCGCGGTGATGTCGAGCAGCGGCGCGGAGGCGGCGGGCAGGGCGTCGATCCCCTCCTCGGGGGTGCGCTCGGCGGCCGCGGTCGCCGCGGCGGCGGTCCGGTCGAGGTCGGGGGCGAGGCGGGCGAGGACGGCGGTGGCGTCGAACGGGTCCAGGCCCAGCAGCCGGACCGCCGCCGTGGCCGGCCCGCTGACGGCTTCGTACGCCACCGCGTACGCGGCATCCAGTGGTGCCAGTCCGGCCGACCGCACGGCCAGCCCCAGCACCACCGGCTGGTGCGCGCCGCGCGGCCGGGCCGCGGCCAGTGCGTCCAGCTCGGCCGACGGCCAGGTCGCACGGGCAGCCCGCATCATCTGCCGCCCCAGCTTGCGGGCGGTGGTCCGCAGCGCCCGTACCGGAGTACGGGCGTCGGCGGCCTCGTCCAGCTCCAGCGGATCGTGGCCCGCGGCGGCCGCAGCGGCCAGTGCCGCCGCGACCAGGCCCGCGGTGTGCAGCCGCCCCCGGCAGAATTCCTCCAGCGAGTCCGCATCCTTGACACGGCCCGCGGCCACGGCCGGCTCGGCTCCTCCGGAGTGCGCGTGCCCTCCGGCGGGGAAGCGGCCATCGGCCAGGACGAACAGCGCGGCAC
This sequence comes from Streptomyces sp. NPDC057963, assembly GCF_042887155.1. Lineage (NCBI taxonomy): Bacteria > Bacillati > Actinomycetota > Actinomycetes > Kitasatosporales > Streptomycetaceae > Streptomyces > Streptomyces sp. NPDC057963. The sequence continues at coordinate 422,334 of NZ_JBHVPX010000006.1, forward strand.
GGCTCATTTTCCCAGGTCACCTTCCGTCACTCATCGTCGAAGCTCACGCTTCACAGCTCGTCGCTCGGGATCTCAGAAGAGGAAGTACCGCTGCGCCATGGGAAGTTCACGGGGATAGTTCCGCTCGACGATCTGGCCGTCGATGCAGGTCGTCACGTCCTCCACCTTTGCGCCCCCGACGATCACCTCGAAGGTGTCGGGGTCGATCCGGACATCGGGGGTGGCGCTGTTCTCCTTCATGTCCGCCTTGCCGATGTCACGTGTGCTGCTGATGGCCTTGAACTGCTTGCCCAGCGGGAGACGTTCGGGCAACCCGTTGTCGATGGCCCGTTGGGTGACGAAGTTGAACGAGGTGGAGCGGGGCGCCAGGCCCGTGGCGCCCCACATGGCGCGGGGCAGGACCGGCTGCGGGGTCGGGATGGACGCATTGGCGTCGCCCACCTGCGCGTACGCGATCTGCCCGCCCTTGATCACCTGGTGCGGCTTGACCCCGAAGAACTTCGGCTCCCACAGCACCAGGTCGGCCAGCTTGCCGGGCTCCACGGACCCGAGCACTGCGTCGATCCCCTGGGCGATCGCCGGGTTGATGGTGTACTTCGCGACGTACCGCCGGGCGCGCCTGTTGTCGGCTCCCACCGGCCGCCCGTCCTCCGGCTCTTCGCCCTCCGGCCGCTTGTCACCCTCCAGGAGGCCCCGCCGCGTCTTCATGACGTGCGCGGTCTGCCAGGTACGCATGATCATTTCGCCGATGCGCCCCATGGCCTGGGCGTCCGACGACATGATCGAGATGGCACCGAGGTCGTGCAGGATGTCCTCGGCGGCCATCGTGGAGGGCCGGATGCGGGAGTCCGCGAAGGCCAGGTCCTCCTTGATCTTCGGATTGAGGTGATGGCAGACCATCACCATGTCGAAGTGCTCCTTGACCGTGTTGATGGTCAGCGGCCGGGTGGGGTTGGTGGAGGCGGGCAGCACATTGCCCTCCTGCACCATCTTGATCATGTCGGGGGCATGGCCGCCTCCCGCGCCCTCGACGTGGAAGACATGGATGGAACGCCCGCCGATGGCCCGAATGGTGTCGTCGACAAAGCCCGCCTCGTTCAACGAGTCGGCATGGAACGCGAGTTGGACGCCAGTCTCCTGGCAGACCTTCAGGCACTTCTCGATGACCGCCGGCGTGGCGCCCCAGTCCTCGTGGATCTTGAAACCGATGACGCCCGCGTCCACCTGGTCGTACATCGACTTCTCCGACATGGTGGCGCCCTTGCCGAGCAGCCCGATGTTGACCGGAAAGGAGTCCAGCGCCTCGAATGTCCGGGCGAGATGCCAGGAACCGGGTGTGACGGTGGTGGCGGTGCTGCCCTCCGCCGGTCCCGTACCGCCCCCGATGAGCGTGGTCACGCCCGCCGACAGTGCCTCACCGACCTGCTCGGGGCAGATGAAGTGGACGTGCGTGTCGACCCCGCCCGCGGTGAGGATCTTCCCGTTGCCCGCGATGACCTCGGTGTCGGGACCGATGACGAAGTCCGTGGGAGTCGGGCCGACGCCGTTGTGGTTGTCGGCCCCCTCGTGGAGGGGGTCCATGGTCTCGTCGTTGTACGCCTTGCCGAGCGCGGTGACGCGGCCGTCGCGGATGGCGACATCGGCTTTGACGATGCCCCAGTGGTCCAGGACGACGGCGCCGGTGATCACCGTGTCGGGGGGCATGACGACCTCGCCGCCGTCAGGGGCGCCGGACTCGCCGGGGCCTGCCTGCTTGCCGGCGCCGGCCGGGTCGCGCGGCGCGACGGACTGCCCCATCGACTCGCGGATCACCTTGCCGCCGCCGAAGACCATCTCGTTCCCGCTGCGCCCGGGGCCGCCCGACCAGTCGTCCTCGATCTCGATCCGCAGCTCCGTGTCGGCGAGGCGGATGCGGTCGCGGGTCGTCGGGCCGAACCGGTCCGCGTACGCGGCGCGGGTCAGGGGGTCGGAGCGTTCGGGGGGCTCCGGGCAGCAAGGACACTCGGCGAAGTCAGTCATTGGACTCGCCCCCACCCTCACCGAACGGACCCTCGGTGTTGTCGAGTGAGCCGTCGATCTTTCCGGGCAGACCGTCGATCCTCTCGCGCAGTCCGTGGACCAGCCGCTTGCCCTCGATGGGTACGAGTTCGACTTCTTCGGTGATGCTGGGCTCGAAGCGTACGGAGCTGCCGGCCGGGACGTGCAGACGCTTGCCCCAAGCGGCCTCGCGGTCGAACTCCAGCCCGGAGTTGGCCTCGGCGAAGTGGAAGTGCGAACCGACCTGAATGGGGCGGTCGCACGGGTTCTTGACAGTCAGGGATGTGATCTCACGCCCCTCGTTGAAGCGCACCAACTTGTCTTCCGGCTTCGCGGAGTAATCGGTTTTCCCCGGGTGGACCAGCCCCTCTTCCTCGTCGCCCGCCTCCGGGAAGGGGTCGTGGATCGTGACCAGCTTCGTGCCGTCGGGGAACGTGGCCTCCACCTGCACGTTCTTGATCATTTCGGGGATGCCCTCCATGACCTCCTCGCGGGACAACAACTTCCGTCCGGAAGACATGAGTTCGGCCACGGTGCGGCCGTCCCGGGCCCCCTCCAGGACATGCACGGTCAACAGCGCCACCGTCTCGGGATAGTTGAGCAGCACCCCCCGAGCCCGGCGCTTCTCGGCGACGTCCGCCGCCAAATGAATCATCAGGCGCTCTTGTTCATGTGGAGTCAGGTGCACAGCCATTCCCCCTGCGTTCGCCCTGCCCGGGGCTTCTGCCCCGGGCGCTTGTGCTGGGGACCGGCCGCACACCATTTATCGGCAGTGCGGGCAGAGTCTCCACGACTTCACGCCCGCGCCATCGGCGCAGCACGGCTTTCTCGGCCGTCCCGGCCGCAGCCCCTCGCGGGACCATCTTGATCACGCCGGCAGAACCGGAAACCCGAGCGCAGCCCGACCGCCGCCCATATGAGTGACGGTCGGGCCGATACGCCCGAACCTGAGACTCTGCTGTGGTCTAATCACGGCCGCCCACGGCGATCGATGCCGGGAGCCCGGCATGCCTTCAGGGAAGCGACAGGGTGACGGCTGTTGGAACTCTCCGTTCACCGCACCGCCCTGGAGAGCGGCCCACTCGCGCCCGGTGAGGACGAGCGCCGGCCATGAACGGGACGGATTGATGGGGCTCGCCCTGTACCACCGGGGACCATCGAGTTCCACACCTCCACGATCAACGAGGCGGACCGGCTCTCCGTCCCGGCCCGAGCCGGAGGCCGAATTACGCGGGGCGGGCCTCACCGACACCCGGGTGTGCGGCGTCGAGGGCCCCGCCTGGGCCCTGCTGAAAGCGACCGAACAGCACACCGGGGAGTCACTCGTCGCATCGCGGATGTTCGCCTCCGCGCCGGCCGCGGCCCGCATGGCGGAGCCGTACCCCGACCTGCTGGCCGCCAGTTCCCACCTACTCGCCGTGGGACGTCATTGACACCGGTTACTCTGGGCCCCAACCGGGGCGGGACAAGCCCCGCCAACTCTCCGCAGGGGGACTTTTCCACCATGTTCCGGGCCCTGATCTATCTCCTGCCTCTGGCGCTGACGATCTACGCGTTCATCGACTGCCTGAACACCCCCGAGGACGAGGCCAAGCACCTGCCGAAGATCGCCTGGGTCTTCATCATCCTGCTGTTCTGGATCGTCGGCCCGATCGTCTGGCTGGCCGCCGGCAAGATGCGCCACGCGCCCGCCGGAGGCCGTACGCCGTCCGAATGGCACCGCAACCACCGTTCGCAGTGGGTGGCACCGGACGACAATCCGGAGTTCCTGAACGCACTGAAGGAAGAGAACAAGAAGGACGAGTCGCTCCTCAAGGACTGGGAGGCCGATCTGCGCCGCCGCGAGGAGGAGCTGAAGCGCCGCGAGAGCGGGGAGAGCCCGAGCCCCTCGGGCGAGTAGCCCCCCGGACTGGGAGGACCGCATGAGAGACGTGGCCATGGACGATGCGGACATGCTCGTCACCGCCCTCGCGGAGGCCCGTACCGGTCTCGCCGAGGGCGGCATCCCCGTCGGGGCCGCGCTCTACGGACCGGACGGCGCCCTCCTCGGCCGGGGCCGCAACCGCCGCGTCCAGGACGGCGATCCGTCCCTGCACGCGGAGACGGCCGCGTTCCGGGCGGCCGGGCGGCAGCGGTCCTACCGGGGCACGACGATGGTGACGACGCTCTCCCCGTGCTGGTACTGCTCCGGGCTGGTGCGGCAGTTCGGGATCTCGCGGATGGTGATCGGCGAGGCGCGGACGTTCCGCGGCGGGCACGACTGGCTGGCCCGGCACGGGGTGGAGATCGTGCTGCTCGACGACGCCGAATGCGTCGCGCTCATGCGGGATTTCGTACGCGACCACCCCGCCCTCTGGAACGAGGACATCGGCGCCGGCTGATCCGCCGCCCCGCACCCCCAGATCGTTCGAAATTCCTCTCCACTGCCCAACACCCGGGCGATATCCTCGTGTTGACGGTGTGACAGATCGGATGGAGCGTCGACGCTGGGGGTGCTGTGGAGAGAGAGCTGTACGGGCGCGAGGCGATCTTCGGGAACGACGGACTTGCGGCGCGTCTGACCGGCCTCACTCCGTACGGCTCCGCCCGAATCGCCTACGAGCACCGCGACGATCCGCCGGTCGCCGTGCTGACCGGTGGCCGCGGCATGGGCAAGACGGCCGTGCTCAAGCAGCTGCGCCATCTGTACCGGGAGACCACCCCGGTCGCCCTGGTCGACTGCGAGGCCGTCGTGCCGCCCGCGGACCCGGGGCCCGGCTGGACCCCGGTCACCGGGGCGCTGCCGGAGCTCGCCACCCAGCTGACGGCCAAGGTGCGTGCCGCGCGGCCGGTGCAGTTCCCCCGGCTGAGCCTGGGGCTCGTCGCCGTCGCCTCGATCTCCTGGACGCGGGAGGACGAGACGCGGGCGCAGCGGGACCTGCAGTCGCTGGGCCCGGTGCTGGCCACCGTCGACACCCGGGGGGACGCGGCCACGGGCTGGGTCACCAAGGTGCTGACGAAGCTGGCCGCCAGTGCCTTCGACTCGGTGGTGCCGCTGGCCGGGATGGTCGCGGAGGCCACGATCGAGACGGTGCTGGAGGAGTCGTTCAGCCGGTTCCAGCGGCGCGCGGCGGACTGGTACGGGAGCTATCCGCACGCGGGCGGCAACGGCAGGATCGGGCTGCGGCAGCTGGCGGTCGACTTCGAGCGCGGCGGTGACCTGCGCCGTCGTGCCGAGGACCATCTGGTGCTCGCGCTGGTCACGGATCTGGTGCGGGCGTACGGGGGGCTCGCGCGGGGTGCGCGCCGGGGCCGCCCGGTGCTGCTCCTGGACAACGCGCACACGCGGCTGGGCCGGCAGCTGGTCGAGCCGGTGCTGCGGCAGCGGGCCGCCGGGGTGCGCGATCAGATCGCCGTGTTCGCCTCCTCCCGCGCCCGCGGCCACGAGGGGCTGAGCCACGCGGTGCGCAGGCGGCTGCCCGAGGTGGCGCACGGTTCGCACTGGGCGCGCGGTGCGGAGGTGACGTCCGGAATCCTGGCCGTGGAGCTCACGGCGCTGAGCCCGGCGCATGTGCAGGCGGCGTTCGACCGGCACGACCCGGTGGGCCGTGCCCCGGCCGGGCTGGCCCGTGGGGTGCACCGGCTGACGGGTGGGCGTCCCCTGGGCGTGGCGCTGCTGGCGCAGGCGGCGGGCGAGGCGCTGGTGCCGGGGGCCTTGCGGGTGGGTACGGCGCGGCCGGGGGCGCCGGCGCCCGACTCGCTGGTGCCGGGGGCGCTGCTGGACCGGACGGTGGAGCTGCGGGAGGACCGGGCGCCGGTGCGCGTCGCGGACGAGCTGCTGGCACAGCTGCTGCCGGGGCAGCAGCTCGACGTGCTGAGCGTGCTGGCCGCCGCCCACGGTGAGGACTCGGCGCGGCTGCTGGCCACGGCCCGGCTGCGCGGCCGGTCGCTGGAGGGCGATGTGGCCCTGCAGGTACGGGATGCGCTGCGGGCGCAGGACTGGCCGGTCGGTCCCGACCACTTCGTCGCCGATCCGCTGCTGCGGTCGCTGCTGCTGCACCGGCTGCGGTTCCAGGACGACGACCATCCCTACTACGCGGTGTGGCGTGCGGTGCACGAGACGCTGCGCACCGCGTACGCGCCCGGGGGCCGCTGCCCGAGCGTCCCGCACCGGCTGCACCAGGAGCTGGTGCTGGGCAGGACGCGGGACTGTGTGACGCATCTGCGGGAGCGGTTCACCGACGGCGATGTGACGGCGTGGCTCGGCTCGCTGCGTTTCATCGCCTCCGCGCCGTATCCGCGTCCGCCCGGCCATGCCGGTCCCGATCCGCGCCGGGCGGTCGCGCTCGGCCGGGAGGCGGCCGGTTCGCTGCCGGACGGGGAGACGGGGCTCGCGGGGCTCGGCGAGCGGGCCGTGGAGCTCCAGTTGCAGCTGCGCAGGCTGCTGCACGCCGTATGGCTGCTGTCCGATCCACTGGCCCTGCCGGACGAAGAGGTGATCGACAAGATGGCGCACGAACTGCGGCAACTGTCCGGCAGGCATCCGACGGGCAACAGCGTGCTGTGGGACGCGGCGACGCACTGGCCGCGGGACATCAGGGCCTGGCGGTCGCTGTCCATGCCGCCGGGGTCGCCGGACGCGGGCGGATCACCGGGCACGGGCGGCAGCCCGCGCGGCCGGGGGCGGGGGGACGGTGGCTCGGATGCGTAATCCGCTGCGGTACCGCGTCTGGTACACGGCCCGGCAGAAGGTCGTCACCACGGCGGTGGTGGGCGCCCTGGTCGTCACGTCCGGCTGGTACGGCATCGGCCGGCTCACCGCTCCGCAGGACCGCTCCTGCGCGAAGGGGGTCGAGCGGCCGCAGGGCAGCGACGAGTGCGTGGGCGTCTCCGGTGACGGCTACGACTTCGGCCGGTCGAAGCTGACCGAGGTCGCCGCGGCCATCGCCCGGGAGAACGCCACCCTGAAGCCGGGCCGCTACGCCACGGTGGCGCTGCTGCTGCCGCTGACGTCGACGGACGGGGCGATGCAGACGAAGATGCAGCGCGAGCTGCAGGGCGCGTTCGCCGAGCAGTACCGGGCCAACCACCTGTCGAACGAGCAGGTGCCCAAGGTCCGCCTCGTGCTGGCCAACACGGGGAAGAACAACCTGCTGTGGCGGCCGACGGTGGACCGGCTGAAGACGATGACCGACGCCCCGGACCACCTGCGGGCCGTGTCGGGGGTCGCCACCAGCAGTACGCAGGTCAGGGAGGCGGTCCGGGAGCTGACCGCGGCGCACATCGCGGTCGTCGGCACCACGATCACCGCAGACGACATCGCCAACGGTCCGGCCGGCGACCCGTTCCCCGGGCTGGCACGCGTGTCGCCGACCAACCGGGACGAGGCGCGGGCGCTGGCGCACTTCGGGCGGGTGAAGGCGGACAAGGCGCTGCTGGTGCAGGACACCCGCACCGGGGACCACTACACGGACACGCTGCGGGCGGCGTTCACCTCGCTGGTGAAGGGCACCCGGTACGAGCCGCAGCTGTTCACCTCGCGCCAGGACCCCAACGACGAGGGCACCACGGCCAATACGTTCCAGCAGATCACCCACCTCATCTGCGACACGGACGCGGAGACGGTGTTCTTCGCCGGACGCCACACCCAGCTGCGGCAGTTCATCAACGCGCTCGGCTCGCGGGGCTGCCAGAGCCGCCCGTTCACGATCCTGACCGGCGACGAGGGCTCGTACCTCGGCAACGACACCAAGCTCGACCGGGGCGCCCTGCGCCGCGGGGTCACGGTCCGCTACGCCTCGCTGGCGCACCCGGACGCCTGGACGGCGGCAGCGGCGAAGGGCAAGGGCTCCCCGGCGACCGGCGGTTCCGCCGCGGACTACCGGAGCTTCCTGGAGCTGCTGGCCACGGTCGCGAAGAAGCCCGTGGGCCCGATCGGTCCGACCCGTCACCAGGACCTGACCGACGGCCAGGTCATCATCGCGCACGACGCGATGTCCCTGGCCGTGCACGGCATCCGGCAGGCGACCCCGGACGGGAAGCGGCTGCCGCAGCTCGCGGACGTGGGTGAGCAGTGGCCGCGGGTGAAGGGATCGCTGCGGGTGTCGGGGGCCAGTGGCTGGATCTGCCTGGACAACCACGGGAACCCGTACAACAAGGCGGTGCCGGTGGTGGAACTGGCGCCCGAGGACGCCCGCCAGCGGTTCGTGGCGATCGCCTGGCCGGAGGGCGCGCCGCCGGACCCGAAGTGCCTGCCGCCGTCCTCGGCGCCCTGACGCCGCCTCACCGCTCGGCCGTCGCGTACCCCTCGCGCAGCTCCGCCCACCGCACCGGAGTCCACTTCGGCCAGTCGGCGGGGTATCCGTCGAGTGTGTCCACGAGGTAGTGGAAGTGGTCGTGCCAGCCGGCGAGGCAGTCCAGGCGCAGTCCGTCGTCGCCCCGGAACTCGTTCGTGAAGCGCAGCAGCACATGGTCGCCGCGCGGTGGCTCCAGGTGGAAGCGCATGCGGCCGTGGAGCCCTTCGAGGGTGTACTCGGCGATCCGCTCGACGTCCCAGGCGGTGACGGTGCCGGAGGCGACCGTGGCGTGCCCGTCCCGGTCGGTGTTCAGCCAGCGCAGCGTGACCGCGCCGCCGATGTGCGGTTCGAACGGGTCGGCGGCGGCGAGCCAGCCCGCCAGCCCCTCGGAACTGGCAACGGCTGCCCACACCCGTGGAACGGGGTGGGGCAGCCGTAGCAGGAACCTCAGGGTGTGCAGGTCACCGTGGGTCTCGCTGGTGCCACGCTCGATGACGGGGGTCGCATCGGTCATGGTTCCAGCGTGGCCCGGTGGCCCGGGATCCGCACCCTTACGGGTGGGCGCCGGTCAGACGCCGGCGTAGGAGTGCTTGCCGGTGACGAAGATGTTCACGCCGTAGTAGTTGAAGAGCCAGCAGCCGAAGGCGATCAGCGCCAGGTAGGCGGCCTTGCGGCCCTTCCACCCCGCGGTGGCGCGGGCGTGCAGGTAGCAGGCGTATGCGACCCAGGTGATGAAGGACCAGACTTCCTTGGGGTCCCAGCCCCAGTAGCGGCCCCACGCGTCGCCCGCCCAGATGGCGCCCGCGATGATCGTGAACGTCCACAGCGGGAAGACGGCGGCGTTGACGCGGTACGAGAACTTGTCGAGCGTCGAGGCGGCGGGCAGCCGGGAGAGCACGGACTGGGCGAACGAGCCGGGCTGCCCGCCGCTCGCGAGCTTGCTCTCGTAGCTGTCGCGGAAGAGGTAGAGGAGGGTGGTGACCGCACCGATGTAGAAGACGGCGCCGCAGATGATGGCGGTGGAGACGTGGATCCACAGCCAGTACGAGTGCAGTGCGGGCACCAGCTGGTCGCTGGAGGTGTAGAGCACCGTGGTCGCGATGCCGAGGTCCAGCAGGACGGTGGTGACCAGGAGCAGTCCCATCCAGCGGACGTTCTTCTTCAGCGCGAGCAGGATCAGGTACGCGGCGACCGCCACCGTGGAGAAGGTGATGGAGAACTCGTACATGTTGCCCCAGGGGGCGCGCTGCACGGACAGTGCCCGGGTGACAACTCCACCGGCCTCCACGAGGAAGGCGAGCAGGGTCAGGGAGACCGCCATGCGTCCGTACAGGTCGCCCTTGAAGGTGCCGCCGGCCGCGCCGGGCCCGTCCGGGACGTCGCGGGAACCGGCCGCGGAGCGCGTGATGATCTTCGGGCGGTCCAGTACGGCGGTGCCGCCGCCCTGCTGCGCGACCTGCACCTTCACCGGCGCCCCGGCGTCCTCGGCCCCGGTCAGGGCGGCCGCGGTACGGCCGACCTTGCTGCGGCTGCCGAACACCCATTCCGCGATGTGCGCGAAGAAGGCCAGGGTGTAGACGGCCATCGACGAATAGATCAGCACATTGCTGGTGTGCGCCAGGTTCTCGTTGGTTGCGGCGGCGAGATTCACTTCTCAGCCCCTTCGACAGGTTCTACGGAGGATTCTTCGACGGAGCCGGGATCGGATCCGGGGTCGGTGTCGGGCGCGGTGGGCGCCACGGCGTTGAGCGTGACCGCGAGATCGGCCAGCTCCTCGGGAAGCTTCGCGGACTCGCTGCGGCCGAGACCCGCCATTTCGACGACGGTGACGCCGTCCGCACCGCGTACGGCCCGCACCCAGACCCGGCGCCGCTGGATGAACAGCGAACCCGCGAGTCCGGCGATCGCGGCGACCGCTCCGGTGAGCGCCCAGCCGCTGGCGGGCTGCTCGGAGATCTGGAAGCTGGCCCACTCCTGGATGCCTTCGAAGGTGATGGAGCCCGCGCCGTCGGGCAGCTTCATCGTCTCGCCGACCAGCAGGCGCTGCTTGAGCTGCTTGCCCTTGCTGTCCTTGAACTCCGTCATCTTGGACTTGTCCAGCTGGTACACGTTCTGCGCCAGCCCGGAGTCGGGCCCGAGGTAGCCGTGGTAGCCGTTGAGGGCCAGTACGGGCATGTCGGGGGCCGGGAACTGCGAGAACATCGTGCCCTTGCCGTTGCCCGCGAAGGTCGGCACGAAGAACGCCTGGAAGCCCAGCTGGGTCTTCTTGCCGTTCTTGTCGCGGTAGCCGTCGAAGACCTTGATCGCACCGGTCGAGGTGACGTTGTTGTCGATGGGCAGCAGCGGCACGGCGTTCCGGTAGACCACCTTGCCGCTGCCGTCCTTGACGGAGACGACGGGCGCGTAGCCGTGCGCGTTCAGATAGACCTTGGTGCCGTCGACGACGAGCGGCTCGTTGACCCTGATGACGGTCTTCTGCTGCTTGCCGTACGCGCCCTTCTCGTACGTCACATGGGCCTCGTAGGTCCGGGGCGTACCGATCTGGGGGCCGCTGCGCTCGTATGTACCGGTGAACTTGTCGAGCTTGAAGCTGAACGGGGCGAACGAGTCGGTGTCGAAGAGCGAACCCGACTTGAAGTCGTCGTACTGGGTGAGCGTGTTGGAGAAGCCGTCGCCCTCGACGATCAGCTTGCCGCCCTCGGACTTGAAGAGCTGCCCGAAGGCGAACGCCACCAGCATCACGATCAGGGCGATGTGGAAGACCAGGTTCCCGGCCTCGCGCAGATAGCCCTTCTCGGCGGCGACCGCGTCGCCCGCGGTGTGCGCGCGGTAGCGGCGCTTGCGCATCAGGGCGAGCGCGGCCTCGCGGACCTGCTCGGGCTCGGCCTCGGTGCGCCAGGTGGTGTACGCCGGCAGCCGGGTCAGGCGCTTGGGGGCGCCCGGCGGGCGGCTGCGCAGCTGGCCGACGAACTGGCCGGTGCGCGGCACGATGCAGCCGATGAGCGAGATGAACAGCAGGATGTAGATCGCGGAGAACCACACCGAGCTGTAGACGTCGAAGAACTGGAGCTTCTCGTAGATCGGCGAGACGGTGGTGTGGGCGTCCTTGAAGGTCTGCACCTTCAGTTCGTCCACGCTGTTCTGCGGGATCAGCGAGCCGGGGATGGCACCGAGCGACAGCAGGAAGAGCAGGATCAGCGCGACCCTCATCGAGGTGAGCTGCCGCCAGAACCAGCGGGCCCAGCCGATGACGCCCATGGCCGGCAGGCCGGCCGCGGTCTCCTCGCGCGGGGCGGTGGAGAGCTGGGAGCCGGCCGCGCCGAGTTCGCGGGCGTTCTCCCGGTCCTGCTCGTCCCGGATCTCCCGCTCGTCGCGGTGCTCGCGCTGCGGGGCCGGGTTGGACTTGGTGTTGCTCATGGAACTCAGATCCCCACAGTGAAGCCGTTGGACCAGCCCTGCAATTCCTGCATCATGGTGTCCCACATACCGGTCAGCAGGAGCAGCCCGGTCGCGATCATCATGACGCCACCGATGCGCATGACCCATGCGTAGTGGCGCTTGACCCAGCCGAAGGCGCCGAGCGCCTTGCGGAACGCGACCGCCGCGAGCACGAAGGGCAGGCCGAGCCCGAAGCAGTACGCGACGGTCAGTATCGCCCCGCGTCCGGCGGTGCCCTGCTCCATCGCGAGGAAGCTCACCGAGCTGAGCGTCGGGCCGAGGCACGGGGTCCAGCCGATCCCGAAGAGGGCGCCCAGCAGCGGCGCGCCCAGCAGTCCGGTCACCGGCCTCTTGTGGATACGGAATTCACGCTGCGTCATCCACGGCATCAGACCCATGAAGAAGATCCCCATGAGGATCATCAGCACACCGAGGATCTTCGTGAGCGTCTCGCCGTGCTCCTGGAGGGTCTGGCCGAAGAAGCCGAAGAGCGCCCCGCCGGAGACGAACACGGCGGTGAAGCCGAGCACGAAGAGCGAGGCCCCCACGACCATGCGTCCCCGCCTGGCCTGCGCCAGGTCGGTGCCGCTCACGCCCGTGACGTACGAGAGGTAGCCGGGGACGAGCGGCAGCACGCACGGCGAGAAGAACGAGACGAGCCCACCGAGTACGGCGACGGGCAGGGCGACGAGCAGTGCCCCGTTCAGAACGGTCTGGTTCTCGCCCTGGAGCGCGGCAAGGGTGAGCACGGAATCACTTCTCCGCGATCAGCGGGTCGATCATCTTGTGCAGCTTGGTGGAGTCGAGCGCGGCGAGGGACCGGGCGGCGATCTTCCCGTCCCGGTCCAGGACCACGGTCGACGGAATGGACTGCGGGCGGAGCGTGCCCTTGGGGAAGCGGAGCATGAGCTTGCCGGTCGGGTCGAAGAAGCTCGGGTAGGTGACCCCGTAGTCCTTCTCGAAGCTGACGGCGGGGCCCTTCTGGGGGTCCCGGGTGTTGATCCCGACGAACTGGACGCCCTTGTCCTTCGTCTCCTTCGCCACCCTCGCGAAGTACTGGGCCTCCAGCCGGCAGGGGCCGCACCACGAGCCCCACACGTTCAGCACGACGACCTTGCCCTTGTAGTCGGCCACGTCGAGCTGCTTGCCGTCGAGTGTCTCGCCGTCGAGCTTCGGGGCGGCCTTGCGATCGCCCTTGTCGATGGTCGAGATTCCGCCACTGCCCGTGACGAAGTTCGTGTTGCCACCCCCGCCGGCCTTGTTGCCGTCCCCGCTGCACGCTGTCAGCGTGAGCGCGAGTGCGGCGGCCGCTGCGGGGGCGGCGAGCAGGGTGAAGCGGCGTCGAGATGCGCGGCTATAGCTCATGTGAAAAGTTTCGCATGGCGGTTCCGGCGATCTCGGGCACCCCCCTCGGTGCCCGTAAAGCCCGATGTCAGGACTGTTTAAAGAAGGCGTTCCAGCCGCCCTCGGGCGACTGTCCTACGCCCAGCGTACGGAGTTTGTCGAGCACGGCCGGGGTCTGGACGTCGAGCCAGTCGACGTACTGCTTGAACGAGACGAGCCGCACATCCGGCTTCCCCGCGATCTTCTTGATCGTTTCCTCGACCGCGTCCATGTAGATGCCGCCGTTCCACTCCTCGAAGTGGTTTCCGATGTAGAAGGGCGCGCGATTCGTCGTGTACGCGCGGTTGAAACCGGCGAGGTACGACCCAGTGGCCTGCTTCCGCCAGCCCGGATAACGCGAGGGCATGCCCTTGGTCGAATTCTGCGACTGGTTGGCGAGGATGTTGTAGTCCATCGAGAGGACTTCGAAGGTGTGCCCGGGGAACGGCATGCCCTGCAACGGCAGGTCCCAGACACCCTCGCGCTTCTGGGGCCACACCTGCGTACCACCGGGCGAACTGGCGTCGTAGCGCCAGCCCAGCTTGCTCGCCGTGGGCAGCAGATTGTCCTGGCCGAGCAGACAGGGGGCGCGGCCGCCGATCAGTTCCTTGCGGTAGTCGAAAGGCAGCGGATCGAGGTCGGTCCAGCCGGTGTTCGTGCGCCATTCCGTGACGAAGGAGACCGCCTGATCGATTTCGTTCCGCCACTGGGCGGAGGACCAGTTGGCGACCGATCCGGAACCGCTGCAGAAATGCCCGTTGAAGTGGGTGCCGATCTCATGGCCGTCGAGCCAGGCCTGACGGACGTTCTTCAGCGTCTCCTTGATGTGGGCGTCGGTGAGATATCCGATGTCGGAAGCGCCGATGGGGTTGTTGGGCGGCCGGTACATGGACTTCTTCGACTCGGGCAGCAGGTAGATCCCGGACAGGAAGAAGGTCATCGCCGCGTCATGATCCTTGGCGAGTTCCAGAAAGCGCGGGAAGAGTCCGTTGCCGACCTCGCCCGCCCCGTCCCAGGAGAAGATCACGAACTGCGGCGGCGTCTGCCCGGGTTCGAGCGGAACCGGCGCGGCGGGCTGGTGCGGCTGCTTCCCCGTGTCCGCGGTGGAACCGTCCCCGATCTTCCGGACGTCCTTCTTCGCGGAACCGGTCCCCCGGGTGTGGCCGTCGGCCCCCTTCTCCCCGGCCGACCCCGTGCCCGACCCCGACCCCGAGACACTGCACCCGCCCAGACCGATCGCGGCCGTAGCCCCGAGCCCGGCTCCGAGCAAACCCCTTCGGCTGATCTCGCGCATGCGTTCCCCATCTGCGGTCGTTTTGCCTCAAGTCCATACAAACTGACAAAGGCTTAGATGAGGGAATCAACACGGGGGTTCCGCGAATTAGCACATCTTTCTTCGCGTGGCCAGACCACGTACACGACCGAACATATGACCCATGATCGGGCCGGCTTCGTTCCCCGGCCCCGGTACGCCGGTCCCGCCGCGGCAGCACCGGGGCCGTACGGGCGGAAGGACCGAGCCTCTCCGGCCGCGGAGGACGGGGACAGAACGGCGACCGGACGACCGGGAAGAGCAGTGGACCGGGGGCCCGGGAGCCGGGTCCGGGTCCGGGTCCGGGGGGAGGGCGCCAGGTCCGGGGGCCGGGGCCGGGGGTCAGGGCCAGGGGCCGGGGGTCAGGGCCGGGGGCCGAATACTGAGGCCGCGTCCGCGGCCGGGGCCGGAGCCCGAGGCCGGGGCCCGGGGCGCCGCGCCCCCGTCGGCCGTCGGCCGGCTACGCGCCGAACGCCTTCGACTTCCCCTTCACCGGCTTCGCCCCGGCCCGCAGGTGCGCCGGGACCAGATCCCGCGCCGGCTCCGTGTACCCGACCGACACGATCTTGTCGCCCTGGTACGTGAAGCTGGTCAGCGACGCGAGCGTGCACTGCCGCTTGCGCGGGTCGTGCCACAGCCGCCGCCGCTCCACGAAGCTCCGCACGATCCAGATCGGCAGCTGGTGGCTGACGCACACCGCCTCGTGACCGCGCGCCGCGTCGCGCGCGGCGTCCAGGGCGCCCATCATCCGCACGACCTGCTCGATGTACGGCTCGCCCCACGACGGCCGGAACGGATTCGTCAGGTGCTTCCAGTTGTCCGGCTTGCGCAGCGCCCCGTCGCCGACTCCGAAGGTCTTGCCCTCGAAGACGTTGGCGGCCTCGATGAGCCGCTCGTCGGTGGCCAGGTCGAGACCGTGCGTCGTGGCGATCGGCGTGGCGGTCTCCTGGGCACGCTCCAGCGGGGAGGCGACGACATGGGTGACGTCGCGGTCCTTCAGGTGCTCGGCCACCCGGTCGGCCATCTGCCGGCCGAGCTCGGAGAGGTGGTAGCCGGGACGGCGCCCGTAGAGCACGCCCTCCGGGTTGTGCACCTCTCCGTGCCGCATCAGATGGACGACGGTGATGTCCTTGCGGCTTCCGTTCCCGCTCATGCGGTGGCCTCCGATGCGGCACGGGCGGCGGCGGGCAGGGCGGCGGCGATGCGCTCGACGGCCCGCGCGTCGTGGGCGGTGGAGACGAACCAGGACTCGAAGGCGGACGGCGGCAGGTAGACGCCCTGCGACAGCAGCGAGTGGAAGAAGGCGGTGAAGCGGAAAGCTTCCTGCTGCTTCGCGTCCTCGTAGTTCCGCACCGGCCGGTCGGTGAAGAAGACGGAGAACATGTTGCTCGCCGCCTGCACGGTGTGCGCCACGCCTTCCTTGGCGAGCGCCTCGCTGACCAGGCCGCGGATCTCCGCGGAGACCGCGTCCACCTTCGCGTACGCGGCGTCGTCGAGCAGCCGCAGCTGGGCGAGACCGGCGGCGGTGGCGACCGGGTTCCCGGAGAGGGTGCCCGCCTGGTAGACGGGGCCGGCCGGGGCGAGGTGCGCCATCACGTCCGCGCGCCCGCCGAAGGCCGCGGCCGGGAAGCCGCCGCCCATGACCTTGCCGAAGGTCATCAGGTCGGGCCGCACCCCGTCGACGCCGAACCAGCCGGCCTTCGAGGTACGGAAACCGGTCATGACCTCGTCGGAGATGTAGAGCGCCCCGTTGGCGGCGCAGATCTCCTTGAGCCCGGCGTTGAAGCCGTCCAGCGGCGGTACGACACCCATGTTGCCCGGCGACGCCTCGGTGATCACACAGGCGATCTCGCCGGGCTGCGCGGCGAACGCCTCCCGTACGGCGTCCAGGTCGTTGTACGGCAGCACGATCGTGTCGCCGGCCTGGGCGCCGGTGACCCCCGGGGTGTCCGGAAGGCCGAAGGTCGCGACCCCGGACCCGGCGGCGGCGAGCAGCGCGTCGACGTGGCCGTGGTAGCAGCCGGCGAACTTCACCACCTTGGCCCGGCCGGTGAACCCGCGGGCGAGACGGATGGCGGACATGGTCGCCTCGGTGCCGGACGACACCAGCCGTACCTGCTCCACGGGCTCGACCCGGGCCACGATCTCCTCGGCGAGCGCGACCTCGCCCTCACCGGGCGTACCGAACGAGGTGCCGCGGGCGACAGCCTCCTGGACTGCGGCGATGACCTCGGGGTGGGAGTGGCCGAGGATCATCGGCCCCCACGAGCACACGAGGTCGACATACTCACGGCCGTCGGCGTCGGTGAGGTAGGGACCGGTACCGGACACCATGAAGCGGGGCGTACCGCCCACGGCCCGGAAGGCACGGACGGGAGAGTTCACGCCGCCGGGCGTCACGAGGGACGCGCGGTCGAAAAGCGTCTGCGAAACTGGGGCGTCATAGGGAAAGCTCACACAAGCCATGGTGTCAGAGCCACGGACGGGCTTGCGGACAGGTGTTTCACCGCACGTCCGCGGGGGAGGTCACTGACACGATGATCGGGTTGCGCGGCGGGGGCTGTGTCTCCTTAAGTAGTAGTCGGGTGGATGAGATATGCATCGCGGTGGCGGAGTGGGCGAAGGGACCGACGACCTGGGGCCCGAGCCTGCCCGGCGGGGTCGGCACCGGCGTGAGGCGGAGCGCAGACAGGGCATGCAGGCCCGTGGTGCGCAGGGTGGCGGAGCCGGAAGCAGGAGTGGTGGCCGGGTGGGGGTGACCTACAAGTACTTCGGTGCCCCGGACGGGGCCACCGCGGCCCGGGTACCCATTTCGATGCGCCCGGAGGAACTCGGCGGCGACGAACTGGGCATGGGCGGCATGTTCACCAAGATCAAGCCGGAGACGGTGGCGGCGATGGTCCTCACCGGAATCCAGGGCATACCCCTGCACAAGGTCCCCCCGCTGGAACTGGTCGTACTGCACCCCGACTACGCGGTGGTCAGGCTTCCGATGACGGTCGTCGACCCCTTGCGCGGTGTCGGCGAGGAGTCGGTGGGCGCCGCGGCCTTCATCTGGTCCACGGTCCCGGACCGGGGCGGCCCGCGCGATGCCTTCAATGTCTACCAACTGCTGCACGAGTGGCAGGACTTCAGCCACCGTCTGCACGACGCGGGGCATCAGGCGTACTGCCTGGTGTGGCCCTGACCCGGGATTTCATGGCGAGCGGGCGGGGGTTTTCGGACCACCGCATGCTGGACCCGGGCCCAGCGGCTCTTCACCGCGTGCGGCGCCACCGTCGAACGAGCCTGGCCGACAACGGAGCCTGCCACCGGCCACCCGTCCGGCGCGATGCCCCGACAGCGGCCGGGACCGCTCACGAGCGAACCCGGCCCTGCCGGCCGCGGACCGACGGCAAGGCCGAACGCCTCGACCGCACAGCGGACACGCGTGTGGCGGTCTCGCGCTGCGGCTCGGCGCCTCCATGGCTGCGCGCGGCCGCGGAAGTTCGCCCTGCCGTGATGGGGCGTGTGGAACAGGTGCCAGCCGTGTGGCGCACGCCACTCGCGCGCCGGGGAACTCGCGGGCGGGTACGCCCGACATCTGGAGCGTAAAGCCCGCACTCTCGCCGGAGCCTCTTCATGGACCACTCGGTGACGCCCCCCGCCGGCCGGCGTTCCGTCTCCTCAGTGCCCTACGTGCTGTTCGGGGGCTTCCTGCTCCTGCTCGTGACCCTCTTCGCCGTCTCGTACGGCGTAGGCGGACTCGCCGGGCCGGTCGCTCCCGACATGCGCGGGGTCTCGCACCACGAGGACGGCCCCGGCACGGGTGACATGGGCGGCATGGGCCATGGAGACGGTCACTGATGCGCCAGGAGACCGCGCCGCAGCCGGTCGCCACGACCGATCTCGTCGTCGGCGGCATGACCTGCGCGGCCTGTGTGCGCCGGGTGGAGAAGAAGCTCGGGGCGCTGGAGGGCGTGACCGCCTCCGTCAACCTCGCCACCGGCACGGTCCGGGTCCAGTACCCGGTCCACCTCGGTACCGGGTCGCTGGTCGAGGCTGTCGAGAAGGCCGGCTACACGGCCCGCCTGCCGGAACCGCCCTCGACGGAGAGGACGCGGGAGGACGGGGACGCCGAGCCGGGCGTCCCGCGACGACTCGTCGTGACCGCGCTCCTTGCCGTCCCCGTCCTGGTGCTGTCGATGGTGCCCGCGCTCCAATTCCGGAACTGGCAGTGGCTGTGCTTCGTACTCGCCGCTCCCGTGGCCTTCTGGAGCGCGTGGCCCTTCCACCGGCGCGCACTGCGCGGACTGCGCCACGGGGCGGCCACGATGGACACGCTCGTCTCGCTCGGCGTGCTCGCCTCCTTCTGCTGGTCCGCGTACGCACTGTTCCTCGGTGGTGCGGGCCGTCCGGGGATGCGGATGCCGTTCACCCTGCTGCCGGCCGCCTCGAACGGAATCGCACACGTCTACCTGGAGGCGGCGGTCGGCGTCCCGCTCTTCGTGTTGCTCGGGCGCCACCTGGAGGCACGCGCCCGGCACGGCACCTCGGCCGCGCTGCGCGCGCTCGCCGAGCTGGGCGTGAAGGAGGTGACCGTACGGAGCGGGGCCGTCGAACGCACCGTCCCCGCCGCCCGCCTCGCGGTGGGCCAGGTCTTCCTCGTACGGCCGGGAGAGCGCGTCGCCACGGACGGCGAGGTCGTCGAGGGCACGTCCGCCGTGGACCTGTCCCTGGTAACCGGCGAGACCCAGCCGGTCGAGGTGGCAGCCGGTTCGGCCGTCACGGGGGGCGCCGTCAACGCGGGCGGGCTCCTCCTCGTACGAGCCACCGCCGTCGGCGCCGACACCCAGCTCGCCCGTATCACCGCGCTCGTCGCCGAGGCCCAGTCCGGGAAGGCGCGCGCGCAGCGGCTCGCCGACTCCGTCGCCGGGGTCTTCGTACCCGTCGTCCTCACCCTCGCCGTCACCGTCCTCGGCTTCTGGCTCGGCGCCGGCGCCGACCCGCAGCCCGCCCTCACGGCCTGCGTCGCGGTCCTCGTCGTCGCCTGCCCCTGCGCCCTCGGCCTCGCCACGCCCACCGCCCTCATGGCCGCGACCGGACGCGGCGCCCAGCTCGGCATCCTCGTCAAAGGGCCGCAGGCACTCGAATCGCTGCGCCGGATCGACACCGTCGTCCTCGACAAGACCGGCACCCTCACCTCGGGCCACCTCACCGTCACCGCCGTCACCTCGCGCGAGAACGGCATCGGCGCCGAGGAGGCCCTGCGTCTGGCCGCGACCGTCGAGACGGGCTCCGAACACCCCCTGGGCCGTGCCGTCGTGCTCCACGCCGAGCGTGTCCTCGCCGAAGGCGCCGTACGGACCGACGCGCTCGACGGCTTCGCCGCGACCCCGGGCCACGGCGTGCGCGGGCACGTGGACGGGCGGCTGGTCGAGGTCCGCGCCCCGGAGGGCGAGCTGTCCGGGGAGCTGGGCTCGGGGCTCGCCGCCGCGCTGGGCGCGGCGCACACCCCGGTCGTCGTGTACGTGGACGAACGGCCCGAGGCCGTTCTCGCGCTCGGGGACGTGGTACGCCCCGGCAGCTACCACGCGGTCGACCGTCTGCGCCGCCTCGGAGTGCGCCCCGTCCTCGCCACCGGCGACCAGGAGGAACCCGCGCGCGCCGTCGCCTCCGCACTCGGCATCCAGGAGGTACACGCCCGCTGCGCCCCCGAGCGCAAGGCGGAACTCGTCAGGGAGCTGCGGGAGAAGGGCCTCCGGGTCGCCGTCGTGGGCGACGGGGTCAACGATGCAGCGGCGCTCGCCGAGGCCGACCTCGGCATCGCGATGGGCACCGGCACCGACGTCGCCATCGGCGCCGCCGACATCACCCTCGTACGCGACGACATCGAGGCCCTCGCCGATGCCGTACGCCTCGCCCGCCACACCCTCGCCACCATCCGCGGCAACCTCCTGTGGGCCTTCGGCTACAACGTCGTGACGATTCCGCTCGCGATGGTCGGCCTGCTCAACCCGATGCTCGCCGCCGCCGCGATGTCCCTCAGCTCTGTCCTCGTCGTCCTCAGCAGCCTCCGCCTGCGCCGCTGGCAGCCCGCCGCTGCCGCCGCCGTCGCCGGGCGTCGTCGTCCTTCTCCCAGGGCTGCCTTCTGATGCCGCGCCATTCGCTGCCGACGACCACGGACACCCACCGCCTGCCGCCATGCACCGGCACACGCCGCCACGTACCGCCACGTACCGCCACGAGGGAGAACGGTGAGCATGGGTCTGCCGCCCACCCGGTTCCACGCCCCCATCGCCGCTGTCGGCGTTCCCGTCCTCGCGTGCGGTCTCGCGCTCGCGGGACTCGGCGCCTGGACGGCGGGCGGGCGCGCGGGTACCCCGCCGCACGTCGCCGTCACCAGGGCGTACGTCTTCCAGCCGCTCGGCACGACCCCGGAGACCGCCGCCTTCTTCACCCTTGCCAACGACGGCGGCTCCGCCGACCGGCTCCTCACGGTCACCTCACCGGACACTGCCGTACGCCCCGCACTGAGTCGGCACCGCATGACGCCCTCGGGCGCCGCGTACCGGCAGCCGGTGGACTCCGTCGCCGTCCCGGCCCGGGACGGGCTGACCATGGCACCGCACGGAATCGACGTGACCGTTCGGCCCCGGAAGACGTGGCGACCCGGCGAACGCGTCTCCTTCACCCTGCATTTCGCACACCGCGCCCCCGTGACCATCGAGGCGACTGTCGTCCGGCCGGGCACGGTGACGGCGTGAGAGCGCGGCCGAGGCGCGGGTAGCACCATGCGCGCCTCGGCAGGCGGCATCCTCCGCACAGGCCGGATTCCGCTGCCGGCAGGGGCTCTTCCGGCATGGGAAGCGAGTCGGACACCGCGCCATGTCCACCGGCGTCCCGCGATGGGAGGATGCATCGCCATGGAGGCGGGACCGGTCGGACGGGCGGTGAGGGCGGCGATGTTCGCCGTCGTCTCCGTCACACTCGCCGCGACCGGACACGTCCTCATGTCCGAGAGCCCCCTGCCCTTCTGGGTGCTCACCGCCGGTTTCCTGGCGCTCGCGGTCCCCGGCTGGTGGTTCGCCGCCCGGGAGCGCGGCCCCTGGCTCGTCACCGGCCTCGCCGTGGCGGCACAGTCTTTGCTGCACAGTGCGTTCGCTGCCGTGCAGACCTCTCCCGGTTCCGTCAGCGGCTCCCTCGCCACGACTTCGCCCGTCCGCCTCCTCTTCGGCAACCTCTGCTCGACGGACGGCAGGACGTACGCCTCCCGGGCGGGCACCGGCGTCCCCGCCACAAGCAGTACGGGCGGCATGGACGCGACCGGGATGGACCACTCCGCTGCCATGGGCCACATGGCCGGCATGGACCACTCCGGCACGATGGACCACATGGCCGGCATGGACCACTCCGGCACGATGGACCACATGGGCTCGATGGGGCACTCCGGCACGATGGACCACATGGGCTCGATGGGGCACCTGGGCCACGACATGGCCGGGATGTCCTCGACCGGGATGCTCGCCGCACACCTCCTCGCCGCGCTCGTCTGCGGCCTGTGGCTCGCCCAGGGCGAACGGGCTGCCTTCCAGGTCCTGCGCGCCGTCGCGGGCCGTCTGCTCGGCCCCCTTCACCCTCTCCTCACCGCGCCTCTCCCACCCCCGCGCCGCCGCCTGCGCCCCCGCCGGGGTCTCAGCGACCGGCTGCCGCAGGGGCTCCGGTGCGCCCGCGCGCTCGACCGGCGCGGGCCTCCGGCGGTGCTCGCCGCGTTCTGACTGCGCGGCAGGCATTCCGGAGGACGTACTTCCATGGCCCGCGGCCCGTCGGCGACCGGCCGCCGGCCGTCGTGCCCGCGCGAAGCGGGCGTCCTCCGGCACACCCGGCCCCGAAGGGTGCGGGTGCCCCCATTCACCGGAGACCCCGGGACCGTTCCCGCGACCCGCGACCCGCGACGTGCGACGTGCCCGAACCGTGTACGGCGTCCGCACGCGCGCCAAGACCGGATGCCCGGGCGCCGGACAGATCCGTGAAGGACACACCTGGCGATGAACACCAAGCTGCCCGCCCGCCGCGGGCCACAACGCACCTCCGCCCCCGGAGACTGGACCCAGGAGGACACCGACTCCACCGGCTGGGCGCTCGCCGCCCGCGCCGGGGACGCGGAAGCGGCCGACGCTTTCGTACGGGCGCTGCACCGCGACGTCGTGCGCTACGTCGCGCACCTCTCCGCCGATCCGCAGAGGGCCGAGGACCTGGCGCAGGACACGTTCCTGCGAGCCCTGCGAAGCCTGCACCGTTTCGAGGGCCGTTCCTCGGCCCGTACCTGGCTGCTCGCCATCGCGCGCCGCGCCGTCGTCGACGACTTCCGCAGGGCTGCCGCGCGCCCCCTGCTCGCCGACACGGACAACTGGCGCGTGACCGTCGAACACACACAGCCGCTCGCCCTGCCCGGCTTCGAGGAGGGGGTGGCGCTGGAGGAACTCCTCGCCGCTCTCCCCCACGACCGTCGGCAGGCGTTCGTGCTCACCCAGGTCCTCGGGCTCTCCTACGCCGAGGCCGCCCGCGCGGCGGGCTGCCCGGTGGGAACGGTGCGCTCGCGAGTAGCTCGCGCCCGGACCGCGCTGACCGCGCAACTGACCGCGGCCGAGGATCCGAGCGGGGCGGGCCTCGCGTCGGCCGCCTAGGGTCTTTCGTTTGGATCAGGCCGACGGGGCCGGGGCCGTTCCCTCGCGGGGACGGCCCCGGTCGTCGGCGTGCGTGGACGCACGCCCCTCGGTAGTCGGTGGCAAACGCACGGGAGTTCCCCGGTCACGCGGAGGGAGAACACCGCTCCGCACGCCGCACGACATGGGTATGTGCGGATGTCCGACGCCCCGGCGCCACGGCTTCGTGCGGCGGCGCGGCTTCGTGCGGCGCCACGGCTTCGTGCGGCGCCACGGCTTCGTGCGGCGGCGGCGCGGCATCCTCGGCGGGCCGCCACCGCACGGGACGGGTCAGGCGGCGGCGGGCGCGGCCTGGGCGGTGACCTGGCGGACGACCTCGGTGATCGCGGTGACGACCTCGGCGTCGTCGGCGGGGTGGGTCTCGGCGAAGCGCGTCACGGAGCCGGGGATGGACAGCTTGACGTCCTCCAGGACCACACCGCCCGCGATCCCGGCGGACTTGCGGGCATCGTCCTGCGCCCAGACGCCGCCGTACTGGCCGAAGGCGGTGCCGACCACGGCGACCGGCTTGCCGGAGATGGCACCGGCGCCGAACGGGCGGGACAGCCAGTCGATGGCGTTCTTCAGGACGGCCGGCATGGTGCCGTTGTACTCGGGCGAGAACAGCAGGAACGCGTCGGCGCGGCCGGCCACCTCGCGCAGCTGGGCGGCGGCGGCCGGGACGCCTGCCTCGACGTCGGTGTCCTCGTTGTAGAAGGGCACGTCGGCCAGGCCCTCGTACAGCTCGATGTCGACGCCCTCGGGGGCGTGCTTGGCGGCGGCTTCGGCGAGCTGGCGGTTGTGCGAGCCGGCGCGGAGGCTGCCGACGAGCGCGAGGATGCGTACAGACATGGGGAACTCCCGGAAGGCGGATGCTTCGGATACTGCGGAAAGAAACAAGCGGACCGTGGTCCGTTGAAATTTGTACCACCTAACCGGACCGGGGTCCACTTTTCCTGTTCAGGCGCTACGCTGAGCCCATGACCGGTCCCGTTGTTCCGCCGCTCAGGCCCTCCGACCCCGGCGAGGCGCGGACGAATCTCCCGCTCGCCCCGACCGGTGGGCCGCCGCAGCTACGGGCGGACGCCGCGCGCAACCGCACGCGGCTGCTGGACGCGGCTTCCCGGCTCATGGCCGAGTGCGGAGCGGCGAACCTGACCATGGAGTCGGTGGCCGCCGCCGCGGGGGTGGGCAAGGGCACCGTGTTCCGGCGCTTCGGCGACCGGGCCGGGCTTCTGATCGCGCTCCTGGACCATCGGGAGGAGCGGTTCCAGGCCGCCTTCCTCTCGGGCCCGCCGCCCCTGGGCCCCGACGCCGCGGCAACGGAGCGGCTGCATGCCTTCGGGCCCGCCGTCCTGCGCCACGAGCGCGATCACCACCCCCTGATCCTGGCCGGCCGGACCGACCCGCTGCGCAGTTACGCCGTCCCCGCGAGCCGTCTGCGGCTCAGCCACATCACGATGCTGCTGCGCGGGGCACAGGTGTCCGGCGACCCCGAACTGCTCGCGCACACCCTGCTCGCGTCCGTGGACACCGCTCTCGTCCACCACCTCACCGAGGAGCGCGGCATACCGCTGGAGCGCCTGGAGGAAGGCTGGCACCACCTGGTCACACGGCTCGTGGCGGCCCCGTAGCCGGCTCCTGAGCACTCGCGGGACGGCCGGGCGGGACGGGGCCGGGCGGGACGGGGCCGGGCGGGACGGGGCCGGGCGGGACGGGGCCGGGCGGAGTGTGAGCGGACGGGGCGGGGCCGACGGGGGCGGGCGGCGGGGAGGGGTGCCGGGTCGGGGGCAGGTCGAGCCATCGGGCCGTACCGGGGGCGATCACATGGGTGTGGCCTCCCAGGACGACCCGGACGGCCGGGTGGCGCGAGTCCGGCACGGCGATCCGGAGCCGCCCGGCTCGGAAGCGCAGGTCCACGTCCCAGTGCCGGCGGAACCGGATCCGCACCCCGAACTTCGAGAGCTGCGGCAGCGTGGCCGGTGCGAGCCACAGTGCGTCGTCGCGGGTCTCCAGTCCCGTCATCCCGCGCTGCACGAAGTCCAGGGTGCCCGCCATCGCCCCCAGGTGGATGCCTTCCTCGGTGGTGCCGCCCTGGATGTCGGCCACGTCCCCGATCAGCGCCTCCTCGCAGAACTTCCACGCCTCCTCGCGGCGCACCCGGGCCAGCACCCAGGTGTGGACCAGGGAACTGAGCGTGGAGCCGTGGCTCGTACGCGCGAGGTAGTAGTCGACGGTGGCGTGCCAGAGGTCGTCGTCCAGCGGTTGCCCGAGCCGCCGGAAGAGGCCCGCGAGTTCTTCCGGTGAGAAGAGGTAACCGAGCATCAGGACATCGGCCTGCTTGGACGCCTGGTAGCGGTTGACGGTGTCACCTTCCGCCTCCAGGATCCGGTCCAGCCGCCGGATGTCCCCGTACCGCTTCCGGTAGCCGTCCCAGTCGAGCTCGTCCAGTTCCCCGTAACCGGCGAACTGGCTGATGACGCCCCGGTGGTACGGCACATGCAGCCGACGGGAGATGTCGTCCCAGCGTTCCGGTTCGGCGGGGTCGAGGCGCAGCCGGTCGAGCAGCCGGTGACGCCGCGTCTCGGGCAGTGCCCGGTACAGCTCCGTCGAACGTGACAGAACCCAGGACGCTGTCACGTTCGTGTACGTGTTGTCGTCGAGGCCCGCCGCCCCGGTTCCCGGAAAGGCGTCGTGGTACTCGTCCGGTCCGACGACACCGCGGATGCGGTAGCGGGCCAGGGACTCGTCCCATTCGGCGCTGTCCGCCCAGAACCTGGCGATCTGAAGCAGCATTTCCGCACCCCTGGAGTACAGGTACTCCATGTCCCCGGTGGCCTGGCAGTACTGCCAGACGTTGTACGCGACGGCCGAGCCGACATGGTGCTGCAACCGGGAGCGGTCGGGCAGCCAGCGCCCCGAGTGCGGGTTGAGATGGAGCTCCTGGGTCTCCTCGCGCCCGCCGGCCGCGCTCTGCCAGGGGTACATGGCCCCCGCCCGCCCTGCCTCGCGCGCCGCCCGGCAGGCCGCGGGCAGCCGGCGGTAGCGGTAATCGAGAAGCCCTCGGGAGACCTCCGGGAGATGCAGGTTCAGGAACGGCAGCACGAACAGCTCGTCCCAGAAGACATGGCCCCGGTACGCCTCGCCGTGCAGCCCTCTCGCCGGTACGCCGACATCGAGTTCGGCGGTGTGCGGGGAGAGCGTCTGCAGGACGTGGAAGAGGTGCAGCCGCAGCACGCGGCCCGCTTCGCCCGGGACGTCCATCCGTACCTGCCGCCACAGGTCGGCCCAGGCCCGCCGGTGCGAGGACAGCAGCTGTGAGAAGTCCGGGGCCCCTCGCACCGCGTCCACAGCGGCCCGCAGAGGGTTGCCGATCGCGGGGTCGCGCGTGGTGTGGAGGGCCACCGTCTTGTCGACGGCGACGGCAGCGGTGGCATCGGAGTCCGAACTCAGCGGCAGCACCAGCCGTTGGAAGACCGCCTTCTCCGTCTGCCGGGGGGAAGGGTGGAGATCGGGGGCAAAGTCGGATCCCGGGCCGGAGTGGGAGACGGGGCCGGCGTCGGAGACGGGCTCGGCGTCGGGGGCGGGGCCGGAGTGGGGCCGTTGTTCTCCCTCTTGCCGTTCCCCTTCTCGCCGTTCTCCCCCTTCACCGCCGTACACCGCCAGCGTGCGGGCCGCCAGCGCGATGCCGATGTCCGACTCCACCGTGCGGCATCTCAGCGACACCACGCCGTCGTCCGCCGCGCCGGTCACCCAGCCGGTGAGGTGCCGGTTCGACAGCTCCTGGTACCGCGCGACGCCGGAGTTGCGGACATCGCCGTCGATCCCCGCCTCCACCTCGATCACGCCGGTCCACCCCTCCGCCCGGAACACCGTGTGCAGGGCGGCGAGATGCGGATCGCCCATGTGCACCAGCCGGCACTGCTCCACATGCAGCCGCCGCCCGGCCTCGTCCTCGTAGACGGACCGCCGGGTCAGCGTGCCGCCGCTCAGGTCGAGTGACTGGCCGTGTTCCACGAGGTGTTCGTGGTCCGGGGTGAGCCACGGTCCCGGGGCGGTGCCGGCCGGGTGGATGCGGTAGTGCAGCGGCAGCCAGTTCGGGAGGTTGACCAGGTCCTCGTTCTCCACCCGGTGGCCCCGGACCGTGGAGGTCAGCCGGTTGTAGCAGCCGGCCACGTAGGTGCCGGGGTAGTGCGGCCGGTCCTCGGGCGTCAGGGGCGTGTCGGACGCCACAGGTGTCTCGGATGCGGCTCCGCGGGTGGCGAAGTACCCGTTGCCGAGCGTGCACAGCGCCTCCCGCAGCCGTTCCTCCCGCGGGTCGTATCCTTCGTACGACCAGGTCCAGGCCCGCGCCATCAGTCGTCACCGGCCGTCAGCAGATCCCCCGGATCGGACACCACGAGGTCGGCGCCGCGGCGGCGCAACTCGGCGGCGCCGGCGGGGCTGCCCGTACGGTCCACGCCGACCACGAGTCCGAAACCGCCCCGCCGCCCGGCCTCGACCCCGGCCGGCGCGTCCTCCACCACGGCGGTCTCCGGGACCGGGACCCGTAGACGTTGTGCCGCTTCGACGAAGAGCGCGGGGTCCGGCTTCCCCGGCAGTCGCAGCCGACGCACCTCGTTCCCGTCGATCACGGCGTCGAACCGGTCGATGAGGCCGACCCGCGACAGCAGTTCCGTCGCGTGCCGGGACGCGGACACCGCGGCGCAGGGCGTCCGCTCGCCGCGCAGCACGTCGAGGAGGCGGACGGTGCCTGGCCAGACGTCGATCGGCTCGGTCCGCAGACTGCGGGTGAACAACTCGTCCTTGCGGGCCGCGACCGCGCACACGGTCGCGGTTCCGGGTGGGTCGTCGGGGCCGCCTTCGGGAAGGTCCAGCCCCCTCGACGCCAGGAACGCCGCCGCGCCGTCCCGCCGGGAACGGCCGTCGACGTGGCGCAGGTAGTCGTCGACGGGGTCGAAGGGCCGCTGCCCCTCCACGCCCGACAGACAGGCGTCGAACGCCTTCTTCCAGGCGGCGGAATGGCGCCGGGCGGAGTCGATGATCACTCCGTCCGTATCGAAGACCACGGCCCGCACCGAGCGCAGGCACGGTGCCAGGGACGACGCGGCTGCCATGACCGGGGGTCCCTCCGTCAGGGGCTCTTCGTCGGGGGCTCTTCGTCGGGGCCCTTCTTCATGGCACCACGGTTCCGGCGCACGGGCGCGGCGTGGGCTCCCGTCCACCGTCCGCCCGTCCGGAGCCCGGCGTCCGCCTGCACGAAGCCCGGCATCCGTTCGCCCGAAACCCCTCGTCCGCCCGTCCGGAGCCCGCGTCCGCCCGCCCGGAGACCGCGTCCGCCCCTCCTGATCCGGGGGAGGGCCGAACGGCCCATCCCACCGGGACGAGATCTGTTCCATGCTGGAGGGACATCGACCGTTCCCGACCTCCCGGGAGTTCCGATGCTCAGCCAGCCACTCGACGACACGACGCTGACCGGTCTCGTCGCCGACGCCACCGCCGCCCCGTCCATGCACAACGCCCAGCCCTGGCAGTTCCGCTACACCCGGGCCGGCCGGACCCTCACTCTTCTGGCGGATCTCGACCGCGTGATGCCGGAGGCCGACCCCGCCGCCCGTGCGCTGCACATCGGCTGTGGCGCGGCCCTGCTGAATCTGCGGGTGTCCGCCGCCCACCGGGGCCTGGAGGCGGTCACCGCGCTGCTGCCCGAGCCGTCGGACTCGGCCGTGCTCGCCACCGTACGGCTCGGCAGCCGCCCCGACGCCCCACGAGAGCCCGCGGACGAGGCGCTCGCCGCTCTCCATCCCGCGATACGGGAACGGCACACCAGCCGTTACCCGTTCGACGAGCAGGCGGTCCCCGAGGACGTCCGCGCGCACCTCACCGACGCGGCCCGCGCCGAGGGCGCGGATTTCACGTTCCTGGCCTCGCCGCATCTGGAGACCGTGCTCGAACTGATCCGGGACGCCGAGGGATACGACCGCGGGGACCCGGCGCGGGTGGCGGAAGAGCACCGGTGGACCCGGGACACGAAGACCGAGGCGCCCGTCGACGGCATACCGGACTACGCCTTCGGCCCCCGGGACGCCTCCGAAGGAGCGACCACCCGCGACTTCGCCGGAACCGGCGTGTTCCCGGGCCGGCCACGCGTCCCGTTCGAGAAGCGTCCGCAGCTGGCCCTGCTGACCACCCCGGGCGATCGGGCCGTGGACTGGCTGCGCGCCGGTCAGGCACTGGAACGCGTCCTGCTCGCCGCCACGCTCCACCAGGTGTCCACCTCGTTCGCGACCCAGCCCGTCGAGTGGCCGGACCTGCGCTGGCTGCTGCGCGACCCGGTCTCCGGCACGGGACACACGCAGATGATCGTGCGCCTGGGGTACGGGCCCACAGGACCACGTACGCCACGCCGTCCCCTGGCCCAGGTGCTGACCATCGAACCGTAGGAACACCCGTACGGAAGGCGGTGGGAGCGATGCGGCTCCCCGTAGTCGTCGGAGTGGACGGATCGGAGGGCAGTCTGCGCGCCCTGGACTGGGCGGCGGCGGAAGCGGCGCGCTCGGGGCACCCCCTGCGCGTCGTCCACGCGTCGCTGTGGGAACACTACGAAGGCATGCGCCCCGCCTCCGACACCGAGCGTCCCAGCGAACAGGTCCTCGCCGAGCATCTCGTCGCCGGCGCCCGGGAACGCGCGCTGCGGCTCGGCCCCGAGGTGGCCGTGGCGGCGTCCGTGGAACCCGAGGACCCCGTGGCCGCACTCGTCAGGGAGAGCCACGAGGCAGCCTTGGTCGTCCTCGGCTCCCGCGGCCGGGGCCGGATCGCCGGGATGCTCCTGGGGTCCGTCAGCCTCGCGCTGGCCGGCCGGTCCCACTGCCCGGTCGTGGTGATCCCGGCGCGGACGCCGGACACCCCGCCACGGCCCGGCCGTGTCGTCGTCGGGATCAGCGACGCCGCGGAACCGTCGGCGGCCCTCGTCTTCGCACTCGCCCAGGCCGCATCGCGCCACGGCGAGCTGGTCGCCGTACGGGCCTGGCGCAGCCCCGCCCACCAGGCCCGGCCCCATCCGCTCATCTCGGGATCCCCGGCTTCCGCACACCACCAGCAGGCCGAGGAGCACCTCGAAGAGGTGCTGACGAAGCTGGACCGGACCGGTGCCCCCGACATCACGGTCCACAGGTCGGTGGTGCAGGGGCCGGTGCACCATGAACTGATCGAAGCCGCCGAGGGCGCGGAACTGCTGGTCGTCGGCGCGCGCCGGCCCAGCGGATGGCACGGGAGCCACCTGGGCCCGGTGAACCACGCGATGCTGCACTACGCGCCCTGCCCGGTCGCGGTCGTCCCCGATGCCTACCGGCGTCCCGAACCCGGGGCGGACTGAACCCGGGGCGGACCGAGCCCGGGACGGACCGAACCCGGGGCGGACCGCGCAAGAGTCGTGCCCAGGTCAGCAGCAGCCTCCCCGGCTGCCGTGGCCTCCGCGGCCCGATTCACCCCATCCGCCCCCTCCGCCCCCATCCGCCCCCTCCGCCCCCTCGGCCGCCGTACGCACGCCCCACGCGCTCAGGACGGGGGCGCGAACCTCTTGCGCCAGGCCAGCGATACGTACACCAGGGCGATCAGGACCGGTACCTCGATCAACGGCCCGACCACACCCGACAGCGCCTGACCGGATGTCACACCGAACGTGGCGATGGCGACCGCGATGGCCAGCTCGAAATTGTTTCCGGCGGCCGTGAAGGCCAGCGTCGCGGTGCGTTCGTAGCCGAGACCGATGGCCTTGCCGAACAGGAACGTGCCGAACCACATCACCGCGAAGTAGGCCAGCAGCGGCAGCGCGATGCGGGCGACGTCCAGCGGCCGGGAGGTGATGGTTCCGCCCTGGAGCGCGAAGAGGACGACGATCGTGAAAAGCAGCCCGTACAGGGCCCAGGGGCCGATCCTCGGCAGGAACCTCGCCTCGTAGCCGTCACGTCCCATCCTCTTCTCGCCGATGCGGCGCGTGAGGAAGCCGGCCACCAGCGGGACGCCGAGGAAGACGGCGGCGTTGAGGGCGATCTTCGCCATGGAGATGTCGAGATCCTGGCCGTCGCCGAGCCCCAGCAGGCCGGGCAGCAGGTCGAGGTAGAACCAGCCCAGCAGCCCGAACGCGACGACCTGGAAGACCGAGTTGAGCGCCACGAGCACGGCGGCGGCTTCGCGGTCGCCGCAGGCCAGGTCGTTCCAGATGATGACCATGGCGATGCACCGGGCCAGGCCGACGACGATCAGGCCGGTGCGGTACTCGGGCAGGTCGGGAAGGAAGATCCAGGCCAGCGCGAACATGACGGCGGGGCCGACGATCCAGTTGACGACCAGGGACGACGCCATGAGCCGGCGGTCCCCGGTGACGGCGTCGAACCTGTCGTAGCGCACCTTGGCCAGGACCGGATACATCATGACCAGCAGGCCGACGGCGATCGGCAGCGAGACACCGCCGATCTCGACCTCGGCGAGAACGTCGTCGAGCCCCGGGATCAGTCGGCCGAGACCCAGCCCGAGCCCCATGGCGATCAGGATCCACACGGCCAGGAACCGGTCCAGCGTGGACAGTCCGGCGACGATCGCGCCGTCACCGTCACCGTCACCGCTCCGCGACGGCGCGGCGGCGGCGTCCGGCCCCGTCGCGGCCATCAGCAGGCCCGCTTCCGGCCGGTCTCGGCGGTCGTGCGCGCGGCTGCGGCCAGCTCGCCGAAGGAGCCGGCGAGCGCCTCGATGACCTCGGGGCGCAGCTTGTAGTACGTGAACCGGCCGCACGGCTCCGTCTCCACCACACCCGCCTCGCGCAGGATCTTCAGATGGTTGGAGAGGTTCGTCTGCCGCGCCCCCGTCTCGTGCACGAGGTGCGTGGTGCACAGGGTCTCGTGGGCGAGCAGGGTCACGATCTGCAGTCTGAGCGGGTCGGCGAGGACCCGGATCAGATCAGTGGTGGCTGACGTCATCATGGACTGATACTTTCACATCAGCGGTGAATGACGTCAGGGAATGCTGATGCACCACTTCCTCGCTCGTACGCCGACTCCCCTCCCGAGGCCCCTCACTCACCCCGACACGTCGCCCACTCCCGCATGGCGCTCACTTCTGATACCGCTCCCCCTCGTCCCACTCACCACCGATTCCGCCGTGTGACACGCCACGCGACAGGAGAGATCCCCGATGCCCGACAAGCCTTCCGTGCTGTTCGTCTGCGTCCACAACGCCGGCCGCTCCCAGATGGCCGCCGCCTGGCTGACCCACCTCGCCGGGGACCGCGTCGAGGTCCGCTCGGCGGGGTCGCAACCCGGCGACACCGTGAACCCGGCCGCGGTCGAGGCGATGCGCGAGGTCGGCATCGACATCTCCGCCGAGACCCCGAAGGTCCTCACGGCCGACGCGGTCAGCGGGTCGGACGTCTGCATCACCATGGGCTGCGGCGACACCTGCCCGGTCTTCCCCGGCAAGCGCTACCTGGACTGGAAGTTGGAGGACCCGGCGGGCCGGGACGTCGAGTCCGTCCGCCCCATCCGCGACGCGATCAGGAACCTCGTCGAGGGCCTGATCGAGGAGATCGCCCCGGTCACGCCGGAGTGACGCCCGCCGCCCCGGTCCACCGCTCCACCGCCGCACCGCCGCACCGCTTCACGGGCCCGACGGGCCTTCCGAACACGGCTGGCCCGCGCTCGACTAGCCCGCGCTCGGCTGGCCCGCGCTCGGCTCACCCTCGCTCGGTTCCGCCGCACCCGGCGTGGGGTAGGCGGGGACGTACGTCGAAGCCGGCCAGGGTTCGTACGCCGGCACGGTGCTCCACGGCGTGGGTTCGGGGGGCGCGAAGGGGCCCGCACGCTCCCGCATGAGGATCAGCATGACCACGGTGAAGAGCAGGGTGATCACGATCAGCGCGAGACCGACGGGGTTGCGGGGGTTGTAGACGTAGCGGCTCGTCCCCCACTTGCTCCGAATGAAGACTGGCTCATCGTCACGGTCCACAAACCGGATACTACGTCGAACACTTGAGCAGTCGAAGGGTGGCCGCCGGAGCGCCCGCCCCAAGGGCATGAAGGGCTGTCAGTCCCGGACCGTACGGTTCTCCCCGTATCGATGCGATGCGCTCATGTACGAGGGGGAGGGCCGACGCATGGCCAACGCTGCCGCCGCACGTCCAGTCGCCACGCTCACCGCACCGCTGGACCGCGCGCAGGACGCGGCAGACGCTCCGCGCCTCCTGCGGTGGCCCGCACAACGGCCGGACGGGCGCCCCGTACGGCGGCCGAGCGGACAGCACGCCCCCGGCGGCGCACCGCCCGCCTCCGACCGGTGTCTGCTCCTCCAGCGGGGCGACACCGAGTTGGCCGCCGCGTTCGTCTCCGTCGCCCCGGACACCGAACGCGCCCCGGTGATCCGTTTCCCCGCTCCCTGGCCCCGCACCTTCGGCACCTGCACGGTGGCACCGGGCGGCGATCTCGCGGTCTTCGCCGGAGTGCACGCGCTGCGCGCGGTGGACCCGACGGGCGCGGTGCGCTGGGAGGTCCGGCACGGCTGCTGGGACGCCGACTGCCCCACGCTGCACACCGCCTACGAGGAGTACGCGGCCGACCCTTCGCATCAGTACGCGAACAGCGGCTCGGCCGTCTTCTCGGCGGACGGGAGACTCGTGTGGGCCCACATCCGCGGCCCCGTGGCGGCGGCCGGACCGGACCCGGAGGCGCTGGACGAGTGGCTGGTCATCGACGCCGCCGACGGGCGGGTCCTCGGCCGGGCGGACGCGGAGACCGAGGCCGCGGGCTCGGACCACGTGCCGCACCCCGACCCTGCCCGTATGGGGCTGTGCGTCGGCGAGGGGCAGGACGGGGTACCGATGCTCTGGGGCCGGTGGGACGGCGCGAACCTCTCCGTCGAGCGGTTCTGCAACGACGAGCGGATCCTGACGGCGGTGAGTCCGTCGGGCGAACGCTTTCTGACGGTGACGCATGACGAGGAGACGCTCGGCGTGCACCGGGTCGACGACGGATCCGTACTGTGCGCACTCGACAGCGGCACCGCGATTCCCCGCCACCCCGGTGCCGATCCCGACGACGTGGACGCCGACGTGACCCTCTGGGACTACACGTGCGGTTTCCTCGGCGAGGGGACCGTCATCGCCGGTACGTCGGAGAGGGACGAGGAGTACGGCGAGCCGCGCCACTGGCTGGTGGGCGCGGGCGAGGCAGGGATGCGGGTGACCGCCCGGATCACGTACCCCTTCCCGATATCGGGCGGGGTCACGGCCCTCGGTGACGGCACCTGGTACACGGTGGCGGATTCGGGCGACGCCCTGCACATATGGAGCCGATGAGGCGGCGACCCCGCAGGCCCGCCACCCACCCTCCGTCCGTTCTCGTCCCCGTCCGCCTCATCCCCGCCCCCGTTCCCCGTCCGGATCCCGGCATCACGCGCCGGGCGGACGCCAGCCCGGATCCCGGCCGGTCAGCGCCAGCACCTGCTCGAAGGGGCCGGCCCCTACCGGCACGGGGTGGGGCTCGCCGAACACCTTCGCCTCCCGGGCCATCGGCGCCATCGCGGCCAGCCCGGGGCCGATCTCGTTCAGCACGGACTCGTCCGGAACGAACTCCTGGCCGGTGGCCCGCGCGAGGTCCCAGGCGTGAACGGTCAGATCGCCCAGCACCATGTTCCCGACGGTCCTGGCCGGGAGCCCCATGGCCCCCGCGGTCCCCTCGTCGGCCCCGGGCACGGCCCAGGCCGCCACCAGCTCGGCCGTCTCCTCGCCGAAGCGCGCCCGCCAGTCCCCCGTGACGGCGTCCGGCACCTCACCGAAGTCGACCTCCTTGCGGGCCGCCAGGGCCTGGAAGTTGACGACCACGTGGAACAGGTGGTTGATCAGGGCCCGTACGTCGTACTCCGCGCACGGCGTGGGGTCTCCCAGACTGCTGTCGTCGATCCCGGCCAGCACGGGAACGGCCCGCCCGGCAGCCGTTTCCAGCAACTCGCTGATTTTCTCCATCCTCCGACCTTGCACGCCGGCGCGCCCCCGTGCTTGAAGAAACGCGACACGGCTCCCACGGCGCACCGCGCCCACCGTAGGATCGCCGCCATGCCAGGTCCGCGACGCGACACCCGGGGCATCGTCGACGCCCCCGAACTCTTCGCGCAGGTACGCTTCCGCCGCCGCGAACCCGCCCCCGGACTGCGGCCGTACCTGGAGCACTACTGGCTGATCGACTGGGATCTGCCGGAGCCGTACGCCTCCCATCTGGTGCCGCACCCGTCCGTGAACCTGGTCTTCCAGCGGTACGGGACGGGGGTCGGCGAGGATCCCGGGGCCGCCGGGTTCGCCGAGGTGTCGGGCATCGGCCTGGAGCTCTTCACACAGAAGCTGGAGGGACGGGGCCGGGTCTGCGGAGTGCAGTTCCGGCCCGGCGGATTCCGCCCGTTCGCACCGGCCCGGCCGGTCTCCGAGTGGACGGGGCGGCGGCTTCCCGCCGACGAGGTGTTCCTCCCGCCCGCCCCGCCGTCGGCCGTGCTGGACCCGGCGGACGAGGACGCGCGGGTGGCGGCGCTCGACGCGTACCTGATGGCGCTCGGCCCGGAACCGGACCCGCAGGCCGACCGTGCGATGGCCCTGGTCGACCTGGTCCGCACGGACCGCACGGTGCGCCGGGTCGACGAGCTCGCCCGGATCGAGGGGGTGTCGTCGCGCTCGCTCCAGCGGCTCTTCGCCACGTACGTCGGCGTCGGCCCCAAGTGGGTCATCCTCCGCTACCGCATCCACGAGGCCCTGGAGCGGGCCGAGTCGGATCCGGAGGTGGACTGGGCGGCTCTCGCGGCGGAGCTCGGCTACAGCGACCAGGCCCACCTGATCAGGGACTTCACGGCAACGGTCGGCGTCCCCCCGACGGCGTTCGCCCCGCACCGGCCACAGAAGTCCAGCACCGAGACCACCGGCCGCACCGACACCGCCGACCACACCAACGTTGCCGACACCACCAACCGCCCCGACCGCCCCGAACTGTCGTAGACCCGCGGCGATCCCCCCGAGCCCTGCCCGACTGTCAGTGCCTCCTCCTACAGTTTTCGGCATGGAACGCACCGCTTCGTCGCCCGTACGGATCGAACCCTGGTCGGAGGCCGACCTGGAGCTGCTCCGCCGTGCCAACGCACCGGAGCTGATGGATCACCTGGGCGGTCCCGAGTCGGAGGAGCAGCTCATAGCGCGTCACGGGCGCTATGCGGCGATGAGCGCGGACCGTACGGGCCGGGGCAGGATGTTCCGCATCACCCTGGCCGACGGGGACGAGGCCGTGGGCACGATCGGCTTCTGGGAGCGGACCTGGCAGGGCCGGGAGGTATACGAGACGGGGTGGGCCGTCCTCCCCGGGTACCAGGGCCTGGGCATCGCCACGGCCGCCACAGCGGCCGTGGCCGAGCAGGCCCGCGCCGAGCACAAACACCGCTGTCTGCACGCCTATCCGTCCGTCGACAACGGCGCGTCGAACGCGGTGTGCCGCAAGGCGGGCTTCACCCTGATCGGCGAGTGCGACTTCGAGTACCCGCCCGGCCACGCGCTGCTGACGAACGACTGGCGGCTGGATCTCACCCCGGGTGGGGCGCGCTGACCTCAGTCCAGATCGAGGACCTTCTCGAAGTTGAACGCGCCGATGCTCAGCCGCTCCCGCAGATAGAAGCGGTGGGCGTCGGTGCGCTGCGTGCCCGAGTCCAGGTTGAGGTGCAGACAACCCGCCTCCCTGGCCCGCCCTTCGAGGTGCCCGAGCAGCCGACGGCCGACGCCGGTGGAACGGGACGCTTCGGCGGTGACCAGGTCGTCGACGTACAGCATCCGGATCCGGCTGGTGTTGTGGACGACACGCCAACCGGCCGCGCCCACGCAGGCGCCGTCGTCGTCGTAGGCGGCGCTGAACCGCAGTCCCTGCGGGTACCCCTTCTCATACACCTCCCGGAAGAGTTCCTCGGTGAGGTGGGGACGGAGTTCACGCAGGACGGGAAGCAGGTCGGCGGCCAGTCGGGCATCGCCGGGTTCGAGGTCGAGGATCTTCATGCGGGAACTGTAGGCACCCGGCGCCCGCCCGAAAACGTTTGACGGGCGGACCTTCCCTCAGGATATTCTCTGCGCCACGCAGTTTATGCGCGAAGCAGGTACATGCTCGGATCAGGCAGCTGGCCTTTCGGAGAGACCCCGGCGAGCCCCTCAAGGAAACGCCCAAGGAAACGCCCAGGGAAACGCCCGACGGGACACCCGGCGGAACACCATCAGAGGAGACCCCTCCCCATGCTCACTCTCGTCACCGGATGCCGCGGCCGCATCGGCGCCATGCTCGTCTCGCTTCTGCACCGGGACGGCCACGCCGTACGCGCCGCCTCCCGCAACCCCGACCGGCTCACCGGCCCGACCGCCGCCGCACGTACCGCTCCCCTCCCGGCCACGGCCGGCGCACTGCCCGCCGGCGTACCGGTCGTGGCCTGCGATCTCGGCGATCCGACCACCTTCGCGACCGCTCTCGACGGGGTCGACGCCGTTTTCCTCTACGCCGAGGCGTCCGGCATCGACGCCTTCCTCTCCGCAGCCGAGGCCGCCGGGGTCGGCCACATCGTGCTGCTGTCCTCCAGCTCGGTCCTCGCCCCGGACGCCCATGACAACCCGATCGCCGCCTCCCACCACGCGGTGGAGCGGGCTCTGACGGCCTCACCCCTCACCACGACGCTGCTCCGCCCGGGTGCCTTCGCGAGCAACGCGTACCAGTGGGCGCAGTCGGTACGGGCCCGCGGCTCCGTCGACCTCCCCCACCCCCGCAGCCACACCAGCCCGATCCATGGGACGGACATCGCCGAGGCCGCCCTCGCCGTTCTCACCGACCCTCTGCTGCGGAACGCGGCGTACCACCTCACCGGCCCCGAATCGCTCACCGCCACCGAGCAGGTCGGCCTGCTGGCGGCCGCATCCGGGCGCCCCATTGCCGTCAACACCGTGACCGGAGCGGCCTGGAAGGAGTCCGTGGCCCCCTTCGTTCCCGGGCCGATCGCCGACGCGCTGCTCGCCTACGCCGCCGCCGCGGACGGCTCACCGGCCGAGGTGACCGGCGATACGGAGAAGCTGACCGGCCGCCCGGCCCGCACCTTCGCCACCTGGGCCGAGGAAAACGCGGCCGCCTTCCGCCCCTGAGCCCTGCACCCCGGCGGCAGAGCCCCGTGACGGTGGCGCCCGCGCGGAAAGCCCTCGCCGACGCACCCCACTCGATGACATCCTGACGAGGTGAACGGACCGGAAATCCACCTCGAAGTCGCCCCTGAGCTGCGGCTCTTCGTCGCCCATGAACGCCGTCGGGGACGCTCGGCCGTGACCACCGACGGCTCGTCCACCCTCGGCCATGTCGTGGAGTCGCTCGGCATCCCGCTCACCGAGGCCGGGCAGCTCCTGGTCGACGGCCGGCCCGTATCCGTCTCACACATCCCGGGGGCGGGCGAACTGGTCGAGGTGCGCGCCGTGGAACGCCCGCAGCGCGTCCCGGGCGCGCCCCTGCGGTTCCTGCTCGACGTCCACCTCGGCACGCTCGCCCGGCGGCTTCGGCTGCTGGGTGTCGACGCGGCGTACGAGAGCGAGGACATCGGCGACGCCGCGCTGGCCGCCCGGTCGGCGGACGAGCGCCGCGTCCTGCTCTCCCGGGACCGCGGACTGCTGCACCGACGGGAGATCTGGGCCGGCGCGTACGTCTACAGCGACCGGCCGGAGGACCAACTCCGGGACGTGCTGGAACGGTTCGCCCCGCACCTGGCCCCCTGGACCAGATGCACCGCCTGCAACGGCCCGCTGAAGGCGGCCGACAAGGACTCCGTCAGCGGCCGGCTGGAACACGGCACCCGGCGCTCGTACGACGTCTTCGCGCAGTGCACGGAGTGCGACCGGGTCTACTGGCGGGGCGCCCACCACACCCACCTGGACACGATTGTCACGAAGGCGCTCCACGACTTCGCGCCCACCTCCCCGGACGACGCCCGGGAAACCGGCCAGGAGAACGGCCGGGAAACCGGCCGGGGCAGGGGCGGGGCACCATCGAGCCCGCCGGCCTTCGACCCGGAAGCCTCACGATCCCCCAGCAGCTCGGAACCCTCAGGAGCCCCAGGAACCTCAGAGCCCTCAGGAGCCAATGACTGACGGGCCGCCCTCCCGCAACGCCGTGACCTGCCGCGCGCTCAGCTCGGCGGTCCGCCGCATATGCGCGATGAGCAGCGCCACTTCGTCATCGTCGTACGCCTCGAACATCGCCGCCCACGCCCCGTTCAGCCGCCCCCACACCGCACCGATCTCCGCCATCCGCTCCGGAACGGTCGTGACGAGCACCCGCCGCCGGTCGGCCGTGTCCCGCTCGCGCGTCACGTAGCCGCCCCGCTCCAACCGGTCGACCAGCCGGGTCGCCGACCCGGTGGTGAGCCCGGTCAGCTCGGCGACGCGCCCCGTGGTGACCGGGGCTGCCTCCAGACTGAGCAGGTTGAGGCACTGGAGATCCGTCGGATGCAACCGCAGGTGGTCCGCTACGGCCTGATTGAAGAGGGCGTACGCGGCCATGTAACGGCGTGACTCGACGGTCAGCTCGGCCATCAGCGCACTGCGGCGCCCCCGGGACTTCTGCGGCATGCAGAAAGTGTACGAAGCAGATGCTGCGGGGCGTCCGGCAGCTCGATCACCGCAGCCGACCGTCGCACCCTCGCCACCGGGTCGCCGACCGCCCCGGCCGCCGCCCGCCGCCCCGGGCCACCGTTCCACCGCCACCGCCACCGCCACCGCCACCATCGAACGGCCATGACCAGCACGTTCGACAGATGCCTCTACAGATGCCCTTAAGGCCGCTCGGCGGTCAGGTAGCGCTGAATGGTGGGTGCGAGCCAGGCGATCACCTCGTCGCGCGGCATCGAGACGGCAGGCTCGATGCGCAGGACGTACCGCGCAAGCGCCATCCCCAGAATCTGCGAGGCGACGAGGGCCGCCCGGCGCGGTGCGGCGGCCGGGTCGGGGCAGACACCGGCCGCCATCGGACCGATCTGCTGGGCGAAGACCTCCCTCATCCGCTCGGCGCCGGCGTCATTGGTGACGCCCACCCTGAGCAGGCCCGTGAGCACGTCGTCGCCCTCCCACCGGTCCAGGAAGTGCGCGACGAAGGCGGCGCCGAT
Source organism: Streptomyces sp. NPDC057963 (assembly GCF_042887155.1). NCBI lineage: Bacteria > Bacillati > Actinomycetota > Actinomycetes > Kitasatosporales > Streptomycetaceae > Streptomyces > Streptomyces sp. NPDC057963. The sequence goes on from NZ_JBHVPX010000006.1 coordinate 462,650, forward strand.
GTGCTTGTCCGGTATCGCGCCCAGCTCGAAGATCCGCAGGTCGATCACGGACGCCGCAGCGAAAAGCCCCTCTTTGTTGCCGTAGTAGCGCATGACCATCGACGGATCGATATTCGCGTCGCGGGCGATGGCCCGGATGGTGGCGCGCTCGTACCCGTCGGCAGCGAACCGCTCACGCGCAGCTTCGAGGATCGCAGCCCGGGTGGCATCCGAGCGGCGGGGGGCGGCGGGCTTCGTCTTCATGCCAACAAATGTAGGCCAACACCTGTTGACACGCCAACTGTGCGGGAGCTACGGTTGCCAACAAGTGTTGACCAACGCTTGTTGGCACGAAGGTGACCGCTGACGAACGGGCACAGGAGGCAGACATGACCACCACCCCGAGCACCGCACCCGACACCGACACCAGCACCGGCACCATCGACGTACTCGTCGTGGGCGCAGGCCCCACCGGCCTGCTGCTCGCCGGCGACCTGGCCGCCCAGGGCCTCTCGGTCACGCTCGTGGAGCGCCGCCCGCACGAGACCAGCAACATGACGCGCGCCTTCGCCGTACACGCCCGCACACTCGAACTGCTCGACAACCGCGGCGTGGCCGACGAGCTCATCAAGACGGGCACATCCCTCTCCGCCCTGCGCTTCTTCGGCAAGGTCTCGCTCGATCTCTCCCGGCTGCGCACCCGCTTCCCCTTCGTGCTGATCACCCCGCAGTACGAGGTGGAGCGCCTGCTGGAGCGCCGCGGCCGCACCGCGGGCGTCCATTTCCGGTACGGCACGGAGCTGACGGCGCTCCACCAGGACGCCGCATCGGGGACCGTCACCGCCGAACTGCGCGAGGCGGACGGCAGGGCGACCACGCTCAGCGCCCGCTACCTCGTCGGTACCGACGGAGTGCGCAGCCGGGTGCGCCAGGCACTCGGCCTTCCCTTCCCCGGGGAGGCCGTCATCCGGTCGATCGTCCTCGCCGACGTCCGGCTCACCGAGGAGCCGCCCGACCTCCTGACGATCAACGGCGTAGGGGACGCCTTCACCTTCATCGCCCCCTTCGGCGACGGCTGGTACCGCGTGATGGGCTGGACCCGCACCCACCAGCCCGCCGACAGCGCCCCCGTCGACCTCGACGAACTCCGCGCGATCACCCGCCGCGCCCTCGGCACCGACTACGGCATGCACGACGCGCGCTGGATCTCCCGCTTCCACAGCGACGAACGCCAGGTGCGGGCCTACCGCACCGGCCGCGTCTTCCTCGCGGGGGACGCCGCCCATGTCCACTCACCCGCAGGCGGGCAGGGCATGAACACCGGCCTCCAGGACGCGGCCAATCTCTCCTGGAAGCTCGCCGCCGTACTGCGCGGACACACGGCCGCCCCGGAGGCACTGCTCGACAGCTATCACACCGAACGGCACCCGGTCGGCACCATGGTGCTCCGTTCCAGCGGAGCAATCCTCCGCCTCGCCATGGCCCACACCCCGCTCCAGCGAACGGTCCGGGCCTTCACCACCACAGCGCTGTCCATGATCCGGCCCGCCTCCGACAAGACCATCGGCCTGGTCTCCGGCATCTCGATCGCCTACGCGGCCCCGCGCGGGGCCCACCCACTCACCGCGAAGCGCGCCCCGGACCTGAGTCTGCGGGAGGGCCGCCTCCACCAACTCCTGCGCGATGGCGCATTCGTCCTCGTCACCCCCACCGAGGCCGCCGCTCCACCCTCATCCATCCCGTTGGTGCACGCGCATTGGCGCAGCGACCGCACGACCACCCTGCTGATCCGCCCGGACGGCTACATCGCCTGGGCGAGCGACCGTTCCGACCCGGCAGCCCTGCGGGCCGCGCTCACCTTATGAGCACGCACCCCGCGCCGAAGCCCACCGCAGCACACCGTTCCGCGCTGCCCTGCACCCGCGGCGCCCGTCCCTCCGACATCACCGACGACATCGTCGGCATCGCCGACCGCCGGGGGTCAGAAGACGTACTCGTCCCCGGTGGCCGGAGCCAGCACCTCGTGGTCGTTGTTCTTCGGGTTCCGATCGGTCGCTCCGCCGTTCCACAGCGTGTCGACCCGCACGACGACCTCGTCCGGCCGCCCCGCGAGCTGCAGTTCGAGAGCGAGCTGCCGCCCCTCCGGCACGTCCGTGCGCAGCTCGCCCGTCCGACACAGCACGGTCTGCCGGTCCGCCTGCAGACAACTCTCCGGAAACTCCTGGCGCCCGGAGAGCGACAGCGACGTACGCACCCGTACGGTCACACCGGCCAGGTTCGACGGTCCGTGGTCCACGCTCTGCACCCAGACCCCGAGCCCCGAACCCCACAGCGAGACATGGCCGTGGTGCGACACATCCGCCTCGGGCGCGATGCCCCCGGTCACCGAACCGGTCACCATCCTGTCCCCAGCCCCGGCCACGGCCACGGCCCTAGTCGTATCCGTATCCGTATCCGTATCCGCAGCACCAGCCGCGCCACACATTCCCAGCCCCACGGCCAAAGCCATAGCCATCGCCGCCGCCGCGGTGGTCACCACGGGCGCGGCTCTACGTGTCACTACCATGCCCTGAAGATACAGATCACCCCGAAACATCCACATTTCACCACGAGTTCGGCGCGCCTCTCCCTCGCGACCTCCCGGGGCCTCCCAGGACCTCCCTGCGCCTCCCCGGACCTCCTTGGGCCCCCAGTCGCCCCCGACCGCTCCCCCTGCCTCCTCCCCCTGCCTCTTCCCCCTGCCCCCTCTGCCTCGCCCTCCGCTTTCCATGACACGCTGCGTCCATGGCCGTCGCTCGCTCTGTCGCTCTGTTCGTCGTCGCCGCGCTCTTCGAGATCGGCGGTGCCTGGCTCGTCTGGCAGGGCGTACGTGAGCACCGCGGCTGGAGCTGGATCGGTGCGGGCGTCCTCGCGCTCGGCGCCTACGGTTTCGTCGCCACACTCCAGCCGGACGGCGAGTTCGGCCGCATCCTCGCCGCGTACGGCGGTGTCTTCGTCGCGGGCTCGATCGCCTGGGGCGTTGTCGCCGACGGCTACCGCCCCGACCGCTGGGACGTGACCGGCGCGCTGATCTGCCTGGCGGGCATGGCCGTCCTCATGTACGCCCCCCGCAACCACTGACCGCACGCCTGCCTATCCTGGCCCCGTACCGATCAGCTGCCCGAGGAGTCCGTCATGGCTGCCACCCCGATCGCCGTCATCACCGGAGCGAGCAGCGGCATCGGCGCCGCGACCGCCCGACAGCTGGCCGCAGCCGGCTACCGCGTCGTCCTGACCGCCCGCCGCAAGGACCGCATCGAGGCGCTCGCCGCCGAGATCAACGAGGCGGGCCAGCAGGCAACCGCCTACGCCCTGGACGTCACCGACCGCAACGCGGTGGACGAGTTCGCCACGGCGTTCCGTACCCTCGCCGTCCTCGTCAACAACGCGGGCGGCGCACTCGGTGCCGACCCCGTCGCCACCGGCGACCCCGCCGACTGGCGCCAGATGTACGAGACGAACGTCATCGGCACACTCAACGTCACCCAGGCCCTGCTCCCCGCACTCACCGCGGGCGGCGACGGAACGATCGTGATCCTCTCCTCCACCGCGGGCCTCTCCACGTACGAGGGCGGCGGTGGCTACGTGGCCGCCAAGCACGGCGAACACGTCCTGGCCGAGACTCTCCGGCTGGAGATCGTCGGCACCCCGGTCCGCGTCATCGAGGTGGCCCCCGGCATGGTCAAGACGGAGGAGTTCGCCACCACCCGCTTCCGCGGCGACACCGAGAAGGCGGAAAAGGTGTACGCGGGCGTCGAGGCCCCCCTCACCGCCGACGACGTGGCCGACACCATCACCTGGGCCGTCACCCGCCCCAGCCACGTCAACATCGACCTCCTGGTGGTCCGGCCCCGCGCCCAGGCCTCCAACTCCAAGGTCCACCGCACCGCCTGAGCCCGGCGGTCACCCGAGGGCCCGGAGCGAGCAGCCCGAAGGGCCCCGGACGCGCATCCCGCGCCCGGGGCCCTCGTTCCGCACGCATGAATCCACACGCGCGAATCCACACGAGCGAATCCGCACGCGCGAAGAAGCCTCAGCCCTTCACGCACACCACCTGCTTGAGCTTGGCGACGACCTCCACCAGGTCCCGCTGCTGCTCGATGACCTGCTCGATCGGCTTGTACGCGGCCGGAATCTCATCCACCACACCGGAGTCCTTGCGGCACTCCACACCCCGCGTCTGGTCTTCCAGGTCCTGCGTCGAGAAGCGCCGCTTCGCGGCGTTCCGGCTCATCCTCCGGCCGGCTCCGTGCGAGGCCGAGTTGAAGGACTTCTCGTTCCCGAGGCCCTTCACAATGTACGAGCCGGTGCCCATCGAACCCGGGATGATCCCGAAGTCCCCGGAGCCCGCGCGGATCGCTCCCTTCCGCGTGACCAGCAGGTCCATGCCCTCGTACCGCTCCTCCGCCACATAGTTGTGGTGGCAGGAGATGACCGGCTCGAAGGTGACCTTGGCCTTCTTGAACTCCTTGCGGACCACGTTCTGGAAGAGCGCCATCATGACGGCGCGGTTGTGCTTCGCGTACTCCTGCGCCCAGAACAGGTCGTTCCGGTACGCCGTCATCTGCGGGGTGTCGGCGATGAAGACGGCCAGGTCCCGGTCGATCAGATCCTGGTTGTGCGGCAGTTTCTGGGCCTGGCCGATGTGGAAGTCGGCCAGTTCCTTGCCGATGTTCCGCGAACCGGAGTGCAGCATCAGCCAGACGGAGCCCGATTCGTCGAGGCAGAACTCGATGAAGTGGTTGCCCGATCCGAGCGTTCCCATCTGCTTCGTGGCCCGCTCCTGACGGAACTTGACCGCATCGGCCACTCCGTCGAACCGTCCCCAGAAGTCCTCCCACCCCTTCGCCGAGAGGCCGTACAGCCGGTCCGGGTCCACGGCCTCGTCATGCATGCCGCGGCCCACCGGAATGGCCTGCTCGATCTTCGATCGCAGCCGGGACAGGTCACCGGGGAGGTCGTTGGCCGTCAGGGACGTCTTCACCGCGGACATCCCGCAGCCGATGTCCACGCCGACCGCCGCCGGACAGACCGCGCCGTGCATCGCGATGACCGAACCGACCGTCGCCCCCTTGCCGAAGTGGACGTCCGGCATGACGGCGAGCCCCTTGATCCAGGGCAGGGTGGCCACGTTGCGCAGCTGCTGCATCGCGACGTCCTCGACCGAAGCCGGGTCCGCCCACATGCGGATCGGGACCTTCGCGCCCGGCACCTCTACATACGACATAGTTCCTCGATACCCCCGAAAAGCCTGAAAGCGCAAAACCGGTGCCAAGGTCGGCAAATGAGTTGGTCGACCGGCAATCGCAGCGGCGCGTGCGATAGACATTGTGTCCACCGGTCGCCATCGAGCGACAACCGTTTTTCGCACGAAGGGAGCCCAGGACCGTGCGACGAATGGCGTACGTGCCCGGCATCGCGCTCATGGCAGCGCTTGTCGTCGGCTGCAGTGCCAGCACTGGAACGGGCGGCTCCGCCCCCGACAGCAAGCCCGGCGAGGCGACGGTCGCCGCCGCGGCCCCCGGCAAGTACCGCACGCTCCTCGACCCTTGCCGCGCCGTTGCGCCGTCCTCCCTGAAGGACCTGCTCCCGGGCGCCGCCGAACTCCCCGAGGACCAACGGCAGAAGGTCTACGAAGGCGCGGCCACCGTCACCTACGACACCGACCGCCGGGTCGGCTGCCGCTGGAAGTCCGAGGCCCCCGGCTCCTCGCACACCCTCTTCGTCGACTTCGAGCGGGTCGTGTCCTACGACCCCTCGGTGAGCGACGACGACCGCGCGCGCGAGATCTACGCGACGAAGGAGGCCGCCGCCGGTCTGTCCTCGGACGCCGACGCCGCCACTTCCGGCAGCGCGAAGAAGAAGACGCTCCCCGCAACGGATCCCGCATCGGATTCCACGTCGGATCTCGCAACGGAATCCGCAGCGGATTCCGCGTCGGGACCCGCCTCGCACGACGCCCTGTCGGGCCCGGCCGCCAAGGGCAAGAAGACGGACAAGCCCACGGACGACGGCACCGACGGCGGCAAGACCGACGACGCCGGCACCGGTACGGCCGGCAGTTCCGGCGACTCCGAGGGGTCCGACGAGAGCCTCCTGCCGCGCACCCTCGACGGCCTCGGCGACAGCGCGTTTCTCAACGATCTGCTCACCCGGGCAGGCTCCACCGCGAAGAACCGCACGGTGAGCGTGGTATTCCGCACATCCAACGTCATCGTGACCATCCAGTACACCGAGCAGCCGACCGTCTCCACGGTGGTCCCCGACAGCAAGGAACTGCAGGAGAGGGCCCAGTCGCTGGCCCAGAAGCTGGTCGACAAGTTCAGCGAGTAGCCCCGCCCGGAGCATTCGGACCGGCTGCTCCCCCGCCCGCCGAGCGCGCGACCGAGGCGGCATCCGGTCGCCGTCCGTCGTACCGTGGGCCCTCCGGAAAACCCGCCGGAACGTCCGCCGCCGCCCCCGGCAGCCCGCCCGCCGCGCCACCCGAGTGAAGGAACCATGCACCGTTCAGCCCCGCGACTCACCCGCATACTCGCCTGCGCCGCCGTTCCGGTCATGCTCGTCGTCGCCGGCTGCTCGTCGGACTCCGGCGACAAGGACAAGAAGGACTCGTCGGGTTCGTCCTCGTCGTCCACGGCACCGAGTGCGAAGAAGTCGGAATCGACTGTCGAGCCCGCCAAATTCACCGCCCTGCCCAACCCGTGCAAGTCGATCGGCTCGAAGACGGTCACCTCCCTGGTCCCCAAGACGAAGTCCAAGGGCGGAACCACTGCCAACTCCAGCGACACCGCGTACCGCGCCGGCTGCTCCTGGAACGGCCTCGACGACAAAGGCGTGAAGGGCTCCCAGTACCGCTGGCTCGACGTCGGCTTCACCCGCTTCGACTCGGACCAGGCCCTGGGCAGCGGTGCCACGCGCGCGCAGCAGGACTACACGAAGCAGGTTGCCAAGGCCAAGGCGGCCGAGGGCGCGAAGAAGGTCGCCGAGGCGTCCGTCCCCGGTATCGGCGAGCAGGCCACCAAGATCACGTATGACCTCGCCAAGACGAGCGAGGACTTCAAGTACGCGACGATCGTGGCCCGTACGGAGAACGTCGTCGTCACCCTCACCTACAACGGCGCGGGTTACGCGGGCGCGAAGACCCCGTCCGCCGACGACATCCTGAAGGGCGCCGAGAAGGCGGCGAAGGAGGCGGTGGCCTCGGTCGCCGCCGCCACCGCCGCCGACTCCAAGCCGGACGCCCCGAGCGGGTCCGCCGAGCCCGGCGCGTCGTCGAAGGCGAGCGAGAAGGCCACGGAAAAGAAGACGAGCTAGCCGACCCTGCGGGGCACGGCGGAGCGCCGCGGAACGCACCCCCAACGCCCCTGTCCAGCAGCGGTTTCACGAAGCCCGGTCCTCCCCCGAGTACCGGGCTTCGCCCCTCCCCGCGCAACACGCCGCGCCCTCATGTGCCAGGCTGTGCCCGCCAGAAGTCGAAGCAGGACGCCCATGCAGAGCGCCGGGGCAGGCGTCGGATACGGGAGACGGGGAGGGGAACGCGGGTGGCCGCGATGCAGCTGACACGCACGCACCGGATACTCATCGGGCTCGTGGTCGCCGGTGCGGTGCTCATCGCCGCGATCGGTTTCGCGGGTTCGTACGCCGCGGTGCGCGAGCTTGCGCTGCAGAAGGGCTTCGGGGACTTCTCGCTGGTCTTCCCGATCGGCATCGACGCGGGCATCTGTGTCCTGCTCGCCCTGGATCTGCTGCTGACCTGGCTGCGCATCCCGTTCCCGCTGCTGCGCCAGACGGCCTGGCTGCTGACCGCCGCGACGATCGCCTTCAATGGCGCCGCGGCCTGGCCCGACCCGCTCGGCGTCGGCATGCACGCGGTCATCCCGGTGCTGTTCGTGGTCTCCGTCGAGGCCGCCCGGCACGCCGTGGGCCGGATCGCCGACATCACCGCCGACAAGCACATGGAGGGCGTGCGGCTCACCCGCTGGCTCCTCTCCCCCGTGCCGACGTTCCGGCTCTGGCGCCGCATGAAGCTCTGGGAACTCCGTTCCTACGAGCAGGTCATCAAGCTCGAACAGGACCGGCTGATCTACCAGGCCCGCCTCCAGGCCCGCTTCGGCCGCAACTGGCGCCGCAAGGCACCCGTCGAGTCCCTGATGCCGCTGCGCCTGGCGAAGTACGGCGTCCCGCTGGCCGAGACCGCCGCCGCCGGCCTGGCCGCCTCGGGCATCGAACCGGCCCTGCTGCCCCCGGCCCCGGCCCAGGCCCTGTCCGCGGCAGAAGTGGACGAGTTCCCGCCCGAATTGCCGTACGCCGAACACCACCCGCGACAGGACCCCCAGCAGCAGCACCCGCCAGAGCAGGAACAACAACAGCAGGAACAGGAACAGCAGCAACAACAACAAGAACAACAGCAACAATTCGGACAGCAGCAGCCTCAGCACACCCACCCCTCCCACCCGGCCGCCGCCGAGGAGTGGCCCCAGGAGGGCCCCGGCTCGCACGAGAGCCCGTGGTTCACGGCGCCCCGGGTCCCGGACGACGCCTATGAGAGCGCGTACGACCCGGCCTACGTCGAAGGTCTGGAGCCCGCCCCGGTCATGGTCCCGCTGGGCCCCGGCGGCCGCACCCGTCCCCTGGGCAACGTGGGCACGATCGGCGCCGTCCCGGGCCCCCGCGCCGCGGAGCCCGAGCCGGGACTCCAGCAGGGCCCCCGGCAGGAACACCAGCAGGAGCCTCAGCCGGAACACCGGCCGGAACCCCAGCCGGAACCCAGGCCGATGCCTCAGCCCGAGCAGGACCCGGCGGAGTGGGCGCAGGAGGACGCGGAGTTCGCCGAGATCGCGTACGAGGTGTTCGCCGCGTTCGTGAACCAGCACCACGACTTCCCGAGCATCGAGGCCCTCGACATACACGTCTCGGACGGCCACAACGTCAGGCACCCGCGCAGCGCGGCACTGATCCGCCGTCTGATGCCGGAGTTCAAGAACCGCTTCCACGCGGAACTCGAAGCGGACCACATCGCGTAGTCGCGAAGCGCCACACCGCACCGCACCGCACCGCACCGGGCACCCCACCGCATCACACCGCCCCGCCCCGCACCCGACAACGGGCGGGTCCGACGCCCGGAGCCCGGCAACGGCGGAGGGCCGCCACCCGGTGATCCGGGTGACGGCCCTCCGTACGAGCACCGCCTACGCGCCCAGCAGCCTCCGCACCCGGTCCGCGCCCACGGCCAGCAGCAGCGTCGGCAGCCGCGGCCCCGTGTCCCGGCTCACCAGCAGCCGGTACAGCAGCGCGAAGAAGGACCGCTGCGCGGCCTTCAGCTCGGGCGTCGGCTTGGCGTCCGGCTCCAGGCCAGCCAGCGTCTTCGGCACCCCGTAGACGAGCGTGGTGAGCCCGTCCAGCGACCAGTGCGAGTCCAGCCCCTCCAGGAGCAGCCGCAGCGACTCCCGGCCCTGCTCGTCCAGCGAACCGAGCAGCTCCTTGTCCGGCTCGGCGCGGACGATGGTGCGGGCCTCGGCCGGGACCTGGCTGGTGATCCAGTTCTCGGCGCGGTCGAGACGCGGCCGGGCCTCGTCGAGCGAGGCCAGCGGGTTCTCCGGGTCCAGCTCGCTCAGGATGCGCAGCGTCTGCTCGTCGTGCCCGCCCGTGATGTCGACGACCGACGCGAGCGTGCGGTAGGGCAGCGGGCGGGGCGTACGCGGCAGCTCACCGGCGGCCGTGCCGATGGCCCGTGCGTACGCGGCGGCGTCGGCGGGCAGCACCGAGCCGTCGGCGATCTTCCGCGCCAGCGAGTCCCACTCGTCGTAGAGCCGCTGGATCTCCTGGTCGAAGGCGATCTTGAAGGACTGGTTGGGCCTGCGGCGCGCGTACAGCCAGCGCAGCAGCGGCGCCTCCATGATCTTCAGCGCGTCGGCCGGGGTCGGCACGCCGCCCTTGCTGGAGGACATCTTCGCCATGCCGGAGATCCCGACGAACGCGTACATCGGGCCGATCGGCTGCACGCCGTCGAAGATCTCGCGGACGATCTGGCCGCCGACGACGAACGAGGAGCCGGGCGAGGAGTGGTCCACGCCGCTCGGCTCGAAGATCACGCCCTCGTACGACCAGCGCATCGGCCAGTCGACCTTCCAGACCAGCTTGCCGCGGTTGAACTCGCTCAGCCGGACGGTCTCGGCGAAGCCGCAGGCCGCACAGGTGTAGTTCAGCTCGGTGCTGTCGTCGTCGTACGACGTGACGGTCGTGAGGTCCTTCTCGCAGTTGCCGCAGTAGGGCTTGTACGGGAAGTAGCCGGCCGAGCCGCCGCTGCCGTCGTCCTCGCTCGCCGCGCCGGAGCCCGCCTCGGCCTCCAGCTCTGCCTCGTCGACCTTCTTCTGCTGCTGCGGCTTCTTCCCGCCCTTGGCTCCCGCCGCGCCCGCAGCCGACGGGTCCTTCTTCGTCCGGTACCGGTCGAGGACGGCGTCGATGTCGCCGCGGTGCTTCATCGCGTGCAGGATCTGCTCGCGGTACGCGCCCGCCGTGTACTGCTCGGTCTGGCTGATGCCGTCGTACTCGACACCCAGCTCGTCCAGCGCGGCGGTCATGGCGGCCTTGAAGTGCTCGGCCCAGTTCGGGTGCGTGGACCCGGCCGGGGCGGGCACCGAGGTCAGCGGCTTGCCGATGTGCTCGGCCCAGGACTCGTCGACCCCCGGAACGCCGTTCGGCACCTTGCGGTAGCGGTCGTAGTCGTCCCAGGAGATCAGGTGCCGGACGGTGTAGCCGCGGCGGCGGATCTCGTCGGCGACCAGGTGCGGGGTCATGACCTCGCGGAGGTTGCCCAGGTGGATCGGGCCCGACGGGGAGAGGCCGGACGCGACGACGACCGGTTTGCCAGGCGCACGACGCTCCGATTCGGCGATGACATCGTCCGCGAAGCGGGAGACCCAGTCGGTCTCGGTGCTGCTCTGACTCTGAGCCACGGTCTGCACGTCCTTCTCTCTTGTAGGACTCGTAGGAACACCCTTGCGGGGCTCGTAGGGGCACCGCCATTCTCCCAGGTCCCACCGGCAGCGCGAAAACGGCTTTACTCACCGTGGAATACTGGGCGTGATCCCTTGTACCCCTACGGAAACGGCAGCCAGCCCATGGCCTCGGTCAATTCCCTCGCTTCCACGCTCCAGCAGCAGCTGGCGGACGCCCTGACGGCAGCTCTGCCGGATGCCGGCACCGCGGACCCGCTGCTGCGACGAAGCGACCGGGCCGACTTCCAGGCCAACGGCATCCTGGCCCTCGCCAAGAAGCTCAAGGGCAACCCGCGCGAGCTGGCGTCCCAGGTCACGGCCGCGATCCCGGCGGGCGGCCTGATCAAGGAGATCGAGGTCTCCGGCCCCGGCTTCCTGAATGTGACGCTCAGCGACAGGGCGATCGTCGAGACCCTCGCCGCGCGCGACGCGGACGACGAGGGCCGCCTCGGTGTCCCGTACAACAGCGCCGCGGGCACCACGGTCATCGACTACGCGCAGCCGAACGTGGCCAAGGAGATGCACGTCGGTCACCTCCGTTCCGCGGTGATCGGTGACGCGATGGTGCAGATCCTGGAGTTCACCGGCGAGACCGTGGTCCGGCGCCACCACATCGGCGACTGGGGCACCCAGTTCGGCATGCTCATCCAGTACCTGATCGAGCACCCGGGCGAGCTGAACCACGAGGGCGACGGCGGCGCGGCGGACGGCGAAGCCGCCATGTCCTCGCTGAACCGGCTCTACAAGGCGTCGCGGGCGCACTTCGACTCCGACGAGGAGTTCAAGGCCCGCTCCCGGGACCGGGTCGTCGCGCTCCAGGCGGGCGACGAGGAGACCCTGTCCATGTGGCAGCGCTTCGTCGATGAGTCGAAGATCTACTTCTACTCGGTCTTCAACAAGCTCGACATGGAGATCCGCGACGCCGACATCGTCGGCGAGTCCGGCTACAACGACATGCTGGAGGAGACCTGCCGCATCCTGGAGGAATCGGGCGTCGCCGTCCGCTCCGAGGGTGCGCTCTGCGTCTTCTTCGACGATGTGAAGGGCCCGGACGGCAACCCGGTGCCGCTGATCGTCAAGAAGTCGAACGGCGGTTACGGCTACGCGGCGACGGACCTCTCCGCGATCCGCGACCGCGTCCAGAACCTCAAGGCGAACACCCTGCTGTACGTGGTGGACGCGCGGCAGTCCCTGCACTTCAAGATGGTCTTCGAGACGGCTCGCCGGGCCGGCTGGCTGAACGAGGACGTCAAGGCCGTGCAGCTCGCCTTCGGCACGGTGCTCGGCAAGGACGGCAAGCCGTTCAAGACCCGTGAGGGCGAGACTGTCCGGCTGGCGGACCTGCTGGACGAGGCGATCGACCGGGCGTCCGCCGTCGTGCGCGAGAAGGCCCAGGACCTCACCGACGAGGAGATCGCCGAGCGCGGCGCGCAGGTCGGTGTCGGCGCGGTGAAGTACGCGGACCTGTCGACGTCGGCGGCGCGCGACTACAAGTTCGACCTGGACCAGATGGTGTCGCTGAACGGCGACACGAGCGTGTACATCCAGTACGCGCACGCCCGTTCCCGCTCCATCAAGCGCAAGGCCGGCGAGCTGAAGCCGCAGCCGCACCCGGAGCTGGAGCTGGCCCCGGCCGAGCGCGCGCTGGGCCTGCACCTGGACCAGTTCGGCGAGATCGTGGCCGAGGTCGCCGCCGCGTACGAGCCGCACAAGCTGGCCTCGTACCTCTACCAGCTGTCGTCGCTCTTCACGACGTTCTACGACCAGTGCCCGGTGCTGAAGCCCGAGGTTCCGGGCGATGTGGCCGAGAACCGCCTCTTCCTCTCGGACCTCACCGCCCGCACCTTGCACCAGGGCATGAAGCTGCTCGGCATCAGGACCCCCGAGCGCCTCTGACCGGGACGTCGGTCAGTCCGTACGCACCGGCCCGGTGGCCGTGACCGCCGGTCTCAGTCCGGGACCACCCACTGGGCCGTGTCGTACCGGTACCTGTACTGCGGCCGCGTCTTGATGCTGCTCGTACGGAACGGCTTCCCGCCGTCGTCGATGCGCAGCGTCCCCTCACGGCCGCCGCTGCTCCACTCCAGCTCCAGGTACCAGCTGACGTCGTGCCCTTCGACATGGGCGTTGAGGTCGAGGACCTCCACATCGGTGGAGGACACCCGGAACGGGAAGTTCTTCGGCGGCACCCGCGCATCCCCCTGCTGCCCCGCCACCGGGGTGAGGGTCGGCCGGCCGTCGTCGAGGTCGATGTCGAAGGACTGCGGGGTGATGCCGCTCCCGCAGCCGTCGCCCATCGAATACGCCGACCACGCCAGCGGCGCCTTCCGGGACAGCGTCCGCACATGCACTCCGTTCAGCACGACGGCCTGCCCCGACTTTCCCTGCACGGTGACTTCGAGCAGCATGTTGCCGCCGTCCACCCCGCCGAGCGCCCTGGCCCAGCCGCGGGTGTCCTGCGGCGGAGGCGGCGGAGGCACGTCGTTCGGCTTCTGGTCCAGCACGTAGTACTTGTCGCAGGGCTCTTCCCAGTTGTACGAGCTGATGGTGGCGGTCAGCGGCACGCCCCCGCTCTGCTGCCCGCCCGACCCGGCTCCCGTGCCGTGCCTCCCGGACGTGGCGGAGGCGCCGCCGGACGGAGGTGACGAGACGGTTGCCGAGCCGGACGGTACGGGCTTGTCCGACTTCTTCGTCCCACTGGGCGAGGGGGTGGCGCTCGCGCCGAGGCCCGGCCGGACCTGCGCGGCCCCGTCCGGGTCCTTCGCATCCACGACGGGGGCGTTGCCGAGATCGTCCGTGTCCTTACCCGACAGATTGCTGACGACGATCGAGGTCGGCACGGTCAGCGCGACGACGGCGACGGCCGCGAGCAGCACACGCGCCCGTGTGGAGGCCAGGAACCGCCGGGGCCGACTCGCCCCGCCGGTCAGGATCGCGGGTTCGGGCGTGATCTCGGACGCGTCGCCACCGGCCTCGGCCCCGGCCTCGGAGCCACGAACCGCCTCCAGACCCGCCTCCGGACCCGAGTCGGGAGCCTTGCCCGAAACCGCATCCGGCTCCGGCACCGGCTCCGGCTCCGCAGAAGCAGGCACAGGAGCAGGAGCAGGAGCAGGAACGGGAGCAGCCGCGGCAGGGCGCCGCCGGGCCGCATCCGCCACGATCCACCGCCGGTGCAGCTCCACCAGTTCGTCCGGGCTCGCCCCGCACAGCCGCCCCAGCCGCTCCACCGGCGCGTACTCGTTCGGCACCGCATCACCGTTGCAGTACCGGTGGAGCGTCGACGTGCTCACGTGCAGTCTCCCGGCGAGAACTCCGTAGCTGCGCCCCGAACGGTCCTTCAGTTCCTTCAGCAGAGCCGCGAAATCTCCGGCCTCCGGCGTCGCCACCTCGGCGTTCCCCCTCCTGGTCCGTCCCGGAACACCGTTCCAGGGACGTGGAATCTGCCCAGGTCACAGTACGCGCAGGCATTCCAGCTTCCCCAATGGGCTGTTCGGCGTTGCGGCCGGAATCCGCGGTCCCGCAATCTGTGGACACACCGCAGCGACCACCGGGACAACGCAGTGCGATTCCACTTCCGCATCGAGCTCGTCGACGCAGTGGCCATCGGAGTGTTGATCGTGTCCGCCGCGATCGTCATAGTCCTGATCTGCCACAACTGACCAACCTTCATCACCGGCCCACACACGGGGAGTACCACCACCATGCGCAACCACATCCGCACCACCGCCCTCGCCGCGACCGCCCTCCTGGCCGCCCTCTCGCTCACCGCCTGCGGCAGCAACGACGAAGCGAACGACAGCAAGGCAGGCGCGGCGGCTCCGGCGGCCAACGCCACCACCCCCGACACGGACAAGGACGCCAAGGACACCAAGGACGCCAAGGAGACCGGCAGCGGCACGGCCCAGGCCCCCGTCCAGAACGCCTCCACCACCTCCACCACCTCCAAGGGCTCCACCGGCGGCAGCAAGAGCGGGAAGAGCAGCGCCGGCAGCACCGGAAGCGGCCGCAAGTCCCCCGTCACCTGCACCGGCTCGAACACCAAGGTCACCGTCACCAAGGTGAGCCGCCCCATCAACCACCTGCTGCTCACGGCGACCAACACCGGCTCCGCACCCTGCTACGCCTACCACGCGCCGGCACTCGGCTTCGACGACGCCCAGGCCGCCTTCCCGGTCCTGCGCGACAGCATCCCGCAGGCCGTGGTCACCCTTGAGCCGGGCCAGTCCGCGTACGCCTCCATCGGGCTGTCCGGTGAGCCCGACGGGCAGGAGCTGCACAAGAGCGAGCACGTCACGGTGTACTTCACCGGCAAGGCCAACCAGGGCTCCACGGGCGCCCCGGCCAAGCTGAAGCTCCCCTCCGGCACCTCCTGGGGCGACAACGGCTTCGTCACCTACTGGCAGAGCGAGATGGACGATGCCCTCATGTACTGATCCCTCGGGCACGTAAGCGCCAACCCGCCGTCTCCTCAGGGCAGTAGCTCGTAGAATCCGAGTTCGAAACCTGAAGGGGGCGGCGTGTTTCTTGTGAACAGGGGTAGCGGACCGACGTCATCGGCGGCCGTACGGGCAGCAGCGGCCACCGCCGCCGCGGCTGCCGCGTCGCTGGCGCTGATCACCGGCTGCGGCAAGGTGGCGGACCCTTACGCATCGGACAAGGAATCCACCGGCCCCACCGCCTCGCCGACCCCGAGTGTGAACCCGTCGTACGGCGCGCAGTACCTCGCCGAGAACGAGTGTGCCGCCCCTGAAGGCGGGTCGAAGGACGTCTACCGCGAGGTCCCGTGCGGCGATCCCAAGGCCGTCGCACGGGTCACCTACCGGATGGAGGCCGGCAAAGCCTCGCCGTTCTCGGCCACCGTCTGCTCCGAGACCACGGACTTCGTGATCGATGTGCCGATCAGCCTCGCCGTTCTGGAGGGCACGCGGGCGACCGGCGAGGGGTACGCCTGCATGCGCAACCTGAAGCCTCCGCACCCCGGTGACCCGGGCGGGGGCGGCGGCCCCAGGATCGAGGTCGGCGACTGCGTGCACAGCGACGGGAAGGCGGGGGACGCGATCTCGGAAGTCGCCTGCCGGACCAAGGGCAGGAAGGACGGCGCGACCCACAGGATCACGAAGATCCTGGAAGACAGGTTCGTGGGCGGCTTCGACGACCCGTGCGAAGGCAAGGCCGACGCGGTCTTCAGCGAGAACCCGCTCATCGACTCCAACCCGGTCAAGAACGACCGCGTCCTCTGCGGCAAAAAGCTCTAGAACGCGTCGCGGAACCGGGTGTCCGCGTCCCGTGCCGTCCGCTCGGACAACCGGCCCGAGCGGACGGCCGACCTGCGAGGATGCCCGTCGGCGCAGGTACCCGGAACTCCTCCGCCGCCTCTCCCGGGCTCTCCCAGGACCCGGATGCGGACGTCCGGCAGGCCGCCGGGTCCACCCAGCCCGACGAACAGCCCTAACCGAACTCGCACCACACCACTTTGCCCGGATTCCGCTCCCCCACCCCCCACCGATCCGCCAGCGCCGCCACGATCAGCAGCCCGCGCCCCGACTCCCCGTCCGGCTCCCGCACACCCGGCTGCCCGTCCCCGCTGTCGTGGACCTCGACCCGCAGCAGCTTCCCTTCCTCGCGCAGCAGCAGCCGCACCAGATACCCCCGCCCCGGCGGCACCCCGTGCACCAGCGCGTTGGTGGACAGCTCGCTCACGCACAGCAGTACGTCATCCAGCCGCGCACCGAACCCCCAGTCGGTGACGGCACCTCCCACGAACTCCCGTGCGGCAGGCACCGATCGGCGTTCGCGCCGGTAGAACCGCTCACGCAGCAGCGAGAGTTGCATCGTCTCGTTCATGGGACGAGAGTCACATTCTGTGACTACGCTGCCGCAGTATGCGCACCCGTACAGATTTCTTGTACGGGTCGTGCACGCGTGACGTACGCACGTCGGTGGGAGTTCGAACCGTATGCACCCCAGAAAGCAGCAGCGCAAGAACGCGTCGGCAATGAAACTCGTGGGAAAACTGGTCGGACTGTTCCGCGTCTCGGCCGGCCTGACCCAGGCCCGGCTCGCGGAGCGGGTGGGCCACCAGGTGGAGACGATCGCCTCGATCGAACAGGGCAGACGCGCGCTGCTGCCGGAACTGGCCTCCCGGTTGGACGAGTTGCTGGAGACCAAGGGGGCGCTGGCGATGGCCGTGGGCAACATGCCGGAGGTGGACCTCATTCCGGCGTGGGTCGAGCAGTACCTGGATCTGGAACGGGAAGCCCTGGCCCTGTCCTGGTACGACAACCAGGTACTGCCCGGACTCCTCCAGACGGAGCCCTACGCCCGAGCCGTCTTCCGCAACCGAATCCCGGTCTTCAGCGAGAACGAGATCGCCATCCAGACCACGGGCCGTCTGAAGCGCCAGGAGATTCTGCACCGCCCCTCGCCCCCCACCATCAGCTTCGTCGTCTGGGAACCGGTCCTGCTGCTCCAGCTCCTCGACGACGAGGGACATGCGGAGCAGCTGCGCCACCTGCGGGCGTGCGCTGCGCTCCCGGGCATCTCCCTCCAGGTCCTGCCGCTGAACAGCCGCACCCATGCCGGGCTGAACGGGCCGTTCATCCTGCTGGAAACCCCGGACTTCCAGCGCGTCGCCTACTCCGAGACCCAGCGCGGCAGCCTGCTCGTCTCCGACCCCGACGAGGTCAGCATCCTCGCCCAGAAATATGCGATGCTGCGAGCCCAGGCCCTCAGCCCCGAAGACACCGTGGGCCTGTTGGACCGTCTGCTGGGAGAGCTATGAGCAGCACCGCACTTGAGTGGTTCAAGTCCAGCCACAGCGGCGACGAAGGCGGAGCCTGCCTCGAAGTCGCGTACGAATGGCGCAAGTCGAGCTACAGCGGCAGCGAGGGTGGAGCCTGCCTCGAAGTCGCCTACGACTGGCAGAAGTCGAGCCACAGCGGCGACGAAGGCGGGCAGTGCGTCGAGGTCGCCGTCCACCCCGCCGCCGTCCACATCCGCGACTCCAAGAACCCCGAGGGCCCCGCCCTCACCGTCGCACCCACCACCTGGACGGCCTTCGCCGGTTTCGCCGCCGACCGGCGACCCGCCTGACCCCACGGGAGGAACACCACCGCCATGGCTGTCATCCACCGCACCACCCTGACGCCCACCAAGCTGGAACTCCTCGCCACCTGGCTGCCCACGCAGCCCTGGTACCGCGGCGCGTCGGGACAGCAACCCGAGTTGGCCACGTCCGGTGGATTCCGGCTGGACGATCCGGAGGGCGAGGTCGGCATCGAGTTCATGGCGGCCATCGACACCTCGGGCGCCCAACCGGTCACGTATCACGTGCCGTTCAGCTATCGCGGCGCACCGATCCCGGGGGCCGACCAAGAGCTCATCGGCACCACCGAGCACGGGGTGCTGGGGCAGCGGTGGATCTACGACGGGACGCGTGACCCGGTCCTCGTCGCCCAGCTGTTCGCGCTGATCGTCGGCGAGGCCGAGCCGCAGATGCAGGGCGTGAGCGACACCCCCGACCCGTCCGTCACCGGTCGGTTCGCGGAGACCGGAGCCAAGGCGGCGATCGCCGCCACGACCGTGACCGACGACCCGGACGGTACGGACATCCTGGTGGAGACGGCCGACGGACGTCGGCTGGCCATCCACATCAACCGCGTTCTCCAGCCCGGTCAGGACTCCGAGGAACAGGCGCTCGGCCACGTGGTCGCGGACGCGTCGCTGCCCGACGGCACCACCGCTCGCACCGCGTTCGTCGTGGTTCACGCACGCCCGTAGGCGAACCGCAGCGCCCGGCCGATTGTCAGTGGCCGGGCCTACAGTTTGGTCATGGCGACGCTCCCGAACCCGCTCCCGTCCCTGGCCACGTCAGGGCTCCAACTCCCGTCCGGCTCACTGGTGGACGCCACGATCGACGGCACCTGGCACGAGCCGCTGCTCTGGTGTGCCGACGAGCCCGCGTCCCACGGCACATGGCGCACGCTGCGCGAGGCCGGGCGAACGGTCGGCCTGCTTCCCGTGCTGATCGACGGCGGCAGACGTGACCAGTGGCCCGACACCTGGGACCTGATCCCGGACAGCACGTCGTACCCCGGCGATCACGACGCCGAGGAGGTGCTCGGCGAGTACTGGGAGGACTGCGCGCCCGAGGAGCTCGACGCCGCCGAGGGCGAGTGGCCGGGCCTGGCCCCCGTACCGGCCGCCGAGGGGCAGGACACCCCCGACGACCTGGCGGTCGCGATCGCGGAGGAGTGCGTCGGCCCGGACGGCTGGTATCCCGGCTCACGGCTGGCGCTCGTCCCGGCCCGGCGCAGTGCGGACATACCGGCGGCGATCGGCTGGTCCGGCCCGGTCAACTACGAGGACGACACGGCCCGGCTCTGCGCCGTGCTCCGCTCCTGGGAGGACCGCTTCGGCATACGGGTCGTGGTGCTCGGCTTCGACACCCTGACCGTCTCGGTCGGACGGCCGCCGACCACCCTGGCCGAGGCACGGGCTCTCGCTGCCGAGCACTTCGCGTTCTGCCCGGACAACATCGAACAGAACCCGCCATACGACCTGGACGTCTACGCCGAGAAGGCGGTCCTGAACCAGGAGACCTGGTCCTTCTGGTGGGACTGAGCGAACCTGCCGGGTTCACTCCGGACCGCCCCCAAGGCGGGCCGGGGTGAACCCCTTGGCCGAACCCTTGGCCGAACCCCTTCGCCGAACCGCACGGTCGCGCGGTCGCACGTCGGCACCGGCACCGGCACCGGCACCGGCGGAGGCGGAGGCGGAGGCGGAGGCAACGGCGGAGGCCATAGGCGGAGAACATGGGCGGAGGGCACCGGCACCGGCGGGTGGCTCCACGGGCCTGATCACCACCCGCAGCGGGTGAGTACGCGCACTCATGTGCGGTGCGGAGAGCCCCGGTTGACTCGCTGGCATGACTGACGTCCCCACGGCCCCTCGTCCGCCGCGCACCTGGATCGCCTCGCTGATTTCCACGGTCGTGACGCTTCCGCTGGCGTTCTTCGCCCTGGTCTTCGGCGCGTTCGCTCCGATGGCATGCGATTCCTGCACGGAGCCCGAGGCCGGCCGGTTCGACACCAGCTTCGATCCCGCGTGGACGGTACTCACCCTCGGCCTGGTACTGGCGCTGATCACCCTGGTCGCGAGCTGGGCGTTCAGCCGACGCAGGCCGCCGGCCGGACTCGCCCTCGCCGTGCTCGCGCCCGGTGTCGTGTTCTTCGCATGGGTGGTGTTCATGGCCCTGATCGACTGGCCGTGAGCCTCCGCGGGGAACCGCCGCGCCCTGCCCGGGAAAGCTGCGGCTCGTGGCCCGGCCCGGTAAGTTGGCTTTCTTCGGGCGGCGCAAGCTCCCGGAGTCCCCGAAGGCGAAGCCCATGACGAACCTCGCCCAGATGCCTGCACGACTCCGCCTCGACACCGCGCTGAACAACCTGACCACTGTCTTTCGCGGGATGACCGCCCACCCCGACGAGCACAACTGCGAGTGCCACTGGGGCAGTGCGGAAGACCTCGCGCAGCTGAAGACACCGGACGCGGTGCTGGACCCCGACCTTCTGCATCGCACCTGGCAGGCCACCGACTGGACGTACAAGGCATCCGTGCTCCGCCGGATCCTGCCCCAGTTCGCCACGGCCCTCACCACCGGCCTCTTCGAACCCCTCTTCGGCATGGCGGAGGCCGGACGCACCTTCCACCAGGCCGAGTGGCAGCAGTGGCCCGTCGAACAGGCCGCGGCTGTAAGAGAGTTCCTGCACGCATGGTGGGCCCACACTCTCACCGAGCCGGACCCCGTCGTGCCCGCGTACCAGGTCCTCGTACTGGCCGCCGAGGCATCCGCCACGCTCGGCCCCTGGCTCCGCACCTGGGAGGCGCAGAATCACCCCACGGCCGACGAGCACCTGGTCGAAGCGGTGACCAACTGGGAGTACGACCTTCGGGGAGATCAACTCCCCTGGAGCACCTGGCACGACGAGGTAGACATGTGCGCCGAGCTGACAGCCTGGCTACTGCGTCACGCCCCCGCCCGGCTCCGGGCCCACGGCGCCCCCGAAGAACTGCTCCACCAGATACGACTGCTCGGCCTCACCGGCCCCGAACGCTGGGACGAGGACCTTGGAGCCGGTGGGGTCGCGTAATCAACTGCCGCCGACTCCCCGTGGAACCCACCCAGCCGGTGACCGCGTGTCGTCACCGTCGGCCGACGGCCGCCTTGGCCGCCTTGGCCGGTGCGGACGGTGCGGACGGTGCGGACGGTGCACCAGCTGGGCGGGGTGAGGGCGGCCAGCGGGGTCAGGATCCTGTGGATGCCTTTCGGCAGTTTTGCCCTTGCAGCCACAAGTTGCCTTCGGCCCAGCCGGTCTCACAGTGGAACCGGGCTTTGGTGCGGCGGTCGACGACGTCGAAGTCGGAGATCGGGCCCCAGTGGTCGGAATTGCACTCCCGTGCGAACAGGTTGGGCAGGTCCGCGTCGACCTGCGCGCAGGTGAAGACTCGCGCCGCCGCGGCCGGGCTGCCGGCCCCGGCGGTGTGCGATGCGGCGGCTGAGGCAGCCACGGGGGCGGCCACGAAGAGGAGGGCCGCGAGAGCGCCGGTGGTAAGGGCTCGCGTGCCAGTGCGACGGGCTTGCTGCATGGTGGTCACGTCAGTCTCTCCTTGGGAGACGGTCCGGACACGGTCGTGCCCGGACAACGCACGCCCGACGCGACGGGGCGTGCTTCCCAGCGCATCCACGGGCGTCCTGAACCCGGACGGTCCAGTCCTCCCTCTCATCGGCACGCCGATGCCGACGAGTTGAGCCAAACCACCCCGCCGGCAGGCGTACGGAGCACACCGTCGAACCCACTGCGCGCCGCATGCCCGTTCCGCGCCCGTTCCGCGCCGACCCCGGCCAACAGCTCACCCCGGCCGACAGCTCACCCCGCGCGTACTGCGCCCGGAGAACGCGAGACGCGCAGGGGCCCGCGCGGCCGCTGCCGGACAGTGGTGTACAGGTCGGCAGCCGGTGCGCCGAGCGTCGCGGAAAGGGCCGTCCGAAGCACGCCCGTGGGGCCGGGTGGGCGGCCCTGCCTCCATGCCTGAACCACCGGGAGACCACCCGCCCAGGAACCCTGCGATACCTGCACATTCCACGATCGGTTGAACAACGGCTCCTCGGGCCGACCCAGGCCGACTCGGGCCGACCCAGGCCGACTCGGGCCGCGTCAGCCGGCGAACCCCGGCACCACCAGACCGGACTCGTACGCGATCACTACCGCGTGGGTCCGGTTCTGCGCGCCGAGCTTGGTCAGCACGTTCCCGACGTGCGTCTTCACCGTCTCCAGGCTCACCATGAGCGACTCGGCGATCTCCGGGTTGGACAGGCCGGTGGCCATCGACCGCAGCACCTCCTCCTCCCGCCCCGTCAGCGCCGCCTTCGGCAACGCCTCGGCGGAGCCCAGGGGGCGGGCGGCGACCATCCGGCGCAGTGCCGCCGGGAAGAGGATCGCCTCCCCCGCCGCCACCACCCGCACCGCCTCCGCGATCTGCTGGACCGGAAGCCGCTTGAGCACGAACCCGCTGGCCCCCGCGCTGAGCGCGGCGGTGACGTAACCATCGTTCTCGAAAGTGGTGATCACCACGACCTTCGGCGGTTCGGCGGAATCGGCGAAATCGGGGGAATCGGCAAGGAGTTGCCGGGTGGCCTCGATCCCGTTGAGACGCGGCATCCGCACATCCATCAGGACCACGTCCGGCCGCAGCCGCCGCGCCTGCTCGACCGCCTCGACACCGTCGGCGGCCTCTCCGACCACCGCGATCCCCGGCCGTGCCGCGAGCAACATGCGCAGACCGCTGCGGGTCACCTCGTCGTCGTCCGCGATCAGGAGTGTGACGGGGGTGCCGACGGGGCCGGTGGTGGAGGGGCCGGTGCCGGCGCCAGTCGCGACGGCTTCGCTCGCGTCAGGGCCATGCGCGAAGGCTCCGCCCGGGTCGGAGCCGATCATGCCGGCAACCGTACCGGCAGCCGGACCGCCAACCGCCAGTGCTGCGGCCCGTCCGGACCGACCTCGATCTCACCGTGCAGCAGGCGCACGCGCTCGGCCAGCCCGGGTAGGCCGTGCCCGGACGTCGGGAAGGCACCCGTCCCCGTGCCCGTACCCATGCCCGTACCTGGATCAGCACCCGTATCCGTGCCCGTGCGCGTGCCCGTCCTCGCCCCGGTCGGGTTGACCACACTGAGCTCCACTCCGTTCGGCGCGGCCGCCACCCGGACTTCGATCGGGCCGCCCGTCCCATGGCGCAACGCGTTCGTCAGCCCCTCCTGGAGGATCCGGTAGGCAGCCCGGGAGAGGGTCCCCTGCACCTGCGCCGGCTCTCCCGACAACTCCGACTCCACCACCGCGCCCGCGTGCCGCAACCGCTCCAGCAGCTCGGGCAGGTCGGCCAAGGTCCGGGTCGGCGCTGTCTCCGCCTTCTCCTCGCGCAGCACGCCCAGCACGTAGTCCAGGTCCTCCAGCGCGGCCCGGGTCGACTCCTCGATGCTGCGCAGCGCGGCCCGTGCCGCCACCGGGTCGACGGAGAGCACCTCGCCCGCCACCGCCGCCTGGATGGTGGCTGCGGTCAGCGTGTGCCCGATCGAGTCGTGCAGCTCGTGGGCCAGGCGGTTGCGTTCGGCCAGCCGCAATTCCCGTTCGGCCGCCAGCGCGAGCCGCTCGGCCGACGACGGCCCCAACAGCCTCGGCGCCAACCACCGCAGGGCGCTCGTCACCACCACGCACACGGCCGCCGCCAGCAGCACGCAGCCGAGCGCCACCGCCCAGGTACCCCAGCCACCCGACAACCGCACCGACCGGCCGAACAGACTCAGCCCCGCCTCGGCACGGAACCAGCCCCAAGGGAGGGTCAGGCCCGCGAGGAGCAGCACACCGCTCACCATCGCCCCCGTCCACCCCAGTGCCACGTGCAGCAGCAGCCAGACCGGAGTCCGCCAACGGTCTGCGCCGCAGGGCACGGCGGGGGCCGGCGCAGCGGGCGCGGGCCCGGTACCGGGTGAGCTCGCGGACCGGCCTACGGTCACCGGGTCCGGCAACGGCACCTTCAGCAGTCGACGGGCGCACGTGATCAGCACCCGCCGCGTGGTGCGGGCCAGCCCGACCACGCCGATCAGCACGGCCCAGACCAGCAGGGCCAGAACAATCTGCACCCCCTCGGGTGCGGAGCCCCACACCAGCACCGGCAGCAGTGCGAAAGGCAGCAGTGGAACGCTCGCCAACGCGCCGCAATAAGCGAACAGCGCACCCGCATACGTGGAGCCGCGCAGCAACGGCCGGATTCCCCTGGTCATAATCGGCCAGTATGACCGGTCGGCTCACCGGTGGCCTCCCCCGATCGAGGGAGCGTTTTTTCCCGCCTTTCCGCGATGCGCACCCGAGACCCCGCAGGCCAGGATCGTGTCCTGCCCAGTTGACGGGAGGACGGATGATGAACACGCAAGGGACAGAGACGCCGCCGAATCACACGGCACCGGCTGAGGCCGTGCCGACTCGGACGATGTCGACTCGGACCGCCGGGCCGGACCCGTATGCGCCCTGCCCCCGGGGCCCCGGCAACGGCCCCGGCCCCGGCACACGGCCGCCGGTCGGCAGGAACAGCCTGGCCGTGGCCGCCATGGTGCTGGGCATCATCGGCTTGCTGACCTCGGTCGTCTTCGTCGGCGGCCTGCTCGGCGGCATCGGCATGATCCTGGGCATCGTCGGCCTGAGGACGGCCAAGCGGACCGGCATCGGCCGGGGCAAGGCCATCACCGGCGTGGTGACGTCGTCCCTCGCAATCGTGGTGTCCGTCCTGGTCGCCGTCTTCATGGTCTGGTACGCCAACAAGACGCAGGAGTGCTACCAGCCGGAGAGCATCCAGCAATACAAGCAGTGCGTCCACCAGCAGCTCACCGGGCACTGAGCGGGCGCCACCCGGGCACTGAGCGCCACCCGGGCACTGAGCGCCGTCCGGGCACTGCCCGGCGGCCGACAGCACAGTCGGCAGCACGGCCGGCGACGCCCCCGGCTCGGCGCACCGTTCGGACGGCCGCCCCCATCAGGCCCCGGGCCACCACGTTGAAGATCAGCACGGCGCCGCAAGCCAGACGCCGTGAGTCACGGCTCCGTGAGTCAGGCGCCGCAAGCCAGACGCCGTAAATCAGGCGCCGCAAGTCAGGCGCCGTGAGTCAGACCCCGTAAATCAGACAGTGAGTCCCGTCCTGACGACGGACTCACCGACCTCCCGCGCGCAAAAGGGCGGAAGGACCAGTCATCTCTCCCCAGCAAGGACGAGCATCATCATGCGAAACGGACGAATAGCTTCTCTTCTGGCCGTCGGCGCCGTGGCGACCTTCGTTTCGACGCCTGCACCTGCGCCTGCACTGGCCGCTGCCTCCTCCCAGTCCGCTGCGGCCAAGGCCCCTCTGTTCCCGTACACGCAGCAGAAGCCGCAGTGGCAGCGCTGCGACGCGGAGAGCCCCGCCGCCTATCAGTGCGCGACGGTCAAGGTGCCGCTCGACTACAGCGATCCCGGTGGCAGGCAGATCGACCTCGCGATATCCCGGCTGAAGGCGAGCAGTGCGAAGGAACGTCGCGGCGTTCTGCTGCTCAACCCCGGCGGCCCCGGCGGGCCCGGCCTGGACATGCCGGTCACCCCGGACTTGGACTTCCCCCAGGAGGTGAAGAGCCACTACGACCTCATCGGATTCGACCCGAGGGGTGTCGGGCAGAGCTCCCCGGTCGGCTGCGGTCTGACTGCCGACGAGCAGGACTTTGAACGCCCGTACCGGGCCGAGACCTTCGCGAAGGATGTGGAGTGGGCGCGAACGGTGGCCGACAAGTGCCAGGCCAAGGCGGGTGACACACTGCGGCACCTCACCACCCGCAACACCGCTCGCGACATGGACGTCATCCGTGCCGTGCTGGGAGAGAAGAAGATCTCCTACCTGGGGTTCTCCTACGGCACCTACCTCGGCGCCGTCTACACGCAGATGTTCCCGCAGCGAACCGACCGGTTCGTGCTGGACAGTGCGACCGACCCCGCACGGGTCTGGCAGGGCATGTTCCAGGCGATGGCGGAGGGAACCGAGCCCGCCTTCACGCGATGGAGCGAGTGGACGGCCCGGCGACACGCGACGTACGGACTGGGCAGCACCCCGGCCGAGGTCCGCACGTCCTTCTGGGACCTGGTCGCCCAGGCCGACCGCAACCCCATCGACGCCGACGGGAAGCTCCTCACCGGTGACGGCATCCGCGCCGAGCACGCCGCGTTCTTCCACGTTCAGGAAGCCGCCGAATGGGTCGCCGGGCTGAAGAAGGCGGCCGAGGACACGAAGCCGGCCCCGCCCGGCACGCCCGAGCGGGCCCCGAGCCCCGTCACACCGACGCTCGCCCGTGACGTTCCCTCGGACAACGACGCCGCGAGCGCCTGGGCCGTCCTGTGCGCCGACACCCGTACCTGGCCGCGCGACCCCGAGCAGTACCGCCGCGACGCGATCCGCGACAAGGCCCGTTATCCGCTGTACGGCGATTTCGCGTCCAACATCAAGCCGTGTGCGTTCTGGAAGCAGGGCGGCGAGCCCGCGACAACGGTCAACAACAAGGTCAGTGCACTGATCCTGCAGAACGAGTGGGACCCCGCAACACCCCTGGCCGGCGGCCAGGGCATGCACCGCGCCCTGCGCGGCTCCCGGATGGTCACCGTCGCCGGGGGAGAGGGGCACGTCGTCTACGGCTCCAACTCCTGTGCGGACAAGACCAGCACGGTCTACCTGACCACGGGCAGGCTCCCGGCCGAGGACCTGACCTGCCAGACACCGGCCGGTCAGCAGGACACATTCTGAACGCTCTTCGCACGCAGTCGCGCCGTCGCACCATGGATCTCGAAACCGCACGGCACATGCCCGTCCGGCGCCGTCATCTCCGCCACCTCGGCGAAGAAGGTATCCCGCAGGAACCCAGCCACCCGACTGCCCAACTACCCAGCGCTCATCGCCTGCGTAACATTCTTGGCTCCAGTGCACCGGCCCCGAGAGGAACACCCCATGCCCCCGATGCCGGTCCCGAGCCCGGACCCGAACCACCCCGACCGCCTCCACCACCCCGACCGCCTCCACCGCCTCGTCGAGGAGTTCCGCGCCCTGCCCGCCACGAGCGACCGCAGGCACGAGATCGTCGCGGAGATGGACGGCGACGCCGATGCGCTGCCCTTCCTCGTCTCGGTCGTCGCCGACCCGCAGGAGTACGACCTGGCCCGCGTCGAGGCGGCCACGGTCCTGCGTCTGTGGCCCCCGTCCGACCCGGCCACCGCCCGCGCCGCCGCCCGCGCCCTGCTGACCGCGCTGAACGACCCCGAGGAGGACCTGGTCCGCCAGTACGCGGCCAGGGCGCTCGGCCCCTACGCCGACGACCCGGCGGTCGACGAGGCCCTGGCCCGCACCGTCCGGGAGGACGAGGACCCTCTCGTACGGCACAACGCCCTGGCCGCCGTCGAGAAGGCGGGCCCGAGCGGCGCCCGTACCGAGGTACTGCGCGCCCTTGCCCGGGACCCCGACCTCGGCACGGCGGCGGCCCGCATCCTCACGGCCTGGGACCACAGGCCCGACGCCTAAGGGCTGTCCCGTAGGGCCTCTCGGGTGGATCAGGCCGGGCCCGCGGGGTCCGGCCTGATCCAGACGAAAGACCCAGGGCTGTCCACCCGGCGTCCGCTACCGGATCAGGAAACTGTCGACGATCATGTAGTCGCCCGTCTTCATGACGCCCCTGAGGATGTGCGCGCCGGGGGCGAGCCCGGCCGCGCGGAAGACGGTCTTCTGGTGCACGCGCGTGGCGTTGTGGTTGTCGATCGTGCCCGCGGACCGGCCGTCGACGAAGAGCTCGATCTCGCCCTCGTCGGTGTTGACCTGGGTGATGAGATCGATCGCGGTCCCGTTGAAGGCCAGCTCGAAGGAGTCCCCGACCGTCTGGGTGGCGTGTACGTCGTCGGCCCAGCCGCCCGCGCCGCCGCGATACCTGTTCTTCCAGTCCCAGCCGGTGCCGGTGTAGACGACGCCGGACGTGTTGTTGATCTGCTCGCCGCCGGTGGGCTTGCGCAGGGTCACCTCGGTGGACGCCTGATCACGCCAGACCTTCAGCGCGACGCCGGCTCCGGGAGCGGCCTGGTTGTAGGCGAGCCAGAAGCTGTTGCGGTCGGTGACCGGCCGGCCGTCGATCTCCCGGATGACGTCGTTGGCGCGCAGCCCCTGCCGGTACGCCTCCGAGGCGCCCGGCACGGAAGCCAGGTGCAGGCCGTTGGTGTCGGTCAGTCCGGTGGCGGACTTGATCGCGTCGGAGTAGATCCCGGTCACCGGCACGCCCAGCAGCGGTTCCGGAAGGGCGTCGAGGGTGTCGGTGTCAGGAGTCTCCGTGGGCCAGGTGAGCGGCGGCGGCGTGGGGGATCCGGCCTTGCCGAAGCCGCCCGTCGCGATGTTGTGGAAGCCGAGAGCCAGGGCGGGCGAGCCGGGCCGCACGGTGTAGTCGAGCTTCGCCGGGTCCGTGAAGGGCGACGCACCCGTGAACTGCGGGTCGGCGGTCACCGAGCGGGTGTCCAGTCCGTTCGCCCGCCAGGCGTCGTCGACGCCCCCGACGGCATTGCCGTTGTTCCAGAACAGGTTGTCGTTGACGACGGGCCTGCTCCTGGCCATGTCGGCCTGGATCAGGCTGTAGGGGGTGTCGGTGACGAAGACGTTCTTCTCGACGACGTCGCCGCTGTCCGCGAACCAGACGTGGAAGTGCGCGCCGCCGTTGACGAAGACGTTGTTGCGTACGGTCCGGTGGAAGCCCTCGCGGAGCTTGACCCCGCCGTTGAGCAGCAGGTTGTCCTCAATGAGGTAGTTCGAGCTGCCGTCGTCGAGGTCGATGTCCCAGTGCGAGGAGTGCCGGATCCGGTTGTGGCGGATGACGGTGGTCTCCATCGCGTCCAGCTTCGCGTACGACTTCTTCGTGGCGTCGTCGGCGGTCAGCGGCCAGAAGCGGTCCCGGCCCCAGGAGTTGAAGGGTCCGTGGTCGGACGTCTCCTTGACGCAGTTGAAGATGTCGTTGTTCTGGATGAGGTGGCCGCCCCACGTGCCGTCGTTGATGTCGACGCACGCGCGGGGGCCGTCGTGGAGGGTGTTGCCGTCGACGGTGACCCGGCGGCTCATCGATATCTGCACGCCGGAGGTCTGCTTCTCGAACTGCCCGTTGTCGTGCAAGTAGTTGTCGCGGATGCTGATGTCGCGGGGGTAGTTCTCGCTCTTCGGTCCGGGCCGGGTGTCGCTGATGGTCCTGCGCATGCTGTCCCAGGTGGACGGTTCACGGACCGCGTCCGGATTGCCGACGACCGCGATGTCGGAGGCCCCCGAGTGGCTGAACTCGTTGCCCGAGACGGCGTCGTGGCTGTTGTACCCGTCGATCAGGAGGGCGTTGCCGCCGAGCTGGTCGAAGTGTGAGTCGCGTACGGAGACGTTCTCGGTGTTCTTCAGATGGACCGCCGCCGCTCGCGCGATCGCCCAGTCGCCGAGCTGGAGCTTCTCGTACGGAGTGTTGAAGAGCGTGCGGTGGGTCCGGGCGAAGGTGAATCCGGAGAAGGTCAGGTGGTGGACGGCGTCGCCCGGCCCTCGGCCCTCCACCCGGATCAGTTCGTTCCGCTCGGCCGTCTCGACGCGGGCACGGGCGGGGTCGGTCCCGGCCGGGGGGTAGAAGTACAGCTTCCCTGCGGGTTTGTCGTAGAACCACTCGCCGGGGGCGTCGAGTTCCTCGAAGACGTTCTCGACCATGCGGTACGTGTCGTGCAGGCCGCTGCCCCGGTTGTTGTCGCCGACCCAGGCCAGTTCGGGCGTGCCGTCCGCCTTCACGCCAGTGACCTCGAAGGAGTTCCCGCCCCACATGCCGTCGTGCAGACCGCGTACGAGCGCCGTCGTCGGATTCTTCCAACGGGCCACACGCTCGGCGGAGATGGCGTCCGGCGCGTACCCGCCGAGGATCGC
This sequence comes from Streptomyces sp. NPDC057963, assembly GCF_042887155.1. Taxonomy (NCBI): domain Bacteria; kingdom Bacillati; phylum Actinomycetota; class Actinomycetes; order Kitasatosporales; family Streptomycetaceae; genus Streptomyces; species Streptomyces sp. NPDC057963. The sequence goes on from NZ_JBHVPX010000006.1 coordinate 492,692, forward strand.
GGTGTCCGGATCGTAGTCGGGGTAGCGGGCGAGCGTCTGCCGCTGCCCGTCGACGAAGAGCCCGTCGAAGTCGAGGCCGGCTCCGATGTCCGCGACCTTGATCGAACCGGAGTAGGACCGCCAGTGGGGTGCGAGCGAACGGCCGCCACTGATGACGACGCGTTCGCCGGGCGCGGCGAGGTACCGGACCGGGGCCTTGCCGGTACCGGAGTCGGCTGCGGTGAACTCCAGGGTGGACCGCAGCCGGTACGTACCCCCGTGCACCACGACATCGACCGGTCTCCGCCCCCGCCCGTCCTGGTGGGATGCCGCGCGGACGGCCTTCCGGGCCCGCTCCAGCGTCCGGAACGGTTTCGCCGCCGAGCCCTTGGCCCGGTCGCTGCCCCGGGGTGAGACATGGAAGGTGACGGCCTCACCGCTCCGGCCGCCCGCGGCGGCGGGCACGACGGGCACGACCGCCAGCCCGACGCCCAGCGCGGCGGTGGCCACGACGGCGGTCAGTGCGGAGGCCGGGCTTCGGCGGCGGGGGCGGGAACCTGGAACGGTGCGCACGGGCACTCCTCATCGACGGTCACGTCGGATCGGCTTCCATGAAAGTCAGGCATCCAATGTCTATGCCCAACTTCTGCGAGTTGTACGAGATCAACGCGCCGCAAGCTATTCATACATCGGATGACCGTCAAGAGGTTGAACCAAAAGAGCCCCCGCCCGCCCCGGCAACGGGGACGGACGGGGGCTCACCGCTCCGGCGGCGATCACTCAGGGGATGGGAACCGGCACCGAGGACGACGGGCGGTGGGGGCGGGGACGGCCGTCCTCACCCCGGCGCCCGGACGGGAACGGCAGACGCCCACCCCGCCGCCGTTTCCGCTCAGCGCCGCCGCAGCCGCTGCGCGACCTCGGTCGCCCAGTACGTCAGGATCATCTGCGCCCCGGCCCGGCGGATACCGGTCAGGCTCTCCATGATCGCCGCGTCCCGGTCGATCCAGCCCTTCTCCGCGGCCGCCTCGATCATCGCGTACTCGCCACTGACCTGGTACGCGGCGACCGGCACGTCCACCGAGTCGGCGACCTTCGCGAGGATGTCGAGGTACGGACCGGCCGGCTTGACCATGACCATGTCGGCGCCCTCCGCCAGGTCGAGCGCCAGCTCGCGCAGCGACTCACGGGCGTTCGCCGGGTCCTGCTGGTACGTCTTGCGGTCGCCCTTGAGCGAGGAGCCGACGGCCTCGCGGAACGGCCCGAAGAACGCCGACGAGTACTTGGCCGTGTAGGCGAGGATCGAGACGTCCTCGTGGCCCGTCTGGTCGAGCGCGTCCCGGATGACACCGACCTGGCCGTCCATCATGCCGCTCGGGCCCACCACATGGGCGCCCGCGTCGGCCTGGACCTGGGCCATCTCGGCGTACCGCTCCAGCGTCGCGTCGTTGTCGACCCGGCCGTCCTCCGTCAGCACACCGCAGTGGCCGTGGTCGGTGTACTCGTCCAGGCACAGGTCCGACATGATGACGAGATCGTCACCGACCTCCGCGCGCACCGCCCGCAGCCCGGCCTGGAGAATGCCGTCCGGGTCGGTGCCCGCCGTGCCCCGGGCGTCCTTCTTCTCGTCCGCCGGGACGCCGTAGAGCATGAACCCGGAGACCCCGGCCGACACCGCGTCGACGGCGGCCTTCCGCAGGGTGTCCAGGGTGTGCTGCTGCACACCGGGCATGGCCGAGATGGCGACCGGGGCGTCGATGCCCTCGCGCACGAACGCGGGCAGGATCAGATCCGCCGGGTCGAGCCGTGTCTCGGCGACCATCCGCCGCATCGTCGGGGTCGTCCGCAGCCGCCGGGGGCGGGAGCCGGGGAAGTTTCCGTACACAGTCATCCTTCGAGACTAGACCCGTACACATCACCGTCTTACCGACACCCGCGCCGGGAAAACCGACACCCGTACACCGACCCCCGCGCCGGGAAAACGGGCAGGGGCCCGGCCGCCGAAGCAGCCGGACCCCCGACACCGTGAACCGGCCGATCAGGTCGTCGTACGACGCCGCCGCGCCCCCGGACGCCGCTCGCTCGGCCGCGTCACCGGGTCGCCGGCCTCCTTCGCCGCCTCCCGGCGCTGCGCACCGAACTCGGCGAGGGCCTCGGCCAGCTTGTGCACCGAAGGCTCCGGCGACAGGACGTCGACGCGCAGACCGTGCTCCTCGGCCGTCTTGGCCGTCGCCGGGCCGATGCACGCGATGACCGTCACATTGTGCGGCTTGCCCGCGATGCCGACGAGGTTCCGCACGGTCGACGACGAGGTGAAGAGCACCGCGTCGAAGCCGCCGCCCTTGATGGCCTCACGCGTATCGGCGGGCGGCGGCGAGGCGCGGACCGTGCGGTACGCGGTGACGTCGTCGACCTCCCAGCCCAGCTCGATGAGCCCGGCCACCAGCGTCTCGGTGGCGATGTCGGCGCGCGGCAGGAAGACGCGGTCGATCGGGTCGAAGACCGGGTCGTACGGCGGCCAGTCCTCCAGCAGGCCGGCGGCGGACTGCTCACCCGACGGCACCAGGTCCGGCTTCACACCGAAGTCGACGAGCGCGGCAGCGGTCTGCTCACCGACGGCCGCGACCTTGATCCCGGCGAAGGCACGGGCGTCGAGCCCGTACTCCTCGAACTTCTCCCGGACGGCCTTCACCGCGTTGACGCTGGTGAAGGCGATCCACTCGTAGCGGCCCGTGACCAGGCCCTTGACCGCGCGCTCCATCTGCTGGGGCGTACGAGGCGGCTCGACGGCGATCGTCGGGACCTCGTGCGGCACGGCACCGTACGAACGAAGCTGGTCGGAGAGCGACGCCGCCTGCTCCTTCGTGCGCGGGACGAGCACCTTCCACCCGAAGAGCGGCTTGGACTCGAACCACGCGAGCTGGTCGCGCTGGGCGGCGGCGCTGCGCTCACCGACCACGGCTATGACGGGCTGGTGCCCGTCCGGCGACGGCAGGACCTTCGCCTGCTTCAGGACCTGCGCGATCGTCGCGAGGGTCGCCGTCCAGGTGCGCTGGCGGGTGGTCGTACCGGCCACCGTCACGGTCAGCGAGGTGTCGGGCTTGCGGCCCGCCGAGACCAGCTCACCGGCGGCCGCGGCCACCGAGTCGAGCGTCGTCGAGATGACGGCCGTCGCATCGCTCGCACCGACCTCGGTCCAGCAGCGGTCCGAGGCGGTACGGGCGTCGACGAACCGGACGTCGGCGCCCTGTGTGTCACGCAGCGGCACACCGGCGTACGCGGGCACGCCCACGGCGTTGGCGACACCCGGCACGACCTCGAAGGGGATGCCGGCGGTGGCGCAGGCGAGCATCTCGGCACCGGCGTTCCCGTCCAGTCCCGGGTCGCCGGAGACGGCACGGACGACCCGCCTGCCGCCCCTCGCTGCCTCCATGACAAGATTGGCCGCATCCCTGAGAACGGGGACACCGGCGGCTGTTGACTGTGCGTCAACAACCGTCAGTTCAGGGGTGCTTACGCCTGCCCGCGCATGGCAGCGAACGACGCCGAGAACGTCCGGCTCGGCGACAAGGACGTCCGCGCTCGCGAGCGCCTCGACAGCGCGCAGGGTCAGCAGTCCCGGGTCGCCGGGACCGGCGCCGAGGAAGGTGACGTGCCCTTGTGCGGACAGGGCCGGAAAGTCGGATGCGGCGTGGCCGGTGGGGCTCAAAGTGCTCGCTCCCCCATAAGACCGGCCGCACCCTTGGCGAGCATCTCGGCCGCGAGTTCGCGACCGAGGGCCGCCGCGTCGTCGTGCGACGTGGGGACGGGACCGGTGGTGGACATCTGTACCAGCGAGGAGCCGTCGGTGGAACCGACGACACCGCGCAGGCGCAGTTCGTTGACAGCCTGCCCGTCGACCAGGAGGTCGGCCAGCGCACCCACAGGTGCGGAACAACCGGCCTCCAGGGCGGCGAGCAGGGCACGCTCGGCGGTCACGGCGGCCCGGGTGACCGGGTCGTCGAGCTCGGCAAGCGCGGCGGCGAGGTCAGCGCTGGTCGCAGCGCATTCGATCGCCAGTGCTCCCTGGCCGGGAGCGGGCAGGACGGTGTCGACCGACAGGAAGTCGGTCACCTCACCGCTCCGGCCGAGGCGGCTGAGCCCGGCCGCGGCGAGTACCACCGCGTCCAGCTCCCCGCTTCGTACGAATCCGATCCGCGTATCGACATTCCCCCGGATCGGCACGGTCTCGATGTCGAGGCCGTGATTGCGCGCGTACGCGTTGAGCTGCGCCATGCGGCGCGGCGAGCCGGTGCCGATGCGGGCACCGGACGGCAGCTGCTCGAAGGTCAGCCCGTCCCGCGCCACCAGTACGTCGCGCGGGTCCTCGCGCACCGGTACGGCGGCCAGCACGAGGCCCTCGGGCTGGGCGGTCGGCAGGTCCTTGAGCGAGTGGACGGCGAAGTCCACCTCGCCGCGCAGCAGCGCGTCGCGCAGCGCGGCGACGAACACGCCGGTGCCGCCGATCTGCGCGAGATGCTCCCGGGAGGTGTCGCCGTACGTGGTGATCTCGACGAGCTCGACGGCGCGCCCGGTCACCTCGCTGACCGCGTCGGCGACGAGGCCGGACTGCGCCATGGCGAGCTTGCTGCGCCGGGTGCCCAGCCGGAGCGGCGCGTCGGTCTGCGCGCGCTGGGGTGAGTTGTCGGTCATGACCGCCCTCTATTCGGGTCGTTCAGGTCTGCCCGGGAGACGGCGGCGACCGTCTGCGGGTCGAGGTCGAAGAGTTCCCGCAGCGCATCGGCGTACCCGGCGCCGCCGGGCTCGCTGGCGAGCTGCTTGACCCGCACGGTGGGCGCGTGCAGGAGCTTGTCGACGACGCGGCGCACGGTCTGCGAGATCTCGGCGCGCTGCTTCTCGTCCAGGTCGGGGAGGCGTCCGTCGAGCCGTGCGATCTCGCCCGCGACGACTCCGGCGGCCATCGTGCGCAGGGCGACGACGGTCGGGGTGATGTGGGCGGCACGCTGGGCGGCGCCGAAGGCGGCGACCTCGTCGGCGACGATGGTGCGCACCTGGTCCACATCGGCGGCCATCGGGGCGTCCGCCGACGCCTCGGCGAGCGACTCGATGTCGACGAGGCGCACACCGCCGAGGCGGGCGGTGCCGCCGTCGATGTCGCGCGGCATGGCGAGGTCGAGCAGGGCGAGGCGGACGGGTCCGGCGCCCTGGGCGGGCACGGTGGCCCGGACGGCCCGGCGCACCGTACCGGCGGTGCCGTTCTCCACCCAGGCGGCGTGCCGGTCGGAGTCGGCCGACGGCGCGGGGACGGGGGCGGCGGGCGCCTCGTGCGCGGGGTCGAAGGCCAGGCCGAGCGCTCCGGCGACGGCCTCGGCGGTCAGCACGAGACCCGTGGCGCCGGTGCACGAGACGACGACGTCGGCACGTGTCAGTTCACCGGCGACGGCGGCCATCTCCACGGCTCGGGCGGTCACTCCGGTACCCCCGGACTGGCCCAGGATCTCGACGAGCCGGTCGGCACGGGCCCGGGTCCGGTTGGCGACGGCGATCTCGGCGACACCGGCACGGGCCAGGGTGGCGGCGGCCAGCGAGGACATCGAGCCCGCGCCGATCACCAGCGCGCGCTTGCCCCGGGCCCAGTCGGTGACGTCCGCACCGGCCGCGAGCTGTTCGAGGCCGAAGGTGACGAGCGACTGCCCGGCCCGGTCGATCCCGGTCTCGCTGTGGGCGCGCTTGCCGACCCGCAGGGCCTGCTGGAACAGATCGTTCAGCAGCCGGCCGGCGGTGTGGAGCTCTTGCCCCAGCGCCAGCGCGTCCTTGATCTGGCCGAGGATCTGGCCCTCGCCGACGACCATCGAGTCCAGCCCGCAGGCCACCGAGAAGAGGTGGTGGACGGCCCGGTCCTCGTAGTGCACATAAAGATATGGAGTGAGCTCGTCCAGCCCGACCCCGCTGTGCTGGGCGAGGAGCGTGGACAGCTCGGCGACGCCCGCGTGGAACTTGTCCACGTCGGCGTACAGCTCGATGCGATTGCAGGTGGCCAGCACGGCGGCCTCGACCGCGGGTTCCGCGGCGAGGGCGTCCTGGAGCAGCTTGGCCTGCGTCTCGGCAGCCAGCGAGGCCCGTTCCAGTACGGAGACGGGGGCGCTGCGGTGGCTCAGCCCTACGACGAGAAGACTCATGCCGGCATCACGGCGGGCATGTCCCCGTCAGGTCCCTTCCGGCTGTCGGCGACGGCACGCACGGGCGGCGCGGCCGTCTCCGGGCTGCTCTCGGAGGTGTCCTCGCCGGCCTTGCGCTGCTCGTGGAAGGCGAGGATCTGGAGTTCGATGGAGAGGTCGACCTTGCGGACGTCGACGCCGTCGGGCACGGAGAGCACCGTCGGCGCGAAGTTCAGGATGGAGGTGACGCCCGCGGCGACGAGCCGGTCGCAGACCTGCTGGGCGGCACCGGCCGGGGTCGAGATGACACCGATCGACACGCCGTTCTCGCTGACGATCTTCTCCAGCTCGTCGGCGTGCTGCACGGGGATCCCGGCGACGGGCGTTCCGGCCATCGCGGGGTCGGCGTCGATCAGCGCGGCGACCCGGAAACCACGGGAGGCGAAGCCGCCGTAGTTGGCGAGCGCGGCGCCGAGGTTGCCGATACCGACGATCACGACCGGCCAGTCCTGGGTGAGCCCGAGCTCACGGGAGATCTGGTAGACGAGATACTCGACGTCGTACCCGACACCCCGCGTCCCGTAGGACCCCAGGTAGCTGAAGTCCTTGCGCAGCTTGGCAGAGTTGACCCCCGCCGCCGCCGCGAGCTCCTCGGACGAGACCGTGGGGACCGAGCGCTCGGAGAGCGCGGTCAGTGCGCGCAGGTACAGCGGAAGTCGGGCGACGGTGGCCTCGGGAATTCCTCGGCTACGGGTCGCCGGTCGGTGAGTTCGGCCAGTTGCCACGGTGCTCCTGCGGGATGAGCGGGGCTGCAGGCGGCCGTACGTCACAAGGCCGCCCCGTCGAATGCAGGCTATGTCTTTGTGAACACGTGCACAAAGATAGTGTCCGTTTTGTCCGGTCAAAGTGACCGGGGTCACGCACATTCGTTGCGCGATCCCGGAACCAAGGATCGCATCAGCCCGTTGCGGGCCCGAAGGGGGCAAAGCGGCACACACTCCTCACAACCACTCCCCCGAGATCACTCAAAACGCCCATGATGGTAACCGGGTTTCACTCATGGACGCAGTGCGTTGCGGAGCCTCGCCGGGTCCACCCGCCAGAACGTGTGCTGCTCCTCGTCGATCAGGACGACCGGGATCTGCTCCCAGTACTCCCGGTGCAGCTCCTCGTCCTGGGTGATGTCCCTCTCCTCCCAGGAGGCACCGGTCTCCTCGCACACCTCCCGCACCACCGCCCTCGCATCGTCACAGAGGTGACATCCGGGCTTCCCGATCAGGGTCACCACCCGGTCCGCGGGCTTCTTCCTCGTACGTCGCAACAGGGCACTCATGCCTTCATTCTGCGCCGAACGGGTCCGGTATCCCGACCCCGGCGGCGAACCGGTTCCGCCGTTGATCCGCCACGCCCCGGATCACCCGCGCAGCACATCGGAGGCCGGGAGTTCACGGCACGGCATCCCGGCAGGTCGGGAAGGGCCGGACCGACTGGCTATGCTCACGACATGGCCGCTCTTGGATGGCTCACACCCCGTAGGCGCCCCGCCACAGCACGGAGCGTGCTGGCAGGCGAGGCAGCAGCTGAGGCAGCGCGGAAGTCCTCCGTCCCCACCGAACTCCCCGACGACCGGCCCTCCGCCGACGACTCCTCCGCCGCCGGCCGGGACACCTCCGTCCGCCCGGAGACCGCCGAATCCGCCAGCCCCTCCGAATCCGCCGAATCCGCCAGGACCGCCGAATCCGCCGAGCCGGCCTTCCCCGTCGTCGGCGACGAGCGGGCCGCCGCCTTCTTCGACCTGGACAACACCGTGATGCAGGGCGCGGCGCTCTTCCACTTCGGCCGCGGCCTGTACAAGCGGAAGTTCTTCCAGCGCCGCGAGCTCACCCGGTTCGCCTGGCAGCAGGCGTGGTTCCGGCTGGCCGGCGTCGAGGACCCGGAGCACATGCAGGACGCCCGCGACAGCGCCCTGTCCATCGTCAAGGGCCACCGCGTCTCCGAGCTGATGTCCATCGGCGAGGAGATCTACGACGAGTACATGGCCGACCGCATCTGGCCCGGCACCCGCGCCCTCGCCCAGGCCCACCTGGACGCCGGACAGCGGGTCTGGCTGGTCACCGCCGCCCCGGTGGAGACCGCCACGATCATCGCCCGCCGCCTCGGGCTGACCGGCGCGCTCGGCACGGTCGCCGAATCCGTGGACGGCGTCTACACGGGCCGCCTGGTCGGCGAGCCGCTCCACGGGCCCGCGAAGGCCGAGGCGGTCCGCGCCCTGGCCGCGGCCGAGGACCTGGACCTCGACCGCTGCGCGGCCTACAGCGATTCGCACAACGACATCCCGATGCTGTCCCTGGTCGGCCACCCCTACGCGATCAACCCGGACGCCAAGCTCCGCAAGTACGCCCGCGCCCGCGACTGGCGACTGCGGGACTACCGGACGGGCCGCAAGGCGGCCAAGGTCGGCATTCCGGCCGCGGCCGGCGTCGGCGCACTCGCGGGCGGTACCGCGGCCGCCGTCGCCCTGCACCGCCGCCGCCGCTGACGCACACCCGTTCGCACCCCGCTGCGGCCGCCGGCCACGCCCGAACACGCGCCGCCAATCGGAACCCCTTACCCACCGACCGCTCCCGCCAGTCGGATTGCGCGCACCCGACCACAACCCGTCGCCCCCGCAGGCAGATCGCGAACTAATCCGATCAATAACCGGTCACGATGTGCTACTTGATACGTCGATTAGTCGCTACGGAAGCGACGTAATCGATGATTTGAGCAACTGGGTGTAGCACTGCCTGTACGAAGCGTTATTCTCCTCAGACGCATTCCGGAACCCACCACTCACTACGACGAGTGACGGTTTCGCACTGCACGTGATGGAAGCTCTGCCTCTGGGAGTCCCGTGTACCCACACGTCGGGGTTGACGCCTCGGGCCTGGCTACGCTGCGCGCAACGGTCGCCAACCGTTTGCGCGGCTTCGTCCCCACCGCGTACGCCGTACCCGCCTGTGCCACCCCTGCACCTGTCGGCCCCTGCTACGCCATGGCCGAACGCGGTGCGGCGGTCGGAAGACGCAGCAACCGCGGCACAACTACTACGTCCACCGTCCGCAGGCCCACCGCCGACAGCGACAGCGCGCGCATGATGGATCTCGTCGAGCGCGCCCAGGCCGGCGAGGCCGACGCCTTCGGCCGCCTCTACGACCAGTACAGCGACACCGTCTACCGCTACATCTACTACCGCGTGGGCGGCAAGGCGACGGCGGAGGACCTCACCAGTGAGACCTTCCTGCGCGCCCTGCGCCGCATCTCCACCTTCACCTGGCAGGGCCGCGACTTCGGCGCCTGGCTGGTCACGATCGCCCGCAACCTGGTCGCCGACCACTTCAAATCCAGCCGCTTCCGACTGGAGGTGACCACCGGCGAAATGCTCGACGCCAACGAGGTCGAGCGCAGCCCCGAGGACTCCGTCCTGGAATCCCTCTCCAATGCCGCACTGCTGCAGGCCGTGCGCCGACTCAACCCGCAACAGCAGGAATGCGTGACCCTGCGCTTCCTGCAGGGCCTCTCGGTCGCCGAGACCGCCCGGGTCATGGGCAAGAACGAGGGCGCGATCAAGACCCTGCAGTACCGCGCCGTCCGGACCCTGGCCCGGCTCCTTCCGGACGACGCCCGCTGACCCGCCTCCGGCCACATCACTCTCGGCGATATGTTCATCACTCACCGGTCGTATCATCGTTCTTGCGTAACCCATGTGCCGCGCTCCTCGTTGTGCCGGTTGCAGGCCCCCTGTCGCCACCCCATGTCCGCCGACACTCACTCATTCGTGTGGAAGCGCTCAAGGTGTGCAACCTTCCGGACCGTCAGGGGAGTCGACCGTCATGACGAGAGGAGGTGCCGCCAGTGATCGCAAACGTTTCGGCACACCGGCGGGCGAACGCCTTCGCCCAGGCCCTGGAGGAGCAGTCGCTCCACGGTGCGGCGGCCGCGCAGCCCGAGGAACCGGCCGAACCGGCCGACCACGGACCGCTGCTGGCCCTGGCGAACGGCCTCGGTGAGCTACCGCGGCCCGAATTGGATCCCGAGGTCAAAGTGGTGCAGCGAGCCCAGCTCGTCGCCGCCATGGAGGCCATGTTGGCCGAAGGCGGTGCGTCCGCGGGCCCTACGGTGCCCGAACAGCGGGCCAAGGGGGCCCACCGTGCCTCCCCGCTCCGGAAATTGCGTCCGCGCTCACGCTGGACGAAGGGCCTCGCGGCCGGCGGACTCACCGTCGGTGTGGCGGCGGGAGCCTTCGGCGGAGTGACCGCTGCCAGTTCCGACGCCCTGCCAGGTGATTCGCTCTACGGGCTCAAACGCGGCATGGAGGACATCCACCTCGGCATGGCCAGCGGCGACGCCGACCGCGGCGAGGTCTACCTCGACCAGGCGTCGACCCGGCTCAGCGAGGCCCGCCGGCTGATGGAGCGCGCCCGCTCCGGCGACCTCGACCACGAACAGCTCGGCGAGGTCAGGCGCACGCTCAACGGCATGACGCACGACGCCACCGAGGGCCACCGCCTGCTCCACGCGGCGTACCAGCGGGACGGCGCCATCGGCCCGATCCAGACCCTGGACTCCTTCTCCCGCTCGCACCGCGACAGCTGGAGCAGCCTGCGCAACCGGCTGCCCGTACAGCTGACCGATGTCGGCGACCAGGTCAGCTCGGTCTTCGACGCCATAGACGAAGAGGTCGGGCCGCTGCAGTCGCTGCTGCCCCGCACCCCGGACCGGAGCCGCGGCGCGCGGCGGTCGGACGCCACGGAGCAGGACACGGGACCGTCCGGCACGGACCGCTCCACGTCCTCGTCGCCGCAGGCCCCGCACGGCAGTACGGGCCACAGCCCCGCCCCCCGGCCGTCGGACTCCGACAGCACCCCGTCCGACGGCCTGATCGGCGGCGCGGACGGCCTCCTCGGCACCCCGCCCCCGGGCACCGCACCGTCCACCGACGGCCGGATCAGCCCCCCGCCCTCACCGGACGTGACGCTGCCCCCGCTCCTCCCCGGACTGCTCCCGGGCCTGGGGCTCAACAGCGAGAATCTGGACGAATGACACCGTCCCGGTCGCCGGACGGGCACTCCGAGCCCGTCCGGCGACCGAGGCCGAAGCACCCACCGGCACACCGCCCGCCCCGGTACGCACCTCAGAAGAACACCGACCTCCGCTGCACCAGCAACTTGTACAGCGTGTGCTGAATCTGCTCCCGCACCTGATCCGTCAGATTGAACATCAGCATCGGGTCCTCCGCCGCCTCCACCGGATACCCACTCGTGGAGATCGGCTCGCCGAACTGGATCGTCCATTTCGTCGGCAACGGCACCGCCCCGAGCGGCCCCAGCCAGGGAAACGTCGGCGTGATCGGGAAGTACGGGAATCCCAGCAGCCGTGCCAGCGTCTTCGAGTTGCCGATCATCGGGTAGATCTCCTCGGCCCCCACGATCGAGCACGGGACGATCGGCACCCCCGCCCGCAGCGCCGTGGAGACGAAACCGCCCCGGCCGAAGCGCTGGAGCTTGTACCGCTCGCCGAACGGCTTGCCGACACCCTTGAAGCCCTCCGGCATCACCCCGACGAGCTCACCGCGCCGCAGCAGCCGCTCCGCGTCCTCCGCACAGGCCAGCGTGTGCCCGGCTTTGCGGGCAAGCTCGTTGACCACCGGCAGCATGAAGACGAGATCGGCCGCGAGCAGCCGCAGATGCCGCCCCGCCGGATGGTTGTCGTGCACGGCGACCTGGAGCATCAGCCCGTCGAGCGGCAGCGTCCCCGAGTGGTTGGACACGATGAGCGCCCCGCCGTCCGACGGGATGTTCTCGATGCCCTTCACCTCGACCCGGAAGTACTTCTCGTAGACCGGCCGCAGCATCGACATCAGGACCTGATCGGTCAGTTCCTCGTCGTACCCGAACTCGTCGACCTCGTACTCGCCGGTGACCCGCCGCCGCAGGAACGCGAGCCCGCCGGCGATCCGCCGGTCCCAGCCGCCGCGCTCGGCCCCCTCCAGGGGCTGCCCGGCCCGCCGGGGCTCCCCCTGCGGCAGCGAGGCATCCTGCTGCCCGGGAAGGGCGCTGACGGCCGCGGTCCCGACCACGGAAGCCGCGGAAGGTCCCTGCCCCCTGCCCCCCGCTGACCGGCGCCGCGCGGAACGCGACGGGCCGCCCGACCGCGAACGGTCGTCGTCGAACGGAATGACCTTGGCATCCGCCATCGTCGGTGCGCTCCTCTACCTGGCGCTGGGGGTCGGGTGTGTGTCGCCCGCCCCGGTGGTTCCCGGAACATCGCCGGCCGCCCCGGCGAACGGCATGGCGGCCAGTCTGTCGACCGCCCTTCCCGCCGCCTCGGGCGGCAGCAGCCCCGGCCCCTGGCTGCGCGCGAACTCCGCGAACGTCTCCGCGGTGGTGAACTCCGGGTGGAAACCCAGGGTCTCGCGCATCTGGACGGTGGAAACCACCCGGCCGTGGGTGAGCAGCCGGATCTGCTCCGGCGAGAAGTCCGTCATGCCGACCCTGCGCAGCGCCTGGCCGACCCAGGTGACGGCGGGCAGCAGCAGCGGCATCGTCGGCCGCCCCAGCCGCCGCGAGCACTGCGAGAGCAGCAGCACACCGTCCCCGGCGATGTTGAAGGTGCCGCTGTTCAACGTCCCGCGCCTCGGCTCGCGGGAGGCGATTCCCAGTACGTCGACGACATCGTCCTCGTGCACGAACTGGAGCCTCGGGTCGTATCCGAACACCGTGGGCAGTACGGGCAGCGACAGATAGTCGGCGAGCGGCGAATCCGCCTCCGGTCCCAGAATGTTCGCGAACCTGAGCACGCACACGGCGACGTCCGGCCGACGGCGGGCGAAGCCCCGTACGTACCCCTCGACCTCCACCACGTCCTTGGCGAAGCCCCCGCTCGGCAGGGACTTGGGCGGCGTGGTCTCGGTGAAGACCGCCGGATCGCGGGGAGCGGAGCCGTACACGTTCGTACTGGACTTGACGACCAGCCGCCGCACGCTCGGCGCTTTCTGGCAGGCCCCGAGCAGCTGCATGGTGCCGATGACGTTGGTCTCCTTGACCGTCGTCCGGCCGCCCGTACCGACCGCCTTGGCAGAGACGTCCAGGTGGACGACCGTGTCGACGGAGTGCTCGGCGAGGACTCTCGCGATCGCGGGCTGGCGGATGTCCGCCGCCACGAAGTCGGCGTCGCCCAAGCGGTGTCCGGGCGCGACCGCGTCGACGGCGATCACCCGGTCCACTTCCGGATCACGCTGGATGCGCCGCACAAAGCGGCCGCCCAGCTGCCGGGCCGCTCCCGTGACCAGCACGACCTTCCCCAAGATCAGCGCCTTCCGTCGAAAGGTTTCCCCTGGGCGTCACCGTAGCGGGTGGATGTTGCCCCGTGATGACCGCACGGCGGGCTTCTGCTGCGTCTTTGGCCCGAATGCGGGTACCGCCACAACGCGCCGCAGCCCTCCCGCCACACGGGCGGGAGGGCTGCGGATTCACGAACTGCGTTCGCCTACTTCTTGTTGCGACGCTGAACGCGCGTGCGCTTGAGCAGCTTGCGGTGCTTCTTCTTGGCCATCCGCTTGCGCCGCTTCTTGATAACAGAGCCCACGACTACCCTCGCTCACTTCTTCTTCACTGGTGCGGGGCGTCTGGGCCCACACGACCTACGTCGGCCTAGCCTACCCGCCACCGCGTGAGGGGCGTAATCCGAGGCGAACCTCAGGCGGACTCCACCCCCACGAAGGACTCGCGGAGATACTCGTGAACCGCTTGCTCCGGAACCCGGAAGGACCTGCCCACCCGGATCGCCGGCAGATGACCGCTGTGCACCAAGCGGTACACGGTCATCTTCGACACCCTCATGACCGAGGCGACTTCCGCCACGGTCAGAAATTTGACCTCGTTGAGAGGCCTCTCGCTGTCAGCAGCCATGACCCACCTGTACCTTCCGCACGAGACGCCCACCGGCTTCCCCTCCGGTGACTCTTCGTCGTTGTGCGCTCACTCCCCAGATTAGGGGCGCGTGATGCGAGTGGGGAAGAGGAGAGACGATCGGCCGCCTACTGTGACAGACGCGCCCGATTGAGTACATAGCGCGTGAGCGGTCGGTAGGAGGCGGACCGTACGGCGTCGTCGAGCGGGACGGCGACCGACACCCGCCCCTCGGCCTCCCCGACGAACAGCGCGGGGTCGTCCGTATCCGCCAGCCCGATCGCCTCGATGCCCAGCTGACCTGCCCCGCAGACCCACCCATGGTCCCCGACGACCAACTCCGGCAGCCGCCCGCACCCCTCCGCCGCCGACTCCAGGGCGACCCTGACCGGCAACGGTGAATGGGTGTGTGCGCCGGCGCCACCACCGGAAGCCCGCACGCCGGGTTCACGCACCATCGCGACTCCTCGTACGTAGTCGAGGTTGTACGTGCGTACGCCGAACCGGGTCGTTATGTCGATACATCGCCCCTGCGCGGGTGTGAGTACGGGGCACCCGGCCGCCGACAGGGCGTCTGCCAGCTCTGCGTAGAAACCGAGCAGCCGGTGCGGATGCCCCGTCCCCAACAACACCGGCGCCCGCCGGACCGCCGCATGCGACAACCGCTCGGCGAAGGCGTCCAGAGCTGCCAGGGTCCGCTCCGGATCGATCACATCATGGCCCGAAACATCAGCGGGATCGTCCGAAACACCACACTTGGCGGCCATCAGACGAAGAAGATCGGGCTCCTCCCAACACCGTTCGGGGTCGAGGCCGAGCATCACCCGCGGGTCGCGGGCCGCGAAGAGCCGATAACTCCGCAGGCTCACTTCCCTCGACGTGGCCACGGGCCCGGCCAGCCGGGCCGCCAGCAGATGCGCACGCAGCGCTCCGGTGCTCAACACCCCACCGATGCTGCCCCACTCACCCGGACGGAGGGCCAGAAGCCCGGATACGCCCCACAGTTGGCGTAACCCGGCCCACGACGGCACGGCCGGCCGACCGGCCGCCCCCGCCCGCCCTCGCGCGGAGAGGCCCGCACCGCGACAACCGCCCCCGCCCGCCTCAGGCCAGCAGCCCCCGCAACGGGAACGCCGCCCGCCTGGTCGCCAGCACCGCCTGGTCCAACCGGTCCGCGGGGTCGTACCCCTCCTCCCACGACTTCCAGGAAGGAGTACGCCCGTCCGTCATCCGGGCCGGCCCCAACTGACGGGTCCGCGCATAGACCTCGTCCCGCCATGAGGCCGGAACCACCGACTCCGGATCCACCGGCGCGTGCGCGGCGATCCCCACCAGATGCGTCCAGGCCCGCGGCACCACGTCGACCACCGCGTACCCGCCCCCGCCGAGCGCCACCCAGCGCCCGCCCTCCGCGTACGCGTGGGCGAGATCGTGGCAGGCCGCCATCACCGCCCGCTGCGCGTCCAGCGACACCGCGAGATGGGCGAGCGGATCCTCGAAATGCGTATCGGCCCCGTGCTGACTCACCAGCACCTGCGGCCTGAAGTCCGCCAGCAGCTCCGGCACGACGGCGTGGAACGCCCGCAGCCAACCCGCGTCCCCCGTACCCGCCGGCAGCGCCACATTCACCGCACTGCCCTCACCCGCCCCGGAACCGGTCTCCTCCGGCCAGCCGGTCTGCGGAAACAGCGTGCGCGGGTGTTCGTGCAGCGACACGGTCAGGACCCGCGGGTCCTCCCAGAAGGCCGCCTGCACACCGTCCCCGTGATGTACGTCCACGTCTACATACGCGACCCGCTCGACACCCAGCTCCAGCAGCCGCGCGATGGCGAGCGCCGGATCGTTGTAGATGCAGAACCCCGCGGCACCCCCCGGCATGGCATGGTGCAGCCCACCCGTGAAGTTCACCGCGTGCGCGGTGTCCCCACGCCACACCGCCTCGGCCGCGGCCACCGACTGCCCGGCGATCAGCGCCGACGCCTCATGCATCCCCGCGAACGCGGGATCGTCCACCGTCCCGAGCCCGTAGTTCTGATCGGCGCGCTTCGGATCCGCCGACGCGGCGCGCACGGCGGCCACATAGTCCTCGCGGTGCACCAGGCGCAGCGTGGAATCCCCGGCGGGCTTGGCCGCCACCACGTCCACGGCCCCGTCGAGCCCGAACGCCCGCACCAACCCCATCGTCAGGGCCAGTCTGACGGGGTCCATCGGATGGCTTTCGCCGAAGTTGTATCCCGTTACTGCGTCATCCCACATCAACTGTGCGCGGCCGCTCATGCCCGCCACCGTATCGGGCAGGTTCCGTGCCGAACGACTTGGCGTACACGAGCATCGCGAGCACCAGCACCATCGGTACGAGCATCGCCCCCCGGTAGCTCCAGGCGTCCCCGAGCGCCCCCACGAGCGGCGAACCCACCAGGAATCCGACGTAGTTGAAGACATTCAGCCGTGCGATGGCCGTGTCGCTCGCCCCGGGGAACATCCGCCCGGCAGCCGCGAACGTCTGCGGCACGATCACACACAGACCGAGACCCAGCAGAGTGAACCCGAGCATCCCGACCCACGCACCCCCGGCCACCGCCACCACACCGAACCCGGCAGCGGCCAGCACACTCCCGAACCGCACCACGGCCACAGCCCCGAACCGCCGCACCCCGAAGTCCCCGACGGTCCGCCCCAGCAGCGTCGTCACCATGTAGACGTTGTACGGAACGGTCGACAGCTGCTCCGTGCTGCCCAGCACGTCCTGCAGATACTTGGCGCTCCAGTTGGAGACCGTCGAGTCCCCTATGTACGCGAAGCTCATCACCAGGCAGAGCGGCATCAGCAGCTTGAAGGAGACCGAAGCGGCCCCCTTCCCCTGCGCCTCCACCGGGGCCGCCTCCACCGACGCGCCCTCGGCATACCACCGGCTCGCGATGAACACGACGGGCAGCAGCACGACGACCGCCGGAAGGTACGAGACCAGCAGCGACAGATCCCAGTGCGCCCCGGCCCACGCCATGGACGCCCCGGCGATCCCGCCCAGGCTGTACGCGGCATGGAACCCCAGCATGATGGAACGTCCGTACGCCCGCTGAAGGCTGACCCCCATCATGTTCATGGAGGCATCGAGCGCCCCGACGGCAAGCCCGAACACCCCGAGCGCCAGAGCCGCCTCCCACAACGCGCTCCCGGCCCCGGCACCGAGCAGCGCAAGCATCACAACGGGCTGCGCCCACCTCAGCACGACCCCTGGCCGCACCCGCGCGACCACCTTCTCGGTGACCACGCTCCCCACCCCGGCCAGGATCGGCACCGCGGCCAGGAACACCGGCAACAGCCCGTCGGATATCCCGTACCGGTCCTGGATGGCGGGAATCCGCGTCACGAGCAGAGCAAAGGTGACCCCCTGCACGAAGAAGCTCAACGCGAGAGAGGCCCTGCCGTGCCGCAAGCGAGCATGTGTCATGGCCGCGAGCGTAAGGCCACCATCTACCCATGGGTAGATGGATCAGGCGAGCAATTCCCGCAGTTGGCTCATGTCGGAGAAGTGCCCGGTCACCCCGGCGAGCCGGTCCGCCGGCATCATCGACGTAAACCCGTACACATCCATCCCCGCAGCCTGGGCCGCCTCCACGCCGAGTGGGCTGTCCTCGATGACGACGCACCGCTCGGGAGGGACACCCATCCGCTCGGCGGCACGCAGAAACAGATCGGGCGCCGGCTTTCCGCGCGCCACATCCTCCGCGCTGAAGATCCACTCCTCCTCGAACCACTGGTCGAGCCCGGTCTTGCGATGCCCGACCCGGATCCGCTCATGGGTCCCGGAGGACGCGACGCAGTACGCCACCCCGTCGGCGACTAGCTTCCCCAGCACCTCGTCGACGCCCGCCACCGGCTCCAGCTCCTGCTGGAACGCCGCGAAAATCCGTGAGTGCAGTGTCTCGTCGAAGTCAGAGGGCAGCTTCTCCCCGGTCCTTTCCTCGACGAGATCGTGCACCCGGTGCACGGCAGCCCCCATGTAGTCGCGAAGACACTCCTGGTACGAGGTGGGGTGACCGAGCTCCGTAAGGTACTCGGCCAGGATGGTGTTGGAGATCGGCTCGCTGTCCACGAGCACACCGTCGTTGTCGAAGATGACCAGTTCGTAGCGCATGCTTCGAGCCTAGACGCTCTGAACGCAGAAAAGCCCCGTGCCACAAGGGCACGGGGCTTCTCACAAAAGGAGTTCGGCGGCGTCCTACTCTCCCACAGGGTCCCCCCTGCAGTACCATCGGCGCTGAAAGGCTTAGCTTCCGGGTTCGGAATGTAACCGGGCGTTTCCCTAACGCAATGACCACCGAAACACTATGAAATTAACCAACACCGGAACAACACGGCCGTTCGTTATTTCAGAACAAACACAGTGGACGCGAGCAACTGAGGACAAGCCCTCGGCCTATTAGTACCAGTCAGCTCCACCCGTTACCAGGCTTCCACATCTGGCCTATCAAC
>NZ_JBHVPX010000007.1:0-438852 GCF_042887155.1 Streptomyces sp. NPDC057963
CCCGCGGGGAGGCCGTCAGGGGCGGCGGGGCCCCGCTCCTCGGTCGCCGGAGGGGCTGAACGGGTCAGCCGTTCAGCTCGGCCGCCACCAGCTCCGCGATCTGCACCGCGTTCAGCGCCGCGCCCTTGCGCAGGTTGTCGCCGGAGACGAAGAGCGCGAGGCCGTTCTCCACGGTCTCGTCGACCCGGATCCGGCCGACGAACGAGACGTCCTTGCCGGCCGCCTGGAGCGGGGTGGGGATCTCGGAGACCTCGACGCCCGGCGCGTCCTCCAGCAGCTCATAGGCGCGCTCGACGCTGACCGGACGCGCGAAACGGGCGTTGATCTGGAGCGAGTGGCCGGTGAAGACCGGCACCCGGACACAGGTGCCGGACACCTTCAGCTCCGGGATCTCCAGGATCTTGCGGGACTCGTTGCGGAGCTTCTGCTCCTCGTCGGTCTCGAAGGAGCCGTCGTCGACGATCGAGCCGGCCAGCGGCAGCACGTTGAAGGCGATCGGGCGCTTGTAGACGCCCGGCTCGGGGAAGTCGACGGCCCCGCCGTCGTGGGTGAGCCGGTCGGCCTCGGCGACGACCTTGGACGCCTGGCCGTGCAGCTCGGCGACACCGGCCAGCCCGGAGCCGGACACCGCCTGGTAGCTGGCGACGACCAGCGCGTCGAGCCCGGCCTCGTCGTGCAGCGGGCGCAGCACGGGCATGGCGGCCATCGTGGTGCAGTTCGGGTTGGCGATGATGCCCTTGGGCCGGTTGGCGACCGCGTGCGGGTTGACCTCGGAGACGACCAGCGGGACCTCGGGGTCCCGGCGCCAGGCGGAGGAGTTGTCGATCACGACGGCGCCCTGCGCGGCGACCTTCTCGGCGAGCGCCTTCGACGTCGCGCCGCCGGCCGAGAACAGCACGATGTCCAGCCCGGCGTAATCGGCCGTCGAGGCGTCCTCGACGGTGATCTCCCGGCCCTGCCACTCGATCGTGGAGCCGGCGGAGCGCGCGGAGGCGAACAGGCGCAGCTCGTCGGCCGGGAACTTCCGCTCGGCCAGGATCCTGCGCATGACTGTGCCGACCTGACCGGTGGCGCCGACGATTCCGACCTTCACAGGGACTCCTTCAAACGTACGAACTGGCACGGTTGCCGCTCCATGATGCGTATGTCCGCGGCTTCCTTGTCCAATCCATTGTCCGCGGTACGGACAGCGCCCGCCCGGCGGACGGCGGGCGGCGGACACGGCGGTGGGGCGGGAGCTCCCGGGGAGCGCCCGCCCCACTGCCGTGCGTGTCGCACGGATCACACGGCGGCCGCGGTCACCGCGGCCGCCACGTGCTCCGCTACGGCGTGACCTTCTCGATCACGACGCTGCCGGTGCCCGCCGCGGTCCCGCGGCCGTTCACCAGGTGGACCTCGCCGAAGAACTGCCGGCCCTCGGGGGCCGCCCCGGCGACGGAGACCTCGGCACCGATCTGGGCCGAGGCGCCGTTGGCCAGGTTCACGGCCTTCGACTCGTCGACCTTGATCGTGCCGAGCGACGGTGCGTAGTACACGTCGCGGTAGTCGTACGTGGTGGTGCCGGCCGGGACGTCGTAGCCGTCGACCAGGACGGTGTACGTGCCGGCGGCGGGCTTCACCAGGCTGACCGACTCCTCGGAGCCGGCCGTGGTGGACTTGCCGACCTCGGTGTCGCCCCGGTAGACGTACAGGTCCAGGTCCGCGTTGGCGTCCGCCGTACCGCCGATGGCGACGTCCAGCTTCTCGACGCCCTCACCGATGGTGACGGTGTACTCCTGCTGGTCGCCTGTCCTGATCGACGGCTTGGCGACCTTGGCCGTGCCCAGCGAGCCGCCCTTGAGCGTGCCCGCCAGGTCACCCGCGTTGTTGGTGACCTTCCAGTTCACCGCGGCGGGCGTGCCGATCTTCGCCTCGGCGAGGGTCTGCACCGCCGGGTCGAAGGTCGCACCGAGCAGGGAGACGTCCAGCTTGTACGGGTTGTCCAGCAGCGGCGACGTACGCCGCGCCTCGACCTCGATCTCCCAGACGCCGGCCTGCGGGTCCTTGTACGAGCGCACGTCCGGCCGGCAGGTGTTGGCCGGGTTCTCGTAGTTCGGGTAGCAGAACGGCGTGCCGCTGTCCTCCATCTGCACCCCGTACGGGTGGATGGAGATGAAGCGGGTCTGGCTGCCCGAGCGCAGCGCGCTCATGGCGACCTCAAGGGTCTTGGCACCCGCCGGCACGTCCACGAAGTACGACGTGGTGCTGTTGCGCTGCACCGAGCCGGACGCCTTGAACGCGTAGGCGGGCTTCGTCAGCTTCGAGGAGACGATCACCGTGGTGAGGATCTGCTGGTCCACACCGGTGGTCCTGCTGTCGTCCACCCGCAGGATCGCGCTGTGCACGCCCGCGCTGCCCGGCTTCGCCTGGACCTTGACGGTGACCGGCTTGCCGAGCGGCAGCGAGACCGTGCTCGGACCGGTCAGCGTGAAGGTGCCGTCGTTGTTCTTCCACGACAGCTGGTGCTTGACGGCCTTGTCCGGACCCGTGGTGCGGGTGATCGTGACGTCGTACGACTTCTTCTGGCCGGCCTTCAGGCCGCCCTCGCGGTCGTACAGACCGGTACCGAAGCCGGGGGTCTCCAGCGCGGAGTCGATCGCGGTGTCGACCGGGGCCTTCACCGAGTACTCGTGCGCCGGGGTGCCCTGCTTCTCGATCTGCTTCCAGGCGCCGACGATGTCGATCAGACCGGAGCCCTGGGCGTGCGCGGGCACCCCCTTGATGTGGGTGGCGGTGCTGGTCAGCGCGGTACGCAGATCGGCCGGGGGCAGCTCGATGTGCTTCTGCTTCGCGGCGGACAGCAGCAGCGCGGTCGCGCCCGCGGCCTGCGGCGAGGCCATCGAGGTGCCCTGCAGCATGGAGTAGCCGGCCGGGAGCGAGTAGCCCGACTCCTTGACCGGGCCGCCGGGCAGCCAGGTCTGGGTGGTGTTGATGGCCGCGCCCGGGGCCGTCAGGATCGGCGCGAAGCCGCCGTCCTCACGCGGACCGCGCGAGGAGAAGGGCATCATGTCGTACTTCTTGGTGACGTTCGAGCCGTAGTTGGCGGCCCACGTCTCCTTGGAGATCGACGCGCCGACGGAGATGACGTGGTCGGCGAGGCCGGGGTCACCGATGGTGTTGACACCCGGGCCGTCGTTGCCGGCCGAGATGACCAGCTGGACGCCGTACATGTCGATGAGCCGCTTGTAGAGCGCGGCGCGGGCGTTGTTGCCGTCGTTGAGCGGAGGCAGTCCGCCGATCGACATGTTGACGACATCGACGCCGCGGTTCACGACGAGGTCGATCATGCCCTCGGTGAGCGCGATGTTGGTGCAGCCGCCCGACCAGGTGCAGGCACGCGACGAGACGATCTGCGCACCGGGCGCGGCACCGCTCATCTTGCCGCCGAACAGGCCGTTCGCGGAGGTGATGCCCGCGACGTGGGTGCCGTGCTCGTTCGCGATGACGCCGATGTTCACGTAGTCGGACGTGTCGCCGGCCGCGTTGTACACGACGTCCTTGCGCGTCTCCACGACGAACGGGATGCGCTCGGCGACATCGGTCCGCGGGTCGTCCTTGCCGAAGTAGGAGACCTGGTGCTTCTCCTTGTACGGCTTCAGGACGGCGTCGTCGGTGAAGTCGCCGTTGCTGTTCAGGTCGACGCGCGTGGTGCCGGTGACCGGGTCGTAGAGCACGGCCCACACGTCGGTGGTGTCGCCGTCGCGGTTCAGGTCGCCCGCCATGTCGCCGCCCTTGGTGGCGGCCTCGGCGAACAGCTTGATCCGGTACGAGCCCTTGGGCGCCTTGTACGTACGGCCCTGGTACGTGAACGCCGGGCCGGACACGGCGTCCGTCATCCGCAGCCAGGTGCCGTCGCCGTCGCTGACCGGGTCGGTGGCGGTCACCCAGTCGGCGACCTTGCGGGCACCGGTCGTGGTCTTCTGCAGCGCCGGGTGGCCGAGGTCGACACCCGAGTCGAGGATGCCGATGGTCACCCCGCGGCCGTCGGCCTTCGGGTGCTGCGCGACGAAGTCGACCGCGCCCGTCTCGAAGGACGGGTTGTACGGGTTCTTCGCCGGGGTCTTCTTGCCCGGCGCCGGGTAGGAGCCGGTGGACTTCGTCTTCGCGGCGGTCCCGGACGCGCGGTCGGCCGCGGGCGTCGGGTCGTCCAGCTTGATCTCCTGCTTGAGATCGATGCCGTGGACGGACGACAGCTTGGAGGCCGCCTTGATGGTCGCCTCGGCGGACGCGGTGGGCACGGTGACCCGTACGTAGCCGAGCTTGTCGTACGCACGCCCCAGCACGGACCCCTTGACGGCGTCCAGCTGCTTGGTGACCTGCTCGGTCGCACCGGGAGCGGTGGCGACCATCATGGTGACGTTCTTCTCGCCGTCGGCCTTGGCCTTGGCCAGAATGTCGGCGTCGGCCGCGCCGAGCTTGTCGCTCGTGGCGCCCTTGGGCGCGGACTTGACGGGAGCGGGTGCGGGAACGGGGGCGTCGGCGGCGAACACCGGTGCGGTGCCGGTGGCGGCCAGCGCGGCCACCAGACCGGCGGCAGCCGCGACTCGGGCCGCGCGTCTCGCCCCGGGTATGGAACTGGGGGACTCGGAGGTCATCAGCATCCCTGAAAGTGAAAGAGAAAGTCCGGAATTCGATACCGGATGACCGCTCACCCTTTCGTAAATGACAGGGGTTTGTGGAGAGTTGGGGGGTACGAGATGGTGACATGGCGGAATCCCGCCACCGGGGCTGATGCGCCAGCAGGGAGGAACCGGTGAATAAGTGGCGTCTGTGGTCCTGCTCTCAGCGGGGCAGGACGCTCACGTACGCGGCCGGTTCGCGACCGGCCGCCGCCATCAGTGCCGTACGCACCACGACCGCCTGCTGCTCCCCGGCGTCGCGGAGCTTCTTCGGCGAGAGCGGGACGACGGTGATGCCGAGCCGCTCCAGGTGCTCCGGCTCGGCGGTGTTCGCGGACCACTGCGCGGAGTGGTCCTCCTGGCGCCGGCCGTCGCCGAGCCCGCTGCGCCGGGGCGCCCCGGCGCCGAGGACCACGGCGACCGCCTGCTCGGGCCAGTAGGCGTCCACCGCGCCGAGATGCGGGCCGCCGGGCAGCCGCAGGTCCACGTTCCACAGCGGCTCCGGCAGGCCGTACGACCGCACCGTCTCGTACAGCCGGCCCTCCGCCGCCGCCCGCCCCTCGGCGAGCAGTGCGTCGACGGCGTCCACCACGTGCGGGCGGCCCAGCACCCCGGCCCGGCTCAGCTCGCGTACGGCGGCGGCCGGCTCGCAGTACCCGCCGCGGATCGCCTCGGTGAGCAGACGGCGTACCGCCGAGGCGTCCCCGGTCCCGGCGACCGCGTCCGCGAGCGCCCGCTCCACCGGCGCCACGGGCAGGCCGCCCACCTCCTGGGGGCGGGGCGGATCGGCGGCCCGCACCAGATGTACGTACCGGACCGAGCGCAGCCGCCGGGTGCGCGGCACCAGCACATCGATCCCGGCCGAGGAGGCGAGCGGTGGCGCGGTCGCGAACCCGTGCAGGGCGAGCGCGGCGAGCCCGGTGACCATGGCCTCGCCGTACCCGGACCCCGTGTCCGCGTCCCGACGGCGACCGGAGGCCGGTGGCCGTCCGGCGTACAGGAGGGCGGAACGCAGCAGCTCCTCGCCGGTGGGCGGTCCCGGGTGCAGGACGTACACACCGGGCAGTGGCTGCTGCCACGGCCCGCCGGTCCTGCACTGCGCGGCGGCCTCCGCGACGGACACGCCGTGCGCCCTCAACTGTGCTGCGGACAGCACGCGTTGACGGACATCGCCGGTGACGGGGAGGTGGCGGGGGGAGAGCGGGGTGTTCTGGGTCATGCTCCGGGGTATCCCGCGCACGGTCGCGGTGGTAACCCCTGTTACACATCCGTCGACAATTCAGGACAACGCCGTCCTAAAGTACGCGCGTTCGACAACCGAAAGGGCCTGTCCCGCCGGGGATCGCACGCCCGCCTCGCGCACGGGCGGCGCGATCGGCCCCGCGACCGTCACTGCGGCCCCCTGACCGTGGCATCGGCGGTCAGACCCCGGCGGTCAGACCCCGGCCGTCAGACCCCGGCCCCGGCTTCCGCCGCCCTCGCGTCGCACCCCTGCGCCCGCAACGCCCGAGCCAGATCGTCCCGCGCCTCCAGCACCAGCCGGCGCAGCGCCGGCGCCGCGCCTTCGTGGGCGGTCAGCCACGCGTCCGCGGCCGCCAGCGTCGAGGGGTCGTCCTGGAGCGACGGGAACAGGCCCTTCACCACGGCCATCCCGATCTGGATCGACCGCTCGGCCCACACCCGCTCGATCGCGTCGAAGTACTTGCCCGCGTACGGAGCCAGCAGCTCCCGCTGCGACGACTGCTCGAAGCCGATGATCGTCGCCTCCACCAACGCGTTGGACAGCGCGTCCGACTCCACGACACCCACCCAGGCCTGCGCCTTGACCGCGGCCGAGGGCCGCGAGGCCAGGCACCGCACCTGGTGCCGCTTCCCGGATGCCGTGTCGTCGCGGGCCAGTTCGGCGTCGAGCACCGACTCGTCGGCCACCCCGTGCGCCGCCAGCGGCGACAGGAACGCCCACCGCAGCTCCTGGTCGACGTCCAGCCCGTCGATCCGCGCCGAGCCGTCGAGCAGCCCGGACAGCAGCTGGAAGTCCGTGTCGGAGCCGGCGACCGACGCGAAGAACCGCGCCCACGCCAACTGGTGCTCGCTGCCCGGCTCGGCGACCCGCAGCTCCCGCAGCGCGCCCTCGGCCAGCGCCCGGCCGCCCTCCTCGCGCCACCCGGGCGCCACGTAGTGCACGAGCGCGGTCCGCGTCCAGATGTGCAGCATCTGCAGCACACCGATGTCGGACTCCCGGCCGGAGAAGGCCAGCACGAGCGAGACGAAGTCACGGGCCGGCATCAGCCCGTCCCGGGTCAGGTTCCACAGCGCGGACCAGCACAGCGCCCGCGCCAGGGGATCGGTCACGTCACCGAGGTGCGCCCGCAGCGTGGCCAGGGACACCTCGTCGAAGCGGACCTTGCAGTAGGTGAGGTCGTCGTCGTTGACCAGGATCAGCTCGGGCCGCTCGGCCCCCGCCAGCTCCGCGACCACCGTGCGCGGCCCCGCCACATCGACCTCGGCACGGGCGTACCGCACCAGGTCGCCGTCGGCGGTGCGCCGGTACAGGCCGACCGCGACCCGGTGCGGCCGCAGCTCCGGGTGGGAGCCGGCCGCCTCCTGGAGGACCGCCAGCTCCGTGATCCGGTCCGCCGCGTCGTATGTCGCCACCGGGGTCAGCGAATTGACGCCCGCGGTCTCCAGCCACGACCGCGACCAGGCGGTCATGTCACGCCCGGACGTCTCGGCCAGGACCGACAGCAGATCGCCCAGCTGCGTGTTGCCGTAGGCGTGCTTCTTGAAGTAGCGCCGGGCGCCCTTCAGGAACGCGTCCCGCCCCACGTACGCCACCAGCTGCTTCAGCACCGAGGCGCCCTTGGCGTACGTGATGCCGTCGAAGTTGAGCTTGGCGTCCTCCAGGTCACGGATGTCGGCCGTGACCGGGTGCGTGGACGGCAGCTGGTCGGCGCGGTACGCCCAGGCCTTGCGGTTGTTGGCGAAGGTGATCCAGCCGTCCTCGAACCGGGTCGACTCCACCATGGCGAAGACGCCCATGAAGTCGGCGAACGACTCCTTCAGCCACAGGTCGTCCCACCACTGCATGGTGACGAGGTCGCCGAACCACATGTGCGCCATCTCGTGCAGGATGACGTTGGCCCGGCTCTCGTACGCCGCCTGCGTCACCTTGCCGCGGAAGATGTACTCCTCGCGGAACGTGACACAGCCCGGGTTCTCCATCGCGCCGAGGTTGTACTCCGGCACGAACGCCTGGTCGTACTTCCCGAACGGGTACGGGTAGTCGAAGTTGTCGTGGAAGAAGTCCAGGCCCTGCTTGGTGACGAGGAAGATGTCGTCCGCGTCGAAGTGCCGGGCGAGCCCCTTGCGGCACATCGCGCCGAGCGGGATCTCCAGCTCCGTACCGTCGTCGAACGTCCGGCTGTAGGAGTCGGTGACGTAGTGGTAGGGACCGGCCACGATCGCCGTGATGTACGTGGAGATCGGCTTCGTTTCGGCGAACCGCCGGACCTCGCCCTCCCGCGACTCCTCGGCCCCGTTGCTCCAGACCGTCCAGCCCTCGGGTGCGGTCACCTCGAAGCGGAAGGGGGCCTTCAGGTCGGGCTGCTCGAAGTTCGTGAAGACCCGCCGCGCGTCGGCCGGCTCGTACTGCGTGTAGAGGTAGACCTCGCCGTCCTCCGGGTCGACGAACCGGTGCATGCCCTCGCCGGTCCGGCTGTACGCGCACTGCGCGTCGACCACCAGGACGTTCTCGCCCTCCGGCAGCCCCTCCAGCGCCACCCGCGTCCCGTCGAAGACGACGGCGGGGTCGAGCGGCCGGCCGTTCAGCGTCACCGCGTTCACGCTCGGCGCCACCAGATCCGCGAAGGTCGACGCCCCCGCCCGCGCGGTGCGGAACCGGACGGTCGTCACCGAGCGGAAGGTCCGCGGACCGGCGGCGGCCCCGTCGCCGTCCTCGTCGGGCCCGCCGACGGCGGAACGCAGATCGAGACCGACCTCGTAGCTGTCGACCGTCAGCAGCTCGGCCCGCGCACGGGCCTCGTCGCGGGACAGGTTCTCACCGGGCACGGGCACACTCCTTTGTGTCACGTTCGAATAGTTTGATCCTCCCATGCCGCTACTCGGCCCGGCATACGGGAATGGCCGGTACGTCCGGAGGCGTTCTCGCGCACAGGTGCGAACGCTCTTACGAGGAGAGACATGTCCGACAACAGCACGGCGACCGGCAGGACACCTGCTGACTTCTGGTTCGACCCGCTCTGCCCCTGGGCCTGGATGACCTCCCGCTGGATGCTGGAGGTGGAGAAGGTCCGTGACGTCGAGGTCCGCTGGCATGTGATGAGCCTCGCCGTCCTCAACGAGGACAAGCTCGACGAGCTGCCGGAGGAGTACCGCGACCTGCTGGAGAACCAGGCGTGGGGCCCGGTCCGCGTCGTCGTCGCCGCCCGGCAGAAGTACGGTGACGAGGTCGTCGGCCCCCTGTACACCGCGCTCGGCACGCGCTTCCACAACCAGGGCGAGGGCCCGACCCGCGAGGCGATCACGGCCGCGCTCGGGGACGTCGGCCTGCCCGCCGAGCTGGCGGACTACATGGACTCCGACGCGTACGACGCCGAGCTGCGCGCCTCCCACAAGGAGGGCATCGACAAGGTCGGCCAGGACGTCGGCACCCCGGTCATCGCCGTCCCAGGCACGGACGGCGAGCAGATCGCCTTCTTCGGTCCGGTCGTCACCCCCGCCCCGAAGGGCGAGGAGGCGGCGAAGCTGTGGGACGGCACGCTGCTGGTGGCGTCGATCCCCGGCTTCTACGAGATCAAGCGGACCCGGACGCAGGACCCGATCTTCGACTGATCCACACGGTGCGGTGAGGGGCCCGGCGGCTGTCCGGGCCCCGCACCACCACCCGCCTCACGCGTACAGCGCGGCCAGCTTCGGCAGCCGCGACGCCACCCGCTCCGCGTCGTCGAAGTCGAAGTCCCACTCCGGGTCCAGGCCGGGACAGTCGATCGTGAACGAGCCGGCGGGCATGTCCTCACCCGTTGCCGCCCGATGTGCGTCCCAGGCGATCCCGAGCGTCCGCTCGCACTCCACCTCCATGCCCTCGGGCGCGGCGGCCCTGATCTCCGGCAGCTCGGCCAGCGTGTCCGGATCGGCGACGACCCGCTCGAACACCTCACGCCCCTGCGCTATCAGCCAGCCCCGGAAATAGTCGAAACCGTCGTCGGAACAGCCCCCGTTGATCGTGTACGCCGCAGCCCAGAGCGGCGCCCGGTAGGAAGCGGCCATCAGGTCCCAGAGCAACTGCTGCGCCGCGACGATCTCGTCGCGGGGCCGGGCGGCGAGCAGCGCGGAGGCCCGCGCGACGACGGCTTCGGCGTCCGCCGGGCCGGTGACCCGGGCGCGGGCGTGTTCGATCAGATTCCAGAAGTCCGTGGTGTCCATGTGGTGCAGCATGCCGGAGGGGCCTGACAGCCGGGGGGCCTGAAGGCACCCCCCGATTCGTGTGGCGCGCGTCACTTCTCGATGGTGAACCGGTCGGCCCGCCCCGGACGACGAAGGGGTGTGAACAGGGAGCCGCTGGACGCGGATACCGAAGCGGACCTCGTGGCGGCGGTCGCCGACGGGGACCGCGTCGCCTTCGAGCTGCTCTACCGTCACTACGCCCCCTGGCTGACCGCCAGGCTGCGCCACCGCTGTGCCGACGAATCTTTGCTCGACGACATGGTTCAGGAGACGTTCCTGGGCCTCTGGCGCAGCTGTTCCTCGCCCGGCCGGCCGCCACCGCGGATCGACGACATGGCGGGCTGGCTGTGGCGCGTCGCCTCCCGGCGGCTCGTGGACCAGGCCCGTGCGGGCGGCGCCCGCGCACGGCTGTGGCAGGCACTGCGACGGGCGCGCCCGCGCGTTGAGCGGTCCGCCGAGGATCGGGTGCTCGACAGCGCCGAGCACGGTGATCTGGCCGACGCACTGGCCGGGCTGCCCACCGAGCTGCGGCAGGTCATGCAGATCCTGGTCGTCGACGGTCTGACCGTACGACAGACGGCGAGCCTGCTGGCCCTGCCGCCCGGCACCGTGAAAACCCGCGCGATGCGCGCCCGCACGCTGCTGAAGCGGGAACTCGGGAGCCCGGAACCAGGACCCGAACCGGAAACCGGACCGAGCCCGATGCCCGGGCGCGCGAGGAGACGACCATGACGACGTACCGGAGCGGCGACCCGCACCCGCCCGACCCCCTGCTCCACAGCTACGCACGCGGCGAGACGGCGATCGCCGCCCTGCGCACCGTCGAACCGCACCTCGACGGCTGCCGACTCTGCCGTGCGAGGCTCGCCGACCACCTCGGCCCGGCCGCCGCGGACCGTGGCTGGGGACGGCTCGACGCGGCGATCGACGCGCCCGTGCCGGGCCCGGGAGAGCGGCTGCTGCTGCGTAGCGGGGTGCCGGACCACCTGGCCAGGCTGCTGGCCGCCACCCCGGCGCTGCGCGCGTCCTGGGTCACAGGGGCAGCCCTGACACTGCTGCTGGCCGCCCTGGCCGCACGGCTCGCGGAACCGTCCGGCACCCCTCTGGTCTTCCTCGGCCTCGCCCCGCTGCTGCCCGTGATCGGCGTGGCCGTCTCGTACGGCAGACGCTGGGATCCCGCGCACGACATGGGCCTGGTCACCCCCGTGCGGGCCTTCCGGCTCGTCCTGCTGCGCACCGCGGTCGTGCTCGCCACCTGCGTCGCGCTCGCCGCCGCCGCGAGCACGGTGCTGCCCGGGCCCGCACCCGCCACCCTCGGCTGGCTGCTGCCGGGATGCGCGCTCACCGCGGTGAGCCTCGCCCTCGCCACCCGGATGGAATCCACGACGGCGGCGGCAGCGGCCGGGGCGGCCTGGCTGGCCCTCCTGGCCGTCACCCGCGACTCGCACGCCGTCTTCACCGCCCAGGGGCAGCTCACCTCGGCCGCGGTGCTTGCCGCGGCCTCGACGGTCGTCGTGCTCTTCCGTACCGCTTTCGACCGGCCCGACCACCGATGGAGGACTGCCCGATGACGAACGAACGCACCGTTCTGACAAGAGAGTTGGGCGTGCGGTTCCGCCGTTCCGTGGCGCTCGACTCGGTGACTCTGTCGCTGCGGGCCGGAGTCACCGGCCTGCTCGGGCCCAACGGCGCGGGCAAGACCACCCTGCTGCGCGCCGTGGCCACCGCACTCGTCCCCGACACCGGGGAGATCAGCGTGCTCGGCCGCGACCCCCGTGACCCCCGGGAGCGGACCGAGATCCGGCGGCGGCTCGGATTCCTGCCGCAGGACCCCGGATTCCATCCGCACTTCACGGCCTTCGAGTTCGTGGACTACGTGGCGATCCTCAAGGAGATGACCCACCGGGCGCGCAGGCACGACGAGGTCCGCCGAGTGCTCGACGCCGTCGGGATGAGCGAGCACCGCGGCCGGCGCATGAAAGCCCTCTCCGGCGGAATGCGCCGGCGGGTGGCGCTGGCCGCCGCGCTCGCGGGTGCGCCCGAACTCCTCGTCCTGGACGAGCCGACCGTCGGACTCGACCCCGGACAACGCCTGAGATTCCGTGAGTTGATCGCCGAAATCGGTGAGGGGCGGACCGTCCTGCTCTCCACCCACCAGACGGAGGACGTCTCCGCGCTCTGCCACCGTGTCGTGGTGCTCGACCACGGGGCCGTGAAGTTCGACGGCGACCCGGCGGGGCTGAGCGCCGTCGCCGAGGGCCGGGTGTGGAGCAGCGCCGAACGTGACCCTCGCGCACTCGCGGGCTGGCGCACCGGCACGGGGGCGTTCCGCAACATCGGCAGCCCGCCCCCGGATGCCGAGACAGTGGCCCCGGCGTTGGAAGACGGTTATCTGCTGCTCCTCGACGCCACGACCCGAACGGCGGCGCGGGGGACCACGGCATGAGCGCCACGACGGCCGAGGCCCCTGCACGACCCGGCGGCGACGGTAAGGACTCCGGGGCGCGATCCGTCACGCGTTCGCTGGCCCGTACCGAAGCGGTACGGCTGCTGCGGCACCCCGCCGTGCTCGTCGCGTTCGCGCTGTACGCGGCACAGTGGGCGTACAGCGCGTACGCGGGGCACGACCGCTACCCGGTGCTGCAGGACGAGGACCGCTACACCCAACCGCCGCTCCTGCTCATCGCGGCGGGAACGCTCCTCGCGGCCGATCTCGCCGCGCTGCGCCCCCACCGGCACGGCACCGACGCGATGTTCGACCTCCTGGTGCTCCCGCCCCGGCGGCGCACCTGCGCCCACCTGCTCTCCCTGCTGCCGCTCGCCGCACTGTCGGCGGCCGTTGCCGGGGCCCGTACCGGCTACGCGGCGATTCAGGACGGGGCGGTCGGCAGCCCCTCCGGGGCCGAACTCGCCACCGGACCGCTCGTCGTCCTGCTTTCCGGTGCGATCGGCGTCCTCGCCGCCCGTCTCGTACGGTCCGTGGCGGCCGGGCCGCTCATGGTGGCCGGGCTCGGCATCGTGACGGTGGTCGGCGCCCTCCAGTCGCGGTCGGACTGGCGCTGGTGGGGTCTCGTCGCCGTGGAGGACGAGAACCGGGCGCCGCTTCCCAGCTCCCTCATGCACCGTCCGGCGGGCTGGCACCTGCTCTATCTGGCCGCGCTGCTGGCCCTGGTGGCGGCAGCGGCCCTGCTGCGCTCCGGCCGCCGCGTCACCACCGGCCTCGGGGCCGTGGCCGGCCTTGCCCTGGCCCTCGCGGTCGTCGCGGGATGCGTGCAGCTGCGCGGTGTCCCGGACGAGGTCTCCAGGGCCCGCGCGGCGGCCGAACGGGCCCCGTCCTCGCAGCAGGTGTGCGGTGTGCGCGGACCCGTCGACTACTGCGCTTTCCCCGAGTTCGCGGACCGCTCCCGGCAGTGGGCGCAGGTTGCCGAAGGGGTACGGCGGTGGGTGCCCAGGGGGGCGCGGGAGAAGCGGTACGCCGTACGTCAGCACCTCGTTCCGGACGTGCCCGTCGGCGGTCTCGTACCCCCGCTGCCCCTGGAGAGCTGGGCGGCCGACGACCGTGCGGCCGGGACGCCCGGCGCCCTGCCGGTCGGCACCGACTGGGGCACGCACAGCGACGTGGCGGGCGACCGGATGCTCGCCTTCGCCGCAAGCCTCGCCCACCGGTCCGTGACCCGGGAGTCCTCACCCGCCCCCGAACACGGCGTGGTCTGCCGCTCCAGGGGGGTGCTCACGCTCTGGCTCGCGGTCCGGTCGACCGCCGATAATCAGGCCGCCTACGAATCCCTGGCCGGGCGGTCCTTCGGCGGCATCACGCTCAACAGCTTCGACACGGACACCGGCCTCGGCTTCAGCCGACGCGAACAGGGCGTCGTGGACGCGTTGTTGAAACGGGACGCCGCCGAAATCGGTGCCAGGGTGCAGCGGTCCTGGGCCGAACTCACCGCACCGTCCACCACCACCGACCGGGCGGCCGCCCTCCTCGGTGTCCCCGCACCCGCGCCCGCGTCCCGGGACGACGAAGGGGTGTGCGCCGTATGAGCCCCGCCACCCCTGCCGCCCCCGTCGCGGTGCTCCGCGCGCTCCTGCGCCCCGACCTGCGCGCGGCCCGCACCCGCCCACCGCTGGCAGCCGGAACGGCGGGGCTGGCCGTCGCGGCCGGCCCCGCCGCGTTCCACACCCACGTCGAACCGGCCTCGGCCGCGCTGCTGCTGCGGTTCGCCACCGTGCTCGGCGCCCTCGGGCTCGCCTTCCTGCTGGACGATCCCGCCGTCCGTACGACCGAGGTGCTGCCGGTGACGAAGGCGCTGCGCAACGGCCTGCGGATGGCCCTGGGACTGATGGTCTTCGGCGTCTTCTGGGGAGCCTCGGCCGGCCTCGCCCGGCTCGGGACGGCCGCCGGGGCGCGGGAGGCCCTCCCGCTCGGCGCCCTTGCCACGGAGGGTGCCGCGCTCGCCGCGTTCACGCTGGCCCTGGCCCTGCTGGGGCTGCGGCACTCGGCCTCCGGATCGGGCAGCACACTGGCGGCCCCGGCACTGATCCTGCTGCTCGCAACGGTGCTCCTGCTGCCGGACCGGTCCGCCCTGTTCCCCGCACCGGGTGCTCCGAACGCGGGCGTCGCAGCCCTTCGTTGGGGCGCTCTGCTCGTCCTCGCGCTGTGCTTGAGTGGATGGGAGCTGCGCGAGCGGCGAACCGCACACCGAGGGAAGGGAGTCCGGCGGACATGAAGGTACGACCGGCACAGCGATCCGAGGCCGGGGAGCTGACCGAGCTGGCCATGGCCTCGAAGGCCCACTGGGGTTACGACGAGGCGTTCCTCGCCTCCTGCCGCGAAGAACTCACCCTGCACCCGGCCGACATCGGGCGTCACCGGACGACAGTCGTCGAGGAGGACGGCCGCGTGCTCGGCTTCACCACCCTGGAGGGCGCCCCGCCCCGGGGCGCCCTCGGCATGATGTTCGTCGCCCCGGACGTGATCGGCCGGGGCATCGGCCGGGTGCTGTTCGAGCACACCGCGACGGAGGCTCGCCGCCTCGGCTTCGTACGCCTCACCATCGACGCCGACCCGAACGCGGAGGCGTTCTACCTCACGATGGGCGCGGTACGGATCGGGGCGACCCCGTCGGGCTCGATCCCCGGGCGCGTGCTGCCGCTGCTGGAAGTCGGCCTCACCTCGCGCTGACTCCCTGCCGGTCCCCGGGCCGGGGCCGTCAGACGCTGCCGGGGCAGCCGTACCCGCGTCGGTCCGGCACGATGATCAGCTTGCCGCGTACGTGGCCGCCTTCGCTCTCCCGGTGGGCATCGGCCGCCTGGGAGAGCGCGTACGTCCGCGCCACCGACAGGGTGAGTGCGCCGTCCACGACCAGCGCGGCCGCCCGCTCCAGACGCTCACGGACCGCACCGGCGCCGGCGAACACAAAGCGCACGCCGTGCTCCTCCGCCCGGTGGTCGGCGATGGTGACCACGCGCTCCGGCCCGCCGGTCACGTCGACGAGCGCCGGCAGCGAGCCCTTTCCCGCGGTGTCGAATGCCGCGTCCGCGCCGTTCGGCGCGAGGGCGCGGATCCGTTCGGCGAGCCCCTCGCCGTAGGTCACCGGCTCGGCGCCGAGCGAACGCAGGTACGCGTGGTTGCGCTCGCTCGCCGTACCGATCACGGTCGCGCCGAGCTGCCTGGCGATCTGCACGGCCACGGACCCGACACCGCCGGCGGCCCCGTCCACGACCAGCGTCTCCCCGGCCTTCACACCGAGGTCGTCGAGCGCCTGGTAGGCCGTGCTGACCGCCACCGGCAGCCCGGCCGCGACCTCCCAGGGCACGTTTGCGGGCCTTCGCGCGATCTGCGCCGCCGGGGCCAGTGCGAACTCGGCGTAGCCGCCGGAGCCGATCGAACCGAAGACCTCGTCACCCGCCGCGAAGCCGGTCACGTCCTCGCCGACGTCCACCACGACACCGGCGACGTCGCCGCCGGGCACCGCGGGGAACTCCACCGGCATCATCGCCGCGACGGCCCCGCTGCGCAGCTGCCAGTCCAGCGGATTCACCCCGGCTGCCCGGACCTCGACCAGCACCTGCCCGTGACCCGGACGCGGCACCTCGCGCCGCACGACCTCCAGAACATCCGGTCCGCCGTACTCCGTGAACTGCACTGCGCGATACGTCTTCAACATGTTCTCCCCCTGCCCTTTCGCCCATTCAATGTGTACCGAGGCCGATCGGGAGCGCTGAAGCCCCGTCGAGGCGCACGCTCAAACTATCGAGTGACGGCACTGCCTGACGGCTCGCGGGGTGCCCCGCCGTACTCCGCTCCCGCGGCCCGGCGCCCGGCCACGGCCAGGGCCAGCGTGACCGCGAGGGAGGCCCCCGCCAGCACGGCCATCGCCGTCCCCGGCGGGGTCCACTGGGCGAGCGCACCCGCGAACGCGGCCGCGACGCCCTGCATGGTGAGCATGCCCGAGGAGTGCAGCCCGAGGGCCTGACCGGTGATCTCCTTCGGGGTCAGGGCCATCAGCCGCTCCTGGAGCAGCAGACTCGCGGAGAACCCGACCGAGGCGAGCGCGGCCAGAGCGATCGCGAGCGGCAGCGCCGGACGCGCGGCGAAGAGCAGATACGGGGCGGCCAGGAGCACCAGCATCGGCAGGGCCGGCCGCCCCCGCCATCGCGGTGCGACGAACCGGCCCGCCGCGGTGTCCCCGACGAGCATCCCCAGCGCGGCACAGGCGAAGAGCAGCCCGGCGTGCTCGGGGGCGAACGGGACGAACAGCGACTCGCAGCCGACGATCAGCCCGTTCGGCACCCAGAGCGCGAGATAGACCCGGCGGCGTGGACCCGAGGACCACAGAACGGCATTGGTCCGCCACGTCTCGGCGGCCGACGGCCGCCCGGTGGCGCGCGGCGGACGGCGGGCCAGACCGAACCGGGCGACGGCCGCACCGGTCAGATACAGGGCGGCCGCGACCAGCAGTGTGCCGCGCGCGGACAACGTGGCCACCAGGAGACCACCGAGCCCGAACCCGCCGATCTGCATCAGACCGACGCACATGTTCAGTACGGAACGCCCCAGCAGATAGCCGTCCTCGGGCAGGACCTCATGGAGCAGGCCGTACCGCACACCACCGCCCACCGCGGCGACCACGCCCTCGATCAGGACGATCGCGAAGACGGCCGGCAGCGGGAGCCCGGGAACGGCGAGGACGGCGGTGGCCAGCCCGAAGGCGAGCGCCATACCGGTCATCGCGGCCCGTGGCGGCAGCCGGTCCGCCGCCGACATCAGCACGGTCGCCCCGATCACCTGGGCCAGCGAGGAGCCGAACATGGACAGGGCGGCGAGCAGCGGCGAATCGGTCGCGGCGTAGACGAGGGTGCCGAGGGCCAGCCCGCTCATCGTCGATCCCGCGACCTGCACGGCACTGGTCGCGAAGAGCGGTTTGAACTGCGGCGTTCGGAAGAGTTCCCGGTAGGTGCGCATGCGGGGAGTCTCAGCGGGTGCGTACGGCGGCCGTTACTGTTTCGCGCGGAGGCGAAACAACATGGGCCTGTGGCAGATCAACGCGGACACGCTCGCGGGGAGCCGCTTCGTCGTCTCGCCGCTCGCCGAGACCATCTCCGCCCTGAACTCCCTGGAGAGGGAACGGCCCGAGCACCCCGGCGAACGGGCCTGGCTCGACGCCCATCTGCCCGCCCACCGGGCGCGACGGGCCGCCGACCCGGTCGCCGCCCGACTCGTACCGGCGGCGCTCGGCGGCAGCTGGAACGCGGACTTCATCACCCCCACACCGACGGGCGAGGGCACACCGTCCTTCGAGGAGGAGCTGGCATCCGTCCGGGCGACCTCGCCCGAACGCGCCCGAGCGGATCTGGAGGTCGCCCTCGGCGGCCCCCTCCCGGCACTGCTGGACCGCGACGACCTGGCACAGCGCGCCGCCGACGTGCTGGAGTGGGTCTGGCAGCGGACCGTACTGCCGGACTGGCCGCGCCGCCGCCGGATCATCGAGGCGGACATCGTCGCGCGGACCGGACAGCTGAGCGAGGGCGGCTGGGCAACCGCCCTGAGCGGCCTGCGCCCGGGAATGCGGTGGCTCGGCGGGAGCCGGCTCCAGATCAACGCGCACGACTACCCGCCGAAGCAACTGTCCGGTGTGCGGCTGCTGTTCGTGCCGGTCACCCAGCGCACCGGCTGGGTGTCCTGGGACGACGACGCCGGGCGGTACGCGGTCGTCTACCCGTGCTCGGGCGCCCTGGCCGACGCGGGACGGGTGCGGGTGCCCGACAGCCTGGGACGTCTGCTCGGCCCCGCTCGGGCGGCTGTCCTCGTCCTTCTCTCCAGCCCGAAGAGCACCACCCAGCTGGTGGCCCTGACCGGCCAGGGGCTGGGGTCGGTCGGCCGCCACCTCAAGGTGCTGCTGGACGCCGGCCTGGCGGGCCGCCGAAGGGCCGGACGGTCGGTGCTGTACTTCCGCACGGACGTGGGCGACACGCTGGTGGAGGCCCAGCGGGACGACTGAGGGATGCGGCCGTTCGGATCGCCCCGGGGCGGGCATAGGCTGCCGGAAGCACATCGGAGCCGGGCAACGGCGGGTGACTCTCCGGGTATCCAACTCACTTGAAACCAGACCGATGTGAGGGGCAGTCGGCTACGTGGGAGGGGTCATGGCGGATCGGGACGACAAGAACGGCGAACGGCGACGCACGGTGGATCCGGCCGAACTCGGGCCTGTCCTCGTCCGCTTCCGCGAACGCCCGACGATGGGCAAGCTCGGCCTGACCGTCGTCCCGGTGGTGGCCTTCCTGCTGTTCGGCCCGATACCCGACTCCATGCCGGGCATCGGGCACCTCGTATTCGACGTCATCTGCGTCCTGCTCTTCGTCTGGGGAGTGTTCGAGCTGACGCACTCCCTCGCCTCGTGGCTGGTCCTGCACGAGGGCGGAATCGTCTACCGGGGCCGGCACAAGGTGCGGTGGGCGCACCGCTGGGAGGACTTCCGTGACGTGGTCCTGACCCGTCATGTCACCCATCTCGGGTCGTCCGCCGTACGGCCGATCTCGGACCGGATCGTCGCCCGCCTGTGGACGGCGACCGGCCAGGGCGCCCGTCAGCTGTCCGGCAACTACTTCCTGATCGACGTCGGCGCCGGACTCGTGCGCACCTTCCTGCGTTCCCCGGGGAGTCTGACAGCGATGTTCGGAGACATCACCGACCGCGTCGTCGAGGCGCGCGTACGGCACGACCTGCGTGAACTCGCCACAGAAGGCGGCAAGGTCCAGTACGGCCCCATTGAGATCGGCAACACGTACCTGTACGTCAAGAGCGCCGCGGACGAGATCCCGTGGGACGAGGTCACCCGGGTGACCGTGGACGACCACGAGGTCGGCATCACCGTTCCCCACCTGCGGCGCCGCATGGAAGGCGTCAAGCTCAAGGCGGACGGCCGCCGGGAGAACTACCGGGTCGGCGGTGACAACACCCTGTACATCGAGGCCAAGGGCCTGAGCCCGTGCCGGAAGGCGATCATGTGGGCCGTCATGGCCCGCATCGGGGAGTCCCTGGGCAAGGACAAGGGCAAGGACCAGGAACCGTGGTGACCGCCCCCACGGGCAGGGGCCGCACGGAGACCCGCATCCGGATCGGCGGCTGCGTGGGGGCGGTGGCGGGCCCCGCCCGTACGAGCAGCCCGTCGACGGCGGCCTCGCACCGTCAGGCGCTCCGGAGGGGCCGCCTCACGTCAACTCCGTTGGGCCGACGGCCGGATGGGCCCGGACGGTTCTGCCGGGGGCGCGGCCGCACGCCCCACTTCGCGGCGACCGCGGCCACGATGACCAGGCCACGGCCGGAGAGGTCGTTGAGCGTGGGGACGGTTCGAAGCGGTAGAAGAGCGGGATCACGATGCCCATGCTCGGCAGCTTGGCCATCGCCGGGGGGGGGTGGAGTCCGGGGCCTTCACAGGCTGAGCCACTCCGCGACCTCGACGGTGTCCCCGACGGCCACCACGCCCTCGCAGACCACCGCGTTCTTCGCGCCGAAGCTCACCTTGTTCTTGTACTCCGGCTCGCGCCGGTACGTCGCGAGGGTCCGGACCGGTTCCGGGCCCCGGCGGCGGCCGGTGCGCTGGTCGATGAGCGGGACGTTGCACCGCATCGCCCGTACCGAGTAGGCGAGTTCCACGGAACCGAGGAGCATCCGGCGTATCCGGTCCTCGAAGTGCGGTTCGTCGTTGCCGGTCAGGACGATGTTGGGGCGGAAGCGGTCCATCGGCACGGGCTCGGCGTCGCCGCGGGCGGTGATGCGGGCGTTGAGACCGTCCAGGGAGGCCGTCGAGGCGACCAGCACCGCGTGTGCGTCGGCGAAGTTGACCTTGCCGGGGGTGTCGCCCCAGCCGTCCCGGTCGAAGCCGGGGGCCACCCGTACCAGGCGGGACTTCGCGCCGAGCGCGTCGGAGAACCATTCCGCGACCTCGTCACCCTGGTCGGAGGCCACGCCGAGCGGGCGGTCGAACATGCTGACCTCGCGGCGCGGGCCGTCCCGGTCGACTTTCAGGCGGAGTGGCTCGACGCCCTCGCCGGACAGGGCCAACACCGCGCCGGCGTCCAGGACTTCGACCCCGATCGCGGCCATCGAAGGATGGGTGCGCTGGCTGCGGAAGGCGCCGTTCGCCGCGTCCACCACCATGAACGTCCGGTCGTGTTCGAGGCCGGTCCCGAGGACCTGTGCGGAATCGACCGTGGTGCCGGCGCAGCCCTTGACCGGGTAGTACGCCAGTTCTCGAACGGTGATCGTCACGATGTCCCCTCCCGGGCCGCCGCTTCGAGGTCGTCGACGCTGCCGGACATGATGGTGCGGATGTGGCGGGTGAGGTGTTCGATGGGCCAGTCCCACCAGGCCACCGCCAGGAGCCGGGCGATGGTCTCGTCGTCGTACCGGGTGCGGATCAGCTTGGCCGGGTTGCCGCCGACGATGCCGTAGTCGGGTACGTCACCGGTGACGACGGCGCCGGAGCCGATGATCGCACCGTGCCCGATCCGTACGCCCGGCATCACCAGGGAGCCGTAGCCGAACCAGACGTCGTTGCCGACGACCGTGTCGCCCCGGCCCGGCAGCCCGGTCAGCAGGTCGAAGTGCTCGGCCCAGGAGCCGCCCATGGTGGGGAACGGGAAGGTGGACGGGCCGTCCATCCGATGGTTCGCACCGTTCATGAGGAACCGCACCCCGGTCCCCAGCGCGCAGAACTTCCCGATGACGAGCTTCTCGGGACCGTAGTGGTACAGCACGTTGCGGGCCTCGAACGCCGTCGCGTCGTCGGGGTCGTCGTAGTACGAGTAGTCGCCGACCTCGATCAGCTCGGACTTCACCAGGGGTTTCAGCTGCACCACCCGGGGCTGGCCCGGCATCGGGTGGAGAGCGCTGGGGTCGGCGGGAACGACGTTCATGGTGCCCATCATCGCATTCACGCGGATGAGGTAAGTTTCTTTTGGGAACTCACATCGTTTCGAGAGAGGAACACGCCGTGACACTGGTGCAGTGGACCGAGGTCGACGACTACTTCAACGGCCTGCTGGTCGGTTCGGACGAAGCTCTGGACGCGGCCGTCGAGGCCAGCGA
This sequence comes from Streptomyces sp. NPDC057963, assembly GCF_042887155.1. Lineage (NCBI taxonomy): Bacteria > Bacillati > Actinomycetota > Actinomycetes > Kitasatosporales > Streptomycetaceae > Streptomyces > Streptomyces sp. NPDC057963. The sequence goes on from NZ_JBHVPX010000007.1 coordinate 21,715, forward strand.
CGAGGCCGGGCTCCCGGCGATCCAGGTCGCTGCCAACCAGGGCAAGCTGCTGCATCTGCTGGCGAGGCTCCAGGGGGCGCGCACCGTGCTGGAGATCGGCACACTGGGGGGCTACAGCACCATCTGGCTGGCCCGTGCGCTGCCTGAGGGCGGCAGGCTCGTGACGCTCGAATCCGATCCGCGGTGCGCCGAGGTCGCTCGCGGGAACATCGAGCGTGCCGGCCTGGCGGATGTCGTCGAGATCCGGGTCGGCGGGGCCCTCGACACGCTGCCGGGGCTCGCGGAGGAGGGGTACGGGCCGTTCGACGTCGTGTTCATCGACGCCGACAAGCCGAGCAACCCGGACTACCTGGCCTGGTCGCTGAAACTGACCCGGCCGGGCAGCCTGATCATCGCGGACAACGTGGTGCGGGACGGTGAGGTCGTCGACGGCACCAGCGACGACCCGAGGGTGCAGGGCGTGCGCCGCTTCACCGAACTCGTCGCGGCCGACCCGAGGCTGAGCGCGACCGCACTCCAGACCGTCGGGAGCAAGGGCTACGACGGGCTGTTGATGGCGCTCGTCACCGGTTGACATCTGCTGACTTCGGCCGGGATGCCTGCGGTGAGCGGTGCCGAGCGGGCCGCCCCGTGCACCGCGGCGGCCGGGCGGGGCATCAGCGGAGTGCCTCTCCCCGTTGATGCGACGTGACGGTGGGGGCCTCGTCTGTCACGTCCGGCGAGGGGGTCCCTCGGCTCGTCCGTGCGCTGTCTTCCTCCGGACCGGGCGGGGCGCCGGCTGGGCGGTGGAGCGCCTCCCCCGTCTGTGCGACGTGACGACAGGTGCCTCGTCTGTCACGTCCGGCGAAGGACCCCTCACTCCACCTGCCCGCTGCCCTCCTGCGGACCCGGCAGGCGCCATGTGCAGGGGAAGAGGTCCCTGCCCCATCGGGACGGGCTCATGCCCAAGGCGGTGAACAACTCCAGGTATTGGGCGGAGGAAACCACCGGCCACCCGGCCGAAGACCCCGGTGGCCCGGAGCGCGCCTCGCACGGGATCCGAGGCGTCCGTGGTCCCGCCCCGGCCGAAGTGGTGGAAAGCCTCCAAGAGCTGCTCGGCATTACTGTGGCCGGCGAGGTGACCACCCGTGTTCGTGCGGTCGCAGACTTGCAGGGTGCGGCGCGGGCCCTCGCGGTCGCGCCCCCCGTCCGTGACGACCCGAAGGACCCGAACCCATGAGCGAACGCGTCATCGCCCCCAAGAATCGCGGCTTCCTCTTCCTCGATTCCCACCCGGCCGGCTGCGAGCGCCTGGTGGAGGACATGTGGCAGGCCGTCCCCGCCCCGTCCCGGGTGCCCGACCGGGCGCCTGTGGCACTGGTCATCGGCTCCTCCGCCGGGTACGGGCTGGCCGCGACGATCGCCGGTCTCGCCCGTGCCGGGATCCGTGGGATCGGGGTCTGCTTCGAGAAGGCCCCCGGACGCCGCACGGGTACGGCCGGTTGGTACCGCACGGCCGCGACCGCCGAACTCGCCCGCCGGCACGGACACGACATGGTGTTCCTCAACGGGGACGCGTTCTCCGACGAGATGAAGAACCAGGTCGCGCAGGTGCTGGAAGAGCGTTTCGGCGGCCGTCTGGACTACCTGGTCTACTCGGTGGCCGCCCCGCGCCGCACCGACCCCGACACCGGGACCGTCTACGCGTCCGTCCTCAAGCCCATCGGCGAGGCGTACAGCACCAAGACCCTCGTCTTCGACGACGGGGGCGCCGGTGAGGTGCGGGAGGTCGGGACGCAGCCGGCCGACGGCGACGACATCGAGCAGACCGTCGCCGTCATGGGCGGAACCGACTGGGAACGGTGGATCGACCACCTCGCCGACCGCGGGCTGCTCGCCGACGGGTTCACCACCGCCGCCCTCTCCTACATCGGCTCCGCCCTGACGGCCGCGATCTACCGGCAGGGCACCATCGGCGCCGCCAAGTCCCACCTCGAACAGACCGCCCGCACCCTCGACGAGCGGCTCGGCAAGCTGGTCGGCGGGCGCGCGGTCACCTCGGTCAACGCGGCAGCCGTCACCCAGTCCTCGACCGCGATCCCCGGCATCGCCCTGTACGTCGGGCTGCTCCGTGGCGTTCTCGGCCAGGCCATGGTCCCGCCGATCGGGCAGCTCACCGACCTGTGGGACCGGCTCACCGGCGTCCGTCCGCTCGACCTCGACGACGAAGGGCGGGTGCGCCTGGACACCTGGGAACTCGCCCCTGCCGTCCAGGCGGCCGTCACCGAGCGGTGGAATGCCGCCACGACGGAGAACATCACCGAACTCGCCGACCTCGACTGGTTCCACGCCGAAGTGCAGCGCCTGTACGGGTTCGCCGTGCCCGGCATCGACTACGCCGCGCCGGTCGAGACCGACATCTCCTGGCCGGACGCGGTCACCTCCTGAAGCGGTCCGGTGCAGGGGCCGGTGGAAAACCCTTCGACGGGATACGTGGATCCGGTCATGATCAGAAGTATGACTTTGCGTGTGATTGATCCGGTTCGTATCGGTGCAGAACAGCTTCCGGGAGGGCGGCGGCTGGGCTGGGCCGAGTGGGGGCCGGTGGACGGTGTGCCGGTGCTGCTGTCGCCGGGGGCGGCCACCAGCAGGCATCTCGGCTTCGGCGGTGACGTGGCGGACGGTCTCGGGGTGCGGGTGATCTCGCTGGACCGTCCGGGACTGGGTGCCTCCTCGCCCCGGCCCGGCCGCACCTTCGGGGATTTCGCCGACGACATCCGCGCGTTCGCCGCCCTGCGCGGCCTGGAGCGGCCCCTGATGGTCGGCAACTCGCAGGGCGCGCCCTTCGCTCTCGGATGCGCGGCTGCCGGAGTGGTCGGCGCGCTCGCGGTGGTCTCCGGCGCGGACGAGATCGCGGCGCCGTGTTTCGGCGACGCGCTGCCGGGCGAACTGCGGCGCCTCGTCGACCTGGCCGTGTCCGACCCGGCCGCCGCCGAGAAGGTCTTCGCCGGGTTCACCCCGCAGGCGATGTGGGACATGGTCATGTCCGGCAGCCCGGAGTGCGACCTGGCCGTCTATCAGCAGCCCGCGTTCGCGGCCGCCTACCGGCGCGCGCTCGACGAAGCCTTCGCCCAGGGGACCGGCGGCTATGCCCGGGACACCGTCCTGGCCATGGGCCGCTGGGGCATCGAACTGTCGGACATCGACGTACCGGTGGACCTCTGGTACGGGGAGAAGGACACCGGTCACTCGCCCGACCAGGGGGCCGCTCTGGCCTCGCGGATCCCGGGAGCGGTCCGGCATCTGGTGCCGGACGCGGGCGGGGCGGTGCTCTGGACGCATGCCGAGCAGGTGCTGAGCACGCTGCTGAAGCACGCCCCCAGCACCTGACCCCCGTGCGCGACATGACAGAAGGACCCTCACCTGTCACGTCCAGGTGAGGGTCCCCCCTTCATCCGCCTGCCCGGTGAAGGTTGAGAAGACGATCACGAGGCAGGACGTTCATGCGCCTCCCCGTCAGGGGGCGAGCAGGAGTACGTCGGCGCGCTCCTTGGCGGCCGCGTAACGCTTCGCCACGTCCTGCCAGTTGACGACGCGCCACATGGCTTCGATGAAGTCGACCTTCTGGTTCTTGTACTGGAGGTAGAAGGCGTGCTCCCAGGCGTCGAAGACCAGGATCGGGACGGAGCCCTGGCCGACATTGCCCTGGTGGTCGTAGACCTGCTCGACGATCAGCTTTCCGCTGACCGGCTCGTACGCCAGGACGCCCCAGCCGGAGCCCTGCGTGGTGGCCGAAGCCTTCGTCAGCTGGGACTTGAAGCCGGCGAACGAGCCGAACGACTCCGTGATCGCGTCCGCGAGGTCACCGACACCGTCCGCCGCGAGGGGCTCGCCGCCGCCGTCGCCGGTCATGTTGTGCCAGTAGATCGAGTGCAGGATGTGGCCGGAGAGGTGGAACGCGAGGTTCTTCTGGAGCCCGTTGACCGCTCCCCAGGCCCCCTTGTCGCGCGCCTCCTCCAACTGCTCCAGGGTGTCGTTCGCACCCTTCACATAGGCGGCGTGGTGCTTGTCGTGGTGGAGCTCGATGATCTGCGGATTGATGACCGGTTCGAGCGCCGCGTAGTCGTACGGGAGTTCCGGAAGCGTGTACGTGGCCATGTGGTCGAACCCTCCAGCTGCTGTCCTGTTGTTATTGCAATCTATATGCAAGAGCAGGCTAACAGCAGGAAGAGCTCGGAAGTGATCAGCCCTTCGGACCAGGACCTGCCTCCCCTCCCCACCCCGAGGGCCGGTTCCGTCGCCCTCACGGCCCTGCTGTTGTCGCAGCGCAGAGGCGCGTCGGGCTCCGGTTGCGTGCCGGCGGTGTGCACCGCAAGCTGCCCCTATGAACCGCAGGGAGGCCGGTGTGCTGCCCATCCTGGTGACGGGCGCGGCGGGCAGCGTCGGCGCCGTCGGACGATCCGTTGTCGAGGGCCTTCGGCGACGGGACCTGCCTGTCCGGGCCATGGTGCGCCGCGACGACGAGCGGGCGCAGGCGCTGCGCGCAACCGGCGCCGAGGTCGTCGTCGGAGACCTGACGCGCGCCGGCGATGTCGCCGGCGCCCTGGCCGGCTGCGCACGCATGTACTTCGGCATGGGCGTGTCGGCGCAGTATCTGGAGGCTGCCGTGACGGCGGCGGTCGCCGCGCGTGCGTACGGGCGCCTGGAAGCGTTCGTGAACATGTCGCAGCTGACCGTCTCCGAGATGGACCTCACCAGTACTTCCGAGTCCGTGCAGCAGCAGGAGCAGTGGCTGGTGGAGCAGGTCCTCGACTGGTCGGGCCTGCCCGCCGTCCAGATCAGGCCCACCGTGTTCATGGAAAACCCGCTGTTCCGTGCCGGCTTCTCCTCGATCGCGGAGTACGGGACCATCAGGCTGCCCTTCGGCCGGGCGAAGACCTCCCCCGTGGCAGCCGGCGACGTCGCCGCGGTCGTGGAAGAGATCCTGGCCGACCCGGTCCCGCACATCGGCAGAACCTATGAGCTGACCGGCCCGCGCTCGGAGGGCATCGACGCCATGGCGGCGGAGGTCTCCGCAGTTCTGGGCCGACCGGTCGGGTACACCGACGTCCCCCTGCGGGAATGGATCGACGACGACCTCAGGCCGCTGGGGCTGCCCGACCACGTCTTCCAGCACATCTCCACCATGGCCCGCCTTCACGCGGAGAACCGGTACGACCGCGAGGCGGAAGGGGTCCGGCAGGTCACCGGGCGGCCCCCTTCGGGGGTGGCCGACTACGTCCGTGACAACCTCGGCCTCTTCACCCCCTGAAGCCCCTGCCTCACGGGCAGCGCTGCTCCCGGCGGGAAGGCCGCCTCGCCGAGGGAGCGAGGGGTGTACGCGAGGCGCTGACCGCCGGCCGCCCGGTCGGCCGCCCGAGCCATGGGCTGAGGGGTTCATCGGCCGCGGGGAGTAGGTCCCGCGCCTCATCCGCGCTTCACGTCTGCTGGCTAGGGTCTGCACTCATGCAGACCACGAAGACGGTTCCTCGTCAGACATCGGAGCGCAGGCGCGACACGCTGGAACGGCTCGTCGCGGAGCGGGATGTCTGGGTGTCGACAGCCCACCCCGATCGCGGGCCGCACCAGGTGCCGCTGTGGTTCCTGTGGGACGGGCGAGCGGTATGGATGTGCACCGGTGCGACTTCCGTGACTGCCCGGAACGTCCGCACGGAGCCGCGCGTGCGGCTGGCGCTGCCGGACACCTTCGATGTGGTGCTCCTCCAGGGCGAGGCGGAGTGCTTCCCCGACCAGGAGGTGCCCGGTGACGCGGCGGAGGCGTTCGCCGGCAAGTTCGGGTGGGACCCGCGCACGGAGGAGGGCCCCTTTCTGTATGTGCGCGTGGTACCGAAGACGGTGCGCGCTTGGCGCGGCGAGCCGGAACTGCGCGGCAGAGTCATCATGCGGGACGGGACGTGGCTGGGGCAGCGGCCGTCCGGTTCTCCGCCTGCGCAACCGGAGCACTGAGGGAGCGCCATGGTGGCCGACCGGAATGCACGGTGGCCGACTGCGGTGCCCGGCCGTACGTGCTCGCGGGCCCGTCTCCGACCGACCCCATGGCCGGGGCCCGTCCCCGCTCGGGGAACGCCTCGTCACGCGCGGGCCCGCGTACGGGCCTCGGCGAGCCGGGTCAGATGGTCCCCGTACGCCTTCGCGTAGAACTCCGAACGTTCCGGGTCGGGTTCGACCACCTCCGTCGGGGCCGTCCACGCGGCCGTGTCCAGTTCCGCGCCGAACCGCTGTGCCGCCGCGAGCACCGCGCCCCGCGCACCGACCTCGCCCTCCACGATCCGGACCGGGCGGCCCAGCACATCGGCGAACAGCCGCGTCCAGGCGCGGGAGCGGGTGCCGCCGCCGCACAGGGCGAGGGTGCCGGTGAGGCCCGCGGCCTCCAGGCAGTGGCGGGCGGCGAAGCCGATGCCCTCGCAGACCGCGCGGATCAGATCCGCCGGGGTGGTCTCCAGAGACACACCGGTGAGCTCCGCGCGCAGCCGCGGCTCGACGAACGGGGCGCGTTCGCCGGACGGAGCGAAGTAGGGCAGCACATGGACACCGTTCGCGCCGGGCGGGGTGGCGGCGAGGAGCGCGTCGACCTCCGTGTGGCGTACGCCGGTGGTGGCGAGCACCCAGTCGAGGGCCGCGGTGCCGACCATCGCGGGCATGGCGCGCAGCCAGTGGCCGGGGCGGTCGGTGGAGATGTGCAGTCCCGCCGGCTCGCCGTCCAGATCGAGCTGTTCCGTGGCCACCAGCGCCGCCAGGCAGGTGCCGACGATCAGCAGGCCGTCACCGGGACGCGCGACACCCGCGCCCAGGGCGCAGGCCGGCAGATCGTACGGGCCGTTGGAGATCGGTACCCCGGAGGGGAGCGTGGCCGTGGCGACGGGGTCGCTGACCGGGGCGAGGAGCGCGGCCCGGTGGCCGAGGCCGAGCGCGGCCACGACATCGGAGGAGTAGGCACGCGTCATCGGGTCCAGAAACGGCATCGACGCGTCGGAGACATCCGTGGCCCGGACTCCGGTCAGCCGCTGGAACACCATGTCCTTGCAGTACAGGGCGGTCGTCGCCGCGTCGAGCGAGGCCGGGTCGTGACGGTCGAGCCAGGCGAGCACCGGACCCGGACAGCCCGGGAACATCGCGCTGCCGGTGCGGCGGTAGACGGCCCCGAAGACGCCGGACTCCAGCCAGGTGCCGACCAGTTCATGGGCCCGGCCGTCCATCCAGGAGATCGCCGTGCGGACGGGGCGGCCCTCCGCGTCCACCAGCCAGACGCCGTCGCCCTGACCGGTGAGACCGGCGAACGCGACCCCGTCCGGGCCCAGCGCGGCCAGGACCTCGCGGACCGCCCTGTACACCTCGTCCATGTCCTGTTCGACGCAACCGCCGCGGATCGTGAGCCCCACCGGGCGGGATTCGACGGCCAGCGCGCGGCCCCGCGGGTCGAAGGCCGCGGCCTTCACCACCGACGTGCCGACATCGATGCCGATGTATCGCGTCATGGGGCGGGCTCCCTTCACAGGGCGTGGGCGAGCGGTTCGCCCCGCACGTAGCGCGCGACCTCGGCCGCCGCGATCCGGGCCGCCTTCTGCGCGACGGCCCGGCTGGCGCCCGCCACATGCGGGGTCATCAGCAGATGCGGGGTCCGGAAGAGCCGCGACGCGGGCGGGGGCGGCTCCTGCTCGTAGGTGTCGAGCGCCGCGGCCCGCAACTGCCCCGAGTCCAGGGCGTCGCACAGCGCGTCCGTGTCCAGCAGCCCGCCCCGGGCCGCGTTCACCAGGACCGCGCCGTGCGGCAGCAGGGCCAGTTCGCCGGCGCCGACGAGATGCCGGGTCTCCGGGGTGAGCCTGGCGTGCAGGGTGAGGACGCGGGAGCGGTCCAGGAGCGCCTCCAGCGAGGCCGCACGCAGGCCGTGGACGTCGCCGCGCACATACGGGTCGTACACCTCGACCCGGGCGCCGAACGCGGTGAGGACCCGGGCCACCCGGCTGCCGACCGCGCCGTAGCCGATCAGGCCGACGGGGGTGTCCTCCAGCTCCAGCCCGCAGTTCTCGTACGTGTAGTGGGAGGCGTCCCAGCGGCCGTCCGCGGCGAGCGAGCGGTGGGCCTCGGGGATGCGGCGCAGCGCGCAGAGCATCAGCCCCACGGTGAACTCTGCGGTCGCCGCCGCGTTGCGTCCGGGCGCGAAACACACCCGCACACCCCGGGCCCGTGCGGCAGCCGCGTTCACATTGACCGGGCCGCCCCGGCAGACCACGATCAGCCGCAGATCGGGCGCGGCGGCCAGGACCCGCTCCGTGAACGGTCCCATCTGCGTCACGCACACCTCGACCCCGTCCAGGGCGCGGATCAGCGTGTCCTCGGCGTCGCTCGCCTCGTCGACCTCGGCGACCCGTCCGAAGGGCTCCAGGGGCCAGCGGAGGGTGAGTTCGGCGATATGGGGCTCCGGGCCGAGGGCGTGGTGCAGGGCCTCGGCGATGAGGGAGTTGCGGACGAAATGGTCACCGGCGATCAGAATCCTCGTCGCGGGGCGGACCGTAGCGGGGTCGACCGTTGTGAGGCCGACCGTTGTGGGGCGGACCGTAGCGGGGCCGACCGGCGCGGGGCGGACCGTTGTGGGGCGGGTCATCGCAGAGCGTCTCCTGTCCGGGCGTCGAAGACATGGATGTGCCGGGGATCGGCGGTGATGCGTACGGTGTCGTCCCGGTCGAGCCGTATCTCCGGACCGGTCACGACGACCAGCGGCCGCGCCACCCCGTCGAGCGAGAGCGTGGCGATGCCGGACTCCAGCAGGGGTTCATGGGCGGCGACCCGGGCCGGTACGCCCGTGTCGTCCATGTGCGGATCCTCCATGTGCAGATCCTCCGGTCGGATGCCGAGGACCACCGCGCGACCCGCCGCCGGGCTGTGCGGTACCGCGAAACGCACCCTGTCGGAGAGGTGCACCCCGCCCGCCCCGTCGGCCGTCCCCGGGAGCAGATTGATCGCCGGTTCGCCGACGAAGTCGGCGACGAACAGATTCACCGGGGCGTCGTAGATCTGCTCCGGGGTGCCGAGCTGCTGGATCTCGCCGTCCCGCATCACCGCGATCCGGTCGGCGAGCGACAGCGCCTCCTCCTGGTCGTGCGTGACGAGGATCGCGGTGTGGCCGCTGTCCCGCTGGATGCGCTTCAACTCGCGTCGGGTGGTGTCCCGTTGGGCGGCGTCCAGATGGGACAGCGGTTCGTCGAGGAGCAGTACGTCGGGGCTGCGGATCAGGGCGCGGGCCAGGGCGACGCGCTGCTTCTGGCCGCTGGAGAGTCCGGCGGGGCGGGCCTCCAGGAGGTCCGTGATCCCGATGCGCTCGGCCAGGTCGAAGACCCGGCGGCGGATCTCGGCCCGCCCGTACCGGCGGCGGGCGGCGAGTCCGAAACCGAGGTTCTCCGCGACGGTCAGCGGCGGGTACAGCGCGTAGTTCTCGAACGCCACCCCGATGTTGCGCTGCCGGGCCGGGAGTCCCACCACCGACGAGCCGCCGATGAGGATGTCGCCGCCGGTGACCGTCTCCAGCCCGGCGATCATCCGCAGGGTGGTGGACTTGCCGCAGCCGGACGGACCGAGCAGTCCCAGCAGCTCGCCGGAACGCAGCTCGATGTCGAGGGAGCGGACGGCCTCGACGGCGGCCCGGCCCCGTCCGCCGTAGGTCTTGCGCAGCGCGCGCAGGGCCAGTTCAGTCATCCGTCATCGCCGTCCCCCGTTCATCCGTCGTCCCCGCCCGCCGTACCGGACTCCCGGCCGGTGCCGCAGACCTCGTAGGGCACCTTGTGCTCGTCGAGTTCGCGCAGTGCCCGGTCGGACGCCCCGTCGTCGACCAGCAGCAGATCGAAGCGGGAGAGCGGGGCGAGCCGGTGCAGGGCGACCCGGCCCAGCTTGGAGTGGTCGAGCAGCAGCACGTTGCGGCTCGCCGAGTCGAGCATCGCCCGCTTCACGGAGACGATGTGCTGCTCCTGGTGGTAGGCGTATCCGCCGGACACGGCGGAGGTGGAGGTGAAGCAGATGTCGACCTGGAGCGACTGCACCGCCTCCACGCACGAGACGCCGAGGAAGGAGGAGTGCAGCGGGTCGAAGTCGCCGCCGAGGCCCATCAGATGGATGCCGCGCTCCTGCGACAGCAGGTTGATCGCCTCCAGGAAGTTGGTGACGACGGTCAGCGGGGTGATGGAACGCAGCCTGCGCGCTATCTCCAGCGTGGACGTCGAATCGTCGAGCATCACCGCCATGCCGGGCTCTATGAGCCTCAGGGCCCGGTCCGCGACGGCGGCCTTCTCGGCGCGCATCGTCTTCAGCCGGTAGGAGACGTTCGACTCGAAGACACCGGACGGCTGGGCGGTGACGCCGCCGCGGAACTTGCGGACGACACCCTGCCGTTCCAGCTCGTCCAGATCGCGGTGGATCGTCATCAGGCTGACGTCGAAACGCTCCGCCAGCTCGGCGGCGCTCACCTCGCCCTGTGCGAGGACGTACTCGGCTATGGATGCCTGGCGCGGGGCGGGGCCCCGCTGCGGAACGTTGCTCACGTGCTGATCCTTCGTCCTGGACGTGCCGGCCGGTCGGCCTCGAACAGCAGCAGACTCTCAGGCGGTACGCGGAGCCGCACGGGACGGTCGGGGCTCAGGCCCGCCGCGTCGGCGCGCGGGACGACGAGGGACAGCTGCTGTCCGCCGATCCGGACGGTGACTTCGGTGGCCCGGCCCAGCAGCTCGGTGACGTGGACGGTGCCGGTCAGTTCCAGGGCGGGGCGCCCACCGGTGCCGGCCGGCACCGGACCGGGGCCGCCGCCCGCACCGGCCGGGTCCGCCCCCGAACCGCTGCCCGCACCGGCCGGGTCCGCGCCCGGCATGCGGCCGTCACCGGCCGGCCCCGGCAGGTCCAGGGGGCCCGTGCCGGGGCCCTGGAGTCCGATGTCCCGCGGCCGTACGCCGAGCTGGACCGCCGTACCCGGCGGTGCGGGCACCGCCAGCGGCAGCTCGTACGCCCCGTCGATCGACCGGAAGCGCCCCTCGGACGTCACCGTCCCGGGCAGCAGATTGATGCGCGGCCGGCCGAAGGACCGGGCGACGAACGTGTCGTACGGGCGGTGCCACAGCTCCTCGCGGGTGCCGGTCTGCACCATGCGGCCGTCCCTGATCACCCCGATCCGGTCCCCGAGCGCCAACGCCTCCACCGAGTCGTGGGTCACGTACAGCGTGGTCGTGCGCCGGACCGAGCCGATCGCCTTCAGCTCCGCGCGCATCGCCTGCCGCAGCTTCGCGTCGAGGTGCGACAGCGGCTCGTCGAGCAGGAACGCGCGGGCCGGCCGCACCAGCACCCGGCCGAGCGCCACCCGCTGCCGCTGGCCGTTGGAGAGCCGGCCCACCGGACGGTCCAACAGAGCCCCGATCCCGAGGAGTTCGGCGACCTCCCCGATCCGCTCGCGCGCCTCGTGCGCGGGCAGGCGGTGGCGCGGCGAGCGGAGCGGGGAAGCGAGATTGTCGTACGCGGTGCGGTGCGGGTACAGGGCGTACGACTCGAAGCACATGGCCACACCCCGGTCGTACGGCTCCACGCCCGCCATGTCCGCCCCGCCCAGCTCGACGGCCCCGGCGTCCGGCGCCTCCAGGCCCGCGACCGTCTTGAGCGTGGTCGTCTTCCCGGCCCCGGACGGCCCGAGCAGGCAGAAGAACTCCCCCTCGGCCACCTCCAGGTCCAGCCCGTCGAGCGCGGTGTTCCTCCCGTACCGCTTGTGCACGCCGCGCAGCGCGACGGCCGCCGGGCCGGTCACGACTTCACCGCCCCGAACGACAGGCCGCGCACCAGATACCGCTGGATGGTGAGGGCCAGCAGCAGCGGCGGGACCACCGAGACCAGGGCCGCGGCCGCCGTCAGGTTGTACTTGGGCCGGTCGCCGCCGAGGAAGGACAGCGCGCCGACCGTCACCGTCTGCGCGTGGGAGGAGGTCAGGATCAGCGGGAAGACGAAGTTGTTCCACGCGAAGATGAACGCCAGCAGCGAGACGGCCGCGATCCCCGGCTTCACCAGCGGCAGCGCGACCTTGAAGAACGCCTGCCTGCGGGTGTAGCCGTCCAGCAGCGCGGCCTGCTCCAGCTCGGGGGAGAGATCGGAGAAGTACGACCGCATGATCCAGACGATCAGCGGGAGGGTCACCAGTTGCAGCACCCACACCATGCCGACGTACGTGTCGAAGAGGCCGAGCTTCTGATAGAGCACGAACAGCGGCACGATGACGGTGAGTTCGGGGGCGAAGCGGAACGAGAGCAGGGTGAACATCAGGTTCTCCGAGCCGCGGAACCGCCACCGCGCGGCGGCGTACGCGGCCGGCAGCCCGACCACCAGCGACAGCGCGACCGCGCCCAGCGACACCACCAGGCTGTTCACGAAGAACCGCACGAACGGCACGCCCTGATCGCCCCCGGCGCCGAGGACCGTGCGGTAGGAGTCGAGGGTCGGGGTGAACGAGAAGTACGTACTGAACAGCTCGTTCGCCGGCTTCAGCGACAGGACCACCATCCAGGCGACCGGGAACAGCGCGAAGACGAAGTAGAGGATCAGCGCCAGATCGGCGGCGACGGCGAGCACCCTGCGCTTCGGCGCCCTCATCCCGGCACCTCCGCCGCCCGGTTCTGGACCCGGCCCAGATAGCGCACCAGCACCATCGTGACCAGGTACACCACAGCCCACAGCACCACCATGTAGCTGATCCCGAACGAGTAGCGCTGGAAGCGGATCGCCTCCAGATAGGCCCTGATCTGAAGCACCATCGTCGAGTCGCCGGGGCCGCCCTCGGTCAGCGCGTAGATGATGTCGAACACCTTCAGCGAGTCCATGAACCGGAAGATCACGGCGACCAGGACGTACGGCCACAGCATCGGCAGGGTGAGGCGCCGGAAGGTGAACCACCAGCCCGCCCCGTCGACCGCCGCCGCCTCGAACGGCGAGGCGGGCAGCGAGCGCAGACCGGCCAGTGCGAGGATCGCGACGAACGGCGTGTAGATCCACACGTCCACCGCGATCGACGACAGCAGGGCGCCCGTCGGCGTGTCCGTCCACTGCACGCCGCCGAGGCCGAACGGCTCCAGGAGATGGTTGACGACGCCGACCGACGGCTGGAGCATCAGCTTCCACATGATCGCGGCGATCACCGGCGCGATCATCAACGGCAGGATCAGGATCTTCTCCAGCACCCGCCCGACGAAGCTCGCCCGGTGCAGCAGCAGAGCCACGGCCACCCCGAGCACCGTCTCGACGGCGGCCGCGCCGAGCGCGTAGGCCACCGTCACCCGCGCCGAGTCCCAGAACGCGGGCTGGGTGAAGATCCGCCGGTAGTTGTCGACGCCCACCATGTCCGGCCGCGGTGTGCTCGCCGCGAAGTCGAACACCGTGTAGTAGAGGCCGAGTCCGAACGGGTAGAGGATGCCGCCGGTCAGCAGCAGCGCGGGGACGATCAGCAGGTACGGCCGCAGCGAGCGGCGCCACGCCGGTACCGCCCGCTTCCCGGCCTCCGCGCCCGAGGCCGCCGCCCCGCGGCCGGTCACCGGCACGGGCGCCACGCGTCCGGACACCGGTCAGCCGACCTTCGACGCGAGATCGCCGGCCAGGGAGTTCAGCACGGACGAGGCGTTCTTGCCGCCGTAGATCTCCTGGAGCGCGGCGGCCCAGCTGGTCGTCGCGTCGAAGAACTGCTCCTGCGGGGTGAACTGGATCCTCGTCCGGTCGACGACCGCCTCGAACGTCTCCAGGAAACCGGGGACGGCGCGCATTTTGTCCTTGTACGCCGGGTCCTGGCCGACCGACTTCCGTACCGGGTCGATGTGGTGGTGCTCGACCGCGCCCTTGCGCAGATGCTCCTTGCCGGTCGCCCACTGGAGGAACAGCCAGGCCGCTGACTTGTTGCGGCTCCTGGCGTTCATGCCGAGCGACCAGATCCACATGTTCGTGGCGAGGGAGCCGCCGGGGCCCTTCGGGCCGGGGTGGAAGGCGATCTTCCCGGACGCGGGGGAGGCCCCCTCCACCGCCTGGAAGTAGGCGGCGGTGTCCGCGTCGAAGAGCATCCCCGCCTTCTGCGCGCCGAGGTCGCTGGAGCACTGGTACCAGGTGTACGAGGTCCAGGACGGCGGTCCGCCCTTCCTGACCATCTCCGCCCAGTCCCGGGTGAAGGCGATCGCCTCCGGGGAGTTCATCGCGGGCTTCAGGCTGCCGCCCTCGACCGTGAAGTCCTTCAGCCCGTTGCGGGCGTACATCGTCATGAAGCCCGGGTGGATCGTCGCCCAGCTGCGCGAGCCGCGCACCGCGACCCCGTACATCCCGTCGAAGCCCGCGCCCGGCGCCCGGCGGGTGAGGGCCCCGGCGACCTCGCGCAGTTCGTCGAAGGTCTCGGCGGGCTTCAGGCCGAGCTTCCTGAACACCTCGGTGTTGTACGCGACGACATTGGTCTCCCAGCCCCACGGCAGCGCGTACTGCCCGCCCTGCCCGAGCGGGGCACCCGCCTTCAGCGACCACCGGTCCGACGAGAGGAGGCTGGGGAAGAAGTCGTCCTGGTCCCATTCGGCCCCGGTCGCCGAGGAGTTGCGCATCCACGGGCCGAGGTCCTCCAGCCACCCCGGCGGGCCGTACTGCCACACCATGTACGCGCCGAGCATGAACACGTCGTAGGAGGCGCGTCCGCTGGAGAGGTCGACGGTGAGCTTGTCGAAGTAGTTGTCCTCGGGGAAGACGTCGTACTCGACCTCGATCCCGGTCTTCTCGGTGAACGCCTTCAGATCGGCGATCAGAGCGTCGGTGTACGGATGCTTGTTGAGCAGGGCCCTGACCGTCCTGCCCCCGGCCCGCTTCCAGTCGAAGGACCCGGTGATGTCGTCGGCGGCGGAGCCGCCGCCCTTGCCGCCGCCGGTCCCGCCGTCGCCGAAGCCGGTGCCGCAGCCGGTGAGCAGAGGGGCGGCGGATGCGGCCGCAGCCGCGCCGAGGGCGAGGAACCGTCGTCGGTCGTGCGCCTGCATGTCCATCCGTGACCTCCACGGTCCGGCCGGGGACGGGTTGCGGTGGGGCCCCTTCACACGATGAGCCGACTGGTTAACAGAGCTTGGAACAACGGAACTTGGCAGTCAATCCCTCGCGCAACGGAAATTCTCGGTGCAGAGTGAGAAGTTCACAGGGAGGGCCGATATGTGGATGGGCATCGATCTCGGTACGCAGAGCGTCCGTGCGGTGGTGGCAGGAGACCGGGGCGAGATTCTCGGCAGCGGCTGTGCCCCGCTCGTGGGCAGACGCGACGGCGTACGGCATGAGCAGCGGCCCCTCGACTGGTGGACGGCCGTGTGCGCGGCCAGCCGCCAGGCGCTGCGCGACTGCCCCGCCCCGCGTGCGCTGGCCGTGTGCGCCACCTCCGGCACCGTTCTGCTCGGCGACCGGGCGGGCCGGCCGCTGACCCCGGGGGTGATGTACGACGACGGGCGGGCGGCGGCCGAGGCGGCCAGGGCCCGGACACCGCCGAGCTGGGCGCTGCCCAAGGTGATGTGGCTGCTGCGGGAGTACGGGGGAGGGGCGGGCGGCGAGGTGCGGATCATGCATCAGGCCGATCTGGTCCTGGCGCGGCTCGCCGGGACTCCTCTGCCCACCGACTCCAGCCACGCCCTGAAGACCGGGTACGACCTGGAGCGGGACGCCTGGCCGTACCGGAGGTTCAACAGGCTGGGCCTGCCGGACGGGCTGTTCCCGGAGGTGGTGCGGCCCGGCAGCCGGATCGGTGAGGTGGGGCGGGCGGCGGCGGAGGAGACCGGGATTCCGGCGGGCACGCTCCTGGTGTCGGGGATGACGGACGGGTGCGCGGCGCAGATCGCGTCCGGCGGGCTCACCGTCGGCTCCTGGAATTCGGTGCTCGGCACGACGCTGGTGCTCAAGGGGGTCACCTCGTCGCCGGTCGAGGACCCGGCCGGGGTGGTCTACAACCACCGCGCCCCGGACGGCCGCCGACTGCCCGGCGGGGCCTCCGGGGTCGGCGGCGGGGCGCTGGCCGCGGCCTTCCCGGGCGCGGACCCGGCCCGCCTGGACGCCCTGGCCCGCGCGCACGAACCGGCGCGCGTGGTGGCGTACCCCCTCCCAGGGACGGGCGAGCGCTTCCCCTTCGTCGCGCCGGAGGCGACCGGCTTCCTGATCGGCGAGCCCGCCTCGGACGCCGAGCACTGGGCGGCCCTGCTGACCGGGGTGGGCCTGGTCGAACGGCTCTGCCTCGACTACCTCGACCTGCTCGGCGCTCAGCTGTACGGCCGGCTCACCTTTACCGGCGGCGCGGTCCGCAGCGGTTACTGGAGCCGGCTGCGCGCCGACATCCTGGGCCGGCCCGTGTGCATCCCGCAGTACAGCGAACCCGCGCTCGGCATGGCCGTCCTCGCCGCGTACGGGGCGCGGGCCACGACCACGCTGCAGGAGGCGGCGGGGCGCATGGTGCGGCTGCGGCATGTACTGCACCCGCATCCGGCGCGTACGGCGTGGTACGCCGAGCCGTACCTCACGCTGGTGGACGAACTGGAGCGACGCGGCTGGCTCCCCGGCCCGGTCGCCGCCCATGCCCGGACCCGGACCGAGGCGCAGTGACCGACCGCACGCGCGGACCGGCACCCCGGGCGCATCCGCGCCCGCACCCTGACCGGCACCAGCACCAGCACCAGCACCAGCACCAGCACCAGCCCCCGCACCAGCACCGGGAACCGTGACCGGCTGCCCGGACCAGGAACCGTGACCGCCTTGTCCCGCTTGTCCCGGACCGAGAACCGGGACCGCCCGTACCCGAACGGAGAAGCCATGCCCCAGAGTCCGCCCGCCGTCCTCCTGCTCGTCCGCCACGGTCAGAGCGTCTGGCATGCGGAGAACCGCTACGCCGGGGTCAGTGACATCGCCCTCACCGGCGAAGGGCGCCGCCAGGCCCGGCAGCTGGGCGAGTGGGCGGCCCGGCACCCGGTCGACGCGATCTGGACGTCGACGCTCACGCGTGCCGTCGAGACGGCGGAGCCGGCGTGCCGGGCGCTCGGGCTCGTCCCCCGGCGCGAAAACGACCTGCGCGAATGCGACTTCGGCGCGGTGGAGGGCCGCACGCTGGCGGAGTTCGTGGCCGAGCACCCGGAGCGGGCCCGGGAGTACCGGGCCGACCCGGTGGCCCACCCCTTCCCCGGGGCCGAGGACCCCCGGACGGCGGCGGCCCGGGGGGCGATGGCGCTGCGCCGGATCGCGGACGGGCACCCGGGGCAGCGGGTGCTCGTCGTCGCGCACAACACCCTGTTGCGGCTCGTGCTGTGCGAGCTGCTGTCGATTCCGCTGGGTGCCTACCGCAGGGTCTTTCCCCGGCTGCGGAACGGGGCGGTGAGCGAGGTGCGGATCGGGGCGGAGGGCGGTGCGCTGCTCTCCCTCAATGTGCCCTGCGCGCCGGACGCCGGCCCCTGACGTCCCCGACGGCCGAGGCCCGCCGCTGCCGTCAGCCCCTGACGTCCTGGACGGCCGCGGCCCGCCGCTGCCGTACGACACCGACGGCCGCCAGGACGACGGTCAGGGCGCCGGACGCCACCAGCTGGTCGCGGGTGCCGGGCTGGCGCAGCATCAGGACGAAGATGCCGAGCATCGCCAGGAGCGCCAGCACCGTCAGGACCGGGAAGAGCCACATCCGTACGACGAGCTTCTCCGGGGCCTCGCGCTCCAGCCGGTCGCGCAGGATCAGTTGGGAGAGGGCGATGAAGATCCAGACGATCAGGATCACCGCACCGATCATGTTGAGCAGCCACGGGAAGACGTCGTCGGGACGCCAGTAGCTGAGCAGCACGCACAGGAAGCCGAACACGGACGAGACCAGCACGGCCGTGCGCGGCACGCCCGAGGAGATCCTGCCGAGCCGCTTCGGGCCCTGGCCGCGGACGACCAGCGAGCAGGCCATGCGCGAGGCGCCGTAGATGTTGGCGTTCATCGCGGAGAGCAGGGCGACCAGGATGACCACGTTCATGATCTCCGCGGCGCCGCTGATGCCGAGGTGGTTCAGGGCCGCGTAGAACGGGCCGACCTTCACGACCGCCGGGTCGTCCCACGGGACCAGCGTGACGACGACGGCCATCGAGCCGACGTAGAAGAGCGCGATCCGCCACATCGCCGTCCGCACGGCCTTGGCGACACCCCGCACCGGGTTCTCGGACTCGGCCGCCGCGATGGTGACGGTCTCCAGACCGCCGTACGCGAAGACGGAGGCGAGCAGCCCGATCACCAGGCCCTCGGCACCGTTCGGCATGAAGCCGCCCTCGCCCTTGAGGTTGGCGGCGCCGGGGGCGTCCGTGCCGGGCAGCACACCGAGGATCGCCAGTACCCCCAGGACCAGGAAGAGCGTGATCGCCACGACCTTGAGGGTGGCGAACCAGAACTCGAACTCGCCGAACTTCTTCACCGAGGCCAGGTTCGTGCCCAGGAAGACCACCATGAACAGGGCGACCCAGGCCCACTCCGGCGTACCGGGCAGCCAGCCGGTGACGATCTTCGCGGCGCCGATGCCCTCCAGGCCGACGGCGACGCAGAGCAGCACCCAGAACGCCCAGCCCACGGTGAAGCCCGCCCATGGCCCGATCGCCCGTTCCGCGTGGACGGAGAAGGAGCCGGAGGCCGGATTCGCGGCCGACATCTCACCCAGCATCCGCATCACGAGCATGACCAGCAGCCCGGAGACGGCGTACGCGATGATGATCGACGGGCCCGCGGCGGCGATGCCCGCACCCGAGCCGACGAAGAGCCCGGCGCCGATGACGCCGCCGAGGGCGATCATCGACAGATGGCGCTGCTTGAGTCCGTGGGTGAGCGCCGAGTCGGTCCCGGCATCGGAGACGGCGGCTGGGGAGCCGGTGGGGGGAGACGCGGAATTCCGGGACATGGACGAGCTCTGTTCGGTAGGAGGCACGAGGGGACGTGGGGGGACGTGCGCGGACAGTCTGAACACGCGCTCCGTCCACAGGGAATCGCTGTCCGCTATACGGGCACGACGCTCACACACGGTGCACACCCGGGCACGGGGCGAGGGGCGGGGTGATCGCCGCTCGGTCTCCGGGCGGATTTGGTGAGAACCTACAGTCTCTCCCGGTAGCTCCTCCCGGCAAAATGTGACCCATTCCGCCCCCACCTCAGTGACGAGCATCACGCCGTCGCGTGATTGCGTGGACCTCTTTGTGTGAACCCCACCAAGGCCTCAACCGCCGCTTTGTGGGCCACTGATGGTGATCGAGCGTTAACCCGTGGGCTAACGTCAGCCTCAGTCCGTCCCCCACCTGCCCTCACCCCGCGGAGTCCCGATGACCACTGCTGCCGCCGTCCCTGCCCGCACCGGAGCGGTCCTCGCCGACCTGCTGCCCGCCGCCAGGCACCGTTACGCCGTCGACACGGCCCTGGTCCTCGGCGGTGCCGCACTCACCGGCATCGCCGCTCAGATCGCCGTCCCGGTGCCCGGCTCCCCGGTCCCGGTCACCGGTCAGACCTTCGCCGCGCTCCTCGTCGGCACGGCGCTCGGCGCCCGTCGCGGCTTCCTCTCCCTCGCCGTGTACGCGCTCGTCGGCATGGCGGGCATGCCGTGGTTCGCGGACGGCAGCTCCGGTGCGGGCGGCGCCTCGTTCGGCTATGTCCTCGGCATGCTGCTCGCCGCCACCGTGGTCGGCGGCCTCGCCCGCCGCGGCGGCGACCGCTCCGTGCTGCGCACCGCGGGCACGATGGCGCTGGGCTCCGCGGTCACCTACGCGGTCGGTGTCCCGTACCTGGCGCTGTCCACCGGCATGTCGGCGAGCGCCGCGATCGCGGCCGGGATGGTGCCGTTCCTGCTCGGTGACGCGCTGAAGGCGGCCCTGGCGATGGGCGCGCTGCCCGCGGCCTGGAAGCTCATCGGCCGCCGCGGCTGATGCCGTAACTCCCTCCGAAGAGGCTCGCCGGGTCGTGACGCGACACCAGACCGGCGAGCCTCTGGTGTGTCCGGGCGTCGTGGAAGCCCTCGGTACGGTCGCCGCCGCCGAAGGAGAAGTTCAGCGAACGGCCCAGGGCGAGCGGGGCGAGCAGGCCGGTCACCTCCGCGTACAGGGCCCGGACCGACGCCACGTCCGTACCGTCGAGCGGTGACAGCAGCCGCAGCAGGAACCCGGCGTCGCGGTACGGCACCGCGTTGTCGACGGCGGGCCGCACGGCCAGCGCGCCGCCCAGGTGGTTGAGCTGGACCACGGTCATCATCGGGGCCCTCGGCCCGGTCAGCTCCAGCACGCGCGCGGCGCGCTCCGCGTCCAGATCACCGAGCACCACGCTGTCCCCGTAGTAGGCGTGCGGGAACGGCGGGTCGTTGTGGACGGTGTGGCTCTCGGCGTACGGCATCTCCCGCAGCGAGTCCGCGAGCGCGGGCCCGATCGCCCGCAGCGGCGCGACCAGCCGCTCGCCCTCGGCCGTGCTGCCGGTGTACGCGACCCGCACCGAGAGCACGTACCGGCCGCGCATCGGCTGCGGCAGTTGCGGGACGTCGGGGTAGCGCAGCGCGGACAGCGAGGACGTCAGCGTGTCGGGGACGGTCCGGGTCCACTCCAGATAGCGGCGGATCACGTGGCCGCCGCCGTTGCGGGTGCCGCCGTCGAAGGCGACCGAGCCGCCGTACAGCCGCCCGGCCCGGACCAGGCCGATCTCCATGCCGGTCACGACGCCGAGCCGGTGCCCGCCGCCGCGCAGCCCCCAGAAGAGCTCGGGCTCGCTGTCGGGGGAGACATGGCGCGGTGTGCCGTCGGCGGTCACCACGTCGAGCGCGCGCACGTGGTCGGCGGCGTAGCCGAACTCCCTGGCCAGGAGGGAGAGCCCGCCGCCGAGGGTGTAGGAGACGGCGCCGACGCCCGGGGAGGAGCCGTTCAGCGGGGCGAGCCCGTGCGGCGCGGCCGCCTCGATCACCCGCCCCCAGGTGGCGCCCGCGCCGATCCGAACGGTGCGGCGCACCGGGTCCACCTCGACGGAGTCCATGCGGCGGGTGCTGATCAGCACCCCGCCCGCGATGGCCCCGGGCAGCCCGTGACCGGTGGCGTGGACCCGGACGGGGAGGCCGCGCCCGGCGGCGTCGGCCACGGCGGCCCGTACGTCATCGGCACGGGCGGCTTCGACGACGAGGTCGGGGCGGACGGCGAAGCCGGTCTGGAAGCCGGCGGGGACACGGGCAGGGGCGGATGTCATGAGGAAGCTCTCCGATCGATCGCTCGGTGGCGTTGCGACGGAGAGCCTCCCCGGTAAACCTGACATCCGCCGTCAGGTATCGGCGGGACCGGTGGCCTCAGGCACGGACCTTCCGCTGCCGCACCTCACGCACCAGCGAGATCGCCACCACCACCGCCGCCACGAGCAGCGAGAGCAGCACCTGCTGTCGCCCGCCGTCGTCGGTCAGCATGTAGACGAGAACGAACGAGATCATCGCGATGGTCGCCCAGGTCAGGTACGGGAAGAGCCACATCCGTACGACCAGCTTCTCCGGCGACTCGCGCAGGATCATGCCGCGCATCCGCAGCTGGGTGAAGCAGATGACCAGCCAGACGAACAGGGCGACCGCGCCGGAGGAGTTCAGCAGGAACTGGAAGACGGTGTCGGGCCACTGGTAGTTGAAGAACACGGCGACGAAGCCGAACACGACGGACGACAGGATGGCGGCCTGCGGTACGCCCCGCTTGTTGACCCGGGCGAACGCCTTCGGCGCGTCCCCGCGGCCGCCGAGCGAGAAGGCCATCCGCGAGGCGGTGTAGAGGCCGGAGTTGAGGCAGGACAGCACGGCGGTGAGGACGATGACGTTCATCACCTGTCCGGCGTGCGGAATGCCGATGGAGTTGAGGGCGGCGACGTAGCTGCCGTCCTTCACGATCGACGCGTCGTTCCACGGCAGCAGGGTGAGCACGATGAAGATCGAGCCCAGGTAGAAGACGGCGATCCGCCAGATCACGCTGTTGGTGGCCTTCTGGACGGCGCGCTGCGGGTTCTCGGACTCGCCGGCCGCCAGCGTGACGATCTCGCTGCCCATGAAGGAGAAGACGACCATCAGCACACCGGTGAGGATGGCGCCGGGCCCCTTGGGGAAGAACCCGCCGGTGTCGGTGAGATGCGCGAGTCCCGCGCCCGGGTTGTCCGAGCCGGGCAGCACCCCGAAGACGGCGAGCAGCCCGATGACCACGAACGCGCCGATCGCCACGACCTTGATCCCGGCGAACCAGAACTCGAACTCGCCGTACGACCCGACCGAGACCAGGTTCGTCGCGGTGAGCACCACCATCACGATCAGCGCCCATGCCCATTGCGGGACACCCGGCACCCAGCCCTCCAGGATCTTGGCACCCGCGGTGGCCTCGACGGCGAGCACCACGACCCAGAAGAACCAGTACAGCCAGCCGATCGAGAAACCGGCCCAGCGGCCCAGCGCCTGGTCGGCGTAGGCGGAGAAGGAGCCCGAGCTGGGGCGGGCGGCGGCCATCTCGCCGAGCATCCGCATCACGAAGACGACCATCAGGCCGACGAGGGCGTACGACAACAGGATGGCCGGCCCCGCGGCGGCGATGCCGGCGCCGGAGCCCACGAAGAGGCCCGCCCCGATCACACCGCCGATGGCGATCATCGAGAGGTGGCGGTTCTTCAGGCCCGCCTGGAGTCCGTCGGAGGAATCCGGTGCGTCCGGCCCGTTCGACCGGTCCGGCTTGCCCGGCTGTCGGCCCGGCCCGGCCAGAGTCGTCTGCGACGTCATGGATCGACTCCTTACGTTTTCGGATCACGCGATGCGTGTCCGGCCGCCGAAGTGGGGTGCGGCAGCGAGTGATGCATTGAAACGCGCCGGACCGCAAAAGCGGAACCCCTTCTTCCGGATCGTTGACCGGATCGTTGCAGGAGTGGCGTCGGCCACACAGGTCGCGCACAGGAGGGTCATACGCGGCCACGTCGGCCGGAGCGGACCGGCCGGAGCGTCCCGACCCCGATGACGGCTACCCGGCGACGCTCGTGCCACACTCGGATACATGCGCGTGTACCTCGGCTCGGACCATGCCGGCTATGAACTCAAGAACCACCTCGTCGAGTGGCTCACGGCCCAGGGCCACGAGGCCGTCGACTGCGGCCCCCACATCTACGACGCCCAGGACGACTACCCGCCGTTCTGCCTGCGTGCCGCCGAGAAGACGGCCGCGGACCCGGACAGCCTCGGCATCGTGATCGGCGGCTCCGGCAACGGCGAGCAGATCGCCGCCAACAAGGTCAAGGGCGTGCGTGCCGCGCTCGCCTGGAGCGAGCAGACCGCCGCGCTGGGCCGCGAGCACAACGACGCCAACGTGGTCGCCATCGGCGGCCGGATGCACTCGGTGGAGGAGTCCACCAAGTTCGTCGAGATCTTCCTCGCCACCCCGTACTCGGGCGAGGAGCGCCACACCCGCCGGATCGAGATGCTGACGGCGTACGAGACGACCGGCGAGCTCCCCCCGATCCCGGCCCACCACCCGCAGCAGGGCTGACCGCCCTCCGCCCCTGTGCCGCCGGTGCGCCCGGCGGCACAGCCGTTTCCCACGCCGTCACGTCATCGCCGTCACGTCACCGAGGAGAGCCGCCGCCGTGCCCGAGGGACACACGATCCACCGCCTCGCGGCGGACCACCGGGACCGGTTCGCCGGGCGGCCGGTGCGGGTGAGCAGCCCGCAGGGCAAGTTCTCCGGCAGCGCCGGGCTGCTCGACGGCCGGACGTTCACCGGCGTCGACGCCCACGGCAAGCACCTCTTCCTCGGTTTCGAGGACGCCGGCTGGGTCCACATCCACCTGGGCCTCTTCGGCAAGCTGGGCTTCGGTACGGCCCCGGCCCCGCCGCCCACCGACACGGTCCGGCTGCGCCTGGTGAACGAGGACCACCACGCGGACCTGCGCGGCCCCACCACGTGCGCGCTGATCACCGATCCCGAGAAGCGCGCGATACACGACCGCCTCGGCCCGGACCCGCTGCGCACCGACGAGGACGGCGAGCGGGCGTGGCGGCGGATCTCCCGCAGCCGTATCACCGTCGCGGCCCTGCTGATGGACCAGAAGGTCATCGCGGGGGTCGGCAACGTCTACCGCGCGGAGGTGCTGTTCCGGCACGGGATTGACCCGTACCGCCTCGGCAAGGACCTCGCACGTGCGGAGTGGGACGCGATCTGGGCCGATCTGACCGTGCTGATGCGCGAGGGCGTGAGGAACAACCGGATCGACACGGTCCGGCCCGAGCACCTGCCGGAGGCGATGGGGCGCCCGCCGCGGGTCGACGACCACGGCGGCGAGGTGTACGTGTACCGCAGGGCCCGGCAGGCCTGCCACATCTGCGGCGGCGAGATCAGCACCGCCGATCTCGCGGCCCGCAACCTCTTCTGGTGCCCGGGGTGCCAGCACGCCTGAGGGCTGCCCCGCCGTCCCCGGCCACCGGACGGGCTCGGTACCCGCCCAGAGCCACGCCCAGAGCCACGCCCAGGCCCAGGCCCTGGGCTCGTGGCGCTGCGTGCCCGGCCCGTTCCGGCCCGTCCGGTGGTCGAGGACGACGCGGCCGGCCGGGGCCCGTGCGGGCTCGACCGCCGCGCCCGGCGAAGACCGGCCCGTCCGGCGTCCGAGGACAGCGCCGCCGCCGGACGGTCGTGGAACTCTCAGAACCCCCGGGGCAGCCACGGTGCCGCGTCCGAGGAGAACGCCAGCGACGCCTCCGCCAGCGCACCCGCCCGCAGCTCTCGCACCCGGCCGGCCAGGGCCAACGCGCTCAGGGACTCACCGCCCAGATACGCCGAGCCCAACTCCCGTACCGACAGCGCGAGATCGGCCGCGTCGTCGGT
This sequence comes from Streptomyces sp. NPDC057963, assembly GCF_042887155.1. NCBI lineage: Bacteria > Bacillati > Actinomycetota > Actinomycetes > Kitasatosporales > Streptomycetaceae > Streptomyces > Streptomyces sp. NPDC057963. Next base: position 46,596 of record NZ_JBHVPX010000007.1, read on the forward strand.
GCGCCGGCAGGTCGCGGCACCCTTCGCGTCACCCGTGAGCCGCCAACGCCCCGCGTTCCAGGGGCAGAACGCGTCCTCGACCTCGAACACCACATCCACCGGCGCCCGGTACGTCCGCGCCTCCAGCGCCGCCCCCAGCTCCACCAGCCGTACATGGAGCGCGTCCCGGACCCGGATGTTGCACCGCCGCACGTCCGACACCAGGTGCAGCACCGCGTCGTCGACCGGCCGGTTCCTCGCCTCGATCGTCGACGTCAGGTCGACCTCGAAGACGAACCGCCACAGCGCCGCGTACGCCGCCGGGTCCAGCGCGGCGAGATCGTTCACCGTGACCGTGCCCTTGGGGCCGGACAGCTCCCAGTCCGGCTTGATGTGATACGTCACATAGCCGACGGTCTCCCCGTCCCGCTCCGCCAGCACGCACTGCTGCGCCGAACTGCCCTGACGGGAACTCACCGGGTCGACCATGGGCTTCCGTTCCCAGCCGGGCCCATGGGCCGGGGTGCCGGGGTGGGTGGTCACCAACTGCTCGTAGACGCCCTCGCACGCGGCCATCGCCTCGTCCGGCTTCGCGTGGCGCAGCCGCACCTCGTCCGTGCCCTCCGGCACCGTCAGCCGCACCCGGTCCGTGTCGATCGTCAGGGACATCTGCCGCGAGGCCGTGCCGTATCCGAACCGGCCGTAGATCACCGGCTCCGAGGCCGTCAGGACGGCGATCGGCTCGCCCAGCGCCCGGACGTCGTCGAGCTGCCGGCGCATCATCGAGGTCAGCAGTCCGCGCCTGCGGTGGGTGGCTGCGACACTCACCATCGTGACCCCGGCGGCGGGCACCAGCGCCCCGCCCGGCACGGCGACCCGGAAGCTGAACGCCCCGGCCGTGGCCACCACATCGGGGCCGTCCCAGATCCCGATCGACCTCTCGTGCTCGGTCAGCTGCTCGTCCAGCTCGCGCTGCTCCGGAGGCTCCGCGACACCGCCGAACGCCAGCTCCAGACACTCGAACCATTCGTTCCATTCGGACGGTCGCAACACACGAAGCTCTGTAGTCATGAGCCATCCCTATCAGGGGCGCGGCGGCCGGTCGACCCGATTTCGAACGCATTGTCACGGGGTCCCCCTGCACCGGAGGCCGTCGGGTGGATAAGGTCCCCGCAATGGCCCGACGCGCAGGAGCAGACTCGTACCCGGCCCGATTGCGGAAATCGGCGCACCGGGCGCGCATCGCGCTGCGCAAGTCCGGCGTCGACTACTTCCGCGGCGACGGATCGGACTGGATCGCGCTGGTCGGTCTGCTGCTCACCATTCCGGCCATCACCTGCGCCACCCTGCTCACCCCGATGTGGTGCTCACCGGCCGCGCTCGTCCTGCCGATCGTCGCGGGCGGCCTGCTGTTGCGGCCCGCGAGCCTGCTGGGGCTGTACGCGGCCGCCGCCACCGCCCTGATCGTGGAGTCGCTCGGACTCGGCCCGTACCAGGACGGCCCGGCCCGGGTGACGCCCGGCGTCGTCCTGGTGGTCGCGGCCTGCGGCTTCTTCGGGCTGGTCCTCGCCCAGTTCCGGGCCAGGGTCGGTGTGCCGTGGCGGCGCGGCGGCACCATGCTCTTCGACCTGCGCGAACGCATCAGGGTGCAGAGCGCCCTGCCGCGGCTGCCGCAGGGCTGGCACCGCGAGATGGCGCTGCGCCCGGCGGGCGGGCAGTCCTTCTCGGGCGACTTCGTCGTCGCGGCCCGTACCAACGGCGGGCGGACCCTGGAGGCCGTGCTCACCGATGTCTCCGGCAAGGGCATGGACGCGGGCTCCCGCGCCCTGCTGCTGTCCGGTGCCTTCGGCGGCCTCCTCGGCTCGCTGCCCCCGCACGGCTTCCTCCCGGCGGCCAACGGCTATCTGCTGCGGCAGGACTGGGACGAGGGTTTCGCCACCTCGATCCATCTGGTCCTGGACCTCGAATCGGGCGACTACGAACTCCTCTCGGCGGGTCACCCGCCGGCCCTGCAACTCCACTCGGGCAGCGGTCTGTGGGAGGAGAAGGCCGCGGAGGGCCCGCTGCTCGGGGTGTACGACGGGGCGGAGTTCGACGCGGTGAAGGGCTCGCTGGCCCCCGGCGACGTGCTGATGCTGTTCACGGACGGTCTGGTGGAGGCGTCCGACCGCGATATCGCGGAGGGCATCGACCGGCTGACCGGCGAGGCCGACCGCTATGTCGTCACCGGTTTCGAGGGTGCGGCCTGGCATCTGATCGAGGCATGCGCCAAGGACGTCAACGACGACCGGGCGCTGCTGCTGTTGTCGCGTACATCCTGAACCGCCCGCACCCGGCTCGGACATCCTGGACCGCACGCACCCGGCTCGTACATCCTGGACCGCCCGCACCCGGCTCGGGCCTTCTGAACCGTACGCAATCGGCTCCGACATTCTGAACCGTACGCAAACGGATCGAACCGGGCGTACGTCAACGGGGAGCGGTCCATCACCGGATCGTGGGTCATCGGCCTGCCGGGGTGCGAGGGCTCACGCGCCGCTCCGCCCCCGTACCCCGGCAGGCCGGCCGACGGCTCAGGCCGGGACCGAGACCTGTCCGGCGCCGCTGCTGCTGCCGCCGCGGTCGCCGTCCTCGCCCCGGTCCCGCCCGCCGGGCAGGATGCGGGCCAGCCAGTGGGATCTCCCGGCGGCCAGTGGTGCGAGGACCGCGAGGACGAGTACATAGCCCGCGATGAACGGGGAGAGCCGTTCGTCCAGCCCCGCGGCCGCCGCCATCGTGGCGAGGATCAGGGCGAACTCGCCGCGGGCCACCAGCGTGGTGGAGATGTTCGCCGTGGCCCGCGGGCCGAACGCGTACACCTTGGCGGCGGCGAGCCCGGCGAGGACGTTCATCGCGAGGGTCACCGCGACGGCGGCCAGCACCGGCCACAGCACGGTCGGCAGATCGCCCGGGTCGATGGAGAGGCCGAAGGCGAAGAAGAAGATCGCCCCGAAGGCGTCCCGCAGCGGGTGGACCAGTTTGAGGATGCGTTCGCCGGACGACGTGCTGCCGAGCATCAGGCCGACCATGAAGGCGCCGATCGCGTCCGCGACCCCGAACCACTCCGAGACCCCCGCCACGAAGACCGCGGCGCCGAGGAAGGAGATGACGAGGAGTTCGTCGTCGCGGGTGTTGATCAGCTTGCCGATGGCCCTGGTCCCGAACCGGGCTATCAGGGCGAGCAGCAGCAGGAACCCGAAGGCCTTTCCGCCGTCGACCGCCGCGGCGGAGAGGCTGTCGGCGCCCGACAGGATCGGCTGGAGGGCGGCCAGGTAGAGGGCGAGGAACACGTCCTCGACGACGATGATGCCGAGGATCGGCTTGGTCTCCGGATTGCCGATCCGGCCCAGGTCGACCAGGACCTTGGTGACGATGGCCGACGACGAGATGCCCAGCACACCGGCGAGGACCAGCGCTTCGGACGTGCCCCAGCCCAGCGCGAAGCCGAAGCCGAGCCCGGCACCGACGTTCAGGGCGAGATAGGCGCCACCGGCGAGGGCCATCTTGCGGCCGCCGGCCTTGAGGTCGTCGAGATGGAATTCGAGGCCGAGGTAGAAGAGCAGCAGCACCAGGCCGAGTGCGGAGAGCATCTCCAGCTCGTGCGGGTCGGCGACGAGCACGATGCCGGGCGTGTGCGGGCCGAGCAGGATTCCGGCCAGGATGAACAGGGGGATGGTCGGCAGTCCGATGCGGCTGCCGACGCGGGCGAGTACGGCGGCGGCGAGAAAGGCGCCGCCCATGGCGATGAGCGTGTCTGTGTGTCCGATGAGCCTGATCCTTCAGTCGGTCAAGAGCGCGTCAAGAAATCGTCAGTAATTAGTTTACCGAATGATTGACGTTGCAAGTGTGTCCCCCCGGCGGCACCCCGGCTCCGCCCGCCCCGGCACCCCGGAGCTCTGCCCGCCCCCCGCGCCACCCTGGGGTTTCCCCCACCCCCGATCCGCCAGCAGCCGCCATGGCCCGGACCCGCCCGTGATCCGTACGTTCGGGTTACCGGCCGGAGAACCTGCCGGCGAACAACGGAAGGCGGACACCATGGGGCTGCGACGCACCAAGCAGGGCGCGCAGGACAGGCAGTACACGGCGGACCTCCACCGGGGGCCCGGCCACCCGGACCTCGCCGTCGAACTGCGTGGCGTCCGCAGGCAGTACGGTCGCGGCGGCTCCGCCGTCCACGCCCTGCGGGGCATCGACCTCGCTCTCCCGCGCGCCACTTTCACCGCCGTCATGGGCCCCTCGGGCTCCGGGAAGTCGACCTTCCTGCAGTGCGCGGCCGGACTCGACCGTCCCACCGAGGGCTCCGTACGCCTCGGCGGCACCGAGATCACCGGGATGAGCGAGAACCGGCTCACCGAGCTGCGCCGCACCCGCCTCGGCTTCGTCTTCCAGGCCTTCAACCTGCTCCCGTCCCTCACGGTCGAGCAGAACGTCGTCCTGCCCATGCGCCTGGCCGGACAGCGCCCCGGTTCCGCCCGCGGCCGCCGCGAGGCCGCCGAGATGCTCACCCGGGTCGGCCTCGGCGACAAGGGTGATCGCCGCCCCGGCCAGCTCTCCGGCGGCCAGCAGCAGCGCGTCGCCGTCGCCCGCGCCCTGGTCACCCGGCCCGACGTGATCTTCGCCGACGAACCGACCGGCGCCCTCGACACCACCACCGCCGCCGAGATCCTCACCCTGCTCCGGCACGCGGTGGACACCCTCGGCGCCACCGTCGTGATGGTCACCCACGACCCGGCGGCCGCCGCCTACGCGGACCGGGTGCTCTTCCTCGCCGACGGCGCGATCGCGGACAGCCTGCCGCGCGCCGACGCCGCACAGATCGCCGCCCGGATGACCGCACTGACCGCACGGACGGCCCCCGCCTATGCAGGAGCAGCAGCCTGATGTTCACCCCGCACGTCCCGAACGGCCTCGCCCGCGCGGCCGTCCGCTTCAAGCCCTCGTCGTTCGTTGGAACCTTCGTCGCGCTGCTGCTGGCCGCGGCGATCGTCTCCGCCTGCGGCATCCTGCTGGAGACCGGCCTGCGCGCCTCGGTACCCGCGGACCGCTACGCGAAGGCACCCGTGGTGGTCGCCGCCGACCAGCGGGTCCACATGACGGTCGGCAGCGGCGAGGGCGCGTACGACGCCGCCACCCCCGTACCGGACACCGCGCGGCTCCCCGAATCCCTGGTGGGCAAGGCCGCCTCGGCCCCCGGCGCGGCCGCCGCGATCGGGGACGTCAGCTACTCCGTACGGCAGAACGGCACCCCCCTCACCGCTCACGGCTGGGGCTCCACCGTCCTCACCGGCGCGCGACTGCTCACCGGCGAGGCGCCCGGGACCGGCGAAGTCGTCGTCCCCACCGGCACCGGGGCCCGGGTCGGCGAGAAGATCACCCTCGACACCCCCGCGGGCGCAAGGGAGTTCCGCGTCGCGGGCACCACCGCCACCGAAGCCACCGTCTGGTTCGCCGACCGGCAGGCCGTACAGCTCTCCGGACACCCCGGCCGGGTCGACGCCATCGCCGTGCTCGCCGCCCGCTCCACCCCCACCGGCACCCTCGCCGACCAGGTACGCGAAGCCGTCGGCCGCACCGCCCATGCCAAGGTCCACACCGGTGACGGCCGGGGCGCCGTCGAGGACGCGGAACTCGCGGGCGCCCAGGAAGTCCTCGTCGGCCTCGGCGGCTCCTTCGGCGGCGTCGCCACCATGGTCGCCGTTTTCACCGCCGCCGGTACGGTCGCCCTCTCCGTCGGCCAGCGCAGCCGCGAGTTCGCCCTGCTGCGCGCCATCGGCGCCACCCCGCGCCAGTTGCGCCGCACCATCGCCACCGAGTCCCTGCTCGTCGCACCGCTCGCCGGAACGCTCGGCTGTCTGCCCGGAATCGCCCTGGCCCGCTGGTGGTTCGGGCAGCTCCAGGACAAGGGAGCCATTCCCGAAGCCGTCGCGCTGCGGGTGTCCTGGCTGCCGCTGACCGTCACCGTGGCTGCCACGATGCTCACCGCGCTGGGCGCCGGATACTTCGCCGCCCGCCGGCCGTCGAAGACCAAGCCGGGGCTGGCTCTCGCCCAGTCCGCGGTGGAACGCCCCCCGTTCGGCTGGATCCGCACCCCGCTCGGCCTCGCCGCCCTCGCCGGCGGTGTGGTTTTCGCGGGCGTCGCCTCGTCCACGAGCGGCGAGGACTCGGCGAACGCCGCACTCGGCGTCGTCATGTTCTTCATGTTCGCGGTCGGCCTGCTCGGCCCGCTGATCGCCCGGATCTGTGCCGCCGTCATCGGCTTCCCGCTGCGCGCCGCCGGCGCGTCGGGCTCGCTGGCCGCCGCCAACTCCCGGGCGAACTCGCGCCGGCTGGCCTCCGCGATCACCCCGATCGTGCTCGCCATGGCCTTCTCCTCCACGCTCGTCTTCATGCACACCAGCGAGAACCGGGTGATCGCACACCAGCAGCGCGACGCCATCACCGCCGACCACATCGTCTCCGCCCCGGGCGGACTCGCCTCCGACGCGACCGAGCGGGCCGCCGCCACACCCGGTGTCACGGCCGCCGTCGGGCTGCTCCGCGGCTCCGTCCTGGTGCCCACCGGATCGGGCGGGGACCGCAGGCTCCAGACCACCTCCGCCCAGGGGATCACCGGCTCCGGCGGCGACCTCGCCAAGGTCCTGGACCTCGACGTCCGGACCGGATCCCTGGCCGGCCTGCGGCCCGGCACCGTCGCCATCGACACCACCCTCGCCGGATCCACGAAGCTCGGGACGGGCGACCGGCTGACCCTGCGCCTCCCGGACGGCACCGAGGCGTCGCCGAAGATCGTCGCCGTCTACGGCCGCGGCCTGGGCACCGGTCTCGTCACGCTGTCCGCCGCCGACCTCAGGACCCATGTCACCTCGCCGTATGCCTCCGACCTGCTGGTACGGGCCACCCCCGCCGCCGCACAGAAGCTCGCCGCGCTGGGCACCGTCACCGACCGCTCCGGCTACGCCGCCGCGCAGGACCAGAACCGTGAACTCAACGCCTGGGCCAACACCGTCATGGCCGCGGTCCTCGGCGGATTCGCCGCCGTCGCCGCGATCAACACCCTGGTGATGACCGTCCTCGACCGCCGCCGCGAACTGACCATGCTCCGCCTCGTCGGCTCCACCCGGCGCCAGGTCATGGGCATGATCCGCTGGGAGGCGCTGCTCGTCACGGTGGCCGGGGCCGCGCTCGGCACCGCCATCGCACTGGCCACACTCGTCCCGATGATGAAGGGCCTGACGGGCGAGGCGCCGTACATCCCGCCGGCCCTGTACGGATCCTTCGTCGCCGCCACCATCGGGCTCGGCCTCGCGGCCGTGACGGTCCCGGCCCGTGCGGCCCTGCGCAGGACGGCCGCCCGTCCGTAGAGTCGGGCCATGCCCACTCCACACGCACAGCTGACCCTGGCCGAAGTAGTGGCGATCGCCCGCGAGGCGCACGCCGGCCAGCGGGACAAGGCGGGGCGCCCGTACACCGAGCACCTCGCCGCCGTCGCCGAAGGCGTACGCGCCCGGGGCGGCAGCGACGAGCAGATCGCCGCGGCCTGGCTGCACGACGCCGTCGAGGACGACGCGCTGTCGGCGCAGTGGCTGGCCGGCGCCGCGCTGCCGCAGAGCGTCAAGGACATGGTCCTCGCCGTCACCAAACGTGACGGCGAGGACCTCGCCGCGTACACCCGGCGCATCCTCGGCACCCCGGGCGCCCTGCTGATCAAGGAGTCCGACCTGGCACACAACGCCGACCCGGCCCGCCTCGCCGTACTGGAGCCGGCGACCCGTACCCGACTGGCCGAGAAGTATGCGCAGGTACGGCGGCTGCTCGGACTCGCCCCAGGTGAAGCGTCCGCCGAGCAACCGGTTCAAGCCAACCCGGCGGGGGACTGAACCACCCGGATCAGCGTGTGGACGCGTCCCGCCGGAACGCCCAGTCCATCTCCGGCTCGGTCACCACGCGCAGTGCTCTGCGTACAGGAGGCGTACACATCAGCGTCACCGCGCCGGCCGCGACGAGCGAGACCAGGACCAGGCCGGCGGGCGCCGAGAGCCAGTCGCAGGCGTCGAAGACCCCGGCGTACTCGGCGCCCTTGATCAGGAATCCGTGCAGCAGGTAGCCGCAGATGGTCCCGGCGCCGAGCACGGTGAACCACATGGGCCGACGCGGCACCCAGGACAGGAACCCGATGGTGAGCAGCAGCGCGCAGCCGAACATCGCCGGCGTCATCACGGCACCGGACCACCACGGTGCGCCCATCTCCGGCGCGCTGTTGCTGCGGTAGAACCAGCCCAGCTGCATCCGCGGCGCCACCCAGTACGCGAACGCCAGGGCCCCGGCGAACAGCGGCAGCGCGCACATCCGCACCTCCCGCCGGCGGACCAGCTGGAAATGCTCGGGCTTCAGCTGGAGTCCCAGCACGAAGAACGGCAGGAACTGCAGAACTCGCTGGAGATCGAGGTCGTCGCCGATCGTCGAGGAGAACGAGGCGAGTACGGCGATGACGAGCGACACCGGCAGCGGATGGCGCAGGGCCTGCCACAGCGGTGTGGTGAGCCGCCAGATGAACAGCGCGGCCAGGAACCAGGTGAGATACCAGGGGTCGAGCAGGCTGATCGGCTGATCGGGCGAGTCGCCCGCGTACCGCTTGAACAGCGAATACGCCGTCTCGAACACCACGTAGGGCACGGCGACGCCGGTGACCAGGCGTTTCACCTTGGCGGCGGACAGGTCGAAGGAGCGGGAGAAATAGCCGGAGACGATGATGAAGGCCGGCATGTGAAAGGTGTACGCCACCATGTACAGCGCGCGGGTGGTCCGGCTGCCGTCCATGACCGGTTCCCAGGCGTGCGCCACCGCGACGAGCACGATGGCCAGATATTTGGCGTTGTCGAAGTAGGCGTCGCGCTTCTTCGCCGGCGCGGCCGCCGGAGGCTTGTTCGCCACCGGTGCGGGGGATGCCGCGGTGGCGGTCGTCGTCCCTTGGTGTCTGGGCTCCGACTCCCGGGTCGCTGATGGGAGCGGGGCCCTCTGAAATACGTTCGGAGCGGGGAACATCTAAAGCACCTTAGACGGCTCGATTGTAATTCGTAAAACCGCTCACAGATATTTGATGTTCGCGTCCATTCAAAAGCGAAACCGCCAAGAAATGCCCGCTATGCCCAGATTCATCCCCATTAAATGGTGCATATCGACAGGCGGTTGAGGTGGATGAATTTCATCGCACGGATCCCTTGGAATTGCATGTGGATGAAGTGTGTGGATATGGAAACCATCACAGTCGAACGTTCTTGTGATTGTTTTATTCACAGTTCACTCACAGGCGTGCGGAGGGCTGGTGGGTCCTGTGAGCACCCGTGTGCACCTGTGCGCCCCAGGGCGCACGCGGGGCGCAAGGATGGCGAGATCCAGTCACTTCGATCCGTCAGCCGGCAGCGACCACAGGGGAGTTGATGGCACGATGGACGGAACGGAGGAGTGCTCGGCCGTACATCTCCGGGCCGGCAAGGCGGACCGACCAAGGGTGTGATCAGTCGTGGCCATTTCACTGTCTGTGGTGCTTCTGTTGGCGATCGTCCTGGTGGTCCTGATCCGAGGCGGCTCCATCAAGGCCGGACCCGCGATCGTCGCGGTGCTCTTCGGCTTCTTCCTGGCGTCGACCGGCATAGCGCCGTCGATAAACAAGTTCATGAACTCCATAGCGGAGACCATCAACCAGATCACCTTCTGAACCGGCCCCGGGCCGGCCGGCGTCCCGCACCCGGTGCGGGACGCCCGTCGGTGCGCGCCCGGCGGAGCGCGAGCAGAACGCAAAGGGCCCGGTCCGACGAGTGATTTCGTCGGACCGGGCCCAAGTATGGAGCGGGCGACGGGAATCGAACCCGCGTAGCTAGTTTGGAAGACTAGGGCTCTACCATTGAGCTACGCCCGCAAGCACTGCACCGCAGGTCCGGGGACCGGCGGCAACGAGAAGCATCGTAGCGGGTCGCGGGCGCTGTCCGCACACCCGATCCGTGTCACCCGGTGCCGCGTCCGGTGCGGGCCGCGCGAAGCGGCGGATGCACCGCCTGTCTGCATGTACCCTACGTGTCGCACCGACGGGGTGTGGCGCAGCTTGGTAGCGCGTCCGCTTTGGGAGCGGAAGGTCGTCGGTTCGAATCCGGCCACCCCGACCATCGGCAAGATCGCAGACCATCGGCGAGAGCGCATTGTGGGAGTCCGTCTCCTTGCCGTTACTATGCAAAATGCGTGCCCGTGTGTCTGATGTACCGGGCTCGGTCCGCGAAGCCGCCAACCGTGCGGCGGAGCAGAACCCCAAGAAGTCAGCCACAAGGAGACCGAACCGTGAAGAGCGCCGTGGAGACCCTGAACCCGACCCGGGTTCGGCTCACTGTCGAGGTGCCCTTCGAGGAGCTCAAGGACAGCCTCGACGCGGCGTACAAGAAGATCAACCAGCAGGTCACGGTGAAGGGCTTCCGCAAGGGCAAGATCCCCGCCCGGGTCATCGACCAGCGGTTCGGCCGCGGTGCGGTGCTGGAGGAGGCCGTCAACGACGCGCTCCCGAAGTTCTACACCGAGGCTGTCAACGAGGGTGAGCTCAACGTCCTCGGCCAGCCCGAGGTGGACATCACCGAGCTGAAGGACGGCGAACTGCTCGCCTTCACCGCCGAGGTTGACGTACGCCCCGAGATCGAGATTCCGGACTACTCCGGCATCGAGGTCACCGTCGACGCCCTTGAGGTCAGCGACGAGGACGTCGAGAAGGCCGTGGAGCAGCTCCGTGAGCGCTTCGCCTCCACCAACCCGGTCGAGCGCGCCGCCGCCGAGGGCGACGTCGTGACGATCGACCTGCAGGCCGAGGTCGACGGCGAGGTCCTGGAGGACGGCGTGGCCGAGGGTGTCTCGTACACCATCGGCTCCGGCGAGCTCCTCGAAGGCATCGACGCCGCCGTCACCGGCCTGGAGGCGGGTGGCGAGGCCACCTTCACCTCCGAGCTGAAGGGCGGCTCGGCCGAGGGCAAGGAGGCCGAGGTCACCGTCAAGGTCACCGCCGTCGCCGCCCGTGAGCTCCCCGAGCTGGACGACGAGTTCGCCCAGATGGCGAGCGAGTTCGACACCCTCGACGAGGTGAAGGCGGACAGCCGCAAGCGCCTTGAGAGCACCAAGCAGTACGACCAGGCCACCCAGGCCCAGGAGCGCGTCCTGGACGAGCTGCTGAAGCTCGCCGAGGTCCCGATCCCGGAGAAGCTGCTCGCGGACGAGGTCCAGACCCGCAAGCACAACCTGGAGCACCACCAGCTCGGTCAGATGGGTCTGACCCTCGACAAGTACCTGGAGATCCAGGGCAAGACGGCCGAGGAGTTCGAGGCCGAGACCTCCGAGCAGGCGGTCAAGGGCATCAAGACCCAGTTCCTCCTGGACGAGATCGTCAACAAGGAGAAGCTGAACGTCAACCAGGAGGAGCTCACCGAGCACCTCATGCGGCGCGCTGCTTCCTCCGGCATGAGCCCCGACCAGTTCGCCCAGGCCGTCGTCGAGGGCGGCCAGGTGCCGATGCTCGTCGGCGAGGTCGCCCGCGGCAAGGCGCTGGCCGTGGTCGTCGAGGCCGCCAAGGTCGTCGACACCAACGGCGAGCCCGTCGAGCTGGAGGACGACGAGGAAGAGGCCATCGAGACGGTCGAGGCCGCCGACGGCTCCGCCGAGGCCGTTGCCGACGCCGTCGAGGAGAAGAACGAGGCCTGAGCCTCGCGCTGAACCCGTACGACGGGCTCCGGACGCCGTGGCGTTCGGAGCCCGTCGTCGTATGGCGTACGGTGCCCCACAACCCTTGTGCGGACTGCGGAGCTTGCGCTCCCAGCGAACAGTTGCGGAAGCGGGATGGCGTTGTCCCACCTGCGCGTTAGGGTCCATGAATAGGAAGGGCAGGGGAGCCCCCGCCCACCCGGTACGAAGACGCTGAGACGGCCGGAGCCGTCAGAGACGAGCAGGTGGATACGTGACGAATCTGATGCCCTACGCCGCCGGAGAGCCGTCCCTCGGTGGAGGCCTCGGTGACCAGGTCTACAGCCGACTGCTCGGCGAACGCATCATCTTCCTCGGGCAGCAGGTCGACGATGAGATCGCCAACAAGATCACGGCGCAGCTGCTTCTCCTTGCCGCCGAGCCGGACAAGGACATCTACCTCTACATCAACAGCCCCGGCGGTTCGGTGACGGCCGGCATGGCGGTCTACGACACCATGCAGTACATCCCGAACGACGTGGTCACCATCGGCATGGGCATGGCGGCGTCGATGGGCCAGTTCCTGCTCACCGGCGGCACCGCGGGCAAGCGCTTCGCGCTCCCGAACACCGACATCCTCATGCACCAGGGTTCGGCCGGCATCGGCGGTACGGCCTCGGACATCAAGATCCAGGCCCAGTACCTGCTGCGCACCAAGCAGCGGATGGCGGAGATCACCGCCCGCCACTCCGGCCAGACCGTCGAGACGATCATCCGCGACGGCGACCGCGACCGCTGGTACACCGCGGAGGAGGCCAAGGAGTACGGCCTCATCGACGAGATCATCACGATCGCATCGGGCGTTCCGGGCGGCGGCGGCACCGGCGCCTGATCCGGTACCCACCGGATCCGGCCCCACCGCCCCGCGCACCTCTCGTACGCCGAGACACCCAGCCACAGAACGCCACCAGGATGGTGAACACCCACATGAACAACTTCCCCGGCGCCTCCGCGAGCGGCCTCTACACCGGCCCGCAGGTGGACAACCGCTACATCGTGCCGCGCTTCGTGGAGCGCACCTCTCAGGGCGTGCGCGAGTACGACCCGTACGCGAAGCTCTTCGAGGAGCGCGTGATCTTCCTCGGCGTGCAGATCGACGACGCCTCCGCCAACGACGTCATGGCGCAGCTGCTGTGCCTGGAGTCGATGGACCCGGACCGGGACATCTCGATCTACATCAACAGCCCCGGCGGCTCGTTCACCGCGCTCACCGCGATCTACGACACGATGCAGTTCGTGAAGCCGGACATCCAGACGGTCTGCATGGGCCAGGCGGCCTCCGCCGCGGCCGTGCTGCTCGCCGCGGGTACGCCCGGCAAGCGGATGGCGCTGCCCAACGCCCGGGTGCTGATCCACCAGCCGTCCTCGCAGACCGGCCGTGAGCAGCTCTCCGACCTGGAGATCGCGGCCAACGAGATCCTGCGGATGCGCACCCAGCTGGAGGAGATGCTGGCGAAGCACTCCACCACGCCGATCGACAAGATCCGCGACGACATCGAGCGCGACAAGATCCTGACCGCCGAGGACGCCCTCGCCTACGGTCTCGTCGACCAGATCGTCTCGACCCGCAAGAGCGCGGCCGGAGCGGCCGCCTGACGTCGGCCTTCACCCCTTGGCACGCAAGGTTTGTCCGGTCTCGGCCGTGTGAACCGTGCCAAGGGGGGCCCGAACGGGGGGCAAGGCAAGGTACCGTCGGATAGAGGCACCAGGAGCCGCTGAACCAAGCTGCTCCCAGGCGAAGGGGAAGCACCTCGTGGCACGCATCGGTGATGGCGGCGACCTGCTCAAGTGCTCGTTCTGTGGAAAGAGCCAGAAGCAGGTGAAGAAGCTCATCGCGGGACCCGGTGTGTACATCTGCGACGAGTGCATCGATCTCTGCAACGAGATCATCGAGGAGGAGCTCGCGGAGACCTCCGAGGTCCGGTGGGAGGAACTCCCCAAGCCGCGCGAGATCTACGAGTTCCTCGAGGGGTACGTCGTCGGGCAGGAGCCCGCGAAGAAGGCCCTCTCGGTCGCTGTGTACAACCACTACAAGCGGGTCCAGGCGGGCGAGAACGGCGGCGCGCAGGGCCGCGACGACGCCATCGAACTGGCCAAGTCCAACATCCTGCTGCTGGGCCCCACGGGTTCCGGCAAGACGCTGCTCGCGCAGACGCTGGCCCGCATGCTCAACGTCCCGTTCGCCATCGCCGACGCGACGGCGCTGACGGAGGCCGGCTATGTCGGTGAGGACGTCGAGAACATCCTGCTGAAGCTGATCCAGGCCGCGGACTACGACGTCAAGAAGGCCGAAACCGGGATCATCTACATCGACGAGATCGACAAGGTCGCCCGCAAGAGCGAGAACCCGTCGATCACCCGCGATGTCTCCGGCGAGGGCGTCCAGCAGGCCCTGCTGAAGATCCTGGAGGGCACCACCGCCTCCGTACCGCCGCAGGGCGGCCGGAAGCACCCGCACCAGGAGTTCATCCAGATCGACACGACGAACGTGCTGTTCATCGTGGGCGGCGCCTTCTCCGGCCTGGAGAAGATCATCGAGTCGCGGGCGGGTGCCAAGGGCATCGGCTTCGGCGCGACGATCCGCTCCAAGCGCGAGATCGAGGCGAGCGACCAGTTCCAGGAGGTCATGCCGGAGGACCTGGTGAAGTTCGGGATGATCCCGGAGTTCATCGGCCGGCTGCCCGTCCTCACCTCGGTCCACAACCTGGACCGCGAGGCGCTGCTGCAGATCCTCGTCGAGCCGCGCAACGCGCTGGTGAAGCAGTATCAACGACTGTTCGAACTCGACGGTGTCGAGCTGGACTTCGACCGCCCGGCCCTGGAGGCCATCGCCGACCAGGCGATCCTGCGCGGCACCGGGGCGCGTGGCCTGCGGGCCATCATGGAGGAGGTCCTCCAGTCCGTGATGTACGAGGTGCCGTCCCGCAAGGACGTCGCCCGCGTCGTCATCACGGCGGACGTCGTCCGCAACAACGTGAACCCGACGCTGGTCCCGCGCGAGCCGCGGACCATCGGCAAGGGCGACGGCGGGCGGCACGAGAAGTCCGCGTAGCGGCAGACGAACACAGACGGAAGGGGCGCCCTGCCAGTTGGACTGGCGGGGCGCCCCTTCCGGTGTCGTGACGTGATCAGATCTTGGTGCGCGACGTGTTGTAGAGCTTGGCGGTCAGGGCTGCCACGTCGTCCTGGGGCATGCCCTTGCCGGCCATGGACTGCGCCACATCGATACCGATGACCACACCGACCGTGCTGTAGTCGGCCCACACGCAGACGGGGGCCGTGAACTCCTTGGGCCCTCCCTTTGCGGTGCCGTCACCCTTGCTGTTGACCATCTTCATGTCCTGGCACTTCATCAGCGCCCCCTTGAACCCGGGCGGAGTCACCGCCTTCGGGCTGCCGACGAGGGAGTACTCCATGCCCTCGTTGCTCTTCTTCATGTCGTTCTCGGTATTCGCGAACGAGTTGTCGATGACCTTCGCGGGGTCGGTGACATCGCCCCAAATGCCCTGGAACGTAAGCCCCTTCACGGAGAGCGGATTCTCCTCGGAGCCCACGCTGTACTGGGCTGCCGTCTGCTGGGGATTCTTGATCCCCATCCCTTCGGCCTTCGTCTTGGGCTCGCCGGTCAACGGGGCCGACGCCGCCGATCCCGACGACTCCTTCTTGTAGTCGTCCACCGAGGCGGCCGGTGTCAGCTTGTAGCCCTTGGTGGAGTCCGCCACGTCGCTGTTGCTGGCGCCCCCGCCCGACGTCAGGAAGTACACCCCGCCCGCGATGACCGCCAAGGCCACGACCGCGCCGCCGATGATCAGGCCGGTCTTCTTCTTCGGCTGGGCCGGGGGGAACGGGGGCTGGCCGCCGTACTGCGGGCCGCCGTACGGGGGAGTGGGCGGCTGCTGGCCGTACGGACCCGGCTGCTGGGCCTGGGGGTAGCCGTAGCCCGGCTGGGGCGGCTGCTGCGGCGGGACACCCGGGGGGGTCTGCTGCGGGTACCCGTAACCGGGCTGGCCCTGCGGGGGCTGACCGCCGTACGGGCCCGGCTGCTGGCCGTACGGGCCGGGCTGACCCTGCGGGGGCTGGCCACCGTACGGTCCGGGCTGGCCTTGCGGGGGCTGGCCACCGTACGGTCCGGGCTGGCCCTGCGGAGGCTGCCCGCCGTACGGGCCCGGCTGGTTGTAGCTCATGTGCGGTGTCCCCTGTTCGGTCAAGCTCATCGGAATGCTTATACGTTCCGAACATCCTGACGGAAGGTCCACCCGCATGGAGCACCGGGAGGTACACCGTTACTCAACAATCCCGTTTCAGTGCACGACTGTGACGGCCCTAAACTGTCCCCCGTGACCGAGAACACTCAGCAGACGCCAGCCAGCAACCCCGAACTGCCGACCCAGTACGCACCGGCCGAGGTAGAGGGGAAGCTGTATGAGCGCTGGGTAGAACGTGGTTACTTCGAGGCCGACGAGCACAGCGAGAAGCCGCCGTATTCCATCGTCATCCCGCCGCCGAACGTCACGGGCAGCCTGCACCTGGGGCACGCCTTCGAGCACACGCTGATCGACGCCCTCGTCCGCCGCAAGCGCATGCAGGGTTTCGAGGCGCTGTACCAGCCCGGCATGGACCACGCCGGCATCGCCACCCAGAACGTCGTCGAGCGCGAGCTCGGCAAGGAGGGCAAGTCCCGCCACGACCTGGGCCGTGAGGCGTTCGTCGAGCGCGTCTGGAAGTGGAAGAACGAGTCCGGCGGCCAGATCTCCGGCCAGATGCGCCGGCTCGGTGAGGGCGTCGACTGGTCCCGTGAGCGCTTCACCATGGACGAGGGCCTGTCCACCGCCGTCCAGACCGTCTTCAAGAAGATGTACGACGACGGGCTGATCTACCGCGCCGAGCGCATCATCAACTGGTGCCCGCGCTGTCTGACCGCGATCTCCGACATCGAGGTCGAGTACCAGGACGACGACGGCGAGCTCGTCTCCATGACGTACGGGGAGGGCGACGACACCATCGTCGTCGCCACGACCCGCGCCGAGACGATGCTCGGTGACACCGCGGTCGCCGTCCACCCCGACGACGAGCGCTACAAGCACCTGGTCGGCAGGCAGATCAGGCTGCCGCTGACCGACCGCACGATCCCCGTCGTCGCCGACCACCACGTCGACCCGGAGTTCGGCACCGGCGCCGTGAAGGTCACGCCCGCCCACGACCCGAACGACTTCGAGATCGGCAAGCGCCACGACCTGCCGTTCCTCACGGTCATGGACGAGCGCGCCGTCATCACCGTCCCCGGCCCCTTCCAGGGGCTGGACCGCCTGGAGGCCCGGTCCGCCATTGTCGGCGCGCTGCGCGCCGAGGGCCGGATCGTCGCCGAGAAGCGCCCGTACGTCCACTCGGTCGGCCACTGCTCGCGCTGCAAGACGACCGTCGAGCCGCGCCTGTCGCTCCAGTGGTGGGTCAAGGTCGGCCCGCTCGCCAAGGCGGCCGGTGACGCCGTCCGCGACGGCAAGGTCAAGATCCATCCGCAGGAGATGGAGAAGCGGTACTTCGACTGGGTCGACAACCTGCACGACTGGACGATCTCGCGCCAGCTCTGGTGGGGCCACCGCATCCCCGTCTGGTACGGCCCGAACGGCGAGGTCGTCTGCGTCGGACCGGACGACGAGGCCCCCACGGGCGAGGGCTGGACGCAGGACCACGACGTCCTGGACACCTGGTTCTCCTCCGGCCTGTGGCCGTTCTCCACCCTCGGCTGGCCGGAGCGGACCGACAGCCTCGCGAAGTTCTATCCGAACTCCGTCCTGGTCACCGGCTACGACATCCTCTTCTTCTGGGTCGCCCGGATGATGATGTTCGGCCTGTACGTCAACGACGGCGTCCCGCCGTTCGAGACCGTCGTCCTGCACGGCATGGTCCGCGACGAGCACGGCAAGAAGATGTCGAAGTCCTTCGGCAATGTCGTCAACCCGCTGGACTGGATGGACAAGTACGGCTCCGACGCGCTGCGCTTCACCCTGGCGCGCGGTGCCAACCCGGGCACCGACGTCCCGATCGGCGAGGAATGGGTCCAGGGCTCGGCCAAGTTCGCCAACAAGATCTGGAACGCCACGCGCTTCGCGCTGATGAACGGCGCGACGATCGACGGCGAGCTGCCCTCGGCCGACGAGATGTCGGTGACCGACCGCTGGATCCTGTCGCGACTGGGCAAGACCGTCGCCGAAGTCGACGCGTACTACGACGACTTCCAGTTCTCCAAGCTCAGTGAGGCGCTCCGGCACTTCGCGTGGGACGAGGTCTTCGACTGGTACGTCGAGCTGTCCAAGACCACGTTCTTCGCGGGCGGCAGGCAGGCCGAGGTCTCGGGCCGGGTCCTCGGCGAGGTCCTCGACGTGATGCTGCGGCTGCTGCACCCGGTCGTCCCGTTCGTCACGGAGACGCTCTGGACCGCGCTCACCGGCCGGGAGTCCGTCGTCGTCGCCGACTGGCCCACCGACTCCGGCTTCCGCGACGACGCGGCCGAGCAGGAGATCGGGCTCGTCCAGCAGGTGGTCACCGAGGTCCGCCGGTTCCGCTCCGACCAGGGTCTGCAGCCCGGCCAGAAGGTTCCGGCCGAGCTCACCCTGACCGGCACCCCGCTCGCCCCGCACGAGGCGGCCATCCGCCAGCTGCTGCGGCTGCAGCCCGCCGGGGAGGGCTTCCACGCCACCGCGTCGCTGCCGGTCGCCGGTGCCACGGTCGCGCTCGACCTGTCCGGCACGATCGACGTCGAGGCCGAGCGCAAGCGCCTGACGAAGGACCTGGGCGCCGCCGAGAAGGAGAAGGCCCAGGCCAACGGCAAGCTCTCCAACGAGGCGTTCCTCGGCAAGGCCCCGGACAACGTGGTCGACAAGATCCGCGGCCGGCTCGCCAAGGCCGAGGCGGACATCGAGCGGATCACCAGCCAGCTGGCGAACCTGCCGCAGGGCTGATCACCCGCCGACGGCGAAGCCCCCGTACCCCCGCTGCCGGGAGTACGGGGGCTTCGCCGTTCCCCGCCGTACGGTCAGGACTCCAGCGCCGTCTCCCCGGCGAGCAGCGGCTCCGCGTTGCGCCGGGTCTTCGCCCAGCCGGAGCGGCCGCGCAGCATCCGGACGAAGCCCCGGGCCGAGACGACGAACAGGTGGTACGCGTGCAGCCACAGGGCCAGACCCCACAGCAGCGACGTCGCGAAGGACGCGTCGGGTGCGTGGTCCCGGCGGTAGACCGGACCCCACAGCAGGAACGGGACGATCGACGCCGCCGCCAGGATCAGCATCAGCGGCCAGTGGACCAGCAGGCCGTCCAGCCCGTTCGAGCTGCCCGTCCGCGTCCACGACGCACACGACCACCCGGGAGCGGTCGGCGCCCTCCGGCAGGAACTCCCCGAGCCGGTCGTACGCGGTGTTGAGCGCCGCGCCCTTGCCGGTCCTGGCGTGCGGGCGGCGGCGCCGGACGAGATGGATCCGGGGATCGTCCTGGGCCGGCGCGGTGACGATGTCGCCGGTGCTGTCGTCGCTGTCGTCGTCGATCACCCAGACGTCGGACGCCGGGAAGCCGGTACGCAGCCGGGTCACGGTCGTGGCGACGACCGCCTCCTCGTCACGGCACGGGACGAAGAAGTGCCAGTCGAACCGGGACGCGTCACCGGGGACCACCGGAGACCGGCGGACGTACGCCCGGCGGGCTCCCGCCCAGTGGACGAGGAAGCCGAGCAGCAGAACAAAGGGGTAGACGGCCAGGACGGCGGTCAGTGTCGTGGGCATGACTGTCTCCTGTGCGACGGCGAGCGGGGCGGTCAGGCGGCGAGTGCCGTCGCGGGCCCGGCGGCGCGTGCCACGAGCGAGGCGGCGAGCCGGGCGATGCGTTCGGCGGCGCGATCGGCAGGTCGCTCAGGTCCCGCACCCGGCTGAGCACCTCCCAGGGTCCAGGCCCGGCAGCCGAAGGCTGAGGATCAGGCCATCCGGCCGGTACTTGTACAAGGCATGCAGCGCACTCTCGCCGGTGCGGGCGACGAGCGTCTCGTACTGCGGATCGGCAGCGAGCTCCGTGAGCGCCGGATGCATACCGTCCGGTGCCGCGATCAGGATCAAAGGCAGGGGCCGCACGTTTTCCACCATGCGCCGCCTCGGCGCGATGTGCCGACAGCGGCCCGGTACGGGCGCCGCGCACGATGTCCGTGTCCATCCGTAGACTGGCCCCGTGAGTGAGCCCCGCCCTTCCGACCGGCACGACGCCTCCGATCCCGACGACGCCTTCGCGGAGATCGTCGACGAAGCGACCCAGCGCGACCCCGACCTGGCGGTGATCGAGGCCGGGAGCCGTACGCTGCGCACCCGCTCGGGCCCGCCGCAGGGCCAGGACGTCCCCACCCGCCCCGCCGATCCCGAGGTGGACAAGGCGCTGCGCGCCGTGGAGCAGGAGCTCGCCGGACGCTGGGGCGAGACCAAGCTGGAGCCTTCCGTCACGCGTATCGCCGCGCTGATGGACGTGCTCGGCGAACCGCAGCGCGCGTACCCCTCGATCCACATCACCGGGACCAACGGCAAGACGAGCACGGCCCGCATGATCGAGGCCCTGCTCGGCGCCTTCGATCTGCGTACCGGCCGCTACACCTCGCCGCACGTCCAGTCGATCACCGAGCGGATCAGCCTGGATGGCGCGCCGATGGACCCCGAGCGGTTCGTCGAGGCCTACCGGGACATCAAGCCGTACGTGGAGATGGTCGACGCCCAGCAGCCGTACCGGCTCTCCTTCTTCGAGGTGCTGACGGGCATGGCGTACGCGGCCTTCGCCGACGCGCCGGTCGACGTCGCCGTTGTGGAGGTCGGCATGGGCGGCAGCTGGGACGCGACGAACGTCATCGACTCCTCGGTCGCGGTCGTCACGCCCATCTCGCTGGACCACACCGACCGGCTCGGGACCACGCCGGCCGAGATCGCCGGTGAGAAGGCCGGGATCATCAAGCAGGGCGCCACGGTCATCCTGGCCCAGCAGCCCGTCGACGCCGCGCAGGTCATGCTGAAGAAGGCCGTCGAGGTCGACGCCACGGTCGCCCGCGAAGGCATGGAGTTCGGCGTCGTCTCCCGCGAGATCGCCGTCGGCGGCCAGCTGCTGACGCTGCGCGGCCTCGGCGGCGAGTACACGGAGGTCTTCCTCCCGCTGTACGGCGCCCACCAGGCGCACAACGCCGCGGTGGCGCTCTGTGCCGTGGAGGCGTTCTTCGGGATCGGCGCCGAGCAGCCCGGCGCGCTCGACATCGACACGGTCCGCCGGGCCTTCGCCGCGGTGATCTCGCCGGGCCGTCTCGAAGTCGTCCGTTCCAGCCCGACCGTCGTCCTGGACGCGGCCCACAACCCGGCGGGCGCCCGCGCCTGCGCCGACGGGCTCTCCGAGGCGTTCGGCTTCTCCCGGCTGATCGGTGTGGTCGGCGCCAGCGGCGACAAGGACGTCAAGGGGCTCCTCGAAGCCTTCGAGCCGATCTTCGCCGAGGTCGTCGTCACCCAGAACTCCAGCGGCCGCGCGATGGACGCCGACGAACTGGCCGCCGTCGCGGTCGAGGTCTTCGGCAGCGACCGCGTCCAGGTCGAGCCCCGCCTCGACGACGCGCTGGAGGCGGCGATCACCCTCGCCGAGGAGGAGGACGAGTACGCGGGCGCAGGCGTCCTGGTGACCGGTTCCGTGATCACGGTCGGCGAGGCCCGACTGCTCCTGGGAAGGCACTGACCGACGTGCGTACGCTCTGTGCATCGACGCTGATCGGTGAATTCTTCGTGATCGGATTCGCCGGGCTCGTCGCGATGAAGTCCGACGGCCTCTCCGACACCACGGTCTGGACGGTGTGCGGCATCGGCATGCTGCTCTCCGTGCTGCTCTGCGGAATGATCAGCCGCCCCGGCGGGATACAGCTCGGCTGGGCGCTGCAGATCGCCCTGGTGCTGAGCGGCTTCGTCGTCCCGATGATGTTCGTCCTCGGTGTGATCTTCGGCGGCCTGTGGTGGGCCTCGGTGCACTACGGCCGCAAGATCGACGAGGCGAAGGCGCGCTGGGCGGCCGCGGAGGAGGCGGCCGAGGCCGCGGCCGGTGGCTGATCCCGCGCCCCCGGGCCAAACCCGGCCGCGGGCCCGTTCCCGCACCCCTGTAATCTCGCCTCACCGCACCCGCATGCCTGCAAGGAGCCGCACACCATGACCCAGCGCACCCTCGTCCTGCTCAAGCCCGACGCGGTCCGGCGCGGACTGGTCGGCGAGATCGTCGGGCGGATCGAGCGCAAGGCCGACTGGCGGATCACCGCGCTGGAGCTGCGTACCCTCGACCGCGCCACGCTGGAGCAGCACTACGCCGAGCACGTCGGCCGCCCGTTCTACGAGCCGCTCGTCGAGTTCATGCAGTCCGGCCCGGTCGTGGCGCTGGTGGCCGAGGGCGAGCGGGTCATCGAGGGCATCCGTACGCTGGCCGGGCCCACCGACCCGATCGCCGCCGCGCCCGGTTCCATCCGCGGTGACTTCGGCACGATCACCCGGGAGAACCTCATCCACGCCTCGGACTCCGAGGAGTCCGCGGAGCGAGAACTGAAGCTTTTCTTCCCGGGACTTTCCTGACTCCGAATCAGCCGAACAGCGCTCATGACCCGGGGCGACCGAATTAATTCGGTCGCCCTTCGGCATAGGGTCCCGGATCGCGGGAACGCATCACCCCGACGTAACGTCACCATGAGTGGAACGGCCACCCGTTCCGCCCACAAAGGCGAAGGACCCTCGCGCGGTGTCCGTGCACACGGCACTACGATGGAATCTTCCACGCCCGCAGCGCTCACCTCGCCGACCAGAACAAGCCATCATCGCTTTCTTGGAAGGCCCGACGCATCCTCATGGGGAACAAGGGGAACTCAATGTCGTTCATCGGCCGTGACATGGCTATCGACCTCGGGACTGCCAACACGCTGGTGTACGTCAGGGGGCGCGGCATCGTTCTGAACGAGCCGTCCGTCGTGGCCATCAACACCAACACCGGCGGCATCCTGGCGGTCGGCTCCGAGGCCAAGAAGATGATCGGGCGTACACCGGGCAACATCGTTGCCGTACGGCCCCTGAAGGACGGCGTGATCGCCGACTTCGAGATCACCGAGCGGATGCTCCGCTACTTCATCCTGAAGATCCACAAGCGCCGCTACCTGGCCCGTCCGCGCGTCGTCGTCTGCGTGCCCTCCGGCATCACCGGAGTCGAGCGACGCGCCGTCATCGAGGCGTCGACGCAGGCCGGCGCGCGCCAGGTGCACATCATCGAGGAACCCATGGCGGCCGCCATCGGCTCCGGGCTGCCGGTCCACGAGGCCACCGGCAACATGGTCGTCGACATCGGCGGCGGCACCACCGAGGTCGCGGTCATCTCGCTCGGCGGAATCGTCACTGCCCAGTCGATCCGGGTCGCCGGTGACGAGCTGGACAACGCGATCATCCAGCACATCAAGAAGGAGTACTCGCTCCTCCTCGGTGAGCGCACCGCCGAGCAGATCAAGATCACGATCGGCTCGGCGTACGACCTGGACAAGGACGAGCACACCGAGATCCGCGGCCGCGACCTGGTCTCCGGGCTGCCCAAGACCGTGGTCGTCTCGGCCGCCGAGGTCCGCAAGGCCATCGAGGAGCCGGTCAACGCGATCGTCGACGCCGTGAAGACCACGCTCGACAAGTGCCCGCCGGAGCTCTCCGGTGACGTCATGGACCGCGGTATCGTCCTCACCGGCGGCGGCGCGCTGCTGCGCGGACTGGACGAGCGGCTGCGCCGCGAGACCGGCATGCCGATCCATATCGCGGAGGACCCGCTGGACTCGGTGGCGCTCGGATCCGGCAAGTGCGTCGAGGAGTTCGAGGCGCTCCAGCAGGTGCTGGACGCCCAGCCCCGCCGGTAGCCGGCGGGCCCGGCCCGCGGACGAGAACACCTCGGTCTGCCGTGCGGACCACTGACGCTCCGTACGGCCGATCGTTGATATACAGGCACGAACATTCCGACGAGGAAGGCACGGCCGCCGCACGTGAGGGACACACGAGAGAGCCGGCTGCTCCTGGTGCTGCTGATCGCCATCGCGTTCGCACTGATCACGGTGGACATCCGCGGCGGCGAGGAGTCGCCGGTGGACGGCGCCCGGCGGGCCGCCGCCACGGTCTTCGGACCGGTTGAGAACGGCGTCGCGGCAGCCGTCGACCCGGTGGGCAACGCCATAGGAGCGGTACGCGACTCCGGCACACGGCACAACCGGATCGCCGAGCTGGAGCAGCAGAACGCCGCGCTCAAGACGAAGCTCGGCAGCGACGACCAGAACCGCAACCGGGTCCGCGAGCTGGACCGGATGCTGAAGAAGTCGGCCGCCGGACAGTACGGCATCAAGGCCGCCGAGGTCATCGCCATAGGAGCGGCCCAGGGCTTCTCCTGGACGGTCACCATCGACGCGGGCTCCCACGACGGCATCAAGCGCGACATGACCGTCATCAACGGAGACGGGCTGGTCGGCCGGGTCACCACCGTCGGCCCGGACACCGCCACGGTGCTCCTGGCCAACGACCCCGACTTCACCGTCGGCACCCGTATGGAGAAGACCGACGAGCTGGGCTTCGCCACCGGCCAGGGCTCCCAGCCGCTGTCGGTCCAGTTCCTCAACGGCAGGGCCAAGGTGAAGAAGGGCGACCGCCTGGTCACCTTCGGCTCCAGCAGGGACAAGCCGTTCGTGCCCGGCGTCCCGGTGGGCGAGGTCGTCCGCGTCGACCCGTCCGGCGGCGGCCTGACCCGTACTGTCTACGTCCGTCCGTACGTCGGGTTCACCAAGCTCGACATCGTCGGCATCGTCGTGCAGGCCCCGCGCGAGGACCCCCGCGACACAGTCCTGCCGAAGGCGCCGGCCAAGCCCGCCAAGCCCAAGCCCACTCCGACCATCACGGTGACGATCTCGCCCAACGGCGACATCGTCGACACCGAGGGCAACGTCGTCGGGAACATCCACGAGAGCCCGGACCCGAGCGGATCCCCGGACCCCAGCGGCAGTCCGGGCGCCACACCGAACGCCGCCACCACGGTAAACGAGCAGAGGTAGAGCTGATCCCATGCGCTTGAACCGGACTCTGCTCTCCGTCGTCCTGGTCGTCGTCGCCCTCGTCGTCCAGGTCTCCGTCCTCGCCCGGCTCCAGCTCCCCGGCGCCGTGCCCGACCTGCTGCTCCTCGTCGTCCTCGCTCTCGCCTTCGTGTACGGGCATGTCAGCGGCGCCCTCATCGGCTTCGGCGCGGGACTCCTCGCCGACCTGGTACCGCCCGCCGACCACGCCGCCGGCCGCTACGCACTGGTCCTCTGCGTCATCGGGTACTTCGCCGGACTCGTCAAGCCGGAGAACGGGCAGCTCAAGTCGGCGGCCGTCCCGATGATCGGGGTCGTCGCCGCGGCGATCGGCTCGACCCTGCTGTACGCGCTCGTCGGCGCCCTCGTCGGGGACACGGCGGCCCGTCACGTGGGCCTCGGCAGCCTGCTGTTCACCGCCGCCGTCTACGACCTGCTCCTCGCGCCGTTCGTCGTGCCGCTGGTCATGGCGGTCGCCAGACGCACGGTGAACGACCCGCTCGCCGACTCGTCCGGCGGCGGCGACGTCGCCGCGGGCTGGCTGGCCTCCGGCACCGGGCTGCGGATCGGCGGCCAGCGCGGCAGACTGCGCGTCAAGTCCGCCCGCAACCGCGCGGCACGCGCCGGACGGATCAAGGGAGTCAAGCGACTGTGAGGCCGCACCGCAGCGGGGACCCCTCGCGTACCCCCGGCCCGACCACCACCGGGGGCGCCCCGTGACCAACATCCCCGAGACCGGCCGGACCCAACGGGTCCAGATCCGGCTCGTCGTCATCCAGGTCCTCGTCTTCTCCCTGCTGTTCACCCTCGGCGGGCGCCTCTGGTACCTCCAGATCCGCAACGGCCAGGAGTACAGCGACGAGGCGAAGAACAACCACGTCCAGCAGGTCGTCCAGCCCGCCGTCCGCGGCTCCATCCTCGACGCGCGCGGCGTGCCCCTCGCCGACAACGAGACCCGCCTGGTCGTCTCCGCCGACCGCACCAAGCTGATGAAGATGGAGGACGACGGCCAGAACGTCCTGACCCGGCTCGCCGGTGTGCTCGGCATGCGGCCCAAGGAAGTCCTCGACAAGGTCCGGCTCTGCGACGCGAAGACTCCGCAGCCGTGCTGGAACGGTTCGCCGTACCAGCCGATCCCGGTCACCGACGAGGCCACCACCCAGCAGGCCCTCCAGATCCGCGAACGCGCCGAGGACTTCCCCGGCATCACCGCGGAGCCCACCGCCGTACGCCGCTACGGCGAACCCGGCAAGGCCAACACCGCCCAGGTGCTCGGCTACCTCTCGCCCGTCACCGACGACGAGATCACCAAGGCCCGGGACACCGAATCGCCGTACCTCCGCTCCGACCAGGTCGGCCGCTCCGGCCTGGAGCGCACCTACGACAAGGAACTGCGCGGCAAGGCCGGTGTCACCCGCTACGAGGTCGACAACCTCGGCCGGGTCATCGGCCAGGCGAAGAACGACAAGGCGGAGCCCGGCTCCAGCGTCGTCACCTCCATCGACGCCCGGGTCCAGGCCGTCGCCGAGTACGAGCTCAACGGGGCCATGAAGGCGGCCCGCCAGTCGTTCGACAAGAACACCGGCGAGAACTACAAGGCGGACTCGGGCGCCGTCGTCGTGATGGAGGCCAAGACCGGCCGGGTCGTCGCGATGGCCTCCCTGCCGAACTACGACCCCAACGCCTGGGTCGGCGGCATCTCCGCCAAGGACTACGCCAAGCTCACCGGCAAGAAGTCCAACTTCCCGCTGCTGAACCGGGCCATCCAGGGCCAGGCCGCCCCCGGCTCGATCTTCAAGGTCATCTCCTCGACCGCGGCGGTCAACGCCGGATACCCCTTCGACGGCCACTACCCCTGCCCCAGCTCGTACAACGTCGGCAGCCAGATCTTCAAGAACTTCGAGTCCCAGGGCTACGGCGACATCACCATCGGCCGCGCCCTCGAAGTCTCCTGCGACACCGTCTACTACGGCATCGCGCACAAGGAGTGGCTGAAGGACGGCGGCATCGACCCGAAGAAGCACCCCAAGGACTGGTTCTACAAGACCGCCCACCAGTTCGGCCTCGGCAAGGAGACCGGCATCGACCTCCCCAACGAGGTCAGCGGCCGCGTCCCCGACCGCGAGTGGAAGAAGAAGTTCTACGAGGCGAACAAGGACGCCTGGTGCAAGCAGGGCAAGAAGGACGGCTCGTACGTCGAGAAGATCGCGTACGAGAACTGCCTGGAGGGCGACAGGATGCGCGCCGGTGACTCCGTCAACTACTCGATCGGCCAGGGCGACACCCTCGTCACCCCGATCCAGATGGCCACCATCTACGCCGCGATCTCCAACGGCGGCACCCTCTACGACCCCACCGTGGGCAAGGCGATCGTCAGCGGCGACGGCAAGAGCGTCGAGGAGATCGCACCCAAGTCGCACGGCAAGCTGCCCTTCTCGCGCAAGACCCGCAACGAGATCGACGGCGCCCTCGCGGGAGTCGCGACCCGCGGTTCGGCCGCCTGGCGATTCGGCGGCTGGCCGCAGGACAAGATCCCGATGCACGCCAAGACGGGTACGGCCGAGGTCTACGGCAAGCAGACGACCTCCTGGTTCGCCACGTACACCAAGGACTACTCGATCGTCATGACGATCTCTCAGGGCGGTACGGGTTCCGGCGCGTCCGGGCCCGCCGTGCGCAACCTCTACAACGCCCTCTACGGCCTCGACGACTCCGGCAAGCAGGACCTGAAGAAGGCGCTGCTGCCCACCCCGCAGAAGTCCCTGCCGAAGATCCAGCAGGACGGCTCGATCGACGCCCCGGACATCAAGCCGTACAACCCGGACCAGCAGAAGACCCCGGAGGAGCAGACCCTCGCGGCGGCCCTGGGGAGGCGCGACTGATGGCCGGCTTCTCCGTCTCGCGGTACGGCCCCGAGCGCTCCGCCTGGGGCAAACTCGTCGCCCGCGACTCCGTCGTGCGCAAACTCGACTGGCCGCTGCTCGGCTCGGCGATCGCACTCTCCTTCATCGGCTCGCTGCTGGTCTACTCGGCGACCCGGGGCCGCGACTCGCTCACCCACGGCGACCCGTACTACTTCCTCTTCCGGCACGCCCTCAACACCGGCATCGGCTTCGCCCTGATGGTCGGCACGATCTGGCTCGGCCACCGCACCCTGCGCGGCGCCGTCCCGGTCCTCTACGGCCTCTCGGTGATCCTCGTACTGGCGGTCCTCACCCCGCTCGGGGCCACCGTCAACGGCGCCCACGCCTGGATCATCATCGGCGGCGGGTTCTCGCTCCAGCCGTCCGAGTTCACCAAGATCACCATCATCCTGATCATGGCGATGCTGCTCGCCGAGCGCGTCGACGCGGGCGACCAGCTCCACCCCGACCACCGGACCGTCGCCAAGGCCCTCGGCCTGGCGGCCGTTCCGATGGCCGTCGTCATGGGGATGCCGGACCTCGGCTCCGTGATGGTCATGGTCGTCATCGTGCTCGGTGTGCTCCTCGCCTCCGGCGCGCCGAACCGCTGGATCTTCGGCCTGCTCGGCGCGGGCGTGGCCGGCGCGATCGCGATCTGGCAGCTCGGTCTGCTCGACGAGTACCAGATCGCGCGCTTCGCGGCCTTCGCCAACCCGGCACTCGACCCGGCGGGCGTCGGCTACAACACCAACCAGGCCCGGATCGCGATCGGCTCCGGCGGCCTCACCGGAACGGGCCTCTTCCACGGCACCCAGACCACCGGCCAGTTCGTCCCCGAGCAGCAGACCGACTTCGTCTTCACCGTCGCGGGCGAGGAACTCGGCTTCCTCGGCGCCGGGCTGATCCTCGTCCTGCTCGGCATCGTCCTGTGGCGCGCCTGCCGGATCGCCCGCGAGACGACCGAGCTGTACGGCACGGTCG
The DNA here is from genome assembly GCF_042887155.1 of Streptomyces sp. NPDC057963. Taxonomy (NCBI): domain Bacteria; kingdom Bacillati; phylum Actinomycetota; class Actinomycetes; order Kitasatosporales; family Streptomycetaceae; genus Streptomyces; species Streptomyces sp. NPDC057963. The sequence goes on from NZ_JBHVPX010000007.1 coordinate 75,375, forward strand.
TCGCCGCCGGAATCATCGCCTGGTTCGCCTTCCAGGCCTTCGAGAACATCGGGATGACGCTCGGCATCATGCCCGTCGCCGGACTGCCGCTGCCGTTCGTGTCGTACGGAGGGTCCTCGATGTTCGCCGTCTGGGTGGCCGTCGGACTGCTCCAGTCGATCAGGGTGCAGCGGCCGATAAGCGCCTGAGACCGGCACGGAAGCCGCCCGGGACCGGCACGGAAGCCGCCCGGGACCGGTACGGAAGCCCCCGGGACCGGTGCCGAAAGCTCCCTGGGAGGGTGCCGGACCACTGCACATCCGCGCCCGGCACGTCTAGATTCGGTTCATGGCGGACTCGAAGCGTGAGATCGAGCGGAAGTACGAAGCCACCGCGGAAACCCGGCTTCCCGACCTGAGCCGGGTCGCCGGGGTCTCGGCCGTCGTCCACCGCGGCGTCGGCGAACTGGACGCCGTCTACTACGACACCGAGGACCTCCGGCTCGCGGGCGGCTCCGTCACCCTGCGCCGCCGCACCGGCGGGAGCGACGCGGGCTGGCACCTCAAGTTCCCGGTCTCCTCCAGCATCCGGGACGAGCTCCGCGAACCGCTCTCCGACACCCTGCCCCGCTCCCTCGCCGCGCTGCTCCGCTCCCGGGTCCGCGAGAGCGGGCTCGTCCCCGTCGTCCGGCTGCGCACCGCCCGTGACGTCCACCACCTGGTCGGCGCCGAGGACGCGCTGCTCGCCGAGGTCGCCGTCGACACCGTGCGGGCCGACCGGCTGACCGGCGGCAGCGGCACGGCCGCCTGGACGGAGATCGAGGTCGAACTCGCCGACGACGGCGACCCCGCATTCCTCGACCTCGTCGAACGACGGCTGCGCAAGGCCGGCATCCACCCGTCCGCGGCACCGTCCAAACTGGCCAGGGCGCTCGCCGAGACCGCCCCGGAACGGAGCGGGAGCGCCCGCGAGAAGACCGGCCGGCCCACCGCGGGCGACCACGTCCTCGCCTATGTGCGGGAGCAGACCGAGGCGATCGTCGCCCTCGACCCCGCCGTGCGCCGCGACCTCCCCGACTCCGTGCACCAGATGCGCGTCGCCACCCGCAGACTCCGCAGCGCGCTGCGGACATACCGGAAGATCCTCGACCGCGACGCCACCGATCCGGTCGGCGGAGAGCTGAAGTGGCTGGCCGCCGAGCTCGGCATCGACCGTGACCAGGAGGTTCTCGACGCCCGGCTGCGCGCCCGCCTCGGCGACCTGCCCGGCACCCTGGTCCTCGGCCCCGTCCGGGGCCGGCTCCGGATCTGGTCGGCGGCCCGCCGGGGCGGCTCACGGCGCCGGACCGTCGGCGTACTCGACGGGAAGCGGTACCTGGCCCTCCTGGAGAGCCTCGCCGCCCTGCTCGCCGCCCCGCCGCTGCTCCCCGCCGCCTCCCGCGCACCCGACCGGGCCCTGCCCCGCGCCGTGCTGAAGGAGTACGAGCGCCTGGCGGCCCGCGCCGGCCGCGCCCTGGAGCTCCCGCCCGGCCACGACCGCGACCTCGCTCTGCACGACGCCCGCAAGGCCGCCAAGCGCGCCCGTTACGCGGCGGAGGCGGCCCGGCCCGCGCTCGGGCGGCCGGCCGAGCGCTTCGCCGAACGGATGAAGGCCCTCCAGACCCTCCTCGGCGACCACCAGGACAGCGTGGTGGCCCGCGACGCCCTGCGCACCCTGGCCGTCCAGGCCCACGCTGCGGGGGAGCCGGCGTTCACCTGGGGACTGCTGTACGGGCGGGAGGAGGCGGCGGCCGCCGCGTCGGAACGGGAGCTGCCCGAGGTGTGGAGGCGGGCGTCGCGGCCCCGGCTGCGGGCGGCACTGGAAGGCTGAGCACCGGGGTACGCTTGATGGTCACCCTTGCCGGCTCTCGAAAGTTCGCGATGTCAGTCGATTCGGTCTTCCCACAGCTCGAAGCCCTGCTCCCGCATGTGCAGAAGCCCATCCAGTACGTCGGCGGTGAGCTGAACTCCACCGTCAAGCCGTGGGACGAGTGCGACGTCCGCTGGGCGTTGATGTACCCGGACGCGTACGAGGTCGGACTCCCCAACCAGGGCGTCATGATCCTTTACGAGGTGCTCAACGAGCGTCCGGGCGTCCTCGCCGAGCGCACCTACAGCGTGTGGCCGGACCTCGAAGAGCTGATGCGCGAGCACCGGGTCCCGCAGTTCACCGTGGACGGCCACCGCCCGGTCAAGGCGTTCGACGTCTTCGGGCTGAGCTTCTCCACCGAACTCGGCTACACCAACATGCTCACCGCCCTGGACCTCGCGGGCATCCCGCTGGCGGCCCGGGACCGCACCCTCGACGACCCGATCGTCCTCGCGGGCGGCCACGCCGCCTTCAACCCCGAGCCGATCGCCGAGTTCATCGACTGCGCGGTCATCGGCGACGGCGAGCAGGCCGTCCTGGAGATCACCGAGATCATCCGCGCCTGGAAGGCCGAGGGCCGCCCCGGCGGCCGCGAAGAGGTGCTGTTCCGGCTCGCGAAGACCGGCGGCGTCTACGTCCCGGGCTTCTACGACGTCGAGTACCTCCCCGACGGGCGCATCGGCCGCGTCGTCCCCAACAGGTCGGGCGTGCCGTGGCGGGTGTCCAAGCACACCGTGATGGACCTCGACGAGTGGCCGTACCCGAAGCAGCCCCTCGTGCCCCTCGCCGAGACCGTCCACGAGCGGATGTCCGTCGAGATCTTCCGCGGCTGCACCCGCGGCTGCCGTTTCTGCCAGGCCGGCATGATCACGCGCCCCGTGCGGGAGCGAAGCATCACCGGCATCGGCGAGATGGTCGAGAAGGGTCTCAAGGCGACCGGCTTCGAAGAGGTGGGTCTGCTCTCGCTCTCCTCCGCGGACCACACCGAGATCGGCGAGATCGCCAAGGGCCTCGCCGACCGCTACACCGAGGACAAGATCGGCCTCTCGCTGCCCTCCACCCGCGTCGACGCGTTCAACGTGGACCTGGCCAACGAGCTGACCCGCAACGGCCGCCGCTCCGGTCTCACCTTCGCCCCCGAGGGCGGCTCCGAGCGCATGCGCAAGGTCATCAACAAGATGGTCTCGGAAGAGGACCTCATCCGCACCGTCGCCACCGCGTACGGCAACGGCTGGCGCCAGGTGAAGCTGTACTTCATGTGCGGTCTGCCCACCGAGACCGACGAGGACGTCCTCCAGATCGGCGACATGGCGGTCAACGTGATCGCCAAGGGCCGCGAGGTCTCCGGGCAGAACGACATCCGCTGCACCGTCTCCATCGGCGGCTTCGTGCCCAAGCCGCACACGCCGTTCCAGTGGGCGCCGCAGCTCGGCGCCGAGGAGACCGACGCCCGGCTCGCCAAGCTCCGCGACAAGATCCGTGGCGACAAGAAGTACGGCCGCTCCATCGGCTTCCGCTACCACGACGGAAAGCCCGGCATCGTCGAGGGCCTGCTCTCGCGCGGCGACCGCCGCGTCGGCTCCGTCATCCGCGCGGTCTACGAGTCCGGCGGCCGTTTCGACGGCTGGCGCGAGCACTTCAGCTACGACCGCTGGATGACCGCCGCCGAGAAGACGCTGCCCGGGTACGGCGTGGACGTCGACTGGTACACCACCCGGGAGCGGACCTACGAGGAGGTCCTGCCCTGGGACCACCTGGACTCCGGTCTCGACAAGGACTGGCTCTGGGAGGACTGGCAGGACTCGCTCGACGAGACCGAGGTCGAGGACTGCCGCTGGACCCCGTGCTTCGACTGCGGCGTCTGCCCGCAGATGGACACCAGCATCCAGATCGGCCCGACCGGCAAGAAGCTGCTGCCGCTCACGGTCGTGAAGTAGGCGCCCCGGCTGTGCCCGTCCGGGTGACAGCTCGGTGACGAAGGCCCGGTCCGGGAAACCCCGGACCGGGCCTTCGCGTCATGAACGGCATGGACTACGGCAAGCGCCAGGCCCCTGCCCCCTACGAAGCCGGCGAGGGATGCCTGACCACTCTGGTCAGGATCCCGGTACGCATCGTGGCGCTGGTGATCGTCCTGCCCGTGCGGATGGTCTGGGACGCCCTGGTGGTCGCGGCCCGCGCCGCCGACCGTGTCCTGCTGCGCCCGCTGGGCCGGGCCCTGTCCTGGCTGTCCGCGACGCTGGTGGTGACCCCCGCCCGCCGGCTGTACGGGGCGGTGCTCACCCCGCTGGGCCGGGCGCTGCTCCGGCTGGCCGCGGCGGTCTTCGTGTGGCCGTGGGTCGCGCTCTGGCGGTATGCGCTGGTACCGGCGGTGCGGTACGGGCTCGTGGTGCCGGTGGTGTGGTCGTACGGGGCGGTGCTCACCCCGGCCGGACACGGGCTGCGCTGGGTGTACTGTGCGCTGCTCGCCCCGGCCGGGCGGGGCATCGGCACCGCCGTCGACTGGGTGCTCACAGCCGTCTTCGTTTGGCCGGTGACCGGACTGTGGCGGTACGTCCTGGTGCCCCTCGCGCTCGCCACCTTCTGGTCGGCCGATCACCTGGTCGTGCGGCCGGTGGCCTGGGCGTACCGGGAACTGCTCACTCCGCTGGGCCACGGCGTCGGCCGGCTGCTCGATCGGCTGGCACGCGGGATCGCGGCCGTCGCGCACGGTCTGTGGGCGGCGGTGGTGTGGCTGATCACGAACCTGCTCGTCGCACCGCTCGGATGGCTCCACCGGTGGGTCCTCGCCCCGGTCGGCCGGGAGATCGCCGCCGCCTTCGGTGTCGCCTGGCGCATCACCGGGTACATCTCGCGGGCCGTGGGCCGGGTCGCCGGCTGGCTGGCGTGGCATCTGGTCGGGGCGCCGGTGACCTGGGTCTACCGCACGGTGTGCACGTCGGTGGGGCACTTCGTACGCGATGCCGTCTGGGCCCCCGCCGAACGTGCCGCGGTCGAGGCCGGACGCGCGGCCCGAGCGGCGCTGCGCACGGCACGCGAGACCGTGGCCCAGGCCCGTCGTGACGCCTGGCGGGCACTGGTCGGCGGGCCGAGGGCGTGTGAGCCCCGGGAACCGGGCAGCCCCCTTGCGCGTACTCTGGGTATTACAACGACTGTGCCCAGCGCGGCGCCCGAACCAGAGATCTCCTTGCTCGGAGAGAAAATCGCCGAGCGGGGGTGAGCCGGACCGGACCCCCCGGGCCACCCGCATTTCGAGGGCGGCGTGCCACCGCGTCCGCCCCGCACCGAGGAGAAGAACCACTGGGCAAGCGACAGCCCGAAGGCCCGCCGCCCGCACCGGCGGTGCAGCGCATCAGACTGCGCTACACCAAGCGCGGCCGCCTCCGGTTCACCAGCCACCGCGACTTCCAGCGTGCCTTCGAGCGGGCACTGCGCCGCTCCGAGGTGCCCATGGCGTACTCGGCCGGCTTCACCCCGCACCCGAAGGTGTCGTACGCCAATGCCGCACCCACCGGCACGGGCAGTGAGGCCGAGTTCCTGGAGATCGCCCTCACCGAGGCCCGGGATCCGGCCGTTCTGCGCGAGCTGCTCAACGCCTCGCTGCCGGACGGTCTCGACGTCACCGACGCCGTGGAGGCCCGCACCTCGGGTCTCGCCGACCGGCTGACCGCCTCCGTCTGGGAACTGCGTCTCGACGGCGTCCCCGCCGAGGAGGCCGCCGAGGCGGTGGCCTCCTTCAACGGGGCGCAGACCGTCGAGGTCCAGCGCCGGGCGAAGAACGGCATGCGGACCTTCGACGCCCGCGCCGCCGTGGTCGACCTGCAGGCCCTTGATCCCCAGCCTGATAGGCCCGAGGACAAGCCCTGTGCGATACTGCGGCTGGTTGTTCGGCACGTGACACCTGCCGTGCGACCTGACGACGTCCTGTCCGGTCTCCGCGTTGTGGCCGACCTGGCGCCGCCGGTCCCCGCAGCGGTGACCAGGCTGGCGCAGGGGCTCTTCGACGAGGAGTCCGGCACGGTGACCGACCCACTCGCGCCCGACCGCGAGGCAGCCCCGGCCGCTCCACTCGCGGCCACCGGGACCGCCGTCGCGACGGCGCCGGAAGGTGCGGGTTCCGCGTAAGGCGGTCGTTGCAGCGCAGCCCTCCGACTCGGGAGCCACCTGGGCCGGGCCGCGCGATGACCCATAAGACTTTCGCCAGGCCGTACGCACCTCGCGTAGGGAACCGGCGAGCCAGACATTGAGCTCCCGTGCGGCGCCCGCGCCCCGGACGCCGGTCCCGCGTACCTCACGCGGACCGTGCCGGACCGGAACCAGACGCGGCGCCCGGGAGCCTGACGGGAGAACCGCCCGCATGCCCCAGTCCAACGAACCCGGCACGACCGGGAACGCCGAAGAGAACAACGCACCCGGCGACAAGCTGCCGCCGCGCCGCAGGCGCCGCGCCGCGTCCCGCCCGGCCGGCCCGCCGGTGACGGAGGCGCAGGGCACGGCCGCTCCGGCCATACCGGCCGTTGACGCCGCAGTGTCCGACACCACCACCGACGCCGGGAGCGCCCCGGCGGCAGAGGCCGCGCCGCCCGCGCGCACCCGTCGCCGTGCCGTGCGCAAGGCGACCGCTCCGGCGGGTGCGCCGCAGGCCGTCGAGGCCGTCGAGCCCGCCGTGGACGCCGAGGCCACCGAGCCCGTCGTCGAGGCCGTTGCAGAGGCAGAGGCAGAGGTCGTGGAGGCGCCGCCCGCGCGCACCCGTCGCCGTGCGGTCCGCAAGGCGACCGCTCCGGCCGGTGCGCCGCAGGCCGCCGAGGCCGTGGTCGAGCCCGAGCCCGAGCCCGTCGTCGAGGCCGTTGCAGAGGCAGAGGTCGTGGAGGCGCCGCCCGCGCGCACCCGTCGCCGTGCCGTGCGTAAGGCGACCGCTCCGGCCGGTGCGCCGCTGGCCGCCGAGGCCGTCGAGATCGTGGAGGAGGCGACGGCCGTGGCGGGTGCCGAACCCGAGCCCGCTACCGCCGAGCCCGCCGCCGCCGCGCCGCGTGGCCGGACCCGGCGCAGGGCATCGGCTCCGGCCGGTGCGCCGCAGACCGACGAGGCCGCGGCCGAGCCCGCCGCTCCCGCGGAAGCGGAGGAAGAGGTCGTGGAGGCCCCGCGCGGACGCCGTCGTGCGGTCCGCAAGGCCACCGCTCCGGCAGGTGCTCCGAAGGCCCCCGAGGCCGCCGCGGCCCCCGAAGCAGCCGAGGACACCGGCGAAAGCCTGCCCGAGGCAGCCGCCGCTGCCGAGGAGCCGGCCGCCGGGACCGCGGAAGCCGAGGAGGCCGCACCGCGCGGCCGCTCCCGGCGCCGCGCCACCGCGGCCGCGGGCCGGCCCGAGTTCACCGGCAAGGAGGAGGAGCCCGCGCGCAGGAGCCGCCGTGCGGCGCGCCCCGCCGTGGCCGTGTTCCAGGCCCCGGTCTTCGCCGAGCCGATGTTCCAGACCCCGGAGACCGCGGCCGCCGCCGCTGCCGCTTCGCGCCACGAAGAGGTCGAGGAAGAGCCCGAGACGGTCGAAGAGCCGGCCGCCGCCGAGGCACCGGCCGCCGAGGCCGCGCCGCAGGCCGGTGCGCGCCGCCGTCGCCGCCGTCGCGGTGAGGCCGCCGAGCCCGAGCCGGCCGCCGCCCCCGCCGCCGAGGCGGAGGAGCACGCCGAGGAGGAGCCGGAGGGCGAGGCCGAGCACGAGGGCGAGGAGACGGACGAGTACGGGGACCGGCCCTCGCGCCGTCGCCGTCGCGGAGGCCGTCGCCGTCGGCGCGGCGAGAGCAACGAGGGTGACGAGGCCGCGGAGCAGTTCGGCGAAGAGACCGCCGCCGAGCACGCCGAGGAGGACGAGGAGCGCGCTCCGGAGTCCGAAGAGGCCGAGGAGGACGAGGACCACGAGGCGTCCGGCGCCGGATCCAGCAGCAGCCGTCGCCGTCGTCGCCGTCGCCGTCGCAGCGGTGACGTCCCGTCCGAGGTCGACAACGGCACGGACGACCCGGAGCGCACGGTCGTCAAGGTCCGCGAGCCCCGCAAGAAAGAGGAGCGGGAGCCCGGCACCGGCTTCGACGAGGTCCAGTCCATCAAGGGCTCGACCCGCATGGAGGCGAAGAAGCAGCGCCGCCGCGAGGGCCGTGAGCAGGGCCGCCGGCGCGTCCCGATCATCACCGAGGCGGAGTTCCTGGCGCGCCGCGAGGCCGTCGAGCGCGTGATGGTCGTCCGCCAGAACGGCGAGCGGACCCAGATCGGCGTCCTTGAGGACAACGTGCTCGTCGAGCACTACGTCAACAAGGAGCAGGCCACCAGCTACGTCGGCAACGTCTACCTGGGCAAGGTGCAGAACGTACTGCCGTCCATGGAGGCCGCCTTCGTCGACATCGGCAAGGGCCGCAACGCCGTCCTGTACGCCGGTGAGGTGAACTTCGAGGCGCTCGGCATGGCTCACGGGCCGCGCCGCATCGAGACCGCGCTCAAGTCCGGCCAGTCCGTCCTCGTCCAGGTGACCAAGGACCCGATCGGCCACAAGGGCGCCCGCCTGACCAGCCAGGTCTCGCTGCCCGGCCGCTACCTGGTCTATGTGCCCGAGGGCTCGATGACCGGCATCAGCCGCAAGCTGCCCGACACCGAGCGGGCCCGGCTGAAGACCATCCTCAAGAAGATCGTCCCCGAGGACGCGGGCGTCATCGTCCGCACCGCGGCGGAGGGTGCGAGCGAGGACGAGCTGCGCCGCGACGTCGAGCGGCTGCAGCAGCAGTGGGAGGACATCCAGAAGAAGGCGAAGAGCACCGGCAGTTCCAACGCGCCGACACTGCTCTACGGCGAGCCGGACATGACCGTCCGGGTCGTCCGCGACATCTTCAATGAGGACTTCTCCAAGGTCATCGTCAGCGGCGACGACGCGTGGGAGACCATCTACGGCTACGTCTCGCAGGTGGCACCCGATCTGACGGACCGCCTGTCGCGGTGGACCTCCGAGGTCGACATCTTCGCGACGTACCGGATCGACGAGCAGCTCATGAAGGCGCTGGACCGGAAGGTCTATCTGCCGAGCGGCGGCTCGCTGGTGATCGACAAGACCGAGGCGATGGTCGTCGTCGACGTCAACACCGGCAAGTTCACCGGTCAGGGCGGCAACCTCGAAGAGACCGTCACCAAGAACAACCTGGAGGCGGCCGAGGAGATCGTGCGCCAGCTGCGGCTGCGCGACCTCGGCGGCATCGTCGTCGTCGACTTCATCGACATGGTGCTGGAGTCCAACCGGGACCTGGTGCTGCGGCGCCTGCTGGAGTGCCTGGGGCGCGACCGTACGAAGCACCAGGTTGCCGAGGTCACTTCGCTGGGCCTGGTCCAGATGACCCGCAAGCGGGTGGGCCAGGGGTTGCTGGAGTCCTTCTCCGAGACCTGCGTCCACTGCAACGGGCGCGGCGTGATCGTGCACATGGAGCAGCCGGCCTCGGTCGGCGGCGGTGGCGGCGGCAAGCGCGCCAAGAAGCGCGGCCGGGCCGGCGCGGGCCTGGAGCACGAGCACGAGCACATGGTCGAGGTCGAGACCGAGGCCGAGGTGGCTGCCGAGGTGGCCGCCCCGGTGGCGCTGCCCGAGCCGGAGTTCGTCCCGGACGAGGAGCTGTACAGCAGTGCGGCCGAGGCCGAGGCAGCCGCCTCGCGCGGCCGCGGCCGTCGCCGCGCGACCCGCAAGGTCTCGGCCCCGGCCGGTGCCCCGAAGGCCGCGGCGGCCCCCGCTCCGGCCCCGGTGGCCGAGCCGGAGCCGGTCGTGGTCGCGGAGCCCGAGCCGGTGGTGGCGGAGCCGGAGCCGGCCGTCGAGCCCGCGGTGGTCGCGGAGGCCCCCCAGGGCCGTACGCGCCGCCGTGCCACCCGCAAGGCGACCGCTCCGGCCGGCTCCCCGGCCCCGGCGGCCGCGGAAGCACCGGCTGCCGAAGCCCCGGCCGAGGCCCCGGTCCCGGTCGTCGCCGAGACCCCTGCCCCGGTCGCCGAGGTCCCGCAGCCCGAGGCGGCACCGGACGAGGTGGTCCCCGAGGCCGCCCCGCCGCGGGCTCGCCGCCGGGTGACCCGCAAGGTCACCGCCCCCGCGGGCTCGCCCGCCGGTGCGGACGCGGCGGAGGTCGTCGTGGTGACCGGCTCCCCGGAGCCGAAGCCCGACACGGTGCCGGCCGAGACCGCCGAAGCCCCGGAAGCGGAGGCCCCGGAAGCGGAGGCCCCGGCCAAGAAGACGGCCCGCAAGACCGCCAAGAAGGCCACCGCCAAGAAGGCAGCCACCAAGAAGACGGCTGCCAAGAAGACCGCCGCGAAGAAGACGACGGCCAAGAAGGCGGCAGCGAAGAAGACGGTCGCCGCGGAGCAGTCGCCGCAGCCGTCCGTCTCGGCGGACACGGAGAGCTGACCGGGGCCGGACAGTAAGGAGAGAGGTGCGGCCCCCCAGGGGACCGCACCTCTTTCGCGTGGGGACACCGACGTGGAGCGAGTGGGCCGCGTCTCTTCGGTCGTAACCTCAACGAAACCGCCTGTGAAAATCCTGATAATGTGACGCGGCTGATGCCGAAAATGCCATTCCTGAGAATGCTCATCGGCACGTCGGCCCGCTTCAGGCAGGACAAAAAATCCTTTGTGCCCTGGGTGCATCGCCCCCGAGGCAAAAGGGTGATTTGCGCGCAATATATTGGTACAGAATCGGCTATGTGCCGGGGCGGCGGAGCCTCATCCGACATTCGCACGCCCCTGGAGCCGTCGCCGGTCACAGCTCTTGTGGTGTTCAAGGAGGATGTCCATGTCGAGCGACAACAGGGAAGCGATCCCTGCTGCCCGGCCGGTGATCGGTGACGACGAGATCGAGGCCGTGGTACGCGTACTGCGCAGCGGCCGCGTCGTGCAGGGTCCGGAGGTCGCGGCCTTCGAGGAGGGCTTCTCGGAGCTCGTCGACGGGCGCCACTGCGTCGCGGTGAACTCGGGCACCTCGGCCCTCCACCTTCTGCTGCTCGCCCTCGGGATCGGACCCGGTGACGAGGTCGTCGTCCCGTCCTTCTCCTTCGCGGCCTCCGCCAACGCGGTCCGCCTGGCCGGTGCCGACGTCGTCTTCGCGGACATCGAGCCGGGCAGCTTCGGTCTGGACCCGGCCGCGGTCGAGGCCGCCATCACGCCGCGTACCGCCGCGATCATGCCGGTGCACCTGTACGGTCACCCGGCCGCGATGGACGCCCTCATGCCCATCGCCGACAAGCACAAGCTGGCGGTGGTCGAGGACGCCTGCCAGGCGCACACCGCCGCACTCGGCGGCACTCCGGTCGGCGCCTTCGGCTCCGGCGGAACCTTCAGTTTCTACCCCACCAAGAACATGCACTCCCTTGAGGGCGGCATGGTCACCACCGCCGACGCCGAGGTCGCACGCACCCTTAGGCTCCTGCGCAATCAGGGCATGGAGCAGCGGTACGCCAACGAGATCGTCGGCGCCAACATGCGCATGACGGACGTGTCCGCGGCCGTCGGGCGCGTACAGCTCGCGAAGGTGCACGGCTGGACCGAGCAGCGCCGTGCCAACGCCGCGTATCTCGACCGCCACATCACCGCGCCCCGCGTCGTCGTTCCGCCCGTCGCCGACGGTGCACGCCACGTTTACCACCAGTACACCATCCGGGTGCAGGGTGACCGGGACGCCGCCATGGCCAGGCTGAGCGAGGCGGGTATCGGCAACGCCGTGTACTACCCGACCCCCATCCACCGGCTGAAGCCGTACTGGGAGCCCGACCAGAAGGCGGGCCGGACCTGGGATCTGCCGGAGACCGAGCGTGCCGCCGCCGAGGTCGTCTCGCTGCCCGTGCATCCTTCGCTGTCGCAGGATGACCTGGACCGCATCGTCGGCGCCGTGAACTCGCTGGGAGACATGCAGTGACCGCAGGACTGAGGGCCGGCCTGATCGGCCTCGGCTCGATGGGCCGCCACCACGCCCGTGTGCTGGCCGGCCTGGAAGACGTGAAGCTGATCGGCGTCGTCGACCCGATGGGGGACAGGAACGGCTGGGCGCAGGGCGCCCCCGTCCTGTCCACGGTCGACGAACTGATCGCACTCGGCATCGACTACGCGGTGGTGGCCTGCCCCACCGCGCTGCACGAGGAAGTCGGCCTGCAACTCGCCGAGGCCGGTGTCTGCGCCCTGGTCGAGAAGCCGGTCGCCGACACCGTGGAAGGCGCCCGGCGGCTGGTCGACGCCTTCGAGTCGCGCGGCCTGGTGGCCGGCGTCGGCCACATCGAGCGCTGCAACCCGGCGCTGCGGTCGCTGCGCGGCCGGCTGGAGGCGGGGGAACTGGGCGAGGTCTTCCAGGTGGTCACCCGCCGTCAGGGCCCGTTCCCGCACCGCATAGCCGATGTCGGCGTGGTCAAGGACCTCGCCACCCACGACATCGACCTGACCGGCTGGGTGACGGGGCAGACGTATACGTCGATCTCCGCCCACACCGTGTCGAAGTCCGGCCGGCCGCACGAGGACATGGTCTCCGCCGTGGGCCTGCTCTCCGACGGCACCATGGTCAACCACCTGGTCAACTGGCTGAGCCCGCTGAAGGAGCGTTTCACCTCCGTCACCGGCGAGCGCGGCACCTTCATCGCCGACACCCTCACCGCCGACCTCACCTTCCACTCGAACGCCGCGGTGGCCACCGAGTGGGAGGCGCTCCAGGCCTTCCGCGGTGTCTCCGAGGGCGACATGATCCGGTACGCCATACCCAAGCGCGAGCCGCTGCTGGTCGAGCACGAGCTCTTCCGCGACGCCGTGCGCGGCATATCGAAGGACATCTGCACGCTGCGGGAGGGGCTCCGCACGGTGGAGGTGGCCGCAGCGGTACTGGAATCGGCGAAGACAGGGCGCACCGTCACGACCGCCGCGGGGGAGCCGGCCGCACATGGAACCTGAGAACAGCGCGAGGCTGTTTCCCGGAAGTACGCGCACATCCGTCGAGAGAGCCACCGAGGTGACCGTGTGACCGGCAGACCCGATGTTCCCGACGTAACCGTCGTCGTGGCCGTGTACAACACCATGCCTGCCCTGACCGAGTGTCTGGAGTCTCTCGTCGGGCAGAGCATTGGACTCGATCGGATCGAGGTCATTGCCGTGGACGACGGGTCCACTGATGGCAGCGGGAAGGAAATCGATCGATTCGCCGAGCAGTTCCCCGACACCTTCAAGGTGATCCACCAGGAGAATTCCGGGGGGCCCGCCCGGCCGAACAACGTTGCGCTCGCCAACGCGACCGGCCGCTACGTCTTCTTCGTGGGCTCCGACGACTACCTCGGTCCTGAGGCGCTGGAGCGCATGGTCGCCATGGCCGATGCGAACGACTCGGACGTCGTGCTCGGCAAGATGGTGGCCGTCGGTGACCGGTCGGTTCCCCGGGCCATCTTCCGCTCCACCGAGGCGAACGTGCCGCTGATCGGTTCTGGGGCGCTCTACGCGATCTCCAACACCAAGATGTACAAGCGTGCCCTCATCGAGGAGCACGGCATCCGGTACGCGGAGGACTTGCCGGTCAGCTGCGACATGCCGTTCACACTGGAAGTCTATGTCCGGGCCAAGACTGTCTCGGTGGTCGCCGACTACGACTGCTACTACGCGGTCAGGCGGGACGACGACAGCAATATCACCTACCGGGCCCGCTTCGAGAACCGCCTGAAGGTCTGTGCGTACGCGCTCGACAAGCTCCTCGAACTGGCGGGCCCCGGCGATCTCTACGACGCTTTCGCGATACGGCTGCTCAAGGTCGACCTCGCCTGGATCTTCGGGGCCAACTTCCTGGCCATGACGCCGGAGAGACGCGCCGAATGCGTGCGCGCCACCGGGCGGGTCATGAAGGACTACTACGGAACCTCCTTCGACTCCACGGAACACCGGCTCACCGTCCCCGAGCGGCTTCGCTTCCGCTGGGTGTTCGCGGGCCGGGTGGACGAGCTGACCGAGCTGGTCCGCATGGACATCTCGGGCGCGATGCCGCCGACCGTGCTGGAGGACGACCACGCGTATGCCCGCTACCCGGGCTTCCGCGACAGCCTTTACTCCCTGCCCGACAGCAGCTTCGAGCTGAGAGGCGCGATAACGGGGAGACTCGGCTCCGGTACCGAACTCCAGTCCGCCGAATGGTGTCAGGAGGGCGACGGGTTCGCGCTCGACGTGGCTGTGCGGGTCCCCGTGCTGGGCGACACGGAATCGCTGTGCGTCCGGCTGACTTCGGACCGGCTGCCCAAGTCCACCGACGCCGCGAGCGCCCGCCGCCTCGGCAAGGACGAACAACTACCCTCCCCTGTGGGTGATTTCAGCCGTACCGTCGCGCCGGACGGCGAAGCCGCCCTGATCACTGCCCGGATCCCGCTGCAGCGGGAGCGGGCCGAGCTGGAGATCCGGGTCTCGGTCGACGTGGCGGGCCGGACCTACGAGATACCGGTGCGCGGCAAGCGCCACCCCATGCCACTTGCCCGGCTCTGGGCGGCCGACGTCCCCTACCGTGTCTCGGCCCGAGTGAATCCGAAGGGGCGCATGGTCGTAAGGACAGGCCCGCTCCATCCGCCCAAGAAACCGCTGGGCTCGCGGCTGCGATCCCTGTTGACCGGCGCCAAGCGCTCCAAGAGGAAGTAACCATGAACATCTGTGTAGTCGCCCTGGGCAAGATCGGTCTGCCGCTCGCCGTGCAGTTCGCCGCCAAGGGCCACCGGGTGATCGGCGCCGACGTCAACGAGAAGGTCGTCGAGCTGGTCAACGCCGGCGTTGAGCCGTTCCCCGGCGAGCACGATCTCGACATCAAGCTCAAGGAGACCGTCGGGGCGGGCCTGCTGACCGCAACGACGGACACCGCATCGGCGGTCGCCCAGTCCGAGGCCGTCGTGGTCGTCGTCCCCCTCTTCGTGGACGCGGAGGGCACGCCGGACTTCGGTTGGATGGACTCCGCGACCAAGGCGATCGCCGCGGGGCTCAAGCCGGGCACCCTCGTCAGCTACGAGACCACGCTGCCGGTCGGCACCACCCGTACCCGCTGGGCGCCGATGCTCGAAGAGGGCTCCGGCCTCAAGGCCGGCGAGGACTTCCACTTGGTGTTCTCCCCGGAACGGGTGCTCACCGGCCGGGTCTTCGCGGACCTGCGTCGCTACCCGAAGCTGGTCGGCGGGATCGACGCGGCATCGGCCGCGCACGGTGTGTCGTTCTACGAGTCGGTCCTGGACTTCGACGACCGCACCGACCTGTCGCGCCCCAACGGCGTCTGGGACCTGGGTACTTCGGAGGCGTCCGAGCTCGCCAAGCTCGCCGAGACGACCTACCGCGATGTCAACATCGGTCTGGCGAACCAGTTCGCCCGCTTCGCAGACCAGCAGAACATCGACGTCCTCAAGGTCATCGAGGCCTGCAACTCCCAGCCCTACAGCCACATCCACCAGCCGGGCATCGCCGTCGGCGGCCACTGCATCCCGATCTACCCGCGGATGTACCTGTGGAACGACCCCTCGGCGACCGTGGTGCGTTCGGCGCGCGAGGCCAACGCGGCCATGCCCGAGTACGCGGTCGACCTGCTCGCCGCGGCCTACGGCGACCTGGACGGGGTGGGCGTTCTGGTGCTGGGCGCGGCGTACCGCGGCGGCGTGAAGGAGACGGCCTTCTCCGGCGTCTTCCCGACCGTCGAGGCGCTGAAGGCACGCGGCGCGGTGCCGTTCGTCTCCGACCCGATGTACACGGCCGAGGAGCTGACCGCGCACGGTCTCGTCCCGCACGAGGGCCAGGCCGTCACCGCCGCGATCCTCCAGGCCGACCACGCCGAGTACCGCGAGCTGGCATCCGCGGATCTCCCGGACGTCCGCGTCCTGGTCGACGGCCGCCGCACGACGGACCCGGCCCACTGGGAGGGCGTCCGCCGCGTCGTCATCGGCGGCTGACCAGCCCGCGCCGTAAGAACCGTACGAGACCCCGACGGCCTGCCCTCGGGGTCTCGTGTCGTGCCAGGAACGAGACTCGGACGTCAGATGATCAAGAAGGCTGTTATCCCCGCGGCGGGTCTGGGAACCCGCTTTCTGCCGGCCACGAAGGCCACCCCGAAGGAAATGCTCCCGGTCGTGGACAAGCCGGCGATTCAGTACGTGGTGGAAGAGGCCGCGGCAGCGGGCCTTTCCGACGTGCTGATGATCACGGGACGCAACAAGCGCCCGCTGGAGGACCACTTCGATCGTAACCACGAGCTGGAGTCCGCCCTCCTCCGGAAGGGGGACGCGGACCGGTTGCTCAAGGTCCAGGAGTCGAGCGACCTGGCCACCATGCACTACGTACGCCAAGGTGCGCCGAAGGGGCTCGGACACGCGGTGCTGTGTGCCGCGCCGCACGTCGGCGACGAGCCGTTCGCGGTGCTTCTCGGCGACGACCTCATGGATCCCCGCGATCCGCTGCTTTCCCGCATGATCGACGTTCAGACGCGCAAGGGCGGCAGTGTTGTGGCACTGATGGAGGTCGAGCCCGACAAGACCCACCTGTACGGCTGCGCGGCCGTCGAAGCCACGGGCGAGGAAGACGTCGTCAGAATCACCCGGCTCGTCGAGAAGCCCGCGCCCGCCGACGCGCCGAGCAACTTCGCGGTCATCGGCCGGTATGTGCTGGCCCCGGAGATCTTCCCGGTTCTGAGGGGGACGGAGCCGGGCCGGGCCGGTGAGATTCAGCTGACCGACGCGCTCCAGGTGCTCGCCGGTGACGAGAGGGTTGCCGGACCCGTACACGGTGTCGTCTTCCGCGGGCGGCGCTACGACACCGGCGACCGGGGCGAGTACCTGCGTGCCATCGTCGGACTCGCCTGTGAACGTGAAGACCTGGGACCGGACTTCCGGTCCTGGCTCCGGCGCTATGTGACCAAGGAGATGCCCGAGGACTAAGGGCTGTCCCGGAGTGGTGCGTTCTGCCCGGGGACGGGCGACGCGCACCACTCCGGCCGGGTCAGCGCTTGTGCTGTTCCAGCAGCTCGACGACGCGCTGGGCGGCCTTGCCGTCACCGTAAGGGATGCCACGCGGCGTTGTCGGCGACGGGCGTGTGGCGATCCCGGCCCACTCGGCCGGGGACAACTCGTGCGGGTTCGGCACCAGTCGGTTCCAGCCGCCCTCCAGAGTCTCCACCCACTCGGTCTCCGGTCGGATGGTCGTGCAGACCCGGTTCAGAAGGAACGCCTCCTTCTGCAGGCCTCCGGAGTCCGTGACCACGCCGGAGGATCCGAGTACCGCGGCGATCAGGCCCGCGTAGGGCAGCGGCCTCCCGGCATGCAGGGAACCGCGGTTCAAGTCGATTCCATGCTGTTCGGCACGTGCCGTCAGCCGGGGGTGTGCCAGCAGAGCAACCGGCAGGGGAAGGGCCGCGAGGGCGCCGAGCAGGGCGTCCAGCCGCTCCGGGGAGTCGGTGTTGTCCGGTCGGTGCAGGGTGGCCAGCAGATAGGGGGCATGGGGATCGATGCCGTCCGGCAGAGCGGGCGCCGATTGCACACCCGAGGTGATCTTGTCCCGGATCCGGAGACAGACATCCACCATGACGTCGCCGGCCAGCACCGAGCGTTCTGCCAGCCCCTCGTCGGACAGGTGCCGCATGGCCTCTTCGGTCGGAGCGAGAAGGAGGTCGGCAGCGTGGTCCGTGAGGATGCGGTTGTGCTCCTCCGGCATCCGGCGGTTGAAGGAGCGAAGACCGGCTTCCAGGTGCGCGACGGGCAGGTGCATCTTCACACCGGAGAGCGCACCGGCCAGGGTGGAGTTGGTGTCTCCGTACACGAGGACCCAGTCGGGGCGCTCAGCGGCCAGGACGGGGTCTATGGCGGCGAGCACACCGCCGGTCTGGATGCCGTGGCTGCCCGAACCGATTCCCAGGTGGACATCCGGATCCGGAATGCCCAGGCCGGAGAAGAAGACATCGGACAGGTCCGCGTCGTAGTGCTGGCCGGTGTGCACGATCACGTGCTGGTGATCGGTCGCGGCGAACGCGGCCGCGATCGGCGCGAGCTTGACCAATTGGGGGCGCGCGCCCACGACGCTGAGGACCTTCATGGTGGATGTGCTCCTTGCAGAGGTGGTAGCGGCAGGCTACGCGTGAGGCAGAGAGGATGTGCCACGTCCCGTTCCAGCCCGGTGACGTGGAAGTCAGGAATCGCCCCGATGATAAAGTGTGCTTTGAAGACTGTGTCGCGGGGAGGAAGTCATAGATGAACGAGGCGGCGTCCCGTGACGTAGCAATTGTCACGCCTTGGTATCCCTCAAGGGAGCTGCCTTTCCGCGGAGCCTTCGTCCAGGCGATGGTCGATGCCACGGCGCCCGGCTGCGACAACGCCCTCGTGTACCACTGCGACACCTGGGTCTCCCGAATGGATCAGCGGACCACGGACGCGGTGGAAGCGGCCAACCGGACCCTTGCCCCCTTGGCCGTACGCCCCACTCCGACCGTGGGTGGTGCACAGCTGGTCCATCTGGCTGTCACCACTCCCCGGAGTCAGGAATTCGGGCCCCTCGCGCGGAATCATGAACGGCAGCTGAGGGCGGCTCTGGGCGGGAATCCCATCGCCGCCCCGGTGGTGCACGCTCATGTCGGATTGCCCGGCGCCTGGGCCGCTCTGCAGAATGCCCGCCCGGACGCCCGCGTCTTCGTGACCGAGCACGCCACCTACCTGGATCGGGTACTGGCCGAGCCGGACGCGCGCGCCCTCTACGACGAGGTGCTGCATCGGGTCGACGGGTTCTTCGCGGTCGGTGAGCCGATCCGTGACGTGCTGACCGCCGCGTTCCCCCATCACGCGGAGAAGATCCAGCAGATCCCGAACCCCATCTCCTTCCGCGAGAAGCGGGCTGTCCCGGTCACCGAGCTCCGCAGGTGGCTCTTCCTGGGCGGCCTGATCCCCCGCAAGGGCGTCGACCTGCTGGTCGAGGCGTTCGCCCAGTGCCACGCCAAGGATCCCGAGCTGACGCTCACGATGGTCGGAGAGGGCGAGCTGCGGGCGCAGCTGACCGCGCGAGCGGCCGAGTTGGGCCTTGAGGACGCGATCCGATTCCTTGGAGCGGTACCGCCCGACGCGGCGCTGAACCTCATGCGCGAGCACGACCTCCTGGTGCATCCGAGCCGGTACGAGACGTTCGGCATGACAGTGGTGGAGGCAGTCGCCGCAGGTATGCCCGTGCTCGTCACGCGCTGCGGCGGGCCGGAGGAGACCCTCGCGGGTATCGAGAGCGTCGCCGGCGAAATGATCGACGTCGAGGACAATCCGGAATCGATCACCGACGGTTACTGGCGGCTGCGGGACCGTTTCGACCGTGATGTGGATCTGGAGCTGGCCCAGAAGACCTTGGACGGTCGCTACGGCTACGAGGCCGTCGCCGAGGCTCACTACCGGCTCTGGTTCCCTGCCGTGACGCACAACCAGGGTGAGGATTCCGAACGGGCCGGCACCCTCGAATGATGGAGTGACATGCAGGTTCTGTTCCTGGCCCTCGGCGCATCGCGCAAGCGGGCGGTCCTGGACGAGTCGGCCGAGGCCGCATCGAACGGCGCGCAGGTCATCGTCGTTGTGGACAAGAAGAAGTCCTGGAGTGGTGTGCAGTTCGCGCCGGGTGTCACGGTCGCGACCTTCAAGGAATTGGAGGCGCGTCACCTGCCCAGAAGAGTGGAGCACGCGGTGCTGTACCGCGCGCCGCGAGCGACGGTCCGCGCGATCGGCCAGGGGCCGCTGCGCAGCCGTTCGCGACGGGCGCTCAAGGCGTACGAGCGACGGGTGGCCGGCCGAGTGCACCGCAGAGTGTTCGTGCCCCTGCACCGCCGTCTGTGGCCCGATGCCCGGGCCCGCATGGTCGGCGCGGCGTTCGCCGCTCGTGGCGGGCTCGACCTGTTGGTGGTCAGTGATGCCCTGTCCGTTCCCCGTGCGGTGGAACTGATGGAAGCCTGGGCCGCTCGTGGGCCCCTCCCGCGGGTGTGCTACGGCCTGGATTACGACGTACCTCCCACAGCTCAGCGATCGCCGATCGCCTCCACACAGGGATAACGATGAACAACCGTAGTGGCCGACGCCTTCGGGTGCTCTATCTGGCCTTCTACTTCCCGCCCTCGCGTGCCAGTGGCGTGTACAGGGCCAGGGCGACGGCCAACCACCTGGCGGAAAAGGACTGGGACGTCACCGTCTGCGCCGCGCCGCTCGACTTTCTCTACGACGTCATCGGGTCGGTCGACGAGGGCCTTTCCGAGACGGTCGACCCACGCATCAGAGTCGAACGACCGTCCCTGAACCAGTACTCCTGGCAGCAGGACCTCCGCAGCTTCAGCAGGCTGCGCCGCACGTTCCCGCTCATGGCGCGACGCCTTTACGAGTTCGGCCAGGAGAAGGTCTTCCCCGAGCGCTATGCGTCGTGGGCGAGGGCGTCGGTGGCCCGCGCGCTGAAACTCCATGCGAAGAAGCGATTCGACGTCGTCATTGCGACGGGGAATCCCTTTGCCTCGTTCGGGGCGGCCTGGCTGTTCAATCGCCTCACCGGAGTGCCGTATGTCATGGACTACCGCGACTCCTGGACGCTGGACCTCTTCACCGACGAGCCGGCCTTCCCCGACGGGCACATCGCCTGGAAGTGGGAGCAGAGGGCCCTTGAGCGGGCCTCCGCTGCGGTCTTCGTGAACGAAGCACTGCGCGGCTGGCATGCGGAGCGCTACCCGGACGTGGCCGACCGCATGATGGTGGTCCCGAACGGCTGGGACGCCGATGTGATTCCCCCGGCCGCGGCGCCGGATGCGGAGCAGAAGCCGGTCGGTCCTGAGCAGGCGCCGCAACCGCTGAAGTTCGCCTACCTCGGGACGCTCACCGGCAAGCAGCCGGTGGAAGAGATGGCTGACGCCTTCAGGATCGCCCGTAGGCACCCGGAGCTGGCCGACGCCGAACTGCAAATCCACGGGCACCTGGGCTTTTTCAAGAACAGCCCCCAGGCGTTGCTCCAGCGCCTCGGTCTGGACGACGCCGTCCGTGAGCGCGGGGAAGAGGACACCGGCCTTCGCTACTGCGGTCCCGTCTCCAAGACGGAAGTAGGAAAAGTCTACGAGGACGCCGATGTACTGGTGTTCTTGGCAGGCGGCGGAAAGTACGTCACCTCGGGCAAGATTTTTGAGTACATGGCGTTCGGGCATCCCATTGTCTCCGTACATGCGCCGGGAATTGCGGCCCAGGACGTACTGGAGGGATATCCGCTGTGGTTCAACGCGAACAGTCTTGACGTGGACGCGTTGGCTTCATCGATGGTGGCGGCCGGAAAGGCCGCCCGGGATCTCGGTCCGGAGCAGCGGGAGTCGGCTCGGAGGCATGCCGATATTTACACGCGTGAGGCCGTCCTGGTTCCGTTCGAGGAGCGGCTGAGGGAAATTGTGGGTCACCCGGCCGCGGAGTAGGCGCGGGCACCGGCAGACGCAGACATGAAGTCGCCCCACCCTCCGTGCGTGGAGGGTGGGGCGATGTCGTCGGGTGGCGCAGCTGCCCAGGCAGCCTCACCGTCGGACGTCTCCGGGATCGGGTGGCCTTGTCGTGCGACAAGGCCACCCGGCTGTTACGCGTCTTTCGCCGAGTAGAGACTGCGGTCGAGATTGGTCGTCACCGTGAGGTTCGGATAGGTCTTGGCCCACTTCCATCCCGTGACCGTGCTGTTGATGTCGCACACGAACACGTGGTCCGTCAGATCCAGCCGCAGCCCGGGGAGCGCCTCGCGGCGAGCGATGCGTGAGAGCAGCTGTGGTCTCACCTCTTGATATCCGCGATTGAAGACATTCTTGTGGAATGCGTTCGCGGCCTTTTTGTGAACCCGTTGTGTGGCCGCAACCATGAGTTCGGGTGTGATGGTCCCTCGCCTCTTCCGGGCAGTTCTACGTGCACGGCTCAGAACGGCGCGCGGTACTCGATAGACCAGGAAGCGTTCGCCACGAGGAATACGCAGCTTCTTCTCGCCCTGCTCGATGCTCACCAGAACGGCGCGCGGATCTAGGCCGGTGCGCTGCCACACGGAAGTGTTGGCGGTCACTACCGTGACGTGAACACCGCGCTCCAGCAGATGGTTCGCGAAGTCCGCGATGCGGCGGGACTTGGGGGGCGTGAGGGCGAGCAGCACCGCCCGGCCGGCCGGCTCCGCCGGGTTCGCGGCGGCGGTGCTCCCCGGCTCGGTCCCGGGCGCGGCCGACGCAGCAGAGTCAGGCCCTTCTGGTGCAACGGACTTCCCGCTCCGGGAGACCGTCGTATCGACAGCCGACGGCGAGGGGCGATCCAGATAGACGTCCATCAACTGCTGTGCCACAGCTGGAGCCCCGTACCGCTGCTCCAGTTCTTTGCGTGCCGCGGGCAGATCGAGTTCGGTCACGCGTGAACGCAGGTTCCAGTACGCGTCGGCGATGATCTGCGGGTCGTCGCTGATCTCCATCAGCGCCCCTGCCTCGGACTCGATGCCGGACAGGGTCTCCTCGGGTCCGAAACTACGGGTCACGAGGACCGGCAGCCCTGCGGCGACGGCCTCGACTATGGTCATTCCGAACGTCTCGACCTTGCTCGCGTGCACGAGCAGGTCATGCTGGTGCATCAGCCCGTCGACCTCGTCCGGGGCCACGGGAGGAAGGATGCGGAACCGGTCCGCAATCTCCAACTCCTGGGCGCGCGTGAGGAGTTCTTCCTCCAGGGCTCCGCTGCCCACCATGGTGAGGGTGGCCAGGGGTTCCTTTTCGGCGACGAGCGCGAATGCCTCCAGTAGCTCGCGCACCCCCTTGTGCTTGATCAGGCGGCCGACGTACAGCCACTTGAGCAGGCTTGGGGAGTACTCGCAGCCAGGAGAGAACGCATCGAAATCGATGACGTTCGGTACCACTTGCAGTTTGTGTGCGAGGTCCGGGAACTCGGTCGCGACCTGATCGCGGAGATATGTGCTGACACAGAGAAAGGCGTCCGCCCGCACCAGTACATCGCGGTAGAGCGCGCGTGCTGCGGGCTGAGCGAAGATCTTCTTCAGGAAGGTGACGTGCTCCGTGACCACGATGCGGGCGTCCGGCTGTGCCAGTCGCAGGGCGAGAACGCCACCGTAGATCCCGGTGTGGGCGTGAATGATGGGGGCCTTGATCCGGCCACCGGGCAGTGCTTTGCGGAGTGCAGTCTCCTGGGCGGTGACCCAGGGGCTGTAGTTCTTCCGGTGGATGAGGGGGACCGGGACGCGGAGGAGCGTGCCTTCGGGTGTGTCGAGGACCGGGACCAGTTCCCTTTCGTCCTGGAGACGGTCCACCGTGATCTTGATGGCGTCGTTCAGCGGGGCGTCGGCGCGTCCGGCCCAGTCCTCGGTGTGCAGGATCGAGACCTGGTCGAACCGGCCGGCCACGCTGCGCGTGGCCATTTGGACGAAGGCGCCGGCGTAGGGGTTGTTCGGCGAGGGATACCACGGCGTGATGACGGCGATGTCGGCAGGTTCGGCGGCTCGCTCCTGGTAAGGCTCCAGACGGAGCGTCACTTCGGGGCGAAGCTTCTTCAGCGTCCACGCAGTCGGCAGGCACTGGGCGTCGCCGGCGACCAGCGTGTCGATGGAGGCGGCGGGCCCCGACTTTGCCAGGAAGAGCTTCTTTGTCGCCTTCTGGAGGGAACCGTGCTTGTCGGGGACGAGCTGCACGACCTCGACATTGTCGAGGTCGTGCAGCTCGGCGGCGGTATCCGCCCAGTCCTCGGTGCCGGGTACGACCAGCAGGACACGAACGCCGGATTCCGCCAGCCTCTTCACGTGCTCGCGTGCTGCTCGCACTCGGTAACTGCCGTGTGCGAGATAGAGCACGTGGCTATTCATTTACATCCCTTCGCACGTTCACTCTGCGCCCTGACGATGGTAGATGCGGCCTTGTCGAGCAGGTCGCACATCCGTGCGGCGCAGTGTCCTTCAGCTTATCGCGGGCGCATCCTCACGAGGTGTCGATGGGCGCGTCGTGCAGCCCTTCCCGGGCGCCTGGGCCGGAGGGCGGTCAGCCGCTTCTGCAAGGAAATGTTCAGCTGGTGGGACGACCCGTGCCGGCGCCCCGGTGGATGCCGGATCACCAACCGGCCCGAGTGTGAACCGAAGGGTGCGCCGGCGGGGAACCACCGAGGGTTCACGCGCGAAAACGCAGGGCCGGCGAAGGGGGCGCCGGGCACTCGTCCTTCCATGGAGGCGGGCCGGCGGCGCCGATGGGAAAACCGGCCGTCATCGGCCCCGTCTTGCGCGGAATCAGGCCCCGCGCTCGCCGAGAACGCCGTCCTTCTCCTCATACAGGGCGCCGCTCTGCGGGCACTTCCACACGCCCGGTTCGCCCACCTGCTCGGTCAGGCGCACTCCGCTGCGGCCGACCCAGCCGATCCGGCGGGCCGGGACACCGACCACCAGGGCGAAGTCGGGTACGTCCTTGGTGACGACCGCGCCGGCTGCCACCATGGCCCAGCGTCCGATCCGGACCGGCGCGACACAGACCGAGCGGGCGCCCAGCGAAGCGCCCTCTGCGACCTTCACGCCGACGGCTTCCCAGTCGCCGCCGCGCTTCTGCTTTCCGTCGGGGTCGACCGAGCGCGGGTTGTGGTCGTTGGTGAGGACCACGGCCGGTCCGACGAAGACGCCGTCACCGAGTTCGGCGGGCTCGTACACGAGGGCGTAGTTCTGCAGCTTGACGTTGTTGCCGATCTGCACGCCCGTGCCGACGTAGGCGCCGCGGCCGACCACACAGCCTTCACCGAGCTTGGCACCCTCGCGGATCTGGGCGAGTTCCCACACACTGCTGCCGGCCCCGATCTCGGCGCGATCGTCGACCTGAGCGGTGGGCTGGACCCTGTAGTTCACTTGCCATGCCTTCCGGAGAGCGGACTTGCCGAGAGCATACGAGCCGGTGGCCGGCAGCGGTGCAGGCAGGTTCGCGGATCACACGCCGCAGCCCGGCCCGCGATCGATCCGCCCCTGGGCGGCGCCGGTCAGGGGCGGGCGGCGCCGAGCGGGCCTTCGGGGCTTCCTTCTTCCCCTGCGGGGGCACCGAGGGAGGACCGGGCGGCCGGTACCGGGGGCCGAGCCGGTGCCCGGTGAACCGCCGACCCCGGTTTGACCCGCTGTAGGCGGCCCCGTAGCCTTGACCCTCGGCGTGTTTCCATGCGCGCCCACCCCTGAGCACATTCCTCCTGGTGGCTCGTCCGTCAGGAGAGGCCGCTCGTCCTTCCGGACTGTCGCGGGCTTCGGCCTGTGCGGGCGGCTGGCATCAGGGGATCCGTTCCGAGCGAGAGAGAGATCCGCGTGTACGCCATCGTGCGCAGCGGTGGCCGCCAGCACAAGGTTGCTGTCGGTGACATCGTTGAGGTTGACAAGATTTCCACTGCCCAGGTTGGCGACACGGTCGAGCTCTCGACCCTGCTCGTGGTCGACGGCGACGCCGTGACCAGCGACCCGTGGGTGCTGGCCGGGATCAAGGTCCAGGCCGAGGTCGTGGACCACCACAAGGGCGCGAAGATCGACATCCTTCGCTACAAGAACAAGACCGGCTACCGCCGTCGCCAGGGTCACCGCCAGCAGTACACGGCGATCAAGGTCACCGGTATCCCCGCGGCTGCGAAGTAAGGGACTGAGGAGACATGGCACACAAGAAGGGCGCATCGTCCACCCGGAACGGGCGCGATTCCAATGCTCAGCGGCTCGGCGTGAAGCGCTTCGGCGGTCAGGCCGTCAACGCCGGTGAGATCCTGGTCCGCCAGCGCGGCACCCACTTCCACCCGGGCACGGGCGTCGGCCGTGGTGGCGACGACACGCTGTTCGCTCTCGCCGCCGGTGCGGTCGAGTTCGGCACGCACCGTGGCCGCAAGGTCGTGAACATCGTTCCGATCGCCGGCTGATTTTCGGCGCTCGTCGAGCGGTTTCTGCGGAGGCGGACCTCACTTCCCGTACGGGAAGCGGGTCCGCCTTTCGCGTGTTTCTCCCATGAGAGACGGCTTTCTCCTGTGGGGGACGGCGCGAGTGAGACATTTCTGCACGTATGTAACTGGAGGTACCAACCATGACCACCTTCGTGGACCGCGTCGAGCTGCATGTCGCCGCGGGTAACGGGGGCCACGGCTGCGCCTCCGTACACCGTGAGAAGTTCAAGCCGCTCGGCGGTCCGGACGGCGGCAACGGCGGCCGCGGCGGTGACGTGACCCTGATCGTCGAGCAGTCCGTCACCACGCTCCTCGACTATCACCACAGCCCTCACCGCAAGGCCACCAACGGGCAGCCCGGCGCGGGCGACCACCGCTCCGGCAAGGACGGGCAGGACCTGGTCCTGCCCGTGCCGGACGGCACGGTGGTGCTCGACGGCAACGGCGAAGTGCTGGCGGACCTGGTCGGCCAGGGCACCACGTTCGTCGCCGGACAGGGCGGCCGCGGCGGTCTCGGCAACGCCGCACTGGCCTCCGCCCGCCGCAAGGCCCCCGGCTTCGCGCTGCTCGGCGAGCCCGGCGGGGCCCGGGACATCGTCCTGGAGCTCAAGACCGTCGCGGACGTCGCGCTGGTGGGCTATCCGAGCGCCGGCAAGTCCTCGCTGATCTCCGTGCTGTCGGCGGCCAAGCCGAAGATCGCCGACTACCCGTTCACGACGCTCGTCCCGAACCTCGGCGTGGTCACCGCGGGCAGCACCGTCTACACCATCGCCGACGTCCCCGGTCTGATCCCGGGCGCCAGCCAGGGCCGGGGCCTCGGCCTGGAGTTCCTGCGGCACGTGGAGCGCTGCTCGGTGCTCGTGCACGTGCTGGACACCGCGACGCTGGAGTCCGACCGCGACCCGGTCTCCGACCTCGACATCATCGAGGAGGAGCTGAAGCAGTACGGCGGCCTGGAGGACCGGCCCCGCATCGTCGTCCTCAACAAGATCGACATCCCGGACGGCCAGGACCTCGCCGACATGATCCGCCCGGACCTGGAGGCGCGCGGCTACCGCGTCTTCGAGGTGTCCGCCGTCGCCCGCACCGGCCTGAAGGAGCTCTCCTTCGCGCTCGCGGGCGTCATCGCCGAGGCGCGCGCGGCCAAGCCCGTGGAGGTGGCGACCCGCATCGTCATCCGGCCGAAGGCCGTCGACGACGCGGGCTTCACCGTCGCCAAGGAGGAGGACGGCCTCTACCGGGTGCGCGGCGAGAAGCCGGAGCGCTGGGTCCGGCAGACCGACTTCAACAACGACGAGGCCGTCGGCTACCTGGCCGACCGGCTCAACCGGCTCGGGGTCGAGGACGCGCTGATGAAGGCCGGCGCCCGCGCGGGCGACGGTGTGGCGATCGGCGCCGAGGACAACGCGGTCGTCTTCGACTGGGAGCCGACCATGGCGGCGGGCGCGGAGATGCTCGGCCGGCGTGGCGAGGACCACCGTCTCGAAGCACCGCGCCCGGCGGCGCAGCGCCGGCGCGACCGGGAGACGGAACGCGACGAGGTGCAGCGCGAGTTCGACGACTTCAACCCGTTCTAGGGTCGACGCCGGCACCGCCGGACGGGTCCGCTCCGTGGGCCCGTCCGGTGACCGTTCATCGCCTCAGCGTCACGATCGGCGGAACCGAAACCCGCTCAAGGGTGATTCATGCCGCTCAACCGTGTGGTGTCGGTCACCCGGCCGGGAGGCGCCGATTCCGGCATTCGCCCTGATCGCAAGGGCAGCGCAAGGTTTCCTCACGGTGTGCGGCGGCCGACGTCCACCTTGCGAGACGGTAACGGAGAGTGCAACCATCGCTGTATCTCCCAGCCCTCGCAAGGTAGGTCGTCTGTGTCAGCTCAGCACATAGCCAAAGCCCGAACCACAGCAGTCGTGCTCGCCGGCGGCACCGGCCAGCGCGTGGGACTCTCCATCCCCAAGCAGCTGCTGAAGATCGCAGGCAAGGCTGTCATCGAGCACACGCTGTCGATCTTCCAGCAGGCCGACTCCATCGACGACATCATCGTGCTGATGGCGCCGGGCTATGTGCCCGACGTGGAGAAGATCGTCGCCAAGGCCGGGCTCACCAAGGTCACCGCCGTGATCGAGGGCGGCGCCACCCGCAACGAGACCACCGAGCGCGCCATCACGGCCCTCGGCGAGGGCCTGGCCGAGGGCGAGGACCGCAACGTCCTCTTCCACGACGCCGTGCGCCCCCTGATCTCGGAGCGCGTCATCAAGGACTGCGTCGACGCCCTGGACCGCTACCAGGCGGTCGACGTCGCCATCCCGTCGGCGGACACGATCATCGTGACCCGCACCCACGGCGGCGACGGCGAGTTCATCACCGACGTCCCCGACCGCTCCCGGCTGCGCCGCGGCCAGACGCCGCAGGCCTTCAAGCTCTCCACGATCCGCCGGGCCTACGAGGTTGCCGCGGGAGACCCGAACTTCCAGGCCACCGACGACTGCTCGGTCGTCCTGAAGTACCTCCCCGACGTGCCGATCTACGTCGTCGCGGGCGACGAGTACAACATGAAGGTCACGCAGCCGGTCGACGTCTTCATCGCGGACAAGCTCTTCCAGCTGGCCTCCACGGCGGTCCCGCAGCCGACCGGCGACGCCGCCTACCGCGAACTGCTCACCGGCAAGACCCTCGTCGTCTTCGGCGGCTCCTACGGCATCGGCGCGGACATCGCGACGCTCGCCGAGTCCTACGGCGCCACCGTCTACGCCCTGGGCCGCTCCACCACCGGAACGCACGTGGAGAACCCGGAGCACATCGACGACGCGCTCTCCAAGGCGTACGCGGACACCGGGCGTATCGACTACGTGATCAACACCGCGGGTGTGCTCCGCATCGGCAAGCTGGCCGAGACGGACAACGCGACCATCCAGGAAGCGCTGAACGTCAACTACCTGGCGCCGGTGCAGATCGCCCGCGCCTCGCACAAGTACCTCGCCGAGACCAAGGGCCAGCTGCTGCTCTACACCTCCAGCAGTTACACCCGGGGCCGCGCGGAGTACAGCCTCTACTCGTCGACCAAGGCCGCCATGGTCAATCTCACCCAGGCGCTCTCGGACGAGTGGGCGGGCGACGGTGTGCGGGTGAACTGCGTGAACCCTGAACGCACCGCCACTCCGATGCGCACCAAGGCGTTCGGCGCCGAGCCCGCCGGTACGCTGCTGTCCTCCGAGGCGGTCGCCCGCACCTCCCTCGACGTGCTGCTCTCCGAGATGACCGGCCATGTCATCGACGTACGGCAGCAGGATCCGACGCGCGGTGCCTCGGAGGCGTCGGGCTTCGAGCAGGCACTGGCCGCTGTCCTGGATCGGCAGGCCGATGTGTAATACTGCTTGACAATCGACTATTCGGACCCCTGTAGACGCCCGCGAGCGAACTGCAGGGGTCCGAATTCGTGAAGCAACGGCTTCACATTTCCCTCGCAAGGTAATCAGGTCGGCATCCTCGGGAGCGGTACTTCGTGATTTCGAAAGCCATTCGCATGGCTCGTGTGGGCAGTGGTTCGGAGCTGGCCGCCGCTCTCCTCATGGCTCTGGGGTTCCCGTGCGTCATGCTCGCGGCGATAATCCCCAATCTCTGGTTCTTCGCCGCCGCCGCCGCGGTGACCTATGCGGCCGACCAGTATCTGCATCACTGCGGCAGTTACCTCGTCAACCGGCTCGCCGCGGTCCGCGCGGGGCTCTCGATCCGCTTCCTGGTCCGCCAGCTGCTGCTGATCCTGCTCCTCTCCCGCCTGGGGTACGGGGAGCAGACGCTGTTCTACGTGACGGTCGCCTGCCTGCTGGCCTTCTACGGCCTCCAGGTACTGCAGGGTGCCACGGCCACCCTCATCAGGCTCCGGCGCAAGCTCCCGGTGATCACGCGCAACGTCGACCTGGAGCAGGTGCGGATCCCCGACGCCCCGCCGGCGCTGCTGCTGAACCGCTCCGCGGAGAAGATGCTCCACCTGGACGTCTTCGCGATGGCGGGTGTGCTGGTCGCGATAGAGACCGATGTGAACGGCTTCGCCTACGTGGGCCTCGCCGTCACGCTGGCTCTCGCGCTCTGCTACCTGGCGGCGCTCCTCCCGTACCTCCGGCCGAGCCGGCTGGTGGGGCCCGATTCCAAGGTGCTGGGCGCCGTGGGCACCTGGCTGGGCGAGTACAAGCCGACCGTGGTCCTCTACTTCTCCGGCTCCAAGGATTCGGCCTACCAGGTCAACATGTGGCTGGAGACCATGGCGCAGCTCGACGAGCGCCCGCTGATCCTGCTGCGCGAGCGCATGATACTGCCGCAGCTGAACACGACCTCGGTGCCGGTGCTCTGCGTGCCCGGCGGCGTGCACCTGATGAATCTGAACCTCTCGTCGGTGCGGGTCGCGCTGTACGCGGCCAACGTCGGCAAGAACATCCACCTGCTCAGGGTGCCGACGATGAAGCACGTCTTCATCGGCCACGGCGACAGCGACAAGCTCGCCAGCGTCAACCCGTACAGCAAGGCCTACGACGAGGTGTGGACGGCCGGCCGGGCCGGCCGGGACCGCTACGCGCTGGCCGACGTCGGTGTGCGGGACGAGGACATCGTCGAGGTGGGCCGCCCGCAGCTGGCCGCCATCCAGCCGTGGGCCGGTGCGCCGAAGAACCCGATCCCGACCGTGCTCTACGCCCCCACCTGGGAAGGCTGGGACGACAACCCGGGCAACACCTCGCTGCTGCTGGCCGGCGAGAACATCGTGAGGCGGCTGCTGGACTCGGAGAAGCCGGTCCGGCTGCTCTACAAGCCGCACCCCTTCACCGGAACCCGCAGCGCCCAGGCCAAGGCCGTGCACCAGCGGATCACCGCGATGATCGAGAAGGCCGCCGTCGAGCGCGCCGCCGATCCCCGCTGGGCGAAGGAGTCGGCGGAGCTCCAGCCGGTGCGGGCCGCGGCACGGTCCGAACTGGCCCGTATCGAGGCGCGGCTCACGGTGCTGTCGAGCGGTGGCCAGGTCGCCGGGGACGAGGCCGAGACGTCCCGCGACTCGCTGGCCGACCCGGCGCGCGAGGCCGAGATCGCGCGGCTCAAGGACGAGTGGAACGCGGCTTCCTGGCGTGCGCTCGGCTGGTGGGAGCACAAGGTCGTGACGGGCGCCCGGATGCGGCTGTACGACTGCTTCAACGAGTCGGACGCCATGGTCTCGGACATCTCCAGCGTGGTGTCGGACTTCATCGCGAGCGGCAAGCCGTACGCGGTCACCGACTCGGCGGCGCTGGGCGAGGAGGAGTTCCGCCGGCAGAACACCGCGGTCCGTGCGGCGGTCATCCTGTCCAATGAAGCGACCGAGCTGGACGCCCTGCTCGCGGCGGTGGTGGACCCCGCGGCGGACACCATGGCGGCCGACCGGCGCGAGCTGAAGGAGTACCTCCTCGGCCCGGACGAGCCCACCTCGATCGTGCAGTTCGACCTGGCCGTGAAGGCACTCGCGGCCAAGTCCGAGGCCCGGAACGCGGGCCTGGCGAGAAACCTCGCGGAACGCGTGAGCGGATGACGGCCCACCTGGTTCGTTAACACGGTCCTTCAGGCCCGGCATAGCCCTGTACGGGTTGTGCCGGGCCTTTGTGATGAGGCTCACTCTTACGGTGTGTGGTGCCGGGCAACCAATGCTCCGGGCCGACTGTCTTCTGTTGGTGTGAACGAGAAGCCAATTCCTGATGTAACCGTGATCGTTGGCGCATACGAGGCGATGCCTTACCTCATTCGCTGTCTCGAATCGGTGGAGACGCAGACCATCGGAGCCGACCGGATCGAGATCGTGGCAGTCGACGACGGTTCGACCGATGGAACCGGCGAGTACCTGGAGGAGTTCGCGGCCCGGTCCGCGGTTCCGACCCGAGTGGTCAGACAGGCGAATTCAGGGGGCCCCAGCGGCCCGCGCAATGTCGGTCTCGGCCTGGCCCGGGGTCGCTATGTCTTCTTCCTCGACGCGGACGACTACTTCGGTGACGAGGCCCTGGAGCGGATGGTCGCGATGGCCGACCGGGCACACACCGACGTGGTGCTCGGCAAAGTGGTCGGGGTCAATCGCGGGGCGCCCCAGTCGATGTGGACGGCCACCAAGGAGCGCGTCAATGTATACAACTCCAAGGTCATATACACGCTGAGCGCGCAGAAACTCTTCCGGCGTGAACTGCTGGAGCGACTCGATCTGAGATTCGACGAGGGACTCAAGACCGGTGAGGACGCGCTCTTCACCATGGAGACATATCTGCGCGGTGCCGGAATATCCGTCATATCAAATTACACCTGCTATCACCTGGTCGGCCGGGACGACGGAAAACACGTCACCAAGAGCGGCACCTATCTGTGGCGCTTCGACTCCATGCGGGCCATGATGGAGCTCATCCACCGGCTCGAACCCGCCGGGCCGAAGCGCGACTTCCTGATGGTCCGTCCCTTCACGGTCGGGATGCTGCAGCAGTTCGGGCCGGTATTCCTCCGGGACTCGGAAGAAGTGCGGCGCCACAAGATGGAGCTCGCCGCGCCGCTCATGGACACGTACTGGAACGACGGCGTGTCGCGCCTGATCAAGGTTGCCGAGAGGCTGCGGCTCGCCGCCGTCGCGCGCGGCCGGTCCGACATCCTGACGGACCAGCTGACGTATGTGCGGAAGAAGTCCGTTCCGGAAGTGGTCAGTTCACGGAAGGGTGACAAGCTCTTCCTCGCGTACCCGTACTTCCGGGACCGTTCGAGTGGTCTCTCGGACTCCGATTTCGAGGTAACCGTGCCCGACTGGCACGACGGCAAGCGCATCGAGAAGCCCGAGACCGTGGCCCGCAGAATGTCGCTGTCGCGGCGCGTCGCCCGGCGCATGCGGCGTGACGTGCGGCGTTGGAAGTCGCGGATCCGCGCGAAGTAGACGGGCCCGTCCCGACCCGCTCCGGAAGTGTGTCCCCATCTCGTTCACAGAGTTGACGCACGAAGAATCGCGCAGCAATCCTCAGTAAGGTCGCCCAGCAGGTCGCAGCCGCGACAGGACCGATATCTCACATGAGGACTGGTTCACGTGAAGGCTCTCGTACTGTCCGGAGGGGCCGGCACCCGCCTGCGTCCCATCACCCACACTTCGGCCAAGCAACTGGTGCCCGTGGCGAACAAGCCCGTGTTGTTCTACGGGCTGGAAGCCATCGCGGAAGCGGGCATCACCGAGGTCGGCATCATCGTGGGCGACACCGCCCAGGAGATCCGCGAGGCTGTCGGGGACGGTTCCCGGCTGGGCATCGAGGTCACGTACATTCCGCAGGACGAGCCGCTCGGCCTTGCCCACGCGGTGCTGATCGCCCGTGACTTCCTGGGGGACGACGACTTCGTCATGTACCTGGGCGACAACTTCATCGTCGGCGGGATCACCGGTCTGGTCGCGGAGTTCCGCGCCGACAGGCCCGATGCGCAGATCCTGCTGACCCAGGTGCCCAATCCGACCTCCTTCGGCGTCGCGGAACTCGACGCCGAAGGCCGGGTGGCGGCGCTGGAGGAGAAGCCGAAGGAGCCCAAGAGCGATCTGGCGCTCGTCGGCGTCTACCTCTTCACCCCGGCCATCCACGAGGCCGTTCGCTCGATCGAGCCCTCCTGGCGCGGTGAACTGGAGATCACGCACGCGATCCAGTGGCTGATCGACCAGAGGCGTGACGTCCGCTCCACCACGATCCGCGGCTACTGGAAGGACACCGGCAACGTCACCGACATGCTGGAGGTCAACCGGACCGTACTGGAGACCATCGAACCGTCCCACGAGGAGGCCGAGGTCGACGAGGGGAGCGAGATCATCGGCCGGGTGCGGATCGAGGCGGGTGCCAAGGTCAGCGGCAGCCGCATCGTCGGGCCCGTGATCATCGGCGCCCGGTCGGTGATCAGCGGCTCGTATGTCGGCCCGTTCACCTCGGTCTCGGAGGACTGCCGGATCGAGGACAGCGAGATCGAGTACTCCATCGTCCTGCGAGGCGCCTCCGTCGCCGGTGTCCGGCGCGTGGAGGCATCGCTCATCGGCCGCGATGTCGAAGTGACCCCCGCGCCCCGATCCCCGTCCGCCCACCGACTTGTGCTCGGCGACCACAGCAAGGTGCAGATCTCCTCATGACGACCAACATCCTGGTGACCGGCGGCGCCGGTTTCATCGGCTCGCACTACGTCCGTACGGTGCTCGGCCCGGAGGGACCCGGTGACATCGCCGTCACCGTGCTCGACAAGCTCACCTACGCGGGCAACCCGGCCAACCTCGACGAGGTGCGCGACCACCCCGGTTTCGTGTTCGTGCAGGGCGACATCTGCGACACCGAACTGGTCTCCGAGCTGATGGCCGGGCACGACCAGGTGGTGCACTTCGCCGCCGAGTCCCATGTCGACCGCTCCATCGACGGCGGCGCCGAATTCGTCCGGACGAACGTCGTGGGCACCCACACCCTGATCCACGCCGCGCACCTGGCCGGCATCAAGACCTTCGTGCACATCTCCACCGACGAGGTCTACGGCTCGATCGACGAGGGCTCCTGGCCCGAGACCGACCCGCTCGCGCCCAACTCGCCGTACTCGGCGGCCAAGGCGTCCAGCGACCTGATCGCGCTCTCGTACCACCGCACCCACGGCCTCGACGTGCGGGTGACCCGCTGCTCCAACAACTACGGGCACCACCACTTCCCCGAGAAGGTCATCCCGCTGTTCGTCACCAACCTGCTGGACGGAAAGACGGTCCCGCTGTACGGCGACGGCGCCAACGTCCGCGACTGGCTCCACATCGACGACCACGTCCAGGGCATCGAACTCGTCCGTACGAAGGGCCGGGCCGGCGAGGTCTACAACATCGGCGGCGGCACCGAGCTCTCCAACAAGGAGCTCACCGGTCTGCTGCTGGACGCCTGCGGGGCCGACTGGGACACCCGCGTCACCCATGTCGAGGACCGCAAGGGCCACGACCGCCGCTACTCGGTCGACTGCACCAAGATCCGCGAGGAGCTCGGTTACGAGCCCCGCAAGGACTTCCGTACCGGCCTCGCCGAGACCGTGCAGTGGTACCGCGACAACCGCGCCTGGTGGGAGCCGCTGAAGGACCGGGCCGCCCTGTGAGCGCCGTCTGGCTGGTCACCGGAGCCGCCGGGATGCTGGGCCGGGACGTCCTGGCCCGGCTCGCCGGTGAGGACGTCCCGGCGGTCGCCGCGGACCGTGCGGCCATGGACATCGCGGACCCCGGATCGGTGCGCGCGGGCTTCGACGAGCACCGCCCCGCCGTCGTGGTGAACTGTGCCGCGTGGACCGCCGTCGACGACGCCGAGTCCCAGGAGGACGCCGCGCTGCGGGTCAACGGGACGGGCCCCGAGGTCCTCGCCGCGGCCTGCCGCGAACACGGCGCCGTTCTCCTCCAGGTCTCCACCGACTACGTCTTCGCCGGGGACGGCGAGAAGCCGTACGCGGAGGACGGCCCCACCGGACCGCGCAGCGCCTACGGCCGCACCAAACTGGCCGGCGAACGCGCCGTGTTGAGCATCCTGCCGGACACCGGGTACGTGGTGCGTACAGCCTGGCTGTACGGCGCGGGCGGCGGGAACTTCGTCCGTACGATGATCAAGCTGGAGGGCGTCAAGGACACCCTCGACGTGGTGGACGACCAGCGCGGACAGCCCACCTGGACCGTCGACCTGGCGGACCGGCTGGTCCGGCTCGGACAGGCCGCCCTCGCGGGCACCGCCCCCGCGGGGGTGTACCACGGCACCAGCGGCGGCGAGACGACCTGGTTCGGCCTCACCCGGGAGATCTTCCGGCTGCTCGGCGCCGACCCGGCACGCGTCCGGCCCACGACCAGCGAGGCCTTCGTGCGGCCGGCTCCCCGGCCCGCTTTCAGCGTGCTGGGACACGACCGCTGGGCGGCGGCCGGTGTCGAGCCGATCCGGGAGTGGCGGGCGGCGCTGGAAGAGGCATTTCCGGCCCTTCTCGCAACAGAGAGTTCATGATCGTCGAATGATCGTATCGACGGTTGAATCCCATCGAATTCCAAAGATCTGAACACCGAAGGTTTACCTGGGGGAGAACAGTTACATCACCGTCCGTTCATGAGGTAACTTCGCCGGGGACCAGACCAGTTGGTTTCCTCCGAAGGGCTGCTCCACGTGAACCGCCATGACTTTCTGCGTCATTTGCACCGTGTCTACCGACCTCGGAACTATTTGGAGATCGGGGTCAACGACGGCAGAAGCCTGGCCCTCTCGCGAGTGCCGTCCGTCGCCGTCGACCCCGCATTCCGTGTGGTGACGGACATCAGTTGCGACGTCCACCTGGTCAAGGCGACGAGCGACGACTTCTTCGCCCGCAAGGACCCGCTGCTGCACCTGCGCAACGGCCGCAATCCGTTCCGTGCCCTGGCCCGCCGCGACCCGCTCAATGTGATGGGCGGGGACCCGAAGCTGGAGCTCGCCTTCATCGACGGCATGCACCTCTTCGAATACGCGCTGCGCGACTTCATGAACGTCGAGAAGCACGCCCGCTGGTCGAGCGTGATCGTGCTGGACGACATGCTGCCGCGCGATGTCGACGAGGCGGCCCGCGACCGGCACACCAAGTTCTGGACCGGTGATGTGTACAAGGTGGTGCAGGTGCTGCGCCGCTTCCGTCCCGACCTGGTGGTCGTCGAGGTGGACACGGCACCGACCGGCGTGGTCGCCGTGTTCGGCGCCAACCCGGAGAGCGACATCCTGAAGAACGCGTACGACAAGATCATCGAGGAGTACGTCGTACCCGATCCGCAGGACGTGCCCGAGGAGGTGCTGGTGCGGAAGAACGCCGTCCAGCCCGAGGCGCTGCTCGGCGCCGACTTCTGGCCGGCCCTCTCCCGCGCCCGCAACCTGCGCCGTCCGCGCTCGGCGTTCGCCCCCTTGCGCAAGCGCATCGAGGCCGTGACGGGCTGACCGGCCGGGCCCACCGGGCCGCCGCCCGGCTCGCGACCCGTACGCAGCCCCCGCGACCCGTACGCAGCCCCCGTGATCCGTACGGACCACGGGGGCTGCGGCGTTCCCGTCCGGGCGCTCAGCCGCGGGCGCGCAGTTGGGCGTAGTAGGCCTGGCAGGCCTCGTACGACGGCAGCAGTCCGTGCTCCTCGGCCTCGGCCAGCGAGGGGGCCGCGGCGTCCTTGTCGGACAGCAGCGGGGCGATCTCCGCCGGCCACTCGATGCCCAGTTCGGGATCGAGCGGGTTGATTCCGTGCTCGCGGCCGGGCGCGTAGCCCTCGGAGCACAGATAGACGACCGACGCGTCGTCCGTCAGGGCCATGAACGCGTGGCCGAGACCCTCGGCGAGATAGACGGCGTGATGGTCCGCGTCGTCGAGCCGGACGGCCTCCCACCGCTTGTACGTGGGGGAGCCGACCCGGATGTCCACGATGACGTCGAGCACGGCGCCGCGTACGCACTTGACGTACTTGGCCTGGCTCGGCGGCACGTCGGCGAAGTGGACACCGCGCAGGGTTCCCCGGCTGGAGAGGGAGAAGTTGGCCTGCGCGAGCCGCAGCGGGTGTCCGACGGCCTCGCTGAGCTCCGAGGCCCTGAACCACTCGTGGAAGCTGCCGCGGCTGTCCGGGAAGACCTTGGGCTCATGCACCCAGGCCCCCGTGATGGAGAGCTGCCGCATGCGATCACGTCCTTGTTCCGGTGTGCTGGTGCTGGTGCTGGTGCTGGTGCTGGTGCTGGTGTCGATGTCGATGCTGACGTCGGTGTTGACGTCGGGTGGTGGTGGGACCGCCTCGTCGACGAGACGGTGGATCTGCGGGGCCGGATCAGCCGGTGAGCCGGGCGGCGAGGCGGCGTGCGCGCTTGCGGCCCTGCGGGGGGAGCCTGCGCACGAGGGGGCCGCCGACGGTGCGCAGCGCCCGGCGCAGGGTCGCCTTCCGGCGCTGCGCGAGCAGACCGGCCATGATCGTGTCCGCGGCCGCGGGCAGCTCCGGATCCAGCTGGATCCTGCCGCCCCCGCCGACGGTGACGTCGCAGAGGCTCAGCGCGGGGCCCTTCTCGCCGTCCAGCCGGACGGAGAGCTTCCAGGTACCCGCTGCAACGCCGGGGGCGCGGCGGGGCACGACGAGATGGGCCTGGCCCGCTGCCGGATGCAGCACGGTCCGCAGCGTGTGCACGGCCGAGCCCGTTCCGTCGGCCGGGCTCAGGACCAGTTGGGCGTCGGACGCGACGGTGGAGGCGGCGGTGAGGAGCTCCAGCCGGAGTTCGGGCCGCCGGCCCGGGGTCCGCAGCACCGGACGGCCGTCCAGGTAGGTGGCGAGCTTCTTGCCGCGGCGGCCCACATCGAGCGTGAGGTTGCCGTACGGATCGGTGAAGTACGGGATGACGGCACGGGCCGGCGAGCCGAGTGACGCGGGCAGGCAGGCGGCGTCCACCTCCGGGGCGCGGTCGGCGCCCAGCCGCGCCTTGCGGACCAGACCCAGGCCGCGCAGCGGCACCCAGACGTCCCAGAAGCCGCGGGAGACCCGGCCACGGCCCTTGACCGCCTCCGAGGTCACATACCCGCTGCCGCGCAGGACGATCTCGCAGGCTCCGTCGCCGAGTTCGTCGGTCTGCGTGGTGAACGTCGCGGGGCAGGGCCACTCGACGGCCGTCTCGCGATTGCGCAGCGACAGTTCGGCGGAGAAACCGTCGATGTCGTCGGTGACGTCGAGGAGTTCGTCCTCCATCGGCAGCCCGCCGCCGGTGTCCGGGTGCAGGAAGTACCGGCCGTTTTGGCGCAGCAGTTTCACCGGCTCCTCGTCGTCGCCCTGGACCAGCCGGGCGGTCACGGTGAGAGCGACCCGGCCGTCCGGCTGCCAGGCGAAATCCTCCAGACGGGCCGACGCCTTGACGGACCCCGCGAACCGGGCGATCCGGAGTAAACCCTCCCGGTCGTCCTTGCGTAGAAGTGTGGACCGGATCCGCAGCAGCGGACCGAGGCCGTCGTGCACCCCGTCGCCCATGAAGTCGATGGCCAGCGGCCTGATCGCGTCGCACATCTCCTGGTAGAACTCGGGCTGGTACTTCACCACCGCGGGTTCGCTGAGCCGGCTCAGCATTTCGACGCGGTAGAAGCGGCGGAGCAGCAGATCCCGGAACTCGCCCGGTTCGGTGTGGGCCACGACGACGTCCAGGACCTCGCGGAGGTTCCCGTAGTACTGGGCCGGGACGATCCTGGTGGATCCCGCGTTCTTGCCGTCGTCGCGCCGGGAGTAGAAGTAGCAGGTGTAGTTGCCGAGGATCGAGACGACCTCGGCGGGGAAGTACGCCTGCATCATGTAGAGCTGGTCCTCGAGCCGGCGCTTGCCCTCGGGGTAGGCGATGCCGTTCTCGCGGAGGAACTCCGTACGGAACATCTTGTGCGGGGTGAGGCTGTCGTACAGGGGCGCGTCGCGCAGGGTGCACTTCTCGCGGTTCTTCTTGAACACGCCGTGCGGGACACCGCGGAAGTTGCTGGCCACCTTGCCGATGACGATGTCGGAGCCGTTGCGGTGGCCCATCTCGTACAGCCGGCGCAGGGCGTCGGAGGCGAGGTGGTCGTCCTGGTCGACGAACTGGACGTATTCGCCCTTGGCCTCGGCCACACCGATGTTGCGGGGCTTTCCGGGCCATCCGGAGTTGGGGATGGTGATCACCCGGAAATGAGGGTGTTCCACCGCCAGCTTTTCGAGCCGTTCGGGAGTGTCGTCCGTGGACCCGTCGTTCACGAAGAGAACTTCGAACTCCACTGCGGGAAGAGTCTGCTTCAGAAGTGACTCGACGCAGGGGTCGATGTACTTGCCGGGGTTGTATACCGGAATGACGACACTTACTTTGACTGGCATCGCTGCTGTCCCATGTCTGGTAGGTCCCTGGAGATGGCGGCGGATGCGGGGCCGACACTGCCACTGCCGAAAATGGGGGAGGGGCCGCCGCCACGCACCCTATCGGCTGTTAGATGAGTGAGACGTTCCGATGGTTGCACCGGCCGGCGGGCATGGGATTTATCCACCTCTTCGTGCGATGCCGATGCGTGGGGCCGATGCGCGGTGCCGAGAATTCGATCATTCGATATGTGTAATGAATGTGGGTGCCGACGCGACTGTCGACGCCGTCGACGGGAGAGGCCGGACGGGGCTCATCGGCGCAGACGCCGGGTACGGACGTCCCGTGGGGCCGCCCGCGCGTCCACGGGACGGAACGCACAGGCGCGCGTCCCGCCGCTCGCGTAGATTGCGAGGACCGGGCGAGGCCGAATCATTGGGGATGGACGTGTCAGGGGCAAGGCAGGGCGTCACAGAGGCCCGCAGAATCGTGGTCAAGGTCGGTTCCTCCTCCCTCACCACCGCGTCCGGCGGTCTCGACGCCGATCGCGTCGACGCGCTCGTCGACGTACTCGCCAAGGTGAGGAGCGGCGGGGAGCGCGAGATCGTGCTCGTCTCCAGCGGCGCCATCGCGGCCGGACTCGCCCCGCTCGGCCTGCACCGCCGGCCCAAGGACCTGGCCAGACAGCAGGCCGCGGCCAGCGTCGGCCAGGGATTGCTCGTGGCCCGCTACACCGCCTCCTTCGCACGGTACGGCGTACGCGTCGGCCAGGTGCTGCTCACCAGCAACGACACCAGCCGCCGGGCCCACTACCGCAACGCCTACCGCACGCTCGACCAGCTCCTGGACATGGGCGCGCTCCCGGTCGTCAACGAGAACGACACCGTCGCCACCGACGAGATCCGGTTCGGCGACAACGACCGGCTCGCCGCGCTCGTCGCCCATCTCGTCCGCGCCGATCTGCTGGTCCTCCTCTCGGACGTGGACGGGCTGTACGACGGCGACCCCAGTACCCCGGGCACGTCGCGGGTCGCCGAAGTGACCGGCCCCGAGGACCTCGCGGGCGTCACCATCGGCAGCGCCGGGAGGGCGGGCGTCGGCACGGGCGGCATGGTCACCAAGGTCGAGGCCGCCCGGATCGCCACGGCCGCCGGGGTCCCCGTCGTCCTCACCTCGGCGAGCCGGGCCGCCGACGCCCTGGCCGGACGCGACACCGGAACGTACTTCCACCGCACCGGACGACGGTCGGCGGACCGGCTGCTCTGGCTCGCCCACGCCTCCACCCCGCAGGGCTCGCTGACCCTCGACGACGGGGCCGTACAGGCGGTCGTCGAACGGCACAGCTCGCTGCTGCCCGCCGGAATCGCCGCCGTCGAGGGCGAGTTCACCGCGGGCGACCCGGTGGAACTGCGCGACCTCGAAGGCCGCCCGGTGGCCCGCGGACTCGTCAACTTCGACGCCAAGGAGATCCCGCAGTTGCTCGGCCGCTCCACCCGAGACCTGGCGCGGGAACTCGGTCCGGCATACGAGCGCGAGGTCGTACACAGGGACGATCTTGTCGTCCTGCACCCCTGACAGACCCCCTGAAACGGCTGAAAGTCCAGCCTCGGAGCGGGGACCTTGACGAAAACCGCCCCATCCCCGGCCGCGGACTGGTCAACTTTGTCTCGGGGACACAGCGGGGTACAGCACAGCAAACGCATTCACAGGAGGCCGCCGGTGAGACGAGCGCGCCCGGGGGCGCCGCCCCGAGGAACGGGCGGCCGGGCCCTGACCAGTGTCGGAGCAGGTGTCGGCTTCGACGAGAGACGGTCCACGGACCGCGGCGACGACCGGACCACGGGGTCCGAGCCGACGACGGTGCGGGAGGAGCGCACCCCGTCGAGACTCTGGCACGTCACGCTCAGTGTCTCGGGCGGTGCGATTCCACTGAAGGAGGTCAGACGCGGGCTGGAACAGCTGGCCCACGACCACCCCTTCCTGCTGACCAGCCGGTACGCCAACGACCACGCGGAGATCCGCTACTGGGAAGAGGCCCGCGATCTGCACGACGCGGCGGCTGTCGCGCTGCGGCTCTGGGGCGAGCACCGCTCCACCGCCAAACTCCCGCCCTGGGAGATCGTCGGTTTGGAGGTCATCGACCGCGAGACGTACCACCAGCGCATCGCCGAGGGATACGGACCGCCCCCGGCCGCCCCGGTCGGCGTCCACCCGTACTGAGTACGGCGACGGCCCCGGAGCGGAGCAGCAGTCCCGTATCGCCGGGGCGGCTCCGGGGCGGTCGTCCCGCATCACGGGAGCGGTCACGGGCCGGTTGTCCCGTGTCGCGGGGGCGGGTGCGGGGCGCGCGTCTCGCATCACGGGAGCGGTGCGGGGGCAGTTGTCTCGCATCACGGGATACGTGAGGGATGCCCGCAGTGTGCGCACTACTCTGCGGGCATGACCACGCTCTCGCCGTACGACAACATGTCCCCGGTCGCGCAGGCCGCCTACCGGGCACGTTCCGCCGCCGCCGACCTCGCGCCGCTGCCGCGCGCGGCGAAGGACGACGCGCTGCTGGCGATCGCGGACGCGCTGGAGGTGCGGACGAGCGAGATCGTCGCGGCCAACGCCGAGGACGTCGCCCGTGCGCGCGAGGCCGGGACCAGCGAGGCGATCGTCGACCGGCTCACCCTCACCCCGGAGCGGATCCGCGCCATCGCCGCCGATGTGCGGGACGTGGCGGCGCTGCCCGATCCGGTCGGCGAGGTCGTCCGCGGCTCGACCCTGCCCAACGGCATCGACCTGCGGCAGGTCCGGGTGCCGCTCGGCGTCGTCGGAATCATCTACGAGGCCCGGCCCAATGTGACGGTCGACGCCGCGGCCCTCTGCCTGAAGTCCGGCAACGCCGTCCTGCTCCGCGGCTCGTCCTCCGCGTACGCCTCGAACGTCGCACTGGTACGGGTGCTGCGCGACGCGGTCGGAGGATCCGGACTCCCGGCCGACGCGGTGCAGCTGGTACCGGGCGAGAGCCGCGACTCGGTACGGGAACTGATGCGGGCCCGCGGCCTCGTCGACGTCCTCATCCCGCGTGGCGGCGCCTCGCTGATCCGCACGGTGGTCGAGGAATCCACCGTTCCGGTCATCGAGACCGGCACCGGCAACTGCCATGTGTACGTGGACGCGCAGACCGACCTGGACATGGCCGTCGACATCCTGATCAACTCCAAGGCGCAGCGCCCGAGCGTCTGCAACGCCGCCGAGACGCTCCTGGTCCACAAGGACGTCGCCGCGGACTTCCTGCCGCGCGCCCTGGCGGCGCTGGCCGAGGCCGGAGTGACCGTGCACGGCGACGAGCGGGTCCTCGAATACGCCGAGGGGTCCGAAGCCACCGTGGTGGCGGCGACGCCGGAGGACTGGGAGACCGAGTACCTCTCGTACGACATCGCCGCGGCCGTCGTGGAGTCGCTGGACGCGGCTGTCGCGCACATCCGGCTCTGGTCCTCCGGCCACACCGAGGCGATCGTGACCACCTCCCAGGCCGCGGCCCGCCGCTTCACCCAGTTGGTGGACTCCACGACGGTGGCCGTGAACGCGTCCACGCGTTTCACCGACGGCGGCCAGTTCGGCTTCGGCGCCGAGATCGGCATCTCCACGCAGAAGCTGCACGCCAGGGGGCCGATGGGGCTGCCGGAGCTGACCTCGACGAAGTACATCGTCACCGGCGACGGCCACGTGAGGTGACCGTCCGGGGCCGGTGAATGTCGCCGGGTCCCTGCCCAGAACGACCCGGCGGGGCTAGTCTGGAGCGGTGCCGGACGACGTGGGGGGCAGGCCGTTCCCGGACGGCTGGGAGCCCGACGACGACCGCGGGGGCGCGGACGAGGACTTCGCCTCCGTGGTGTTCGACGAGGACTTCGTACGGG
Source organism: Streptomyces sp. NPDC057963 (assembly GCF_042887155.1). Taxonomy (NCBI): domain Bacteria; kingdom Bacillati; phylum Actinomycetota; class Actinomycetes; order Kitasatosporales; family Streptomycetaceae; genus Streptomyces; species Streptomyces sp. NPDC057963. The sequence goes on from NZ_JBHVPX010000007.1 coordinate 118,896, forward strand.
CCGCCGAGATCCATGAACCCACCGCGGTCGAGCGGTTGCTGGCTGCCGCGCAGGCGCGCGCCGAGGCCGAGGCGTCCCGGGCACGGGCGGGCGGCGGTCCGCCGGACGACGAGCTCCCCGACGAGGGATACGGACCGGGCGGTGCATACGGCCACGGGAGCGCCTACGGCGACTCGCTGGACCCCGATGGCGACGACGCGTACGGCAGCGGCCCCTACGGGCGCCACGGCGGCGCCCTGCGCCCGTACCGGGGCGCGGCACGCTGGCACCGGCCGGTGGCCTGGCTGCTGGCCGTGCTGATGGGCATCGGAATGATCGCACTGGCCTTCAGCGCCGTCTACCGCAACAGTTCGGGCAACCGCCAGGATCCCGCGCCGCCGCCCGCCACCACCGGGGTGGACAGCGCACCCGGCCCCATCCCGAGCACCATCCCGTCGGCCTCGGCCGGCTACCTCCGCCCCGCGGTCCCCGCGGCCCCGCGCACGGGCTGACGCCGCCGGACCGGACCACGCGCCCAGCACGTCGTGCCGCGCGCACGCGCCTGCTGTCCGCCGTGCCCCGTGCCTGCTGCCCCGCCGTGACCGCGCCTTTCCCGAGGGCGTCACGCCCGCACACCTTCCGAGACACCCCGATCAAGCCCCTGAGAGTGTCCCGCGCCCGTCCTGAGGGCGGTTCTCCGGGCTCCGGGTCCACTCTCGGGTGGGTTCTCTCGCGGCTTGGCGTTTACCTCGGTCGTAATCGACCTACCCTGAAGGTGTGACCCCTCTCTACGAGGGGGCTTCTCACTCGTCCGTACATGCGTAGTCATGCGACGTCATACGAACTCATGACGGACAGGCCCTGTCCGAAGCCACTCGGCCGAAGCAGAGCGAAGCGTTTCGGCCCCGGTCGGTGACGTGGAGTCGGGAGAAGTCATGGCGCACCGTGGAGAACCACCGGAAGGTCCGCCCGAGAACGCGCCGGGCGGTGGTGAGGACGAGTACCGGTCACTCGTCTTCGACGAGTCGTTCGTACGTGCTGCACGGCTGAAGGAATTCTCGGCCCAGGAGCGCATGGGGGACCACGCGCGCGCCGTGCGCAGCCTTCCGCCCCGAAGCCTCCGAGCCGGGTCCAGAGCCGCCATCGCCCTGGTCCTCCTGATCGCCCTGGCCTTTGCGACGGCCGTGTACATGGGCTTCCGCCACCCCTACCCGACCCCCGTCGGCAGGCGGGCCGAGGCCCTCCGATCGACCGTCGTACCCCTGGCCCCCCAGAGGGTCGTACCCGGCGGTACACCCGCGGGACTTCTCGCGAGGAGCCCCGCCGCGCAGTTCTCCAAAGGTGCCGAAGGCATCAATCTGCCGCCGATCCGGGGCACGGAGAACTTCTCGGACAGCCAGGTGGCGACGGCCCTGACCACGGTCAAGGACTACCTGGTGGCGTCCTCGCTCGACCCGGACGTCCTCACCGGCCGCGCGGTGCGACCGGTGGAACTGCTGCTCGACCCGGACCAGACGGCTCAGTTCGACCGGAGCATGACCCGACCGGACGACGACGGACAGCACGCCGCGGCCGGCTGGCTGGTGCGGTTCGACCCGGCGCAGGTGGCACTGGCCGCTCCGGACGTCCGGGTCCGGGGCACCCTGAGCTACACCGAGGCGGGATCCGACACCCTGGAGGTGGCGTCGGACCACACCTTCACCTACACGCTCCGCCCGGCCGCCTCGGGGCCCCAACGGGCAGGAGATGCTTCGCTCTTCACCGTCCGGCGCGAGCTGCACTTCCGCTTCGACCGGGAAGACCTGCGACTGCACCGGCTGGAGCTTCGCACCAGCTATGTCCTGGCCGGACCGCAGGCGTGCCCGACGGACACCACCGGTGCGCTGCGCCCGCTGCTCGCCGGGCAGCGCGCCGTCTCCCGCGGCCCCGCGGGCACCGACCCGTACGCGACGGGCCGGCCCACAGCCGCACTCTGCGGAACGCTTGCGGTCGGCTCCCCGCAGCCGGTCAGCTCCCCGCGGTCCCCGGCCCGTCGGGGTCACCAGGCTCCTGCGGCCGCGCAGAGTCCGCGGAGCCGTCCGTAGCGCCGCCCTTGGAACCGTCCGCAGCGCCGCTCCTGCCGGCCGCGCCCCCGCTCTGGCCGGTGAACTTGTCGCGGAGCTTGCCTCCCAGGTCCCCGGCGCCCCCCGCTATGTCGCCGACCAGCTTCATCAGCGGGTCCTTGCTGCTGCGCACCGCGTCCGCGTAGTGCGTCGCGGACTCCCGGAACGAGTCCGTCACCGAGGTGTCCTTGTCCTCGTCGCGCCGCGGGTAGTGGCCGTCCATGATCCGCTGGTAGTCCCGGGTCTCGGACCACTTCTTCAGCTCGGCCGCACGCACCGTGGTGAAAGGGTGCGAGCGGGGCAGCAGATTGAGGATCTTGAGCACCGAGTCGCGCAGATCGCCGCCCTTCTCGTACTCGTCGGCCTGGGCGAGGAAGGCGTCCACATTCATCTCGTGCAGATGATTGCCGCCCGCGATCTTCATCAGACCGCGCATCGACGCCTGCAGATCCTGGCCGACGAGCAGTCCCGCCCGGTCGGCCGACAGCTCCGACTTGCGGAACCACTCGCGCAGCGCCGTGACGATCGCCATGATCGCGACGTTGCCGAGCGGGATCCAGGCGACCTTCAACGCGATGCTGGTGAGGAACAGCAGGATCGTGCGGTACACGGCGTGGCCGGAGAGCGCGTGCCCCACCTCGTGGCCGACGACGGCCCGCATCTCCTCCTCGTCGAGCAGCTCCACCAGCCCCGTCGTCACCACGATGATCGGCTCGTCGAGACCGATGCACATGGCATTGGGCTGCGGGTCCTGATTGACGTACATCGGCGGGACCTTCTCCAGGTCCAGGATGTAACAGGCGTCTCGCAGCATGTCGTTGAGATGGGTGAACTGGGCGTCGCTCACCCGGACGGAGTCGGAGAGGAAGAGCAGTCGCAGGCTGCGCTCGGGCAGCAGACCGCTCAGTGTCTTGAACACGGTGTCGAAACCGCTCAGCTTGCGCAGGGCCACCAGGGCCGAGCGGTCCGCCGGGTGTTCGTAGGCCCGGGACGAGATCCCAGCGAAGCGCCTGCGCTGCCTGCTCGGCACGTTCTCGTGGCTCTCGTGGCTGCGGTCGGTCATGAATGGGCCCCCTGTTCGTACGAGACGTCGCTCGCCCCCTGACAATTTCCAGCGTAGGCGCTGGGGCTACGGTGTGCGGGGGGCTGTGGATAACTGAGGAGACGCCCGACATGCCGCATACCGTTGCTCTGCTCGCCGCCGCATCCGAGGACCAGGGACCCGGCAACACGCTCCGTATCGTGCTGCTCGTCTCGCTCGTCGGAGCTGTCCTGCTCGGCTGGTTCCTGCTCCGCGGATACCGCAACGACGACAACAACGACTGAGTCGGCGTGAGCGTGCCCGGGGCTCCCGCATACGATGTGCGCGACGTCTTCCTTCCGACTCCCGATCGATAGGTCCTGCCGAAGATGAGCCTCACGAGCACTGCGCATCAGCTGGTCACCCTCGCCGCCGAGGGCGGCGAGCACGGTGGCAACCACGAAAGCCTCAGCCCGTATGTCACCGGGGGCGGTGCGTTCGTCGTGCTGCTGCTCCTGCTGTGGATCACCACTCGCTTCAACCGCGACCGCTGAGGCGGAGGCGTACAGCTGTGCCAGTAGGCTCTGCACGCATGGGAGAGCAGGAAGTGCCTACCGGTCGCAGAAAGCGCCGAATCGGCGTGATGGGCGGGACATTTGACCCGATCCATCATGGACACCTGGTGGCGGCCAGTGAAGTGGCCGCCCAGTTCCACCTCGACGAGGTGATCTTCGTTCCGACCGGGCAGCCGTGGCAGAAGAGCCACAAGCACGTCTCCCCGGCCGAGGACCGCTACCTGATGACGGTCATCGCGACGGCGTCCAACCCGCAGTTCTCGGTCAGCCGGAGCGACATCGACCGCAGCGGGCCGACGTACACCATCGATACGCTGCGCGACCTGCGCGCGATCCACGGTGACGCGGACCTCTTCTTCATCACCGGCGCCGACGCGCTCGCCCAGATCCTCACCTGGCGGAACGCCGACGAGCTCTTCTCGCTCTCCCACTTCATCGGTGTGACGCGGCCGGGGCACGTACTCACGGACCCGGGGCTGCCGGAGGGCGGCGTCTCCCTCGTGGAGGTGCCCGCGCTCGCGATCTCGTCCACGGACTGCCGCCAGAGGGTCGCACAGGGAGAGCCGGTCTGGTACCTGGTGCCGGACGGCGTGGTCCGCTACATCGACAAGCGCCAGCTGTACCGCGGCGAATGAGCCACGCAGAGGGGCACCGGTGAACGACCGACAGAACCCGTACGACCCGTACTACCAGCAGCCGCAGATCATCGGCTACGACGAGTACGGGCAGCCGGTGTACCAGCAGGCCGGACAGCAGGCGTACGACCCGTACGCGCCTCAGCAGCCGCAGGAGTTCCAGCAGCCTCAGCAGCAGCCGTACCAGGCCGACCAGGGGTACGGATACGACCCGTACGCCCAGCCCCAGCAACCGCAGCCCGCGCGACAGCAGCCCGCGGAGCCGCAGGCGTACGACCCGTATGGCTCTCAGCCTGCCCAGCAACAGCAACAGCAAGAGCAGCAGCAACACCAGCAGCCGCAGCAGGCCTACGGCGGCTACGACGGTTACGGCTACGACACCGGCCGGCAGCCTGCCGCGGTCGATACCACCCAGCAGTGGAACATCCCGCAGCAGGCCTCAGCGCAGCCCACACCCCCTCCCGCCCCGGCACCGGTCATGGAGGAACCCCGGCCGGAGCCCGACGCCGGGGCCGAGCCGGAACCGGCCGTTCCCGGGCAGCGCCGCCCCGACTACCGCACCGAGCAGTTCTCCTTCATCGAGGAGCCCGACGAGGACTCCGAAGACGTCATCGACTGGCTGAAGTTCACCGAGAGCCGCAGCGAGCGGCGCGAGGAGGCGCGGCGCCGCGGCCGCAACCGCATGGTCGCGCTGATAGTCGTGGTGGCCCTGGTGGTGGTCGGCGGTGTCGGCTATCTCTGGTCCGCCGGAAAGATCCCCGGCCTCTCCGGTTCGGAGAAGGACAACTCGGCATCGACGGGCCCGCAGCAGCGGGACGTCATCGTGGTCCACCTGCACAACACCAAGAAGGGCGGCACCTCCACGGCGCTGCTCGTCAACAATGTGACGACCAAGCAGGGGACCACGGTTCTGCTCCCCAACTCGCTCGCGGTCTCCGACGGCGAGGGCGACACGACCACCCTCGGCAAGTCCGTCGAGGCCGACGGCACCACCGGCACCCGCGATTCCATCGACACCCTGCTCGGCACCAGCATCAGCGGTACGTGGCGGCTGGACACCCCCTATCTGGAGACTCTCGTCGATCTGGTCGGCAGCATCGAAGTCGACACGGACACCGAGGTGCCCGACACGAAGAAGGGCGCTTCCCCCCTGGTGAAGAAGGGCGAGGCGCAGACCCTGAGCGGTCGGATGGCCGTCGCGTACGCCACCTACCGGGCGCCCGGTGAGGCCGAGACGAAGCAGCTCGTGCGGTTCGGGGAGGTCATGCGGGGTGTTCTGCGGAAGATCTCGGACGATCCGAAGGCCGCCACGGTCACCGTCGAGACGCTGGCGCAGATCCTCGACCCGTCGCTCCCCGAGAAGGACCTGGGCGCCTCCCTGGCGAAGCTCGCCCAGCGCGCCAAGATCGGCGACTACAAGACGGAACTGCTGCCGGTGCAGGCCGACGGCACACTCACCGAAGCGGCCACCGAGAGAGTCGTCAAGGACGTCCTGGGCGGCACGGTGAAGGCTCCGGAGGCCGACGCGACGGTGCGGGTCGGAATCAAGGACGCCACCGGCGACAAGGACGCCGCTGCGTCCGCCCGGATCAAGCTGGTCAACGGTGGCTATGCCTTCGTCGGCGGTGGAACGGCCGGGACCTCGGCTCTGTCCGAGGTCCTCTACGAGACCGCGGCGGACAAGGAAAAGGCGACGCAGGTCGCCAAGACTCTGGGCCTGCCGACGAGCGCGGTGAAGCAGGGCAAGCCCGCCGCGAACGCGGATGTGTCCGTCGTGCTCGGCCAGGACTACAAGGTCAAATGACCGGGGCCGCGCCACCCGGATGACGCCGGCTCGACCTCCGAACGTTCGCTGCGTGGGCTGTCGGCGGTCCGTGAGACCCTAGGGGTTGATCTGACCGCCGACGAAAGCCTGCTTGTGACCGCCACGGACCGCTCCATCGAGCTCATCAACGCCGCCGCTCAGGCGGCCGCCGACCGGCTCGCGCACGACATCATTGCGTACGACGTCAGCGATGTGCTGTCGATCACGGACGCCTTCCTGCTGGCCTCGGCCCCCAACGACCGCCAGGTCAAGTCGATCGTCGACGAGATCGAGGAGCGGCTCCAGAAGGAGCTCGGCGCGAAGCCGGTACGCCGCGAGGGCGACCGCGACGCGCGCTGGATCCTCCTCGACTACGTCGACATCGTCATCCACGTCCAGCACAGCGAGGAGCGTGTCTTCTACGCGCTGGAGCGCCTCTGGAAGGACTGCCCCGAGATCGCGCTCCCCGAGGACGCCGTCAAGACCCGCGGCAAGGCCGCGGAGCACGCCCAGCTCACCGGCAGCACGGACGGTGAGCAGAGCTGAACGGCAGCGGAAGCGGCAGGGGCCGCAGAATCGTTCTCTGGCGACACGGCCAGACGGCGTGGAATCTGGAGCGCCGGTTCCAGGGCTCCACGGACATCGCGCTCACCGAGGTCGGCATCGGGCAGGCCCAGCGGGCCGCCCGGCTGCTCGCCTCGCTGAGGCCGGCTGCGATCGTCGCCTCCGATCTGCGGCGGGCGGCGGCAACGGCTGCTGAGCTCGCCGCGATCACCGGCCTCGAAGTCGCGCACGACGAGGGGCTGCGGGAGACCTACGCCGGTGCCTGGCAGGGTCTCACCCACGAGGAGATCATCGGGCAGTACGGCGAGCAGTACGCCGCGTGGAAGCGCGGTGAGCCCGTGCGGCGCGGCGGCGGCGAGCTGGAGACCGAGGTCGCCGACCGGGCCGCCCCGGTCGTGCTCGGACACGCCGACAAGCTGCCCGACAGCGGCACGCTCGTCGTGGTCAGCCACGGCGGCACCATCCGCACCACCATCGGTCGGCTGCTGGGCCTGGAGTCGCACCACTGGGAAGGGCTCGGCGGGCTCTCCAACTGCTGCTGGTCGGTGCTGGGGGAGGGCGCGCGCGGCTGGCGCCTGCTGGAGCACAACGCCGGCACGCTGCCCGAGCCGGTACTCGGCGACGACACGTAGGGCCTCGACGCCCAGCCGCGGCGGCCCCTGTGGGCACGGGTCGGCGAGATGCCTGGGCCGTGTGCCGGGCGGTGTCGGCCGGATTTCACTTTCTGGCTGGTCACAGGCTAAAGTTCTTCTTGTTCGCGGGGCGGAAACGCAGGGAAACACAGCGAACAGCGGGGCTATAGCTCAGTTGGTAGAGCGCCTGCATGGCATGCAGGAGGTCAGGAGTTCAATTCTCCTTAGCTCCACAATCAGGATCCCGTCCTCGTCAGAGGGCGGGATCTCTGCGTTCTCCCTGACGGTTTCCTCTGGCGGTTTCCCCCGGCACGTTCGCTCCGACCGTGCCTGCGGTCACGCCTTCCGGTCATGGCTCCCGGTGCCGCCGCATCCGCAGACGGGGATCGCTCACCCGTTCCAGGAACTGGCCCACCGGGCTAACCGCCGCGTGCTGCGGGCCCGGGGTCCACAGGACCGGCCGGACGATCCTGGTCGGGCACCGCCGTCATGTGCACCGCCGCCGTGCACGCCGCCGGCAGCCGAGGACCGGGCGGCGAACTCATGCTCCACGGCCCGCCGTTCCGTGGGTTCCGACAGCCGGATCTGCCAGCAGGGCGCTGTGCGGGCGTTGTTGTGCGTTCTCGTGGTGATGGCGGTCGACGCGGGCTTCCTCTTCGCGGCGGTGCGGTACGGCCAGGACGGTCCGGGGTACTCGGCGCCACGTACAGGGCCGGCGTTCGCGCCGACGGTGCTGGTCGTCGGTGCGTTCGGGCGGGCCTGGCACCGCTGGGCGGTGTGGCTTCAAAGATCCGTGGAATCCGGGCGGGTTCACCTTGGTGGCCGTCGGCTGTGTGGCCGTCGGGCTGTTGATGTGCGGCGGGGCGAGGCGGTTCCCGGCCGCACGCGGCTTTCGCGGTCAAGGGCTGCGGCACGGCTCCGGCCTTCACTCCGGGGGGTGTTGGCGAACATATGCGATGAGGACGCCGCGGCCGCGAGCGGCCCATGGACGGCCGTCGCCCGACTCGGCCGGCCGGCCGGCGCCTCGCCGTTCGGCGCGCTCCGTCGCAACCGCCTTGATGCGCCGGGGCGCAGAGGCCGGGGCACGCGTTGCGGGTGGGTGTTCTCGCGTTGTCGGCGGCCGGGCCGACGGGCGCGTCGACGGGTCTCGTACGGCATCGGTGGCCGACCGGATATCCGCTGGGCTGACCCCCTTGCGGGGTCATGGCAGAATCGGAACGCCGGAGGGGGCGACGGACCGAACGGGAGGGAGCGCGCGATGCCTGCGAGCCGCCACGAGGTCCCGGACCTGCTCCTTGTTCCCGACCGGCGCGCCCGTGCCGGTCGCTTTGCCGGTGGTCCGTTCCGCGCGGCCCACGTGCTCGGCGAGAACGGCGGAGTCTCCCGCGTGTGCACTGCCCGTGGCCAAAGCCGGAGCTGATTCATGGGTGTACACAGGCGGAAGTGCGATTGGTGCGGCAGCGGTACGCCCATCGTCAGAGACATGGATCCGATCAATCCGGAGTACCAGTACTGGTGCGAGGAATGTGCGCGGGCGCTGGTCATAAAGGGCGACCCGATCGAGACCTACCGGGAACTCGAGGGGGAGCCGATCTACGGGCGCCTGCTGGAGGAGCACTGCACGCTCAAGCGCTTCTACTCCTTCGCCACTGCGTGAGCCCTTGCGCGCCTCTGTGCTCCCCGAGCCCCTGTTCGCCGCTGCGCCGTTCCCTGACCGAGGTGCCGCAGAATCGGTCAAATGCGGGCAGGCGGGAAACGATTTGGTGGACTGGCGGGGTCACCGGTAATGTTCTCGATGTCGCCAGGGGCAAGCGAAACCAGGCGGTGCGCAACACGGGGCTATAGCTCAGTTGGTAGAGCGCCTGCATGGCATGCAGGAGGTCAGGAGTTCAATTCTCCTTAGCTCCACAGTGAAGTAATGAGAAGCGGGTCATCCTTACAGGGTGACCCGCTTCTCGTTCATCTGCGGCAGCGTCGGTTGCTTCGGGGCGCTCCGCCGTACGGCCGCTCCGCTCTCCTTGCCCTGCCCATGGACCGGCCGTGCCCTGACCGGCTCCGGACCCGTGCGGTACCCTGGCGCCATGCGTGCCGTACGCCTTCTGCTTAGCGAGCCGCGCTGATCAGTCCCGACCGGTGAGAATGCCTGGTCGGAATCAGCGCGGCGTCCCCTCCTGTGCGAGGGGTTTTTTCGTTTCCGTAGACGCGTGTCCGTAGACGTGGGCGCCGGCAGATGACGATCGATGGAGCTTTGAGGATCATGAGCGAGACGAATTCCGCAGCCGAGACGGCTGCGCCGCACCGCTACACGGCAGCCATGGCCGCCGACATCGAGGCACGCTGGCAGGACTTCTGGGACGCCGAGGGCACGTACGAGGCGCCGAATCCGACCGGTGACCTGGCGGGCGATCCGGACCTGGCCGCCAGGCCGAAGAAATTCATCATGGACATGTTCCCGTACCCCTCGGGTGCGGGCCTGCACGTCGGTCACCCGCTGGGCTACATCGCCACCGACGTCTTCGCCCGCCACCAGCGGATGACCGGGCACAACGTGCTGCACACCCTGGGCTTCGACGCCTTCGGCCTGCCCGCGGAGCAGTACGCCGTGCAGACCGGCACGCACCCGCGGGTCTCCACCGAGACCAACATCGAGAACATGACCGCTCAGCTGCGCCGGCTGGGCCTGGGCCACGACAAGCGCCGCTCGTTCGCCACGATCGAGTCGGAGTACTACAAGTGGACCCAGTGGATCTTCCTGCAGATCTTCAACTCCTGGTACGACACCGAGGCCGACCGGGCCCGCCCGATCGACGAGCTGGTCGCACAGTTCGAGAGCGGTTCGCGTCCCACCCCGGACGGCCGTGACTGGAGCGCGCTGAGCGCCGCCGAGCGCGCGGACGTCCTGGGCGAGTACCGCCTGGCGTACGCCTCCGACGCGCCCGTCAACTGGTCGCCGGGCCTGGGCACCGTACTGGCCAATGAAGAGGTGACGGCCGACGGCCGCTCCGAGCGCGGCAATTTCCCCGTCTTCAAGGCCAAGCTGCGCCAGTGGAACATGCGCATCACGGCCTACGCCGACCGGCTGCTGAACGACCTGGACGGGCTGGACTGGCCCGAGGCCATCAAGCTGCAGCAGCGCAACTGGATCGGGCGTTCCGAAGGCGCGCGCGTCGACTTCCCGGTCGACGGCGCCGGCGCCGTCACGGTCTTCACCACCCGCCAGGACACCCTGTTCGGTGCCACCTACATGGTGCTGGCACCCGAGCACGAGCTGGTGGAGCGGATCATTCCGGCCGCCTGGCCCGAGGGCACCCACCCGGTGTGGACCGGCGGACACGCGTCCCCGGCCGAGGCCGTCACCGCGTACCGCAAGCTGGCCGCCGCCAAGTCCGACGTGGAGCGGCAGGCCGAGGCCAAGGACAAGACCGGTGTCTTCACCGGTGCGTACGCGACCAACCCGGTCAGCGGCGAGAAGGTGCCCGTCTTCATCGCCGACTACGTCCTGATGGGCTACGGCACCGGCGCGATCATGGCCGTGCCGGCGCACGACGCGCGCGACTTCGCCTTCGCGCGCGCCTTCGAGCTGCCGATGCGCTGTGTCGTCCAGCCGTCGGACGACCGCGGTACGGACCCCTCGACGTGGGACGACGCCTTCTCCTCGTACGAAGCGAAGCTGGTCAACTCCGCCAATGACGAGATCTCGCTGGACGGTCTGGGCGTCGTCGACGCCAAGGCGAAGATCACCGAGTGGCTGAAGGAGCACGGCGTCGGTGAGGGCACCGTCAACTTCCGGCTGCGCGACTGGCTGTTCAGCCGTCAGCGCTACTGGGGCGAGCCCTTCCCGATCGTCTACGACGAGGCCGGCATCGCCCACCCGCTGCCCGAGTCGATGCTGCCCCTGGTGCTGCCGGAGGTCGACGACTACTCGCCGCGCACCTTCGACCCCGACGACGCCGACACCCAGCCCGAGACCCCGCTGTCCCGGAACGCCGACTGGGTCAACGTCACCCTGGACCTGGGCGACGGCAACGGCCCGAAGAAGTACCGCCGCGAGACCAACACCATGCCCAACTGGGCGGGCTCCTGCTGGTACGAGCTGCGCTACCTGGACCCGAACAACGATCGGAAACTGGTCGACCCGGGGATCGAGCAGTACTGGATGGGCCCGCGCGAGGGCCGGCCGACCGGTGGCGTCGACCTGTACGTCGGCGGCGCCGAGCACGCCGTACTGCACCTGCTGTACGCCCGCTTCTGGTCCAAGGTGCTGCACGACCTGGGGCACATCTCGTCCGCCGAGCCGTTCCACAAGCTGTACAACCAGGGCATGATCCAGGCGTTCGTCTACCGGGACAGCCGCGGCATCGCGGTCCCGGCGGCCGAGGTCGAGGAGCGGGACGGAACGTTCTACTACCAGGGCGAGAAGGTCAGCCGCGTCCTGGGCAAGATGGGCAAGTCCCTGAAGAACGCCGTCACGCCGGACGAAATCTGCGCCGAGTACGGTGCGGACACGCTGCGCCTGTACGAGATGGCGATGGGCCCGCTGGATGTGTCGCGGCCGTGGGACACACGCGCCGTCGTCGGCCAGTACCGGCTGCTGCAGCGGCTGTGGCGCAATGTCGTCGACGAGGAGACCGGCCAGGTCACCGTCGTCGACACCGAGCCGGGCGAGGAGACGCTGCGGGCGCTGCACAAGGCGATCGACGGGGTCGGCCAGGACATGGCCGGGATGCGCTTCAACACCGCCATCGCCAAGGTCACCGAGCTGAACAACCACCTGACCAAGGCGGGCGGCCCGCTGTCCCGGAGCGTCGCCGAGTCGCTGGTGCTGCTGGTGGCGCCGCTGGCGCCGCACATCGCCGAGGAGCTGTGGCGCCGACTGGGCCACACCGAGTCGGTCGTGCACCAGGACTTCCCCGTCGCCGACCCGGCGTACGTCGTGGACGAGACCGTGACCTGCGTCGTGCAGGTCAAGGGCAAGGTCAAGGCGCGCCTGGAGATCTCCCCGTCGATCGCGGACGACGAGCTGGAGGCGCTGGCCCTGGCAGATCCGGCCGTGATTGCCGCGCTGGACGGCGCGGGCATCCGCAAGGTGATCGTGCGGGCGCCGAAGCTGGTCAACATCGTGCCGGCGTGACGGCGTCGCTGTCCGGGAGCGAGGGTGCCGACTGTTCTCCGTGCGAGGGCGGTCGCCGTCCCGAGGCGACGGTGGTCGTCCCGGCGTGACGGTCGTCGTCCCGGTGCGGTGGTCGTCCGGACGTGACGGTCGTCGTCCCGGTGTGTGACGGTCGGCGGGTAGCCGCCGGCTGTCGTACGGCGGTGTGGGGGCATTCCCCTACGGGCAGGTTGGGGGTTCCGAAGGAACCCTCGGCCTGCCCTTTCCGTTTACGGTGGAGGGGCCGGCACCCGGCAGCCGAAACGACATGCGAGGGACGCTCATGGAAGCCGTGATCCTGATTCTGGGGTTGCTCTTTTTCGCGTTCGTGGCCCTGGGCGTGTATGTGGGCGTCAAGGCCATCGGCGCGGCGAAGCGGGGCGTGGACCGCACGATCACGCAGGCGCGCCGGACCGTCGAGGACACCACGCTGAGGGCCAAGAGCTACGGCCAGCCGAGCGTGAGCGGAGAGCTGGCGCAGCTGCGGCTCGCACTGCGCACGTCCATGCGGGCCACGCAGGAGGCGTTGCAGGCGGGAGTCGCCGAGGATGCCTCGCTCTCGGAGTCACTGGGCCTCTTCCAGCGGCTGAGTGTGCACGGGCGAGAGCTGGACGACGACCTGAAGAGACTGGAGCGCGAGCCCGACCGGGCGACGGTCGCCTCGATGCTGCCGGGCCTGAAGCAGCGCACGGAGCGGATCACACACTCCGCGGATTCGCTGCGGTGGGCCGCCCGGGACCGGGCGCGGCAGTTCGTCGAGGACGATCTGGACGCGCTGAATGCGCAGATCGATGTGGAGGCCGGGGCGCTGCGGCACTGGACGGTGGAGCCGGACAAACCGGTCCACGGGCAGGGCGACGGCCGCGACCGGGGCCAGGGGCGGGAGACCGGGCAGGGGCAGGACCAGGGACGGGCGAGTCGGCCGGGGCAGGAAGGCCGGCCGGTCGACGATACGGCGCAGGCGATCACGGCTGCGGACCCGCGGTGGCAGACGCAGTACCCGTGGCAGAAGGCGGCTCGGCCCGAAACGACGAACTGAGGCGCTCGACGACCGGCGGCGACCTGATGCGGTCCGGAGCGGTCCGGAGCGGTCCCGAGCGGTCCTGAGCGGTCCTGAGCGATCATTCGGTCGGGGTCGGACTGCCGGGCCGAAGACTTGCCAGGTAACCTCCCGCTCATGTCCCGCCATGTCGCGATCGTCACCGATTCCACGGCCTACCTGCCGCCCGAGGCGATGGAACGGCACGGCATCACCGCGGTGCCGCTGACCGTCGTCCTCGGTGATCAGGCGCTGGAGGACGGCACCGAGATCTCGGCCCGCTCCCTTGCACTGGCGCTCCAGAAGCGTCGCCCCGTGACGACTTCCCGGCCCAGCCCGGAGGTCTTCGCCGCCGCGTACCGGGCCGCGGCCGAGGCCGGAGCAGGCGGCGTCGTCTCGCTGCACCTCTCGGCCGAGATCTCGGGCACCTACGACGCCGCCCTGCTCGCGGCGAAGGACGCACCGGTTCCGGTACGGGTGGTGGACACCGGGATGGTCGCCATGGCCCTCGGGTTCTGCGCCCTCGCGGCGGCGGAGACGACGGAGGCGGGCGGGAGCTTGGACGAGGCGGTCGCGGCCGCGGAGAAACGGGCCGCGGGCACCTCCGCGTACTTCTACGTCGACACGCTGGACTATCTGCGCCGCGGCGGTCGTATCGGTGCGGCGCAGGCTCTGCTGGGATCCGCGCTCGCCGTGAAGCCGCTGCTCCAACTGGACGGCGGCCGTATCGAACTGCTGGAGAAGGTCCGGACGGCCTCGAAGGCGATCGCGCGCCTGGAGGAGATCGTCGCGGAACGCGCGGGTCTCGGCCGGGTGGACATCGCCGTGCATCACCTGGCTGCACCCGAGCGGGCCGAGCGACTTTCCGAGCGGCTGCGCGAGCGGGTGCCGGGCCTGGTCGATCTGCATGTCAGCGAGGTGGGCGCGGTGATCGGTGCCCACACCGGGCCCGGCCTGCTCGGGGCTGTGGTCTCACCACGCTGAAGCCGGTTCGCGGCTCTTGCCTCCTGGGTTCCGGCCCTCGGATCTCACTCCTGGGGGTGGCCGAGTTATCCACAACTGGTCGGTTGTCCACCGGAATCGGGTCTGCTCAGCGGGTTCGGACGGATGTGCCTACCGTCGTGAGGCATGGCTCCCCGATCACCTCGTGCAACCAGTGGAAGCGGCACCGGCCCCGGCCGTGCCCGTAGCGGTCCCGGCCTCGGCCCCGGACGACGACGGTCCTCGCGTGGGCGCGCGGACGTCGTGGCGGCGGTTTCGCGGCGTCGGGCGGACGCCCTCATGGGAGGGGCGTGCAGCGGACGGGGCGCGCAGCCTGCCCTTGGGGCTGCCGCGGCTCCTGCCCCAGCTCCGGCTCCCGCTTCGGTTTCGGCCCCCGTTCGGGCTTCTGCTTCCGCTTCGGCACCAGCTCGGGCTCCCGTTCCGGCTTCGGCTCGGGCTCCCGTTCCCACTCCTGCGTCCTTTTCGGCGTTCGCTCCGGCCTCGGCCCCGAGTCCGGGCCTGACATCGAACCCCGCTACTGGCGGAGCTACCGCAACGGCTATGGCTATGGATACGGCTTCTGCACCTGCCTCGACGCCAGCCTCTGTACTGGCCTCGACGCCGGCCTCTGCGCCGACCGCGGCACCGGCTCCGGGGCTGTGGGAGAGGGTGGTTCCCGCGCTGCGGGAGCGGATTCCGGTGTGGCTTCAGCTCAGATGCGGTGTGGAGCCGAGGACCCTCGCCGCACTGACCGTTGTCCTGATCGCGGCCGCGGTCTTCGCCGCGGTGCATTTCTGGTCCGCGCGCCCCCACTCCGTCAGAGCGCCCGATCCGGTCAACGAGGCTGTGGGCGCCAGGACATCGGACCCGACGCCGGGGGCGGCCGGAGCACTCGAGCCGTTACCGGGGCCGCCACCGGCGACAGGGCCGGGCGGGCACATCGTCGTCGATGTGAGCGGGAAGGTGCGGAGGCCGGGGATCCAGCAACTGCCGTCCGGCGCACGGGTCGCCGATGCGATCAGGGCCGCTGGTGGCGCCCGCCCCGGTGTCGACCTCGCCGGGCTCAACCGGGCGCGGGTGCTCATGGACGGTGAGCAGATTGTGGTGGGTGCCCCGACGGGCCCTCCGGCCACCGGCGGTACGGGAGGAGCTGCCGTGGGCGGCGCCGACAGCGGCGGCCCCGCGGCAGGGCCGGTCAGTCTCAACCGGGCGACCGTCGAACAACTCGACACCCTGCCCGGCGTCGGCCCGGTCCTCGCCCAGCACATCGTCGACTACCGCACACAGCACGGCGGTTTCCGCTCTGTCGACGAACTCCGCGAGGTCACCGGGATCGGCGATCGCCGGTTCGCCGACCTCCAACCGCTGGTGGGGCCATGAACCACCTGGACGTCCACGCGGCCTCGGGCCGGCGGCTGGGTGCCTCCGACCCCAGGCAGGAGGGCCCGCTCGACCTTCGGCTGGTCCCGCCGGCCTTGGCGGCCTGGGCCGGAGCGGCGCTCGCGACCGGCGCGCCGGGACGGTGGACCACGGCGGGCGTGCTGCTCTGCGTCGGAGCCGCCATGGTCCTCCTGGCGGTGTCCGGAGTTTCGGCCACCCGCGCGATGCGTGGTTTGTCGGCCGGTGCCGGGGGAGGGGCGGCAGACGACGAGAGTGCGGCGCTCGACCAGTGGCGGCCGCACCTCACCGCAACCGCGACCGCGGCCGCGCTGCTCTGTGCCGCGGCCGGGGCCGCGTCGGCCGGGTGGCACAGCGCGGATGTACGACAGGGGCCGGTCCATGCGCTGGCTCAGCGGTTCGCGAGGGTCGATGCGGAGGTGACGGTGACGTCCGACGCCCGGCAGACCGTGCCCCGGGTACGCGGCGACCACAGCATGCCCGCCTCCCTCCTCGTGGATGCCGAGATCACACGGCTGACCGGGCCCGATGGTGCGGTCACCCAACTGCGTACGCCGGTGCTGCTGATCGTCTCGCCCGGCGGATCGATGGCGCCGTGGCAGCAGTTGCTCCCCTCCACGCGCCTGCGTGTCGGAGGCCGACTGGCGCCACCGCTGCACGCGGGGGAGCGCAATGCCGCCGTGCTTCGGCCGGAGGGCAAGGGCCCGCCGCACATCACCGGCCTTCCTTCGCCGGTTCAGCGCACGGCGGGTGCTCTGCGTGCGGGGCTGCGGCAGGCGTCCGAGCGGCTCGATCCCGATGCGCGGGCGCTTCTGCCCGGCCTGGTGGTCGGCGACACCTCACGGGTCACGCCGGAACTGCACGATGCCTTCCAGGCAGCCGACCTCACTCACCTGATGGCGGTCTCCGGTGCCAACCTGGCGATCCTGCTCGTTCTCCTGATCGGCCCACCGGGCACAGCCACCCGTGTCGAACGCCGCGGTCTGGCACCCCGGTTGGGAGTCTCGCTGCGGATGACCGCGGTGCTCGGCGGCGGACTCACGCTCGCCTTCGTCATCGTCTGCCGACCGGAGCCGAGCGTGCTGCGGTCCGCGGCCTGCGGACTGATCACCCTGCTCGCCATCGGCACAGGGCGCCGCAGATCACTGATCCCCGCTCTGGCCGCTGCGGTTCTTCTGCTGGTGCTGTACGACCCGTGGATGGCGCGCAGCTACGGCTTCATCCTCTCCGTCCTGGCCACCGGTGCCCTGCTCACCATCGCCCCGAGGTGGAGCGATGCGCTGCGCCGGCGCCGGGTCCCGCCCCGGCTCGCCGAGGCGCTGGCCGCGGCCGCCGCTGCGCAGGCGGTGTGTGCGCCGGTCGTCGTGCTGCTTGCCTCCCGGGTCAGTCTGGTGGCCATCCCGTGCAATCTGCTGGCCGAGTTCGCGGTGGCGCCGGCCACGGTCCTCGGGTTCGCCGCGCTCGCCCTGGCGCCGGTGGCCATGCCGGTGGCGGAGCTGCTCGCCCGGATCGCGGGGTGGCCGGCCGGGTGGATCGCCTCGGTGGCCCGTGCCGGGGCGGCGCTGCCCGGGGCGGAGATCGACTGGCCCGACGGCGGGAAGGGCGCGCTGCTGCTCGCCGCGCTGACAGCAGCGGTGGTGCTGTCAGCGCGCCGTATCGTGCGCCATCCCTGGGTCTGCTCGGCCGCCGCGCTGCTGCTGATTCTCGTGGTGCTGCGTCCGGTGCCGCTCAGCCGGGTGCTGACCGGATGGCCGCCGCCGGACTGGGCGTTCGCGATGTGCGATGTCGGCCAGGGCGACTCCCTCGTGCTGGCCGTGGGGAACCGCAAGGGCGTGGTCGTCGACACCGGTCCCGATCCCCGGCTCGCCGACCGGTGCCTGCGTGACCTGGGCATCACCGAGGTGCCGCTTCTGATTCTCACGCACTTCCACGCGGACCATGTGCGCGGGCTGCCCGGTGTGCTGCGGGGCAGAGCAGTGGGAGCGATCCAGACGACGAGCCTGGACGAACCGCCGGACCAGGTCGCGTTCGTACGGAGAACGGCCGCCGCGGCGGGTGTCCCGCTGGTGCGGGCCGTCCCCGGCGAACGCCGCCGGATCGGACCCCTCGACTGGCGAGTCCTGTGGCCTGCGGGTGGCACCGGGGCGGGCGGCGCACCGATGGTCGGGGGAGCCGGATACGGTCCCGTACCGCAGGAGCCGAATGATGCCAGCGTCACGCTGTACGTCCGAACGGGCCGGTTGACCCTGTTGCTCCTGGGTGACCTCGAACCTCCGGCTCAGCAGGGGTTGTTGCGCAGATATCCCGTGCTGCCACGGGTGGACGTTCTCAAGGTCGCCCATCATGGCTCCGCCCATCAGGACCCCGCTCTGCTGCGCAGCGTGCACCCGAGACTCGCCCTGGTGAGCGTGGGCAGGGACAACCCGTACGGTCACCCGGCCCCGCACACCCTCGACGCGCTCCGAGCCGGTGGAGCGGTGGTGCTGCGCACGGACACGGACGGAGCGATCGCCGTGGCGGGTGCCGGGGCGGGGCTGAGGACGATGAGCAGCTCATGAGCCCTGCTCTGCCGGTGGCCGCCGGACAGCCCGGGTTTGTCGGTGGTCGCCGGACAGCCGCACTTTGTTGGCGGCCGTCGGACAGCCCACTTCTTGGGTGGCCGCCGGACAGCCCCGTTCCATCGGTGACCGCCGGACAGCCTCATCCTGTCGGTGGGCCACCGACAGCGCGCACAAGTCGATGGTGGTCGAAAGCGGGGTGGTCAATTCGGACCATCGGTAACACCTCCACCCAAGCCACTGCGAGCTGCTCTGTTTGCCTCGAACACCACAATGGTGATCGAATGCATGCTCGTCGGTGGGCCGCTGCTCCGACGAGGACGTCCAGCCGTCGAGAACGTCCAGCCGTCAGGGCCCAAGGTGAATCGCCCCCGGGGGTAGGTAGAAGATGTTCGGCCGTTGGCTGGGAAGCAGGAGAGCGACGGATACCGGGCGCGGCAACGCCCTCGCCGGGCTGGAGGTCCCACGCACAGCCGGAGTGCTCAGTTGCCGGGTGCTCGACCCCGTCAACGAGATCGTGCCGCAGGCCGAGTTCGTCGTCACGGACGGTGCGGGCCGCAAGGTCGTCGGTGGTGAGACGGACCCGTACGGCAGCGTCCTCGCCACCGTCCCGGCCGGCGAGTACCGGCTGGCCGTCACGGCTGAGGGCTTCACCCCGTTCCACGGCGCGGCCACGGTCGTCGAGGGCGGTCACTCCGGCCTCGGCGATGTGATGCTGCAACTCTCCGCGCCCCCGCAGTTGCCCGACCCGGGCGAGTGGGAGGTCGAGCCGATGCACTCGCAGATCGGCTTCACGGCCCGGCACATCGGCATGGCGCGCATCCACGGCCGGTTCAACACCTTCGCCGGTGCGGTCCGGATCGCCGACCGGATGGAGGACTCGGCCATGCACGTGATCATCGACGCCGCGTCGATCGACACGAACGTCCAGATGCGCGACGACCATCTGCGTTCCAGCGACTTCCTCGACGTGGGCCGCTACCCGACGCTGGAGTTCTACAGCAACCGCTTCGTCCACCGCGGCGGCACGCGCTGGGGTGTGACCGGCGCGCTCACCCTGCACGGCGTCAGCCGCACGGTCACGCTCGACACCCAGTACCTCGGCCTGGGCAACGGTCTGGAGGGCGAGACCCGCGCCGCCTGCCGGGCCACCACGGAACTGCACCGCGAGGACTTCACCCTGACCTGGCAGACCATGCTGGCCCGGGGCATCGCGGCCGTCGGCTCCAGCATCTCCATCGACATGGACATCCAGATCGTCCCCAAGAACTGAGCCGAAAAGAGCCGGACCGAAGGAGCCGGGCCGATAGAGCCGGGCCGGCAAGGCATCCGGTAGCCCCGCCGCACCGCTAGGGCGCTTCGAGCCACCCGTCGTACCCCGCGGCGAACGCGTCGAGCGCAGCGGAGTCCAGACGTGCCGACGGGTCCTCGACGACCACCAGCCACTGGGCGTCCTCGGCGTCGTCCTCACCGGCGAGTGCGTCGCGTACGAGCTGGGGCTCCTCGGCCACCCCGAAGCGGTCGCCGAGCTCTCCGGCCACCTCCTCCGCGGCATCGCGGTCGGGCAGCACCAGCACATGTCTCACATCACTCACCGGCCCATTCTCCCGTACGCGGTGAGCCGTTGCTCCGGCGGCGGGGTTGTCGGTGGCGCGTGGGATGCTGGAGGGCGATGGCCACCAGAAGGAATTCCACCGACGACCCGCTCGCCCCCCTCACGCTCGTCGTGGGGCAGGAGGACCTGCTTCTCGACCGCGCCGTGCAGCAGGTGGTGGCGGCGGCCCGTGTCGCCGACCCCGACACGGATGTCCGCGACCTCACCTCCGACCAGCTCCAGCCCGGCACCCTCGCCGAGCTGACGAGCCCGTCGCTCTTCGCCGAGCGCAAGGTGGTGATCGTGCGCAACGCGCAGGATCTCTCCGCCGACACGATCAAGGACGTCAAGGCGTATCTCGGCGATCCGGTCGAGGAGATCACCCTCGTCCTGCTCCACGCGGGCGGCGCCAAGGGCAAGGGCCTGCTGGACGCGGCGCGCAAGGCCGGGGCGCGGGAGGTCGCGTGTCCGAAGACGACCAAGCCGGCCGAGCGGCTCTCGTTCGTACGGTCGGAGTTCCGGGCGCTGGGGCGCGCGGCGACCCCCGAGGCGTGCCAGGCGCTGGTCGACTCCATCGGCAGCGATCTGCGGGAGCTGGCGAGTGCCGTCTCGCAGCTCGTCGCGGATGTCGAGGGCACGATCGACGAGGCGGTCGTCGCCCGCTACTACACGGGCCGCGCCGAGGCGTCGAGCTTCACGGTCGCCGACCGCGCGGTGGAGGGACGGGCGGCAGAAGCGCTCGAGGCGCTGCGCTGGTCGCTGTCGACGGGGGTGGCGCCCGTGCTGATCACCAGCGCGCTGGCGCAGGGCGTACGGGCGATCGGCAAGTTGTCCTCCGCCCGCGGGGGGCGCCCCGCGGACCTCGCCCGTGAGCTGGGCATGCCGCCGTGGAAGATCGACCGGGTACGCCAGCAGATGCGTGGCTGGACGCCGGACGGCGTGGCCGTGGCGCTGCGGGCGGTCGCGGCTGCGGACGCGGGGGTCAAGGGAGGCGGCGACGACCCGGAGTACGCGTTGGAGAAGGCCGTGGTCGCGGTGGCACGGGCGGCGCGATCCGGACGGTAGGGGGGCGCGCGATAGCCGGACGGGGGCCTCTCCGGACGGAGTGCGGGCCCCGGGGGCGCGTCCAGGAGTCCGGGGGCGCGTCCACGTGTGCCGGGCGGGCCTGACCACGGGCCGGGCGGTCCGGAAGAGCCTGACCACGGGCCGGGCGGGGCCGGACAGCGAGTATGCCGAAGGCCCCGGCCTACGCTCTGGGGAGAGCGGAGGCCGGGGCCTTCGGATCACACTCGGTACGCCGCACCCGCGTGGCGAACGCAGGTTCGGTGTGCGGCGCGGGGGCCGGGCAGGGGCGGGAGAGAGGGCCCGCTGGTCCGTTCCGGCGGTCACATCAGAATGCTCAGCCCTGGAGGGAGGCAACCTTGGAGGCCAGCGCCGACTTCTTGTTGGCGGCGGCGTTCTTGTGGATGACACCCTTCGAGACGGCCTTGTCGAGCGCGCGGGAGGCGTCGCGAGCAGCCGTAGCGGCCTTCTCGACGTCACCGGCGACGGCAGCCTCACGGGCCTTGCGGATAGCGGTCTTGAGCGAGGACTTGACGGCCTTGTTGCGCAGGCGCGCCTTCTCGTTCGTCTTGTTCCGCTTGATCTGGGACTTGATGTTCGCCACGAAAGAGCCTTTTCAGGTTCGTTGGATCTTCGATGTGCGCCCCATGACCCAGAGGGTCGCGAGGCACAGCTGTCAACGGTACCAGTCCCGCTCCGACCGGCCCAAACCGGTCCCCGCCCCGCAACCATGGGACGATGGAGGCTACGTATCGATCCGACCGAACCGACATCGACCCGAGACACGGCGTTCGGCGTCTCAAGAATCAGGACCCTGCGTGCCCGCGACTCCTACCCACGTGCCCGAGCCGAGCCGTACCGACCCGGCGCTGATCCGCAACTTCTGCATCATCGCGCACATCGACCACGGCAAGTCGACCCTTGCCGACCGGATGCTCCAGCTGACGGGCGTGGTCGACCAGCGGCAGATGCGCGCTCAGTACCTCGACCGGATGGACATCGAGCGCGAGCGCGGCATCACCATCAAGTCCCAGGCGGTACGTCTGCCCTGGGCGCCCAACACGGGCGAGGACCAGGGCCGCACCCATGTCCTCAACATGATCGACACCCCGGGCCACGTGGACTTCACCTACGAGGTCTCCCGTTCGCTCGCCGCCTGCGAGGGCACGGTCCTGCTGGTCGACGCCGCGCAGGGCATCGAGGCCCAGACGCTGGCCAACCTCTACCTGGCGATGGAGAACGACCTCACCATCGTCCCGGTGCTCAACAAGATCGACCTTCCGGCCGCGCAGCCGGAGAAGTTCTCCGAGGAGCTGGCCAACCTCATCGGCTGCCAGCCGGAGGATGTGCTCAAGGTCTCCGCGAAGACCGGCATCGGCGTGGACGTCCTGCTCGACCGCGTCGTCAAGGACGTTCCGGCCCCGGTCGGCAAGGCCGACGCCCCCGCCCGCGCCATGATCTTCGACTCGGTCTACGACTCCTACCGGGGCGTCGTCACGTACGTCCGAGTCGTCGACGGCCAGCTCAACAAGCGCGAGCGCATCCGGATGATGTCCACCGGCGCCACGCACGAGCTCCTGGAGATCGGGGTCTCCTCCCCGGAGATGACCCCGGCGGACGGCCTCGGCGTGGGCGAGGTCGGCTACATCATCACCGGTGTGAAGGATGTCCGGCAGTCCAAGGTCGGTGACACCATCACCTCCCTGAACAAGGGCGCGACCGAGGCGCTGGGCGGCTACAAGGACCCCAAGCCGATGGTGTTCTCGGGCCTGTACCCGCTGGACGGCTCGGACTACCCGGACCTGCGCGAGGCGCTCGACAAGCTCCAGCTCAACGACGCCGCCCTGGTGTACGAGCCGGAGACCTCCGCCGCGCTCGGCTTCGGCTTCCGCGTCGGCTTCCTCGGACTGCTCCACCTCGATGTGATCCGCGAGCGGCTGGAGCGCGAGTTCGGTCTCGAACTCATCGCCACCGCCCCCAACGTGGTCTACCGCGTGGAGATGGAGGACGGCACCGAGCACACCGTCACCAATCCGAGCGAATTCCCCGAGGGCAAGATCGACAAGGTGCACGAGCCCGTCGTGCGCGCCACGGTCCTGGCGCCCAGCGAGTTCATCGGCGCGATCATGGAGCTCTGCCAGAACCGCCGCGGCACCCTGCTCGGCATGGACTACCTCTCCGAGGACCGGGTCGAGATCCGCTACACCCTGCCGCTCGCCGAGATCGTCTTCGACTTCTTCGACCAGCTGAAGTCCAAGACCCGGGGCTACGCGTCCCTCGACTACGAGCCCACCGGCGAACAGTCCGCCCAACTCGTCAAGGTCGACATCCTGCTGCACGGCGACAAGGTCGACGCGTTCTCCGCGGTCACGCACAAGGACAAGGCGTACGCGTACGGCGTGCGGCTCGTCGCCAAGCTGCGCGAGCTGATCCCGCGGCAGAACTTCGAGGTGCCGATCCAGGCCGCCATCGGCTCCCGGGTCATCGCCCGTGAGACCGTCCGCGCCATCCGCAAGGACGTCCTCGCCAAGTGCTACGGCGGTGACATCTCCCGTAAGCGGAAGCTGCTGGAGAAGCAGAAGGAAGGCAAGAAGCGGATGAAGATGGTCGGCAATGTGGAGGTGCCGCAGGAGGCCTTCATCGCCGTGCTGTCGACGGACGAGTCGGGCGGGGAAGGCAAGGGCAAGAAGTAACCCCCGCCGCGAGACCGGGGAGCGGGTTCCGCGCCGGCCTCGGCGAGACAGGGGAGCGGGTTCCGCGCCGGATTCCGTCCCGGCTCCGGCCCGCCCCTACTCGGTGGTAGCCCAACGGGCCCCTGGGTCGCAGCGCCCTGCGACCCGGGGGCCCGTTCGTTATGAAGCGGCGGCCCATTGCCTCTTACGCGGCGGACGCGGGCGCTCTACCCTGATCACGACTCCGTAGTTACTCGCCAGTTAAACAAGCGGGATCGAGCATCGCGGGCCGGACACCGCAGGACAGACCCGCAGACGCACGCAGGAACACGCGCAGGAACAACAGGAACACGCGCAGGAACAACAGGAACACGCGCAGGAACAACAGGAACAAGCAGCAAGCAGCAACCAGCAGCCGGTCGTGAAGCACTGCCGCAGGCCCGGAGGATGTCGTGAGCGACGCACAGACCCTGATCGAGAACCGACCGCCCTCCGTGGCGAACCTCTTCGCCGACCGCGTGGCGGCCACCCCGGACGCGGAGGCCTACCGCTACCCGGTCCCGTCGGCCGCCGGCGCGGGGCCCGACGAGTGGAAGTCGCTGAGCTGGGCGCAGGCCGCCGAGCGCGTGTACGCCATCGCGGCGGGGCTGATCGGTCTGGGAGTGCAGCCGGAGGAGCGGATCGCGCTCGCCGCCAGTACCCGGGTGGAATGGATCCTCGTCGACCTCGGTGTGATGTGCGCGGGCGCCGCCACCACCACGATCTACCCGTCGACCAACGCCGAGGAATCGGCGTTCATCCTCTCCGACTCCGAGAGCCGGGTACTGATCGCCGAGGACGCCGGCCAGCTGGCCAAGGCCCGGGAACGCCGCGCCGAGCTGCCGAACCTCGCCCATGTCGTCGTCATCGACCCCGAGGACGCCGGGCCCGCCGAGGGCGACCCCGAGGGCTGGGTGCTCACCCTCGCCGATCTGGAGGCCCGCGGCGCCGAGCACCTGGCGAAGAACCCCGACGTGGTCAAGGAGCGGGTCGCCGCGATCACGGCCGACCAGCTGGCCACCCTGATCTACACCTCGGGCACCACCGGCCGCCCCAAGGGCGTACGCCTGCCGCACGACAACTGGTCGTACATGGCCAAGGCCACCGTCGGGACCGGGCTGATCACCAAGGACGACGTCCAGTACCTCTGGCTGCCGCTCGCCCACGTCTTCGGCAAGGTCCTCACCTCCGGCCAGATCGAGGTCGGGCACGTCACCGCCGTGGACGGCCGGGTCGACAAGATCATCGAGAATCTGCCGGTGGTCCAGCCGACGTACATGGCCGCGGTCCCCCGTATCTTCGAGAAGGTCTACAACGGCGTCGCCGCCAAGGCGCGGGCCGGCGGCGGGGCCAAGTACAAGATCTTCCAGTGGGCGGCCGGGGTGGCCCGCGAGTACGCGACCGTCTCGCAGGACAACTTCCGGCACACCGGCACCGCCTCCGTCCCCTTCGCGCTCGGTGCCAAGCACAAGGTCGCCGACACTCTCGTCTTCGCCAAGATCCGCGAGGCGTTCGGCGGAAGGCTGCGCGCCTGCGTCTCCGGCTCCGCGGCGCTCGCCCCCGACATCGGCTACTTCTTCGCGGGCGCCGGCATCCACATCCTGGAGGGCTACGGCCTCACCGAGACCAGCGCCGCCTCCTTCGTCAACCCCGGCGAGGCCTACCGCACCGGCACCGTCGGCAAGCCGCTCCCCGGCACCGAGGTACGGATCGCCGACGACGGCGAGATCCTGCTGCGCGGCCCCGGTCTGATGGAGGGCTACCAGGGGCTGCCGGAGAAGACCGCCGAGGTGCTGGAGGCGGACGGCTGGTTCCACACCGGCGACATCGGCGAGCTGTCCGTGGACGGCTACCTCCGGATCACCGACCGCAAGAAGGACCTCATCAAGACGTCCGGCGGCAAGTACATCGCCCCGGCGGAGGTCGAGGGGCAGTTCAAGGCGGTCTGCCCGTTCGTCTCCAACATCCTGGTGCACGGCGCGGACCGCAACTTCTGCACCGCCCTGATCGCACTCGACGAGCCGACCATCCTCGGCTGGGCCGCCGAGAACGGTCTGGGCGGGAAGTCGTACGCCGACGTGGTGGCCACCCCGCAGGCCGTCGCGCTCATCGAGGGCTATGTGAAGCGGCTCAACGAGGGGCTGCAACGCTGGCAGACCATCAAGAAGTTCCGGCTGCTTCCCCGCGATCTCGACATCGAGCACGGCGAACTGACGCCCAGTCTCAAACTGAAGCGGCCGGTCGTCGAGCGTGAGTACAAGAGCCTCATCGACGACATGTACACGGGGGCCCGCGAGGCGTAAGGGGCGTACGAGGCGTACGACGGGCTGTCGTCACGGACCGCGTCGCAGCCCGTCGCACCGGTCGGCGCACGCGGTCCGGTCGGCCGGTCCCGGTCGGCCGCAGGGCACCACCGCCCTGTTCCTTCCCGCTCATTTTCTCCGCTCACTTCGGCAACTCGTCGCTTGCGGGCATGGTCCATCTGTCACTCTGTCGGTGTCGTCAGTGGCGCCCAGCGAGATCAGACAGACAGAACGAGAACAGACAGAGCGAGAACAGGTCAGGAGCTGCGCCGTGGGGTCCATTCCCTTGCAGCGGGACATCGTTGAACGTCCCGGCACCACCGTCGGCCATGCGGACGCACGGCCCGTCGCCCGCACGTCCCTGCCCGGAAACCTCCTCGCCCCCTCCGCCGGCCGCCGGTTCGTCGAGGCGGCGCTCACCGAGTGGACCGGGCTCGGACTGCCGGCGGCCGTGGGCTTCAGCGAGCGTCTGGCCGACGACGCGGCGGTCGTCGTCAGCGAACTGGTCACCAACGCGGTCGTGCACGCCGGGACCAACGTCGAGCTGCTGTGCCGGCTGGAGGAGGCCACCGAGGACGAGGTCGCGGCCCTGGTACTGGAGGTCTCCGACCACCACCCGGCGCGCGCCGTGCGCAGCGAGCGCCGGGAGGGCGGCGGCCCGGCCGACGCGGCGGAGAGCGGGGTCACCGCCGGGCCCGCCGACTACGGTCGCGGACTCCAGCTCGTCGGCACGCTCGCCGAGCGCTGGGGCATCACCTACCGCACCGGCCTCAAGACCGTCTGGGCCCGGCTCCCCGTCGACGACTGGAACCCGTTCCCCGAACCCTCCGCCGAGCCCGGATTCCAGCAGGGGCTGCGCGCCGCCGAACTGCTCGCCCCCACCGCGCGGCGGGCCCTGCGCGACGACGCGGACTGGGCCGGCCGCGGCGCGCTCTCCTTCCTCGCCGAGGCCTCGGACCTGCTGGCCGGCCAGCTCGACGAGGACATCGTGGCGGCGCTCGCCGGACAGTTACTGGTGCCCAGGCTCGCCGACTGGTGCGCGATCTGGCTGGAGCCCGAGAACGGCGGCCCCTCGGCCGTCCCCCGGCTCGCCAGCGTCTGGCACCGCGACGAGGCCGAGACCGGACAGCTGCGCACGGTGCTGGAGCAGGGCCCGATCCGGCTGCCCGAACGGGTGGGCACCGGGCCCGTCTCCATGCCCTGGCCCGAGGGAGAGGAGGACGGCGAGAAGACCGACGAGCACGCCGAGTCCGCTCTCGCCTACCGGATCACGTCGGGCGGCCGGACACTCGGCGCCGTCCTCCTCGGCCGGGAGGGCACGGCCCGCGTCCCCGACGAAGTGACCGCCCTGATCGAGGACTTCGTGCGCCGGGTCGGCCTCGCCGTCGGAGCCGCCCGTGCCTACACCCGGCAGGCCACCATCAGCCGCATCCTGCAACGCGCGCTGCTGCCCGGCAAGGTCGCCGACATACCCGGCGTCACCAGCTCACTGGTGTACGAACCCAGCGACGACGGGGTCGTCGGCGGCGACTTCTACGACATCTTCCCGTGCCCCGGTGACCGCTGGTGCTTCGTCCTCGGCGATGTCCAGGGCAGCGGTCCCGAGGCCGCCGTCGTCACCGGACTGGCCCGGCCCTGGCTGCGACTGCTGGCCCGTGAGGGTTTCGGCGTCGGCGAGGTGCTGGACCGGCTCAACCGGCTGCTCCTGGACGATGCGATGGAGGCCGCCGAGGCGGCCGCGCTCATGGTGGCCGCGGCGGGCGGCCAGCAGACGGCGGACACCGGACAGTCCCGCTTCCTCTCCCTGCTGTACGGGGAACTCGTGCCGCTGCCCGGCGGCGGCGTGCGCTGCACCGTGGCCAGCGCCGGCCACCCGCTGCCGCTGCTGCTGCGGCCCGACGGCCAGGTGCGTCCGGCCGCCGAGCCGCAGATGCTGCTCGGGATCTTCGACGACGTCGCGTACGAGAGCCAGAGCTTCGAGCTGGCACCGGGCGACAGCCTGCTGTGCGTGACCGACGGCGTGACGGAGCGGCGCTCCGGGACGCTGATGTTCGACGACGGGGACGGCCTGGCCCAAGCGCTGGCGGACTGCGCCGGCCTGTCGGCGGACGGGATCGCGGACCGGATCAAGCGGGCCGTGCACGAATTCGCCGAGCGGCCGCCCGATGACGATCTGGCGCTGCTGGTGCTGCAGGCGGGGTGAGCGCAAGGGCGGGGCGGCCGGGCGGGGCCCGCCGGGTGCGGCCCGGTGGGGCGGTCCGGCGGTGGGGCCCGGCGCGGTGGCCCGGCGGTGCGGTCCGGTGGAGCGGCCCGGCGCGGTGGCCCGGTGGGGCGGTCCGAGGGTGCGTCCCCGTCCGTGATCACGAGCGTGGCTCGGAGGTCCCGGGCGGCGAGCGACAATGGGCGGTATGCCTTCCGTACTGCCCGATGGTGAACCCGTACCCGACGACGGGGCGCTGCCCCGCCATGCCCTGGAAGGCGCCGCCGACCGGCCGCTCGGCTTCTACCTGCACGTGCCCTACTGCGCGACCCGCTGCGGCTACTGCGACTTCAACACGTACACCGCCACCGAGCTGCGCGGCTCCGGCGGTGCGCTGGCCTCCCGGGACAACTACGCCGCCCATCTGATCGGCGAGGTCCGCCAGGCCCGCAAGATCCTCGGCGACGATCCCCGCCAGGTCCGTACGGTCTTCGTCGGGGGCGGTACGCCGACCCTGCTGGCCGCGGCGGACCTGGTACGGATGCTGGGGGCGATCCGCGACGAGTTCGGGCTCGCGGACGATGCCGAGATCACCACCGAGGCCAACCCGGAATCCGTCGGTCCGGCGTATCTGGCCGAGCTGCGGGAGGGCGGCTTCAACCGGGTTTCGTTCGGGATGCAGAGCGCGCGGCAGCACGTGCTGAAGATCCTCGACCGTACGCATACGCCGGGGCGGCCCGAGGCGTGTGTCGCCGAGGCGCGGGCGGCGGGCTTCGCTCACGTCAACCTCGATCTGATCTACGGAACGCCCGGGGAGTCCGACGACGACTGGCGGGCCTCGCTGGACGCGGCGATCGGGGCGGGGCCGGACCATGTGTCGGCGTACGCGCTGATCGTCGAGGAGGGCACCCGGCTGGCCCGGCGGATCCGGCGCGGCGAGATCCCGATGACCGACGACGACGCCCACGCGGACCGCTATCTGATCGCGGACGAGGCGATGGCCGCGGCGGGCTTCTCCTGGTACGAGGTGTCGAACTGGTCCCGCACGCCCGAGGGCCGGTGCCTGCACAACGAGCTGTACTGGCGCGGCGCCGACTGGTGGGGCGCCGGTCCCGGGGCGCACAGCCATGTCGGCGGGGTGCGCTGGTGGAACGTGAAGCATCCGGGGGCGTACGCGCAGGCCCTGGCCGAGGGGCGGTCGCCGGGGGCCGGGCGCGAGATCCTCTCCGCGGAGGACCGGCGGGTCGAGCGGATCCTGCTGGAGCTGCGGCTCGCGGACGGGTGTCCGCTGTCGCTGCTGGCACCGGCGGGGCTGGCCGCGTCCGAGCGGGCGGTGGAGGACGGGCTGCTGGAGCGGGCGCCGTACGGGGCGGGGCGGGCGGTGCTCACGTTGCGGGGGCGGTTGCTGGCGGACGCGGTGGTGCGGGACCTGGTGGACTGAGGGGGCGGGGCGTACGCGGGCCCGGGAGGAGCGAGTTCCGGGGCGTACGCGGGCCCCTGAGGAACGGGCCCGGGGTGTACGCGGGTCCCTGAGGAGCGCGTCCCGGGGCGCACGCGGGGCCCCGACGGGGGCCGCTCCTCAGGGCCCGGCCCCGCCCCGGGGCCGGCTCCTCAGGCGCCGGGGAGGCTGTCCTCGGGCGCCGTCACGAAGTCGATCAGGTGTTCCACGGAGCCCAGCAGCGCCGGCTCCAGATCCCGGTACGACCGCACCGTGGACAGGATGCGCTGCCAGGCCGCGCCCGTGTTCTCCTCCCAGCCCAGCGCGCGGCACACGCCCGTCTTCCAGTCCTGGCCGCGTGGGATCACCGGCCAGGCGGTGATCCCCACGGACGACGGCTTCACCGCCTCCCACACGTCGATGTAGGGGTGGCCGACCACCAGGACGTCCGCGTCCGACACCTGGGCCGCGATCCGGGACTCCTTGGAGCCGGGAACCAGATGGTCGACCAGGACGCCCAGCCTGGCGTCCGGGCCGGGGGAGAACTCGCGCACGATGGCCGGGAGGTCGTCGATGCCCTCCAGGTACTCGACGACCACGCCCTCGATCCGCAGATCGTCGCCCCAGACCCGCTCGACCAGCTCCGCGTCGTGACGGCCCTCCACATAGATCCGGCCCGCCCGTGCGACCCGGGCGCGCGCGCCGGGCACCGCGACCGAACCCGAGGCCGTACGCGCCGGGCGTGCGGGAGCGGCCGCCGACGGGCGTACGAGCGTGACCACCCGGCCCTCCAGCAGGAAGCCGCGCGCCTCCATCGGGAACACCCGGTGCTTGCCGAAACGGTCCTCCAGGGTCACCGTCGGTCCCTGGGCCGTCTTCTCGCAGCGGATCACCGCACCGCAGAATCCGGTGGAGACCTCCTCCACGACCAGATCGGGTTCGGCGGGGACCTCGGGAACGGGGGCGGACCTCTTCCACGGCGGGGTCAGGTCCGGCTGGTAGCTGCGCATCGGAAGACGATAGGACGGGAACAGGTCACGACACGCCGAAGAGGGCGGCCAGCCGGTCGCGCTGCGCCCTGACGAACGCCGCGTCCACCACCTGCCCGTGCCCCGGCACGTACACCGCGTCCTCGCCCCCGAGCGCCAGCAGCCGGTCCAGCGCGGCCGGCCAGCGGGCAGGCACCGCGTCCCGGCCCGCCTGCGGTTCACCGGACTCCTCGACCAGGTCGCCGCAGAGCACCACCGCGGGGGAGCCGGGGACGAGCGCCACCAGGTCGTGGCCGCTGTGGGCGGGGCCCACGTTCGCCAGCAGCACCTGACGGCCGCCCAGGTCGAGCGTCCACTCGCCGCACACCTCGTGGTGGGGCGCCACCACCACGCCGGCGGCCTCCGCCGCGTCGTGCTCGGACAGCCCGTGGCGGACCGCGGAGGCGTACAGCGCGTCCGCCCCGGACTTCAGCAGGTCCGCCATGCCGACCGCTCCGTACACCTGGACGCCGGAGAACGCCGCGGTGCCCAGCACATGGTCGAAGTGCGGGTGGCTGAGTGCGATATGCGTCACCTTCCGGCCGAGCAGGGCCTGTGCCTGGGCACGTACTTCGGCGCCTTCGCGGAGCGTCGATCCGGTGTCGTAGAGCAGTACTCCATCGGCTCCGACCACCAGCGCGACGGTCGCATCCCATCCTGGAAGGCGCCGTCGGCCCATTCCGTGACCGAGTCGCTCCCAGCCGAACTCTTCCCAAGAGACGTTCATACCGGGACGCTATCGGCAACGACCTGCGTGGTCACGCGGTAGCGTGGCCGGTCGCCCTTGCTAGGTCCCCACTCGGCCGCCGTACACTGGCCGGGGGATTGCTGGCACTCGCGAGGACAGAGTGCCAGGCGGATTCCTGGGAATGAAACAGGGAACGGCCCGAGAACCACCGAGGAACACAGCTGGAGGTGTGCGCCATGCTCAGCGAACGCAGACTCGAAGTGCTGCGCGCCATCGTCCAGGACTACGTCGGCACCGAGGAGCCGGTGGGCTCCAAGGCGCTCACCGAGCGGCACAAGCTGGGGGTCTCCCCGGCCACCGTCCGCAACGACATGGCGGTGCTGGAGGACGAGGGCTTCATCGCCCAGCCCCACACCAGTGCGGGGCGTATCCCGACGGACAAGGGCTACCGGCTCTTCGTCGACAGGCTCGCGGGCGTCAAGCCCCTCTCGTCGCCGGAACGCCGGGCCATTCACAACTTCCTCGACGGCGCCGTCGACCTCGACGACGTCGTGGGCCGCACCGTACGGCTGCTCGCGCAGCTGACCCGGCAGGTCGCCATCGTGCAGTACCCCTCGCTGACCCGGTCCACGGTGCGGCATGTGGAACTGCTGTCGCTGGCGTCCGCCCGGCTGATGCTCGTGCTGATCACGGACACCGGCCGGGTCGAACAGCGCATGATCGACTGCCCCGCCCCCTTCGGTGAGACCTCTCTCGCCGATCTGCGGGCCCGGCTCAACAGCCGGGTCGTCGGACGCCGTTTCGCGGATGTCCCGCAGCTGGTGCAGGACCTGCCGGAATCATTCGAGAGCGAGGACCGGGGAACCGTGTCCACCGTGCTCTCCACCCTGCTCGAAACCCTCGTCGAGGAGACGGAGGAGCGGCTGATGATCGGCGGCACCTCCAACCTCACCCGCTTCGGGCACGACTTCCCGGTGATGATCCGGCCGGTGCTGGAGGCACTGGAGGAGCAGGTCGTGCTGCTGAAGCTGCTCGGCGAGGCCAAGGACTCAGGCATGACCGTACGGATCGGGCACGAGAACGCCCACGAGGGGCTCAACTCCACGTCCGTCGTCGCGGTCGGCTACGGTTCGGGCGACGAGGCAGTCGCCAAACTCGGCGTGGTCGGACCGACCCGCATGGACTACCCCGGAACGATGGGAGCGGTACGCGCAGTGGCACGTTACGTCGGACAGATCCTGGCGGAGTCGTAAGTGGCCACGGACTACTACGCCGTACTCGGCGTGCGCCGCGACGCATCTCAGGACGAGATCAAGAAGGCATTCCGGCGGCTCGCCCGCGAGCTGCATCCGGATGTGAACCCCGATCCGAAGACCCAGGAGCGGTTCAAGGAGATCAACGCCGCCTACGAGGTGTTGTCGGACCCGCAGAAGAAGCAGGTCTACGACCTCGGCGGCGACCCGCTGTCCGCCTCCGGCGGCGGTGGCGCGGGCGGGTTCGGACAGGGTGGCTTCGGCAACTTCTCCGACATCATGGACGCGTTCTTCGGTACGTCGTCGCAGCGCGGGCCCCGTTCGCGCACGCGGCGCGGCCAGGACGCCATGATCCGGCTGGAGATCGATCTCGCCGAGGCCGCGTTCGGCACGACCAAGGACATCCAGGTCGACACGGCCGTGGTCTGTACGACCTGCAGCGGCGAGGGTGCCGCGCCGGGCACCTCCGCCCAGACCTGTGACATGTGCCGCGGCCGCGGCGAGGTCTCGCAGGTCACCCGGTCCTTCCTCGGCCAGGTCATGACCTCGCGGCCCTGCCCGCAGTGCCAGGGCTTCGGCACGGTCGTGCCGACCCCGTGCCCGGAGTGCGCCGGCGACGGCCGTATCCGGTCCCGGCGCACGCTCACCGTGAAGATCCCCGCCGGTGTCGACAACGGCACCCGCATCCAGCTCGCGGGCGAGGGCGAGGTCGGCCCCGGCGGCGGCCCGGCCGGCGATCTGTACGTGGAGATCCACGAACTGCCGCACGCGGTGTTCCAGCGCCGCGGTGACGACCTGCACTGCACGGTCACCATCCCCATGACGGCGGGCGCGCTCGGCACCAAGGTGCCGCTGGAGACGCTCGACGGACTGGAGGAGGTCGACATCCGGCCCGGCACCCAGTCCGGCCAGTCGGTCCCGCTGCACGGCCGCGGCATCACACATCTGCGCGGCGGCGGGCGCGGCGATCTGATCGTGCACGTCGAGGTCATGACCCCGACGAAGCTGGACCCGGAGCAGGAGAGGCTGCTGCGCGACCTGGCGAAGCTGCGCGGCGAGGAGCGGCCCACCGGCCAGTTCCAGCCCGGACAGCAGGGGCTGTTCTCCCGTCTGAAGGACGCCTTCAACGGCCGCTGACGGTTCCCGGGGACGGTTTCGTACGCCGTCCCCGCGGCACCGTTCCCGAACGCCGGACGGGCTCGCTCACCGAGCCCGTCCGGCGTTCGCGCACAGATTTGAGGACAAAGGGGACCCGGGCCGGGCACGCCACGGCGGGCGGGACGTGACACGATGCGGTCATGTCATCCGTGTTGACCGATCTCTGCCGGTATCCGATCGTGCAGGCCCCGATGGCGGGTGGTGTGTCCTGTCCGCAGCTCGTCGCGGCCGTCGCCGAGGCGGGCGGGCTGGGCTTCCTCGCCGCCGGGTACAAGACGGCGGACGGCATGTACAACGAGATCAAGCAGCTGCGCGGGCTGACCGGTCAGCCCTTCGGCGTCAATCTCTTCATGCCGCAGCCGGTACTCGCCGATCCGAGCGCCGTCGAGGTGTACCGGCATCAACTCGCCGGTGAGGCCGCCTGGTACGAGACCCCGCTCGGCGACCCGGATTCCGGTGGTGACGACGGCTACGACGCCAAGCTCGCCATCCTCCTGGAGGACCCGGTCCCGGCCGTCTCGTTCACCTTCGGCTGCCCGACCCGCGACACCCTCGACGCGTTCGCCGCGGCCGGCACGTACACCGTCGTGACGGTCACCACGCCCGAGGAGGCCCAGACCGCCCAGTGGGCGGGCGCCGACGCGGTCTGCGTCCAGGGCATGGAGGCGGGCGGCCACCAGTCCACCCATCGCGACGACCCGCAGACCGACGGCACCGGTATCGGACTCCTCTCCCTGGTGACCCAGGTCCGCGAGTCCGTACAGGTGCCGATCATCGCCGCGGGCGGGCTGATGCGCGGGTCGCAGATCACGGCGGTGCTCGCCGCGGGCGCGGAGGCGGCGCAGCTCGGTACGGCGTTCCTCGTCTGCCCCGAGTCCGGGGCGAATCTGCTGCACAAGCAGGCGCTGACCAACCCGCTGTTCGTACGGACCGACCTGACCCGGGCGTTCTCCGGCCGCCCGGCCCGCGGCCTGGTCAACCGCTTCATGCGCGAGCACGGCCCGTACGCCCCCGCCGCGTACCCGCAGGTCCACTATCTGACCGCCGGTCTGCGCAAGGCGGCGGCCAAGGCCGGTGACGCCCAGGGCATGGCCCTGTGGGCGGGGCAGGGGCACCGGCTGGCACGCGAGCTGCCCGCCGGCCGGCTGGTCGAACTGCTCGCCGAGGAACTGGACGCCGCACGGGCGGCCGTGAACACAGGGAGTACGCAGTGACCGCACCGGTCTTCGTCGTCGAACAGGTCCCCGGCGGGCCCGAGTTCGTCCTGGAAGGGCCCGAGGGGCGGCATGCCGTGTCGGTGAAGCGGCTGCGAGCCGGTGAGGACGTCGTGCTGACGGACGGCCGCGGCCGGTGGACGGAAGGAGTCGTCGGGGCCGCCGAGGGCAAGGACCGGCTCGTGGTCGTCGACCTGGTGACGGTCCACGAGGAGCCGCACCCCGCACCCCGCATCACGGTCGTCCAGGCCCTGCCCAAGGGCGACCGGGGGGAGGTCGCCGTGGAGACGATGACGGAGACCGGTGTCGACGCGATCGTGCCCTGGCAGGCCTCGCGCTGCATCACGCAGTGGAAGGGCGACCGCGGCCTCAAGTCCCTCGCGAAATGGCGCAACACCGCCCGGGAGGCGGGCAAGCAGTCGCGCCGGGTGCGCTTTCCCGAGGTGGCGGACGCGATGACGACCAAACAGGTGACGGCACTTCTGGCCACGGCCGACTTCGCCGCCGTCCTGCACGAGGACCGCGAGCACGACAGCGAGCCACTGGCCGCCGTCCAACTCCCCACCCGGGGCGAGATCGTGCTGGTCGTCGGCCCCGAGGGCGGTGTGTCGCCGGACGAACTGGCGGTCTTCGCCGCGACGGGCGCCCGGACCTGCCGGCTCGGGACGTCCGTCCTGCGCACCTCGACGGCGGGTACGGCCGCGACGGCGCTGCTGCTGGGGCGCA
Organism: Streptomyces sp. NPDC057963; assembly: GCF_042887155.1. Lineage (NCBI taxonomy): Bacteria > Bacillati > Actinomycetota > Actinomycetes > Kitasatosporales > Streptomycetaceae > Streptomyces > Streptomyces sp. NPDC057963. The sequence goes on from NZ_JBHVPX010000007.1 coordinate 154,708, forward strand.
CCGGCCGCTGGTCGTGAGACCGGCCGGCCCGGGTGCCGGCCGGTCCGCGTTCCCTGCGATGCGCCGGCGCCCGCCCGGAGTGGCCGCAAACCGTCTACCACCCCGCGGGTGAATGGTGGGAAGCTGCCCGTATGGGGACAACAAGGGCATGGGGTCGGATCGGGACCCGCCGCTTTCTGGCCGCGTCCGCGCTCGCGGGCGCGGCGGCCGCCGGTGCGGTGGCCTGTGAGCCGGTGGGCGGGCTGAACTCCGCGTCCATCGCCGTGACCACCGACCGGACCGGCACCAGCGCCCTGGAGCGCAACGGGGTCGACGTGCAGTGGCTGAGCTGCACGGCGGATGCCGGCGGGGCCCGGACCGGAGGCGCGTCGCCCTCCGCCTCCGCACACCGGATCGCGAACGTCGACTGCACCGGACGGACCGGGAGCGGCAAGGCCATCACGATCGACGGCAAGGTGACTCAGGAACTCGACGGGCGGTGCGTGCGGGGGGACCTGACCGCGAAGGCCGGCGGGAAGGTCGTCTTCCGGGCAGATGTGCTGGGCAACTGCAACGCCGCCCCGTCGACCGGCGGCTGGGCGAATCCGCCCATGGGCGGCGGCAGCGGCGTCCGGCCGGCGGTCACCGTGACGGTCACGGTGACCGAATCTCCCTGGGGCAAGTGAGCGCGTCCGGCACCGGGCCACCCGGCGGACTCCGGCCAACCCAGTTCCGCGGAGCACGCCCGCGGCCTAGGGTGATCGATGTGACGCAGCCTGCCTACCTCCGATACCCCCATGTCCAGGGCGATTTGATCGCCTTCACCGCCGAGGACGATGTCTGGCTGGCGCCGCTGGACGGCGGCCGAGCCTGGCGCGCCAGCGCCGACAACCGACCTGTCACCAACCCGCGGATATCCCCCGACGGGACCCGGGTCGCCTGGACGTCCACCCGGGACGGGGCGCCCGAGGTGCACATTGCACCGGTCGACGGCGGCCCCTCCGAGCGGCTCACCTTCTGGGGCGACGCGCGGACCTCCGTACGCGGCTGGACGCCCGAGGGCGACGTACTGGTCATCAGCACCCAGGGGCAGGCGTCGCTGCGGCGCAGCTGGGCCAGGGCCGTCCCGGTCGACGGCGGACCCGCGCGGACCCTGCCGTACGGCCCCGTCGGCTCCCTCGCGTACGGGCCCGGCGGACGGCTCCTGCTGCTCTCGGTGACCATGGGGCGTGAGGCCGCCGCCTGGAAGCGCTACCGGGGCGGCACCGCGGGCAAGTTGTGGATCGCGCAAGAAGAGGCGGGCGACGGCCCGGTGGAGTTCGTACGGCTCCACGAGGACCTCGACGGGAACCTCGAATCCCCGATGTGGGTGGGCGACCGTGTCGCCTTCCTCTCCGATCACGAAGGCGTCGGCGCGCTCTACTCCTCGCTCCCCGACGGCTCGGATCTGCGCCGCCACACCGCCGCCGAGGGCTTCTACGCCCGCCACGCGACCACCGACGGTACGCGCGTCGGCTACGCCTCGGCCGGTGAACTCTGGCTCCTGGACGACCTCGAAGGCGCCGCGCCCCGCCGCCTCGACATCCTGCTCGGCGGCCAGCGCGCCGACCTCCAGCCCCACTCCGTGCACGCCGGCAGCCACCTCGACGCCGCGTCCCCGGACCGCACGGGCCGCGGCAGCGCGGTCGGGACGCGCGGCGCCGTCCACTGGGTCACCCACCGCGAGGGCCCGGCCCGCGCGCTCGCCGTCGAACCGGGTGTGCGGGCGAGGATGCCCCGCACCTTCCAGGCCGACGGCGACCAGCACGTCGTCTGGGTCACCGACGCCGAGGGCGACGACGCCCTGGAGTGCGCGCCCGCCACCGGCACCGCACCGGGCTCGGTACCGCGCCGCCTCGCCGCGGGCCGAATCGGCAGGGTTCTCGACCTCGCCGCGGCCCCCGACGGCAGCCGGTTCGCCGTCGCCGCGCACGACGGGCGGGTGCTGATCGTCGAGCGGGAGAGCGGCGAGGTCCACGAGGTGGACCGCAGCGAGCACAGCGACGCCTCCGGCCTCGTCTTCTCGCCCGACTCCTCCTGGCTCGCCTGGTCGCATCCCGGGCCCGAGCCGCTCAGGCAGCTCAAGCTCGCCCACCTCGCCGATCTCTCGGTCGCCGAGGCCACCCCGCTGCGCTTCCGGGACTTCTCCCCGGCCTTCACCACCGACGGCAAGCACCTCGCGTTCCTCTCCGAGCGGTCCTTCGACCCGGTCTACGACGCCCATGTCTTCGACATGGCGTTCGTCGGCGCCTGCCGCCCGCATCTGCTGACGCTCGCCGCCACCACGCCCTCCCCGTTCGGGCCGCAGCGCCACGGCCGCCCGATCGAGAAGGAGAAGGGCGGCGAGGGCGAGGACAACCCGACCGCACTGCCCGTCACCCGGATCGACCTCGAAGGGCTCGCCGACCGGATCGTGCCGCTGCCCGTCGAGGCCGCCAGCTACTCCACGCTGCGCGCCGCGAAGGACGGCCTGCTGTGGCTGAACCACCCGGTCACCGGGGTGCTCGGCACGAGTGGTGCCACCCCCGACGCCCGTCTGCCCGAGACCGTCCTCGAACGGTACGACCTGGAGAAGCTGCGCTGCGAGGAACTCGCCTCGGACGTCGGCGGGTTCGAGGTCAGCGGCGACGGCAGGCGGATCGCCCTGCAGGCCCGGGGCAAGCTGCGCATCGTGCCGTCCGACAGCCGGGTCGCGGCCGGCGACGACGACCACGACGGCGACAGCAGCGTCACCGTCGACCTCTCCCGGATCCGCCGGACCCTCGAACCGGCCGCCGAGTGGCGCCAGATGTACGACGAGGCCGGGCGCATCATGCGGGACAACTTCTGGCGTCCCGACATGGGCGGCATCGACTGGGACGGGGTCCTGGACCGCTACCGCCCCGTGCTGGAGCGCGTCGCCACCCACGACGACCTGATGGACCTGCTGTGGGAGGTGCAGGGGGAGCTCGGCACCTCGCACGCCTATGTGACACCGCCCGCCGGGTGGCGCGACGACTCGGCCCGGCAGGGGCTGCTCGGCGCGGACATCTCCCGCACGGACGAAGGCGGTTGGCGCATCGACCGCATCCTGCCGTCCGAGACCTCCGACCCGGAGGCCCGCTCGCCGCTCGCCGCACCCGGCGTGGCGGTGCGCGTCGGGGACGCGATCCTCGCCGTCGACGGCCACCCGGTCGACCCGGTGGCCGGCCCCGGACCGCTGCTCACCGGCTCCGCCGGCAAGCCGGTCGAGCTGACCGTCTCACCGGTGGACGGCGGCGACCCGCGCCATGTCGTGGTCGTACCGGTCGCCGACGAGGAGGCGCTGCGCTACCACGCGTGGGTCGCGGACCGCAGGGCCTACGTCCACGAGCACTCCGGCGGACGCCTCGGCTACCTCCACGTCCCGGACATGGTCGGCTCGGGCTGGGCGCAGCTCCACCGCGATCTGCGGATCGAAGTGGCCCGGGAGGGGCTGGTCGTGGACGTCCGGGAGAACCGCGGCGGTCACACCTCGCAGCTGATCGTGGAGAAGCTCGCCCGGCGCATCGTCGGCTGGGACCTGCCGCGCGGCATGCAGCCGTTCAGCTATCCGGCGGACGCGCCGCGCGGCCCGGTGGTGGCCGTCGCCAACGAGTTCTCCGGCTCGGACGGCGACATCGTGAACGCCGCGATCAAGGCGCTGCGCATCGGACCGGTGGTCGGCACGCGCACCTGGGGCGGGGTCGTCGGCATCGACAACCGGTACCAGCTCGTGGACGGGACGTCGGTCACCCAGCCCAAGTACGCGTTCTGGCTGGAGGGTTACGGCTGGGGCGTGGAGAACCACGGGGTCGATCCCGACGTCGAGGTCGTGATGACGCCGCAGGACCATGCGGCCGGGCGCGATCCGCAACTGGACGAGGCGATCCGGATCGCGCTCGCGTCGCTGGCACAGACCCCGGCGAAGCGGGCGCCGGAGCGACCGGGGGCGTAGCGGGGGAAGAACACGGGAGGGGGCGCGGCGCGCCTGCGGCGGACGCCGTCCCCTCCCGGCGTCCGGGGGCTCTGCCCCCGGCCCCCGCTCTTTCTCCGCCCGGACTCCCGCTTCGTTCCCCCCGGGCCCCGCTTCGTTCGCCCGGACCCCGCTTCGATCGCCGGAGGGGCTCGATTCACGCCCCCACCGCCCCGATACCATGCCGTACAACGATCACCACCGACCGAGGAGCCGACCCCATGGCGGGAGAACCGCAGCCCGACTGCCTGTTCTGCAAGATCGTCTCGGGTGAGATCCCGGCAACCATCGTCCGGGAGACCGAAACCACCGTCGCCTTCCGGGACATCAACCCCCAGGCCCCCACCCACGTACTCGTCATTCCCCGCCTCCACCACCCGGACGCCGCCGCGCTCGCCGCCGCCGATCCGGCCGTCGCCGCCGACATACTGCGCGAGGCCGGGCACGTCGCCGCCGACGAGAAGATCGTGGACACCGGCTACCGGGTCGTCTTCAACACCGGCGCCGGCGCCGGGCAGACCGTCTTCCACGCGCACGCCCACGTCCTGGGCGGCCGCGGACTGCAGTGGCCCCCCGGCTAGAACGGGCGATCGCACACCGTGTCCGTACGCGAACTCGTGGTCCTCGGCACCGCCAGCCAGGTCCCGACCAGGCACCGCAATCACAATGGCTACCTGCTGCGCTGGGACGGCGAGGGCATCCTCTTCGACCCCGGCGAGGGCACTCAGCGCCAGATGCTGCGGGCCGGCGTCGCCGCGCACGACATCGACCGGATCTGCGTCACGCACTTCCACGGCGACCACTCGCTCGGCCTGGCCGGGGTGATCCAGCGGATCAACCTCGACCAGGTCCCGCACCCGGTCACCGCGCACTACCCGGCGAGCGGACAGCGCTTCTTCGAGCGGCTGCGGTACGCGACCGCCTACCGCGAGTCCGTCGAGCTGACCGAGGCTCCGGTCGCCGCCGACGGGGTGCTCGCCACCACGGACACCTACACGCTCAGCACCCACCGGCTCTCGCACCCCGTCGAGTCGTACGGCTACCGGCTCGTCGAACCCGACGCGCGCCGCATGCTGCCCGCGAAACTCGCCGAACACGGCATCGCGGGGCCCGACGTCGGCCGGATCCAGCGCGAGGGCGCCCTCGGCGGCGTCACGCTCGACGACGTCTCCGAGCGCAGGCGCGGCCAGCGGTTCGCGTTCATCATGGACACAAGGCTCTGCGACGGCGTGCACGTGCTCGCCGAGGGATGCGACCTGCTGGTCATCGAGTCGACCTTCCTGGACGAAGACGAACGGCTCGCCGCCGACCACGGCCATCTGACCGCCGGCCAGGCGGCCCGGGTGGCCCGGGACGCGGGCGTACGCCACCTCGTGCTGACCCACTTCTCGCAGCGGTACGACGACCCGGCCGTCTTCGAGACCCAGGCCCGCGCCGCGGGGTTCGAGGGCGAACTGACCGTCGCCCGGGACCTCGGCCGGGTCCCCGTGCCCACCCGGCACGTCTGAAACATCGGCACCACCATTTGTGAGCGTGAAAAACCCGTGCATCTCCCCAAAGCCGAACTCCACCTCCACATCGAGGGAACCCTCGAACCCGAGCTGGCCTTCGCGCTCGCCGAACGCAACGGCGTGCGGTTGCCGTACGCGGACACCGAAGAGCTCCGCACCGCCTACCTCTTCGACGATCTGCAGACCTTCCTCGACCTGTACTACGCCCTGATGGCCGTGCTCCGGACCGAGGAGGACTTCGAGGAGCTCGCCGACGCGTACCTCACCCGCGCCGCCGCCCAGGGCGTCCGGCACGCGGAGATCTTCTTCGACCCGCAGGCGCACACCGCGCGCGGCGTCCCGATCGGCACCGTCGTCGAGGGGCTCGGCCGGGCGCTGGACCGCAGCGAGGAGAAGCACGGCATCTCCACCCAGCTGATCATGTGCTTCCTGCGCGACGAGTCCGCCGAGTCGGCGCTGCGGACCCTGGAGTCCGCGAAGCCGTATCTGCACCGGATCAGCGCGGTCGGCCTCGACTCGGCGGAGGTCGGGCACCCGCCCGCCAAGTTCCGCGAGGTGTACGAGGCGGCGGGGGCGCTCGGGCTGCGCAAGGTCGCCCACGCGGGCGAGGAGGGCCCGCCCGAGTACATCCGGGAGGCCCTGGACGTCCTCGGGGTCGAGCGCATCGACCACGGGCTGCGCTGCATGGAGGACGCGGAGCTGGTGAAACGGCTGGCCGCCGACCGGGTGCCGCTCACCCTCTGCCCGCTGTCCAACGTACGGCTGCGCGCCATCGACACCCTGGAACAGCACCCGCTGCGGGCCATGATGGAGGCCGGACTGCTCTGCACGGTGAACTCCGACGACCCCGCCTACTTCGGCGGCTATGTCGGGGACACCTTCCGGGCGGTCCACGAGGCGCTCGGTCTGGACCGGGAGCAGCTGCGCACACTGGCCCGCAACTCCTTCGAGGCGGCCTTCCTCGACCACGACGAGGAGCGCAGGGCGCGCTATCTGTCCGAGGTCGAGGCGTACGCGTTCGACTGACCGGCCCCGCCCGACGGGCCGGCCGTCCGGAACGCGTTCCGGACCGGGCGCCTGCGGCGCAGCGCGGGCAGGCTGATCTCCGCGACGGCCTGCTCGGGCGCGCCCAGCCGGGGCACGGCGCCGGGCACCGCCCCGGTGGTGACGGCGAGCAGCGCGGCCGGGGCGCCGCCCCTGCGGCGGACCGATCCCGGCACCAGCGGGCGGCCCCCGGTGTGCAGGGCGACCGCCGTGATCGGGGTCGCGACCAGGAGCGTGACGGCGCCCAGGACCAGGCCCATGACCGGGTACCCGGCCTGTTCGGACAGCACGCTGCCGAGGACGGGTCCGCAGGCCACTCCGACGGATGAGGCGGAGCCGGCGAGGACCGCCCAGCGGCCGCGTACGTCCAGGGACGCGGCCAGGCCGATCAGGTACGACAGGACCACCGGGTAGACGGTGTTCCACAGGATCTCGCCGGTCGCGAACGAACCGAGGTTCCCGGCGGACGAGCTGAGCACGATGCTCGCCGCGATGATCACGGTGCCCAGACCGATCGGCACCGCCCGGCCGAGCTTCGCCCCGAGCACCCCGGCGCCCATCACGCCGAGCAGTCCCGCACCGAGCGCGGCGGCGAACACCGCGCCGACGCTGACCTCGGAGAGCCCCGCCTGGGCCACCCCGATCCGGCTGCTGACACCCCACAGCGCGTTCTGCGCCATGGACCAGACGAGCATGCCGCCCGCCAGGACCAGACCGGAGCGGCGGTGCGGCAGCCGGCCGGTGGCGGGGGCGGCGGGACCGCTGCGTGCGGCGTCGCCGAGCCGTGCGGTGGCGGGCCAGACGAGCAGGGCGACCAGGGCGATCGAGGCGAACGGCAGCCGGTGGCCGCCGCCGAGATGCGGGATCGTCAGATAGAGGGCACCCGCCGTCGCGGAGACGCTCAGCAGCCCGAGCGACGAGGTCCGGTGCGGATCGCGCTGCGCGGCGATGCCCGACGCGGCCACGGCGGTCGCGGTGCCGGAGCCGAAGCCGCCGATCACCGCGCCCGTGACCACCAGCGGCACGGAGCCCGCCAGCGCCGCGCAGCCGTACCCCGCCATGGCCAGCACGAGCCCGATCCGCGCCGGTCTTTGCGGCCCGTACGCCTCGACCCGGCCCGCCAGCGTGAATCCGGCGGTCGCGGAGCTCAACAGCAGGGCACTGCCCACCAGACCGGCCTGGGCCGTACTGAGGCCGAGGTGGACGGAGAGCCGCCCGACGATGGTGGGGAGCAGATAGGCGGCGAGGTAACCGGCGGTGAACACGGCGACCAGGGGCCACGCGGCGCGAGGGCGCGAGGACATGGGCGTTCCTGAAGACATGCCGAAGAGGCGGAGGAGGCAGGGAGGGCAGGCGAAGGCAATGCGGGAATGCGGGAATGCGGGAGTGCGGGAAGTACGGAGAGGCGGTGCACGCGTCGGCAGTTGTCGCCGACGGGGCTCGCGGGCCCAATTTGTATCAACTGCTCCCAGTCGACCGAAAGGCACCCCTATGTGATCTGCGTCACCTATGCGTTTACCCTTCGAGTGTGCGGGTAGCAGCGAGCGTTTATGCAGGTCAGTGCCTGCGTGTGCGGGGCCGGTACGCGCCCGTGGCGAGCGGCGGCGCGGACCCTCCGGTTACGGGCGTGAATCGGGCACACTGGCCAGATCTGCCACGACCGGGGAGCGCAAGGGTGAGCACAGACATTCCAGGGATCGACCCGCTGGACGGGCTGCGCGCCCCGCAGGACCCGGACTGCGACGTCTTCCTCACCGGCACGGTCTTCCTCGACATCATCTTCACCGGCCTGGACAGCGCCCCCGTCCGCGGCACCGAGTCCTGGGCGCGCGGCATGGGCTCCAGCCCCGGGGGCGTCGCCAACATGGCCACCGCGCTGGCCCGGCTGGGGCTGCACACCTCACTGGCCGCGGCGTTCGGCGACGACCACTACGGGGAGTACTGCTGGGACGCCCTGGAACAGGGCGAGGGCATCGACCTGTCCATGTCCCACACCGTCCCCGGCTGGCACTCGCCGGTGACCGTCTCCATGGCGTACGAGGGCGAGCGGACGATGGTCTCGCACGGCCACGAGGCCCCCGGCCCCGCGGGCACCCACGGCGTCGTGATCCCCGCCGAGGAGTCCGTGTTCCCGCGCTGCCCGCCCCGGGCCCGGGCCGCCATCGCCTCGCTCGTCCCCGGCCGCAGCGAGCCCTGGGTCGCCAGGGCGGCCGGGAACGGCGCCCGGATCTTCGCCGACGTCGGCTGGGACGAGACCGGCCGCTGGGACCTGGACGCCCTGGCCGACCTGAAGCACTGCCAGGCGTTTCTCCCGAACGCCGAGGAGGCGATGCGCTACACCCGCACCGACTGCCCGCGCGCCGCGGCCCACGCCCTGGCCGAACGGGTGCCGCTCGCCGTGGTCACCCTGGGCGCGGAGGGCGCGTACGCGGTGGACGCGGCGACCGGGGCGAGCGCCGAGGTGCCCGCGATCGAGGTCGAGGCGCTCGATCCGACCGGGGCGGGCGATGTCTTCGTCGCCGGATTCGTCACCGGCACGCTGGCGGACTGGCCGCTGGCCGACCGGCTGGCCTTCGCCGGACTGACGGCGGCGCTCTCGGTGCAGGAGTTCGGCGGATCGCTGTCGGCGCCGGACTGGGAGGAGATCGCCGCCTGGTGGCAGAAGGTCCGCACCTTCACGGACCAGGATCCGGCGGCGCTCCAGCGCTACGCGTTCCTGGAGAGGCTGCTGCCCGCAGCCGCCAGGCCGTGGCCACTGCGCAGGGCCGTTCCGACGATCGGCTTCCGCCACCCGGGGTAGCCCGGGGCACAGGCGTTCGCAGTGCGTGCGAAAAAGCCCTCGGTGTTGCCGGTGCGGAGTCGTACGCTTGGTAATCCAGAGGTTGTCGATCGGCGAGAACCTTGCAACGGGAGGTATGTGCAGGCCACAGAGCCGGCCCATGACTCAGACACCCACAGCCCAGACCCCCGCGCCGGGGCAGGCGCGAGCCCAGTTCACCGTTCCGGCCAAGCATCCGATGGTGACCGTCCTGGGTTCAGGTGACGCCCTGCTGCGCGTGATCGAGAGGGCCTTCCCGGCGGCCGACATCCATGTCCGGGGAAACGAAGTCAGCGCCGCCGGGGACGCGATGGAAGTCGCTCTGATCCAGCGCCTGTTCGACCAGATGATGCTGGTGCTCCGCACCGGTCAGCCGATGACGGAGGACGCAGTGGAACGCTCGATCGCCATGCTCAGGGCGACGGAGAGCGGCGAGGGGGACGGTCCCGAGACGCCGGCCGAGGTGCTCACCCAGAACATCCTCTCCAGCCGCGGTCGCACCATCCGCCCCAAGACGCTCAACCAGAAGCGGTACGTCGACGCGATCGACAAGCACACGGTCGTCTTCGGTATCGGCCCCGCGGGCACCGGCAAGACCTACCTCGCCATGGCGAAGGCCGTCCAGGCCCTGCAGTCCAAGCAGGTCAACCGCATCATCCTGACCCGGCCCGCCGTCGAGGCGGGCGAGCGGCTCGGCTTCCTGCCGGGCACGCTCTACGAGAAGATCGACCCCTATCTGCGCCCGCTCTACGACGCGCTGCACGACATGCTCGACCCCGACTCGATCCCGCGGCTGATGGCGGCGGGCACGATCGAGGTGGCGCCGCTCGCGTATATGCGCGGTCGTACGCTCAACGACGCGTTCATCATCCTCGACGAGGCGCAGAACACCAGCGCCGAGCAGATGAAGATGTTCCTGACCCGGCTCGGCTTCGATTCGAAGATCGTCGTCACCGGTGACGTCACCCAGGTCGACCTGCCGAACGGGACCAAGAGCGGTCTGCGTCAGGTCCAGGACATCCTGGACGGCGTTCAGGACGTCCACTTCTCCCGGCTCACCTCCCAGGATGTCGTCCGGCACAAGCTGGTCGGCCGTATCGTCGACGCGTACGAGAAGTACGACAACCGAGACAGCCACAACGGGAAGTAGTCGCACCGCACCATGTCGATCGACGTCAACAACGAGTCCGGAACCGAGGTCGACGAGCAGGCGATCCTCGACATCGCCCGCTACGCCCTCGCGCGGATGCGGATCCACCCCCTCTCCGAACTCTCGGTGATCGTGGTGGACACCGACGCCATGGAGCAGCTCCACATCCAGTGGATGGACCTGCCGGGGCCGACGGATGTCATGTCCTTCCCGATGGACGAACTCCGTCCGCCGGCCAAGGACGACGAGGAGCCCCCGCAGGGGCTCCTCGGTGACATCGTGCTCTGCCCGGAGGTCGCCAAGAAGCAGGGCGAGGACGCGGAGACGCAGCACTCCATGGACGAGGAGCTCCAGCTCCTCACCGTCCACGGAGTGCTGCACCTCCTCGGGTACGACCACGAGGAGCCGGACGAGAAGGCCGAGATGTTCGGCCTCCAGGCCGCGATCGTCGACGGCTGGCGCGCCGAGCGCGGCCTGACCGGTCCGTCGCCCGCCCCCACCGTCTCGTGAGCGTTCCCCTCGTCCTGGGAGCCGTGCTGCTGGTCGTCGTGGGCTGGCTGGCGGCCTGCGCGGAGGCGGGCATCGCCCGTACGTCGAGCTTCCGGGCCGCCGAGGCGGTCCGGTCCGGGCGGCGCGGCAGCCGGAAACTGGAACAGGTCGCGGCCGACCCGACCCGCTACCTCAACGTCGCCCTGCTGGTGCGGGTCGCCTGCGAGATGTCGGCCGGTGTGCTCGTCACGTACGCCTGTCTGAAGGAGTTCCCCCAGACCTGGGAGGCGCTGGCCGTCGCCATGGCCGTGATGGTCCTCGTCTCGTATGTCGCCATCGGTGTCTCACCGCGCACCATCGGCCGCCAGCACCCGCTGAACACGGCCACGGCGGCGGCGTACGTCCTGCTGCCGCTGGCCAGGGTCATGGGCCCGATCCCGCAGCTGCTGATCCTCATCGGCAACGCCGTGACGCCGGGCAAGGGGTTCCGCAAGGGGCCGTTCGCCAGTGAGGCCGAGCTGCGGGCGATGGTCGACCTCGCCGAGCAGGAGTCGCTGATCGAGGACGAGGAGCGCCGCATGGTGCACTCGGTCTTCGAGCTCGGTGACACGCTGGTGCGCGAGGTCATGGTGCCGCGGACCGATCTGGTCTGCATCGAGCGCTACAAGACGATCCGGCAGGCGCTGACGCTGGCGCTGCGCTCCGGCTTCTCGCGGATCCCCGTCACCGGGGAGAACGAGGACGACATCGTCGGCGTCGTGTACCTCAAGGACCTGGTCCGCAAGACACACATCAACCGGGAGTCGGAGGCCGATCTCGTCTCCACGGCGATGCGGCCGGCGGCGTTCGTGCCCGATACGAAGAACGCCGGTGATCTGCTGCGCGAGATGCAGCAGGAGCGCAGCCATGTCGCCGTCGTGATCGACGAGTACGGCGGTACGGCGGGCATCGTCACCATCGAGGACATCCTCGAAGAGATCGTCGGCGAGATCACCGACGAGTACGACCGTGAACTCCCGCCCGTCCAGGAGCTGGAGAACGGCTGCTTCCGGGTGACCGCGCGCCTGGACATCGGCGACCTCGGGGACCTGTTCGACCTCGACGAGTACGACGACGAGGACGTGGAGACGGTCGGCGGACTGCTCGCGAAGGCGCTGGGCCGGGTCCCGATCGCCGGGGCGTCTTCGGTCGTCGACCTGCCGGACGGCCGCCGGCTCCGGCTGACGGCGGAGTCCCCGGCGGGTCGCCGGAACAAGATCGTCACGGTGCTGGTGGAGCCCGTGGGGCCACAGGGGGTGGACGCAGAGTGACTCCGCAGCAGCTGCGGGCGTTCTGCCTGGACTTCAACGCGAGCGTCGAGGAGTTCCCGTTCGGGCCGGAGGCGTCCGTCTTCAAGGTGCTCGGCAAGATGTTCGCGCTCAGCACGCTGGACGCGCGTCCGCTGAGCGTGAACCTCAAGTGCGATCCGGACGAGGCGGTGCGGCTGCGGGAGGAGTACGACGCGGTGGTGCCGGGCTGGCACATGAACAAGCGCCACTGGAACACGGTGACGGTGTCCGGGGTGCCGGACCGGGTGCTCCGTGAGCTGATCGAGGACTCCTACGACCTGGTCGTGGCGGGACTGCCGAAGGCGGACCGGCTCAGGCTGGACCGGGCATAGGGATCAGGCCCCCGCGGCGGTCGAGGAGAGGGGCCCGGGGCGGAGCCGCCGGCCACGGGAAGGGGCGGGGCGGGGAACGGGCCCCCCGGTTCGTATGCTCGGCACATGACTGAGAGCACCGACCTCGGCCCCGAGGACCGCAAGATCGTCACGCTGGCGCGCAGCGCCCGCGCCCGCAACGGTGTGCCGGAGGGCGCGGCCGTGCGGGACGAGACCGGACGTACGTATGTCGCCGGCACCGTGCGGCTGGAATCGCTGAAGCTCAGCGCGTTGCAGACCGCCGTCGCGATGGCCGTGGCCAGCGGCGCCACCTCGCTGGAGGCCGCCGCGGTCGTCTCCGAGGCCCCGGCCCCGTCGGACGAGGACCGCGCCGCCGTACGGGACCTGGGCGGCCCGGACACACCGGTGCTGCTCGCCGGACCCGACGGCACGCTGCGGGTCAGCGTGACGGCGGGCTGACGCCGGCGGACTGATGTCGGCGGAGTAGAGCGTGACGGCAGGCCGGCGCCGGCGGAATCCCGCGGAGGAACGCGCCTCCCGGCAGCCGATCTTGACAGCATCTGATGGCCCATCAGTCGGCGCGTTTCGCTTCCATTGACTTCTTTTCGGCCGGAGTCGTCAATGGGCCCCTGTCGGCGCAGAAGAGCCGCTGCGCCGCATCCGGCAGGAGGGGGCTCCATGCGACCGACCGTCCGAGGAATCAGCAGGCGAAGAGCCGGGGCCCGAAGACGCCCCCCGCGCGGCCGCCGCTGGGCCGCCGCGCTGGGGGTGGGCGCGCTCGTCGTCGCCGGGGGAGGGGGACTCGCCGCCCCCGCACAGGCCACCGTGACGGCCTCCGTGCCGGTGGACTTCCCCACCCACTGCATCCCGCCGGCCATCGCGGGCATCCCGCCGATCGACGGGACGACGAAGGCCGAGATCACCGTCGACAACGCCGCCCCGACCGTGGGCGACACGGTCACGGTCACGTACACCGTCGTCAAACCGGCCGCGGGCAACCCGGTGGATCTGGCGCTGCCCGCCGACATCATGACGCCGACCGGCAAGGTCACCGTCGGCGGTGCGCAGTCCACGAGCGTCACCGTCGCGGGGCCGAAGAAGAACACCCCGGTCCCCGGCAAGGGCGACTTCCCGTCGTTCTCGATGACCGGCACCTTCACGGTCACCGCGCCCGGCCAGATCACGCTGTCGCCCGGCGACTACAACATCCACACCAGCTACATCATGGAGCTGGACACCCCCTGCACGGTGACGGATCCGCCCGCCCCGGTCTCCGAGACGATCCTCGCGACCGACGGCGGCGGCCAGGTCAACGAGCGCGCCATCCGGCTCGGGGCCGCGTCCGGCAAGGCGGGCGACGCGGTCACCGTGACCGGGTCGAAGTTCACCGCGGGCGCGGACGTCACGCTCGCGGGCCGGGCCGGTGACGCCCGGACAGCCGACACGGCCACCGTCAAGGCGGACGCTTCGGGCGGCTTCAGCGGCCGGCTCACCGTCGACGATCCGGCGACCACCGGCATCGTCGCCTACGAGGGCGGCGGCTGGGACGCGGCCAAGGGCGCCGGGCCGCAGGCGTACACCGTCACCGGTGGCGGCGGCGAGGTCCCTGACGGCAGCCAGCGGCTCGACTCGTCCGTGAAGGCGGGCACGCTGTCCATGGTCCAGGCCGGGGACACCGTCGAGATGTCGGCGGTCGACTTCGGGAGGGGCGGCGCCTCCCGCGGCTCGCTGCAGACGGTGACGGTCGAGGACTACCGCGGCGGTCCCGCCGGCTGGTCCCTCACCGGAAAGGTCACCGACTTCAAGGGCCCCGGCGGCGCGACGATCGGTGCGTCCGCACTCGGCTGGACCCCGGTCTGCGCGACGAAGCCCGGCAGCCCCAGCACCTGTGCGGCCGGTTCCGCGGGACCGGTGGGCAGCGCGGGCGCCACGCTGGCGTCCACGCCGAACGGGGCCCTCACCGGCGGTGAGTTCACCGTCGACGCCCGGCTCGCGCTGAAGGTACCGGCGTACACCGCCCCCGGGGCGTACTCCGGCGTGCTCACCCTCACCCTCACGTGACCGAGCGGCACCGGACGACCGGCGGACCGGGCGCGCACCCGCCCGGACCGCCCGTCCCGCACCCCGACCGACCGATCCGGAGGCCCCGCACCGTGCGCAAGCTGTACGTACTCCTCCTGGCCGGCGTCCTCGTGCTGACCGGCGCCCCCGCCGCCCACGCCGCGGACAACGGCAGCTGGTCGGTCTACCCGGCCACCACCCAGGCCGGGCAGCGCCCGTACTTCTACCTCTCCGCCGATCCCGGCGCCACGCTCGACGACCAGGTCACCGTCACCAACAAGACGGACCGGCCGCAGACCTTCCGGCTGTACGCGGCCGACGCCTACAACACCGCGCGCGACGGCGGCTTCGCCGTCCGGGCCCAGAACGAGAAACAGCGCTCGGTCGGCGCCTGGACGAGGACCGGCCGCGACCGGGTCACCGTACGGCCGCACGGCTCCGTCACCGTCCCGGTCACCCTCACCGTCCCCGAGGACGCCGAGCCCGGCGACCACCCCGGCGCACTCGTCGCCCTCGACGAACGCATCGATCCGGCGGACGCGGGAGCCGTCGCCGTCGGCATCCGGAAGGCGGTCGGCGCCCGGATCTATCTGCGGGTGAACGGGCCGACGATGCCCGCGCTCTCCGTGGACGACATCGAGGTCGAGCACACCCAGCCGCTGGTCCCGGGCACCGGGAAGAGCCGGGCCGTCATCTCGTACACGCTCCGCAACCGGGGCAATGTCACCCTCAGCCCCAAGGTCTCCCTCAAGGCCGAGGGCCTCTTCGGCCGCACCCTCCTTGCCCGCGATCTGAAGAAGATCCCCTCCGAACTCCTGCCCCGCCAGCAGGTCCGGCTGACCGAGCAGTGGGCCGACGCTCCCCAACTGGAATGGGGCGAGATCGAACTGACCGCGAGCGCCCGCGACACCCGCGAGTCGGCCGCCGTCGGATACTTCGCACTGCCCTGGCTGGTGGCCGGGGTCCTGCTGGTGATCGCCGGCGGGGCCGCGGCGCTGTGGATACGGGCCCGCCGGAGCCGTGCCCGTACGGTCCGGGACGCGCGCGACAGGCCCCGTCGCGGCGGTTGGTACGGCGGAGCCGCCAGGATCGGGGACAATGGGCGCCATGAGCGTTCGACCTGACACAGAAGCCGCTGCACAGCAGGCTGCGGACCACGCCCCCCACCGGGCCGGCTTCGCCTGCTTCGTGGGCCGCCCCAACGCGGGCAAGTCCACCCTCACGAACGCTCTGGTCGGCCAGAAGGTGGCGATCACCTCCAACCGGCCCCAGACCACCCGGCACACCGTGCGCGGCATCGTGCACCGCGAGGACGCCCAGCTGATCCTGGTCGACACCCCCGGCCTCCACAAGCCGCGCACGCTGTTGGGCGAGCGTCTCAACGACGTCGTACGCACCACCTGGGCCGAGGTCGACGTCATCGGCTTCTGCCTGCCCGCCGACCAGAAGCTCGGCCCCGGTGACAAGTACATCGTCAAGGAACTCGCGGGCATCAAGAAGACCCCGAAGATCGCCGTCATCACCAAGACCGACCTGGTCGACTCCAAGCAGCTCGCCGAACAGCTGCTCGCCGTGTCCCGCCTCGGCGAGGAGCTCGGCTTCGAGTGGGCCGAGATCATCCCGGTCTCCGCGGTGAAGGACCAGCAGGTCGGCCTGCTGGCCGATCTGATCGCCCCGCTGCTCCCGGAGAGCCCGCCGCTCTACCCGGAGGGCGACCTCACCGACGAGCCCGAGATGGTCATGGTCGCGGAGCTGATCCGGGAGGCCGCGCTCGAAGGCGTACGGGACGAGCTGCCGCACTCCATCGCGGTCGTCGTCGAAGAGATGCTGCCGCGCGAGAACCGCCCGGCGGACAAGCCGCTGCTCGACATCCACGCCAACGTCTACATCGAACGCCCCAGCCAGAAGGGCATCATCATCGGCCCGAAGGGCAAGCGGCTGAAGGACGTCGGTACGAAGTCGCGCAAGCACATCGAGGCACTGCTCGGCACGCCGGTCTTCCTGGATCTGCACGTGAAGGTGGCCAAGGACTGGCAGCGCGACCCGAAACAGCTGCGGAAGCTGGGGTTCTGAGCGGGCTCAGGGGCGCGCCGGTCCCCTGGCGGGCCGGCGACCCGGGCGGCGCTCTCTCACGCGCCCTCCTTCAGGACGCGTGAGATCAGCGCGCGCTGGGCGTCGGTCAATTTCGGATCCGCGCAGTGGATCGTCCGGTCGCCGATCGTGATCCGGTAGCGGAAGCCGTCCGGGACGCCCGGGGGCGGGGTGTCGTGGCCCGCGGCGAGCGCCGATTCGGCCATGGCCTCCCATTCCGGGGCGTCGGCCCGTCCGGCGGTGTCGACCTCGCGGTGGCGTGCGATGCCGGCGAAGCCGCCGGTCCTGCTGACCTGAATCCGCATGTGGTCTCCTCCATCGCCGGACGGGTCCGGGGTCGTTTCTACGCGGTCGGTACGCCCACCTCCGACCATGCCTTCAGGACCGCCTCCGCCTCGTCGCCCTCCCCGAAGCGGCTGCGGGCCGCGGCCACCGTCAGCCGGGCGAAGGAGGCGAAGTCCGCGTCCACGGCCAGTTGCCCCCCTGTGAGCACATCGAACCAGAGTTGACCGGCCCGCTCCCACGCATTGCCGCCGAGCGCCGTCGCCAGCAGGTAGAACGCGCGGTTCGGGATGCCGGAGTTGATGTGCACTCCGCCGTTGTCCTCGCTGGTGCGGACGTAGTCCGCCATCGACGCGGGCTGCGGGTCCTTGCCCAGTACGTCGTCGTCGTACGCGGTTCCCGGCGCCTTCAGCGAGCGCAGTGCCTCGCCCTGGACGCCGGGTGCCAGCAGTCCGGCGCCGATCAGCCAGTCGGCCTGGTCGGCGCTCTGGCCCAGCGTGTACTGCTTGACCAGGGAGCCGAAGACGTCGGACACCGATTCGTTGAGCGCGCCGGACTGGCCGTTGTAGCTCAGATTGGCGGTGTACTGGGTCAGCCCGTGTGTCAGTTCGTGGGCGATCACGTCGATGGCGACGGTGAAGTCCAGGAAGACCTCGCCGTCCCCGTCGCCGAAGACCATCTGCTCGCCGTCGAAGAAGGCGTTGTTGTACTTCTCGTCGTAGTGCACGGAACCGATCAGCGGCAGTCCGCTGCCGTCGATCGAACGGCGGCCGTACGCCTTGAGCAGCAGGTCGAACGTTGCTCCGAGCCCCGCGTACGCGCGGTTGACGCTCGCGTCCTTCGTCGGCTCCTGGCCCTCCGTGCGGACCTCGGTGCCGGGCAGCCGGGTGCTGTGGCGGCAGTCGTACAGGGTTCGGTCGGGTTGGTCGGACGCCTCCCCCTCCGCCGCGCGGGCGGGGGGCACGGTGGCGACCGTGGCCATCTGGCGGCGGGTGCGGCGGGCGGCGTCGCCCTCCAGGGTGCGGCGGGCGGGGCCCGCGAGATCGGGGTTGTCGGACTGGGACAGCTTGTCGAGGACATGGGGCGGCACGATCGTGCAGAAGACGGGGTGGAACCCGTGCGGAGACTGAGGCTGCATGCACTCGACTGTGGCACCGGGTAACCGTCATGTCACCCGTTGCGACCCGGATTGACGAAATGGAGTGATCGGTCACCGTTGGGCGTTTCCGGCGCCCGGTCCCGCATACTGATACGGGACGGACGCCTCAGGCGCCTCTCGGCTACTCTCGACGCATCATGCGTTTCGGGCTGCTTCTTCTTAGCTGCCGCGGCGAGGGCCTGTAGTCGTAGGCCGACCCCCTCCCCGCGGAGTCTGGTGTTGCAGCGACACAGTCGGCCGTCCCATTGGTTGGACCCCGAGGAGCCGTACGCCATGACCGCCGCAAATCCCGCTCGGACCCCCGCTGAGACCGCTGTCGGCCGGCCGACGCCGATCACCAACGCCACGGGCCTGCAGAAGCCGTCCGGGATGCCGATCCACAAGTACGGCCGGTACGAGGCCGTCGAGATCCCCGACCGCACCTGGCCGGACAACCGGATCACCGTCGCGCCCCGCTGGCTCTCCACCGACCTGCGCGACGGCAACCAGGCCCTGATCGACCCGATGTCGCCGGCCCGCAAGCGCGAGATGTTCGATCTGCTCGTACGCATGGGCTACAAGGAGATCGAGGTCGGCTTCCCGTCCTCCGGCGAGACCGACTTCGCGTTCGTCCGCTCCATCATCGAAGAGGGCGCGATCCCCGAGGACGTGACGATCTCCGTCCTGACGCAGGCGCGCGAGGATCTGATCGAGCGGACCGTGGAGTCCCTCGTCGGCGCCCACCGCGCGACCGTCCACCTGTACAACGCGACGGCTCCCACCTTCCGCCGGGTCGTCTTCCGCGGCTCGAAGGACGACATCAAGCAGATCGCCGTGGACGGCACCCGGCTGGTCGTGGAGTACGCCGAGAAGCTGCTGGGCCCGGAGACGGTCTTCGGCTACCAGTACAGCCCCGAGATCTTCACCGACACCGAGCTGGACTTCGCCCTGGAGGTCTGCGAGGCGGTCTGTGACGTCTGGCAGCCGGAGGAGGGCCGCGAGATCATCCTCAACCTGCCCGCCACCGTGGAGCGTTCGACCCCGTCCACGCACGCGGACCGGTTCGAGTGGATGTCGCGCAACCTGACGCGCCGCGAGTTCGTCTGCCTGTCGGTCCACCCGCACAACGACCGCGGCACCGCCGTCGCCGCCGCCGAACTGGCCATCATGGCCGGTGCGGACCGGATCGAGGGCTGCCTGTTCGGCCAGGGCGAGCGCACCGGCAACGTCGACCTGGTCACCCTGGGCATGAACCTCTTCTCGCAGGGTGTCGACCCGCAGATCGACTTCTCGCAGATCGACGAGATCCGCCGCACCAGCGAGTACTGCAACCAGATGGAGGTCCACCCGCGCCACCCCTACGCGGGCGACCTGGTCTACACCGCCTTCTCCGGCTCCCACCAGGACGCCATCAAGAAGGGCTTCGACGCCATGGAGGCCGACGCGGCCGCCCTGGGCAAGACGGTCGACGACATCGAGTGGGCGGTGCCGTACCTGCCGATCGACCCGAAGGACGTCGGCCGCAGCTACGAGGCCGTCATCCGGGTCAACTCGCAGTCCGGCAAGGGCGGAATCGCCTACGTGCTGAAGAACGACCACAAGCTGGACCTGCCCCGCCGGATGCAGATCGAGTTCTCCCGGATCATTCAGGCCAAGACCGATGCCGAGGGCGGCGAGGTCACGCCGACGCAGATCTGGTCCACGTTCCAGGACGAGTACCTGCCGAACCCGGACAACGCCTGGGGGCGCGTGCAGATCCGCTCCGGTCAGACCACGACCGGCTCCGACGGCCGGGACACCATCACCGTCGAGGCGACCGTGGACGGCACGGACACGGTGCTGGCCGGCACCGGCAACGGCCCGATCTCCGCGTTCTTCGAAGCGCTGCAGGCCATCGGCATCGACGCCCGTCTGCTGGACTACACCGAGCACACCATGAGCGAGGGCGCCAGCTCCCAGGCCGCCTCGTACATCGAGTGCGCGATCGACGGAAAGGTCCTGTGGGGCATCGGCATCGACGCCAACACCACGCGTGCCTCCCTGCAGGCGGTCGTCTCCGCCGTCAACCGCTCCGCCCGCTGACCCGGGTGCCCGAAAAGGCCTGAAGCCGCACGGTCGAAGACCCCGCCCACCCGCGTCCGGGGGGCGGGGTTCGGCCATCTCCGGGGTTGTGACGATCGAGGTACTGACGCCGCATCACGACTGTGGTTAACATCACGTCGACACACGGCAATGTTGCCGGAGCGTTACGGAGGTGTGCGACGTGCGGTCAGCCCTGGTACAACGCGCCATGAAGCTGCGTATCTGCGGCATCCGCACCATCTGGGACACCGTCGGCGACGGCGAGTTCTTCTGCCCCGGCTGCGGCGGCGACCGCAACTACCGCCGTCTCACCGGCCGTCGCCGCTTCACGGTGCTCGGCGTGCCGATGCTGCGGCGCGGCACCGCGGGCCCCGTCGTGGAATGCGCCGCCTGCCGGGCCCACTTCGACACCGAGGTGCTCGACCACCCCACCACCACCCGCTTCTCCGCGATGCTCCGGGACGCCGTCCACACGGTTGCGCTCGGCGTCCTCGCGGCCGGCGGCACCGCCTCCCGTCCGGTCCTGGAGGCCGCGGCGGCCATCGTGCGCGACGCCGGCTTCGACGACTGCACGGAGGAGCAGCTCTCCACCGTCGTCGAGGTCCTCTCCGCCGACATCGGCCACGGCTCCGCCTTCGACCCGGCGGCCGAGGCCTGCGGTGCGGCCCTCGCCATCGAACTGCACGAGGCACTGGAACCCCTCGCCCCGCATCTGGCACCCGCCGGTCGCGAATCGATCCTGCTGCAGGGTGCGAGGATCGCGCTGGCCGACGGCCCGTACGGACAGGCGGAGCGCGAGGTGCTGGCCACGGTCGGCGGGGCGCTGCAGCTCTGCGCCGAGGACACCGCCCGGCTGCTCGCCGCGGCGGCGCGCACCCCCTCCTGAGCGGTCCCGCCCGCACCCGGCGCGTACTCCCGCGGGAGTAATCGGGCCCGTGCGCCCACTGCGGCAGTAGCGGCGAAGTCGGCCCCCGGTGCGACGTAACGGCCGCTTTCCGCCGGGAGTCTGGACAGGAACCAGACACCCGGCGGAAGGGGGCCCGTCATGAGGGCCGCAGTGGAATCAAGCGGTACGCGTTCGCGACCGCGCAACCGGCGGCGCATGCTGCTGCCCTGGGCGATCCTCGCCCTCTGGGTCGCCGCGGCAGCATTCGCCGGCCCGTTGTCGGGCAGGCTCGGCGGCGTACAGACCAACCATGCCGTCGACTACCTTCCGGCGAGCGCCGATTCCACGCAGGTGGCGAAGATCCAGGACGCGCTGCCCGGCGGCGAGGCCACCGAACTCGTCGTCGTCTACCACCGCGACGGCGGGCTGACCGCCGCCGACCGGGCCCTGGCCGCCGAGCAGACGGCCGAGGTCGCCCGCGGCCACGCACTCACCGGGACGCCGCGCCCCGTCCCGTCCGAGGACGGCACGACTCTGATGTACCCGGTCGCCACCGTCGAGCCGGGACAGGACGACGACGCCAGGACCGCCTTCGTCGACGAGGTGCGCGCGGTCGCCGAGGGCGGCGGCGGACTGAGCGTGGAGGTCGGCGGCGCCGGGGCGCTGAACACCGACGCGCAGAAGGTCTACGGATCCCTCGGCGGACCGCTGCTCTACACGACCGTCGCCGTCGTGGCGATCCTGCTGATCGTCATCTACCGCAGCCCGCTGCTGTGGCTGGTGCCACTGGTCGTCGCGGGCGTGGCCGACGCCCTGTCCATGGCCCTCGTGTACGGCCTCAACCGCGGCTTCGACATCACGGTCACCAGCCAGAGCTCCGCCGTGATGACCATCCTCGTCTTCGGCGTGGGCACCGACTACGCGTTGCTGCTGGTCTCCCGCTACCGGGAGGAGCTGAGCCGCTTCACGCGGCCGTACGACGCCATGACCGCCGCCCTGCGCGGCTGCGGGCCCGCGATCGTCGCCTCCTCCGGCACCGTCGCCGCGGGACTGCTCTGCCTGCTCGCCGCCGACCTCACCAGCAGCCGGGGCATGGGCCCCATCGCCGCCGTCGGGGTGCTCTGCGCGCTGCTGGCCATGACGACGCTGCTGCCGGCGCTCCTGGTGCTGCTCGGCCGCCGGGTGTTCTGGCCGCTCATTCCCGCGTACGGCAGCGCGCCCCGGCAGCGCCGTTCGCTCTTCGCCGTGATGGGCGGTTCGGCCGGGCGCAGGCCGCTGGCCGTGCTCGCCTGCGGGGGAGTGCTGCTGGGCGCGCTGGCGCTCGGCGCGTTCCACCTGCCCGGCCACCTCAAGCAGCAGGACTCCTTCTCCAGCAAGCCGGAGTCGATCACGGCGATGGAGACCCTCGCCGCCGCCTACCCCGGCCGCTCCACCCAGCCGATCACCGTGATGGCACCCACCGAGCGGGCCGGGGCGGTCCTGGCGAAGGCCCGTGCCACCGAGGGCGTCGCCGCCGTCGAACGCGGCCGCAGCGGCGGCGGGTGGACCGAACTGTCCGTGGCCGCCACCGACCGGCCCGAGTCGGCGGGGGAGCGGGCGACCGTCGAGGCCCTGCGCGACGCCCTGGACGGCAGCCACGTCGGCGGGCCCGGCGCCCAGCAGATGGACGCGGAGACGGCCGACGCCAGGGATCTCCGGACCGTCGTACCACTCGTCCTGGCCTCCGTCCTGCTGATCCTGATCGCACTGCTGCGCAGCCTCGTCGCGCCGCTGCTGCTGGTCGTCGCCGTCGTGGCGGTGTGGGGCGCCTCGCTCGGCATCGGCGGACTCGTCTTCGAACCGCTCCTCGGGATGAAGGGCACCGATTCCGGACTGCCGCTGCTGTCCTTCGTCTTCCTGGTGGCACTCGGCGTCGACTACGGCATCTTCCTGATGCACCGGGTCCGCGAGGAGACCGTCTCCGGCGCCGCACCGACGGCCGCCGCGCTCACCGCACTGCGCACCACGGGCGGGGTGATCGCCTCGGCGGGCCTGGTGCTCGCGGCCACCTTCGCGGTCCTGACGAACATGCCGATGGTGAGCCTGGTCCAGATGGGCTTCGTCGTCGCCGTCGGCGTACTCCTCGACACCTTCCTCGTCCGCACCTACCTGGTGACCTCCGCGAGCGTGGCACTCCAGCGGAAGATCTGGTGGCCGGGCGCGCTCAGCCGGACCCCCGCCGTACCGGACGGCGCCCGCGAACCCGAACTCCTCACAATCACCTGACGGATGCCCCACCCGTACCGGAGGATGGCAAGCGTGTCCCGAACCGCGCGCCGTCGTGAGCGCATCATGGCCGTCGTCAACCGCGACCCCATGGAAGCACCGCACAAATCGCGCACCGACGCCCTCATAGCCGGGGGCGCCGGTGCGCTCTCCGCCGCACTCGCCCTTCTCACCGACCCCGCCCGGTCGCCCGACGCGCTCGGCTGGGTGCTGCTCGTCGCGAGCGCCGTGCCGATCGTCTGGCGGCGGCGCAACCCGCTGCTCGCGCTGCTCGCCATGATCCCGCTCCTCGCCGCGTACCACGGGCTCGACAACGCGCACTCGGCACCGATGCCGCAGACCTGGATCGCGCTCTACACGGTGGCGGCCACCGGCCGGCCGCTGCGCACGGTGCTGACCGGGATCGGCGTCCTGGCCGTGATGGTGACGGTGGTGCTCACCATCAACACCCATCAGGGCCTGCAACTGCTGCGCATCTCCGGCTGGATCGTCGCCGTGCTGTTCTGCGGCGTCGACATGCGCGTCTACCGCCAGTACGTCGCCTCCGTGCTGGATCGCGCCGAACGCGCCGAACGCACCCGGGAGGAGGAGGCCCGGCGGCGGGTCGCCGAGGAGCGGCTGCGGATCGCCCGCGATCTGCACGACCTGCTGGCCCACAGCATCACCCTCATCGGTGTGCAGACCTCGGTCGCCTCGCACATCCTGACCGTCGACCCGGACCGGCTCGACCGGGCGGCGATCGCCGCGTCGCTGGAGGACATCGCCGGCACCTGCCGGGAGGCCAGGGCCGAGCTGCGCACCACCCTGGAGGTGCTGCGCGACGGCCGGCCCGACAGCCGCGACCCGCACGACGCCGAAGGCCCGCTGCCCGATCTGGCGGCGCTGCCCGGCCTCGTACGGGCTGCCGAGGCGGCCGGAGCCCGGGTCGACCTCGCGGTACGCGCACCGGCCGGCCGGCTCGCCCCGGCGACCGGCGCGGCCGCGTACCGCATCGTGCAGGAGTCGCTGACCAACGCGGTACGGCACGGGGGAACCGGCGTACAGGTCAGGGTCGCCGTGGCACCGGACGGCGGCAGCGCGCTGCGGGTCACCGTCACCGACGACGGCACAGGACCCCCGAAGGACGGCTCGGCACCCGGGTTCGGCATCGTGGGCATGCGGGAACGGGCCCGCAGCACGGGCGGCACGCTGGACGCGGGGCCCCGCCCCGGCGGCGGTTTCCGGGTCTCGGCGCTGCTGCCGTTCCAGGAGGAGGTGGGGGCCACACCGTGATCCGCGTACTGCTCGCCGACGACCAGACCCTGGTACGGGCGGCCTTCGCGATGCTCGTCGAGTCCGACCGGGACATGGAGGTCGTCGCCCAGGCGGGCAACGGCCTCGAAGCCGTCGAGCTGACCCGCGAGCACCGTCCCGACCTTGTCGTCATGGACATCCGGATGCCCGATCTCGACGGCATCGGGGCGACCCGCCGCATCGCCGCCGACGAACACCTCGCCGCGGTGAAGGTTCTGGTCCTGACCACGTACGACACCGATGAGCACGTCATCGACGCACTGCGCGCGGGCGCCTCCGGCTTTCTGGTCAAGGACACCAGGCCCGCCGAGCTCCTGGCCGCCATCAGGACCGTGGCGGCGGGCGAGTCCCTGCTCTCGCCCGGTCCGACCGCCCGGCTCATCGCCCGGGTGCTGAGCAGCCCCCGGACCCCGCCCGCCGGAGTGCCGGGCGGTCCGGACCGCCTCTCCGAGCGGGAGCGCCAGGTGCTCTGCCTCGTCGGGCGCGGGCTGAACAACGCCGAGATCGCCGGGACCCTCGGACTCAGCCCGCTCACCGCGAAGACCCATGTCAGCCGGATCATGGGCAAGGTCGGCGCCCGCGACCGGGCCCAGCTGGTGATCGTCGCGTACGAATCGGGCCTGGTCGTACCGGCGGCCGACGCGGCGGGCGGACGCTGAGACCGACCGGTCGCGGGGGCGGGCCAGGTGAGCCTTCCCCGTACCGGACAATGGACGCATGAGCTTGTTCCGGGACGACGGCGTGGTGCTGCGCACGCAGAAGCTGGGCGAGGCCGACCGGATCATCACGATCCTGACCCGCGGCCACGGCCGGGTGCGGGCCGTCGCGCGCGGGGTACGGCGCACGAAGTCCAAGTTCGGGGCACGGCTGGAACCTTTCTCCCACGTCGACGTGCAGTTCTTCGCCCGGGGCAGCGAGCTGATCGGCCGCGGGCTGCCGCTCTGCACCCAGAGCGAGACGATCGCCCCGTACGGCGGCGGCATCGTCACCGACTACGCCCGCTACACCGCGGGCACCGCGATGCTGGAGACCGCCGAGCGGTTCACCGACCACGAGGGCGAGCCGGCGGTCCAGCAGTACCTGCTGCTCGTCGGAGGTCTGCGCACCCTCGCACGCGGCGAGCACGAGCCGCACCTCATCCTCGACGCGTTCCTGCTGCGTTCGCTCGCCGTCAACGGCTACGCGCCCAGCTTCGAGGACTGCGCGAAGTGCGGAATGCCCGGACCGAACCGGTTCTTCTCCGTCGCGGCGGGCGGTGTCATATGCGGCGACTGCCGGGTACCCGGCAGCGTCGTACCCTCGGCTGAGGCCGTCACTCTGCTGAGCGCGCTGCTCAGCGGCGACTGGGAGACGGCGGACGCGTGCGAGGCGCGTCATGTCAGGGAGGGGAGCGGACTGGTGTCCGCCTATCTGCACTGGCACCTGGAGCGCGGGCTGCGCTCACTGCGGTACGTAGAGAAGTGACTCAGGCGGATCAGGCACAGGGAGCGAGACAGTTCATGGCAGTACGCGGGATTCTCGGCAGCCGTAACCGGCGCGACTACAAGACCCCGGAGCCGCACCCCTCCGGTGCCACGCCCCCGAAGATCCCCGGCGAGCTGGTGCCCCGGCACATCGCCGTCGTGATGGACGGCAACGGCCGCTGGGCCAAGGAACGCGGCCTGCCGCGCACCGAGGGCCACAAGGTCGGCGAGGGCGTCGTCATGGACGTCCTCAAGGGCTGCATCGAGATGGGCGTCAAGAACCTCTCGCTGTACGCGTTCTCCACCGAGAACTGGAAGCGGTCCCCGGAGGAGGTGAAGTTCCTGATGAACTTCAACCGGGACGTCATCCGCCGCCGCCGCGACGAGATGGACGAACTGGGCATCCGCATCCGCTGGGTGGGCCGCATGCCCAAGCTGTGGAAGTCCGTCGTCCAGGAGCTCCAGGTCGCCCAGGAGCAGACCAAGGACAACGACAGGATGACGCTGTACTTCTGCGTCAACTACGGCGGCCGGGCCGAGATCGCCGACGCCGCGCAGCGCCTCGCGCAGGACGTCGCGGCCGGGAGGCTGGACCCGTCGAAGGTCAACGAGAAGACGTTCGCGAAGTACATCTACTACCCGGACATGCCGGACGTCGACCTCTTCGTCCGCCCCAGTGGCGAGCAGCGCACGTCCAACTACCTGATCTGGCAGAGCGCATACGCCGAGATGGTCTTCCAGGACGTGCTGTGGCCGGACTTCGACCGCCGTGACCTCTGGCGGGCCTGCCTGGAGTACGCCCAGCGGGACCGGCGCTTCGGCGGCGCGGTGGAGGCGGCTCAGGAGCCGGCGGGCTGAGCGGCGCGGGCCCGGGGGCAGCGCCCCCGGGCCGTCGTCGTCACTCCTTCGTGCTCGCGCACTCCGCGCACGTCCCGAAGATCTCCACCGTGTGGGCCACGTTCACATACCCGTGCTGCGTGGCGATCGTCTCCGCCCACTGCTCCACCGCGGGCCCCTCGACCTCCACGGCCTTGCCGCACATCCGGCACACCAGATGGTGGTGGTGGTCCCCGGTCGAACAGCGCCGGTACACGGACTCGCCTTCCGTGGTGCGCAGCACGTCGACCTCGCCCGCGTCGGCGAGGGACTGGAGGGTGCGGTAGACGGTGGTCAGCCCGACCGAGTCGCCGCGGTGCTTGAGCACGTCGTGCAGCTCCTGGGCGCTGCGGAACTCGTCCACCTCGTCGAGCGCCGCCGCCACCGCCGCCCGCTGCCGGGTCGACCGGCCGCGTACCGGGGCCGCGTTCGTTCCACTGATCGGCGCCGTCGCCACAGCAGCCTCCTCGTGTCGCCCGTACCTGTGTCGGGCCATTGTGCCAGCCCGTCCGGGGATCACGGTCAAACCCGGAGGTCGTCCGTGGCGGGACGGGAGCCCGGTACCTCCAGAGTGCACTCCTCGGACGAGGCTTCGCCGAGCCGGGCGCGCCTCCTGGCGAGCGGGGCCGCGAGCAGTGTCAGGCCGATGAAGACCGCGATGGCCAGCAGCACGATCGTCGCGCCGGGCGGGACGTCCTGGTAGTACGAGGTCACGGTGCCGGCCAGGGTCACCGCCGTGCCGATGACGACCGACAGCACGAACGTCACCTTGAAGGACCTGGAGATCTGCTGCGCGGCCGCGACCGGCACCACCATCAGCGCGCTGACCAGCAGCAGCCCGACGACCCGCATCGCCACGGTGACGGTCACCGCCGCCGTCACGGCGACCAGCAGATTCAGCGCCCGCACCGGCAGTCCGGTGACCCGGGCGAACTCCTCGTCCTGGCTGACCGCGAACAGCTGCCGCCGCAGCCCCAGCGTCACCAGCAGCACGAAGGCGGCCAGCAGGCAGATCGCGGTGATGTCCTCGGTGGAGACCGTGGAGAGGGAGCCGAAGAGATACGAGGTGAGGTTGGCGTTGGAGCCGGTGTCGGAGAGGTTGATCAGCAGGACGCCGCCCGCCATGCCGCCGTAGAACAGCATGGCCAGCGCGATGTCGCCGCGGGTGCGTCCGTACCAGCGGATCAGCTCCATGGCGACGGCGCCGACGACGGCGACGGCCGTGGCCATCCACACCGGGCTGGTGGAGAGCAGGAAGCCGAGGCCGACACCGGTCATCGCGATGTGGCCGATGCCGTCGCCCATCAGGGCCTGGCGGCGCTGGACGAGGTAGATGCCGACGGCGGGGGCGATGACGCCGACCAGTACGGCGGCGAGCAGGGCCCGCTGCATGAACGGAGGGTCGAGGAATTCCATGATCAGCTCAGCAGTCCGGTCCGGACGGGCTCGGAGGCCGCGTGGGGGTGTACGTGGTCGTGGCCGGGCAGGGCGTGCTGGCCCAGCGCCTTCGGGGGCGGCCCGTCGTGCATCACACAGCCGTCGCGCAGCACGATCGCGCGGTCGATCAGCGGCTCCAGCGGGCCGAGCTCGTGCAGCACGAGCAGTACCGTGGTGCCGGCCGCGACCTGTTCGCGGAGTGTCGTGGCGAGGATCTCCTGGCTGGCCAGGTCGACGCCGGCCATCGGCTCGTCCATGATCAGCAGCTCCGGTTCGGCGGCCAGCGCGCGGGCGATCAGCACCCGCTGGTGCTGCCCGCCGGAGAGCGCGTCCACGGAGTCCCCGGCCCGGTCGGCGAGGCCCACGAGGCCGATGGCCCGGTCGACCGCGGCCCGGTCGGCCCTGCGGAGCAGACCCAGCTTCGTGCGGGAGAGGCGTCCGGAGGAGACGACCTCGCGGATCGTGGCGGGGACGCCGCCGGCCGCGGTGGTGCGCTGGGGTACGTAGCCGACCCGCGCCCAGGAGCGGAAGCGGCGCAGCGGGGTGCCGAACAGCTCGACGGAGCCGCCGGTGAGCGGGACCTGACCGATGACGGAGCGTACGGCGGTCGACTTGCCCGAGCCGTTGGCGCCGAGCAGGGCGACGACCTCGCCGCGGTGGACGGTGACATCGATGCCGCGCAGCACCGGACGCGCGCCGAGCGTGGCCGTGGCGCCGCGCAGGGTTATCACGGGGTCGGTCGTGGTGCTCCCGGACTCGGGCATGAGCGCCTCCGATGCTGCTGTGGCGGGTGGTTCGTGGGTCACTTCGCGCCGAGCGCCTTCTGCAGGGCCGCGAGGTTGGACTGCATGACTTCGATGTAGTCGGCGCCCTGGGACCTGTCCGTGATTCCCTCCAGCGGGTCCAGGACGCCGGTCTTCAGGCCGGTGTCCCGGGCGAGGGTCTTCGCGGTCTTGTCGCTGGCGAGCGTCTCGAAGAATACGGTGGAGACCTTGTTCTTCTCCGCGATGGTGTGGATCTCCTTGATCCGGGCGGGGCTGGGCTCGGCCTCGGGGTCGACGCCCGCGATGCCCTCCTGGGTCAGGCCGTAGCGCTCGGCGAGGTACCCGAAGGCGGAGTGGGTGGTGATGAACGTCTTGGTGGCGGTGTTCTTCAGCCCGTTCGTGTACGCCGTGTTCAGGCCGTCGAGCCTGGTGACCAGCGCGTCCGTGTTCTTCCGGTAGTCCGCGGCGTGGTCGGGGTCGGTCTTCTCCAGGGCCTTCCCGACGCCCTTGGCGACCTCGGCGTACTTCACCGGGTCCAGCCAGATGTGGGGGTCGGCCCCGGCCTCGTCGCCGTGGTGCTCGTGACCGTGCTCGTCGGCGCCGGTCTCGGTGCCGTGGTCCTCCAGCGTGGTGAGCTTCGAGGCGTCGACGACGTCCTTCGAGCCGGACTGCCCGATGGCGTCGTCGACGGCGGGCTGGATGCCCTTGAGGTAGACGATGAAGTCGGCGTCGGAGAGTCCGCCGATCTGCCGCGGGCTGAGCTCCAGGTCGTGCGGCTCGACGCCCGGCTTGGTCAGGGTGGTGACGGAGACGTGCTTCCCGCCGATCTGCTCGGCCAGGAACTGCATCGGATAGAACGACGCCACCACGTTCAGCTTGTCGCCGTTCTTGTGGCCGGCGGTGTCCGAGGCGGAGCAGGCGGTGAGGGCGGTGAGGCCGAGGACGGCTGCTCCGGCGACGGCAGCGGTGGGTATGAGGCGGCTTACGTTCATGACAGTCATTTTCAACAAAAGTGGAAACGATTGTCAACAAGGCTGATGAGATGACTGCGCGACCGTCCGCGCCGATACCGATTTGATCGAAGGGGCGTGCCCGCCGGTAATCTGAAGCATTCGCCCGCCCGTCTCCCGACCACCACCCCCCACCGAGGCGCTTCGCGCCACCCCTGTCCAATTTCGCCGTCGTAATGAAGAGAGCACCGTGGCCGCCGACAAGATCGACTCCATCGTCAGCCTGAGCAAGCGCCGTGGCTTCGTCTATCCCTGCAGTGAGATCTACGGTGGCCAGCGCGCCGCCTGGGACTACGGGCCGCTGGGCGTCGAGATGAAGGAGAACCTCAAGCGCCAGTGGTGGCGCTACATGGTCACCGCGCGCGAGGACGTGGTCGGACTCGACTCGTCGGTCATCCTGGCCCCCGAGGTGTGGGTCGCCTCCGGTCACGTCGCCACGTTCTCCGACCCGCTGACCGAGTGCACCTCCTGTCACAAGCGCTTCCGCGCCGACCACCTGGAGGAGGCGTACGAGGAGAAGCACGGCCACGCGCCCGCGAACGGCCTGACCGAGCTCAACTGCCCGAACTGCGGCAACAAGGGCACCTTCACCGAGCCCAAGCAGTTCTCGGGTCTGCTCTCCACCCACCTCGGCCCCACCCAGGACTCCGGCTCGGTCGCCTACCTGCGCCCCGAGACCGCGCAGGGCATCTTCACCAACTTCGGCCAGGTGCAGCAGACGTCGCGCAAGAAGCCGCCGTTCGGTATCGCCCAGATGGGCAAGTCCTTCCGGAACGAGATCACTCCGGGCAACTTCATCTTCCGCACCCGCGAGTTCGAGCAGATGGAGATGGAGTTCTTCGTCAAGCCGGGCGAGGACGAGGAGTGGCAGCAGTACTGGATGGACCAGCGCTGGAACTGGTACACGGACCTCGGCATGCGCGAGGAGAACATGCGCTGGTACGAGCACCCGGCGGAGAAGCTCTCGCACTACTCCAAGCGCACCGCCGACATCGAGTACCGCTTCCGCTTCGGCGGCAGTGAGTGGGGCGAGCTGGAGGGCGTCGCCAACCGCACGGACTACGACCTCAAGGCGCACTCCAAGGCCTCGGGCACGGACCTGTCCTTCTTCGACCAGGAGGCCGGCGAGCGCTGGACTCCGTACGTCATCGAGCCGGCGGCCGGTGTCGGCCGCGCGATGCTCGCCTTCCTCCTCGACGCCTACATCGAGGACGAGGCGCCCAACGCCAAGGGCGTCATGGAGAAGCGCACCGTGATGCGTCTCGACCCGCGCCTCGCGCCGGTCAAGGTCGCCGTCCTGCCGCTGTCCCGCAACCCGCAGCTGTCGCCGAAGGCCAAGGGCCTCGCCACCGACCTGCGGAAGAACTGGAACATCGAGTTCGACGACGCGGGCGCCATCGGCCGCCGCTACCGCCGCCAGGACGAGATCGGTACGCCGTTCTGCGTCACCGTCGACTTCGACACCCTCGACGACAACGCGGTGACCGTGCGCGAGCGCGACACCATGAAGCAGGAGCGCGTCTCCCTGGACCAGATCCAGGCCTACCTCGGCGCCCGGCTGCTGGGCTGCTGACGCACCGCGGTTTCCCGGCGAGGCCCCCGGTTCCCCGTACCCCGTACGGAACCGGGGGCTTCGTTGCACACTGGGCGGACGCGCTCATGCGCCCGCGCGCCCATGCGTCGACAGGAGGCTCGGATGCCGTCCATGACCACGAGCAAGGTCAGCAGATGGGACCAGCACGGCCGTGAACACATCGTCCATGTGCGGAAGTCGGGGACGCAGCGGCAGCTGAGCTGCGACACCTGCGACTGGCGCAAGGGCGTGCAGTTCCTGCCCTGGCTCAAGGCCGAGGAACACCTCGCCGAGGCCCACCGGGCAACGGTCGACCGGACCGCCTGAGCGGGCCGCGGCGCCGCGGCCCGGCCGCGCGGCGACCGCCGGGTCGCCCACGGCGAACGTCCGGCGGCGGACGCCAACGGCGGCGGACGCGTACGGTCTCGGACGCGTACGTCCGGCGTCGCCCGCGAACGTCCGGCCGCGCCCGCGAACGGCGGCGCCCGCCAGGGCCGCCGGGCGGGCGGAAAACCGGATGCCGGGCCCGTTCCGGCCGGGGTACCGTTCGGGTATGTCTTCGTTCTTCCAGATCTACGAGTGAGAGCGCGGCGGGCTCGACCACCCGCCGCCCATCGGACCGATTTCCAGGTCGTCCCCGACCTCATTTCTCACCACGAATGGGAGAACCCCGTGGCCAAGAGCCGCAACAACCTCCTCGGTGTGGGCGGACAGCGCAAGAAGCTGTCCCGCGCCGAACAGCAGGGCGCGGGCACCGCGCGCGATGCCGACCGCAAGGCGGCCGCCGACCAGAAGCAGGAGCTGCTGCGCAAGATGCGTGAGCGTGCGCAGTCGGAACCCGCCTCCGCGCAGGCGACCCCGTCCGCCGCGCGGAACGAGCCGTCCTCGGACGACCCGGCGCAGCCGGGTGCGACCGGGCAGGACGGCCCGGCGCAGAGCTGACACCTCCTCATCACCCGTACGACCGTGGGCCCGGATCACCTTGGAGTGATCCGGGCCCACGCCCATGCCCGCGCCCCTCGCTGTTCCGCGCTCGCGCCACCGTGCGCGGCAGCCGCAGGCTCAGCAGCGTCGTCAGCGCCACGGCGGCCAGTTGCACCAGCAGCGTCACGGCCAGCGCGTCCCGCATCCCCGCATCCCCGAATCCGGGACGAGGGAGAGGAACAGCGTGCCGAGTGTGGCCACGCCCAGCGCCAGCGCCGCCTGCTGAGTCGTCGTCATCACCCCGCCGCCCACACCGGCCCCGCGCGGCCGGTACGTCGGAGAGCACGATGCGGAACAGGACGGGCAGGTGCAGCCCCTGCCCGAACCCCGTCGGCCGGGCCGCGGATGGTGGCGTACACCCCCGCCGACGAGGAGACCAGGCAGCGGCTGTTCCGCCTTCAGGCCCTGGAGCTCGCCGACGCCTGATCCCCGGCCGGGGCGCCCGCCATTGCCTCCAGGCGCTCCGCCGTCCGGCGCGCCGTCCTCCGCGCCCACCGCCCGCTGGTCAGCGTGCCCATCAGCAGGACGCACAGCCCGCATCCGGCGATGATCCACCAGGCGGGCTTGCTCGCGTCCACGAACGCGGTGGCGTACCCGGCGCCGCGCGGGGACCCGGCACCGGCCACCCCCGCCGCCAGCACCGCACCGATCACGGCGACCCCGAGCGTCCCGCCGACCTGCCGGCTGGTCGAGGCGACCGCCGCCGCCACACCGGCCTGCGAGCGCGGCATCCCGGAGACGGCCGTGTTGGTGATCGGCGCGTTGACCATGCCGAAGCCGAGGCCGAACAGCACGTAGCCGGTGAACAGCAGGACGTTGTCCGTCTCCGCGTCGAGCACGGCGAACAGCAGCCCGCACGCCGTCATGGCCACGCCCGCCACGAGCAGCGAAAGCCGCGGCCCCCGGCTGCCGACCAGCCGCCCGGACAGCGGTGCGCAGACGAAGGTCAGGGCCGCCATCGGCAGCATGTACAGACCGGCGTGCAGCGCGCTCAGACCGCGCACGTTCTGCAGGTACAGCGTGTTGAGGAAGAGGAACCCGCTCAGCGCGGCGAAGGCGCAGACCGCGATGACGGTGGCCCCGCTGAACGGGGCGCTGTGGAAGAACCGCAGGTCGATGAGGGGATCGGCGCGCCTGGGCTCGTACAGCAGCAGCCCGGCGACCGCGCAGGCGGCGAGCGCGGCGAACGTCAGGATGCGTGCCGAGGTCCAGCCCGCCGAGGGCGCCTCGATGATCGCGTACGTCAGTGAACCGAGCAGCGCGATCACCAGCAGCTGCCCCACGGGGTCGGGGCGGCGCGGCTTCGGCGCGCGGGACTCGGGGACGTAGCGCCAGGTGAGCAGCAGCGCGACGAGACCGACCGGCAGATTGATCCAGAAGATCGACCGCCAGCCCACCGAGTCCACCAGAAGGCCGCCGACCACGGGCCCCGCCGCCATGGAGATGCCGACGACCCCGCCCCACACCCCGATGGCGCGGGCCCGCTCGCGCGGGTCGGTGAAGGTGTTGGTGATGATCGACATTGCGACGGGGTTGAGCATCGAACCGCCCACCGCCTGCACCATCCGGAACGCCACCAGCGACTCCAGGTTCGGCGCCAGGGAGCAGAGCACCGAGCCGAGAGTGAAGAGGACGAGCCCGGTCTTGAAGACCTTCCGGCGCCCGATCCGGTCGGCGGTGGAGCCCGCGAGCATCAGCAGCGAGGCGAGGACAAGGGTGTAGGCGTCGATCGTCCACTGCATGCCCGCGACGGTGGCGTGCAGTTCCTTCTGCATGGAGGGCAGGGCGACGTTGAGGACCGTGTTGTCGAGACTGACGATCAGCAGGCTCATACAACAGATCGCCAGAACCAGTTGACGTCGGCGGGGGCTCAGCTCAGGCATATATGGATAGTACGGTTAACTAATGAATTTCGCTGCCCGTCCGGCCCGTGTCCGGTGCGACAAGGTCTGTTCCGCGCCGTACGCGACAATGGAGCAATGACCACGCTCGCCCCCTCGCTCCCGCAGCTCCGGATCGGCCCGCACACGGTGCAGCCGCCCGTGGTGCTCGCCCCCATGGCCGGCATCACCAACGCCCCCTTCCGCACCCTGTGCCGGGAGTTCT
This sequence comes from Streptomyces sp. NPDC057963, assembly GCF_042887155.1. Classification (NCBI taxonomy): domain Bacteria; kingdom Bacillati; phylum Actinomycetota; class Actinomycetes; order Kitasatosporales; family Streptomycetaceae; genus Streptomyces; species Streptomyces sp. NPDC057963. The sequence goes on from NZ_JBHVPX010000007.1 coordinate 189,682, forward strand.
CCGGCGGCAAGGGGCTGTTCGTCAGCGAGATGATCACCACCCGGGCTCTGGTCGAGCGCAACGAGAAGACCATGCAGCTCATCCACTTCGACGCGACCGAGACCCCGCGCTCGATCCAGCTGTACGGAGTCGACCCGGTCACGGTCGGCAAGGCCGTCCGCATGATCGTGGACGAGGACCTCGCCGACCACATCGACCTGAATTTCGGCTGCCCGGTCCCCAAGGTGACCCGCAAGGGCGGCGGCTCGGCGCTCCCTTACAAGCGGCCGCTGCTGCGCGCGATCCTCCACCAGGCGGTCTCCAACGCGGGTGACCTCCCGGTCACGATCAAGATGCGCAAGGGCATCGACGACGACCACATCACCTATCTGGACGCGGGCCGGATCGCGGTCGAGGAGGGCGTCACGGCCGTCGCCCTGCACGGCAGGACGGCCGCTCAGCACTACGGCGGCACCGCCGACTGGGACGCCATCGCCCGCCTCAAGGAGCACGTCCCGGAGATTCCCGTCCTCGGCAACGGCGACATCTGGTGTGCGGACGACGCCCGCCGGATGATGCGCGAGACCGGCTGCGACGGTGTGGTCGTGGGGCGTGGCTGCCTGGGCCGCCCCTGGCTCTTCGGTGACCTGGTGAGGGCCTTCGAGGGTACGGAGCCGGGGCCGGCGCCGGCCCCCGGTGGAAACCCGGCGACCGCCCCCGCCCCCGGTCAGGGCGGGCCCCCTGCCGGGGCGGCGCCCGGTCTGCGCGAGGTCGCCGGCATCATGCTCCGGCACGCGACGCTGCTGGGGGAGTGGATCGGTGACGAGACCCGGGGTGTGATCGACTTCCGCAAGCATGTCGCCTGGTACCTCAAGGGCTTCTCGGTCGGCTCGGAGATGCGCAAGAAACTGGCGATCACCTCGTCGCTGGAGGAGCTGGGCGGGCAGTTGCAGGAGCTGGACCTGGACCAGCCGTGGCCGGACGGCGCGGACGGGCCTCGCGGACGCACCTCGGGCAACAACCGGGTGGTTCTGCCGGACGGCTGGCTGAAGGACCCGTACGACTGCGCGGGCGTGAGCGCGGACGCGGAGCTGGACACGTCGGGCGGCTGAGGAAGGGCTGACCCCGCCCCCGCGAGTGCTTCCGAGGCCCCGAAGAGCCTGTGCGGGCTCCCCGGGGCCCCTTTTCGCGCCCTCCGCTCCCCGGGCCCCTCTCGCGCTCCTGGGCTCCTCTCGCGCTCCCGGGCTCCGGACCTCCGGCCCCCGGACCTCCGCCCCTCCGGGCCCCGCCCCTCCGGGTCCGCTCTTGCGCCCCCGGCCCCCGGCCCCCGGACCTCCGGGTCCGCTCCGCCCCGTGGCACTTCAGGGGCGCACCACCCCGCAGGCACCGCGTGCCGCTTCGCATGCCCCGCTCATTTGAGCGCAGAATCTGGCCGGATTCGGCGATTTTCGGCCGTGGATCGGTCTCGAAGGTGCCCCATCGCACCTCGCCAGCCCCCATCTGTTCACACCTGGCTGCTTCTCCATGACCAGTGAGTGACCGGGAGCCGCTGGTTGCACGTCCGGATGGTGACATCTGAGCGCTGTTCGTAAAGTGATTCTCGCCACCCCGAGAGCTGGAGTGCTCAGATGAGCGCAATTCTGAGGGCTGCATTTCTCAAATGATGGCACTGGGTGCCAATGAGCTCCACTTTGATCGATCGACGCTTCCGTTGCTCCGTGTGACCAATTCGCGAGATATTGATTGCATCGAGTGTTTATTCATTCAAGAAGTGAAGGCATTCCTCTGATCGAGGGACGGGGCAGGTCACTTTCGATCTGCTGGCGGACGGGTGGTTGACGCCTCATGACGCACAAGTGGACGTACCCAGACACCTTCGATCTGGGTATGTTCCTCGCCGTCAGGGCAGCCACCGCGTCCTCGAGGAGTCGAGACCCGTGTCGGAAAACAAAGATCCCCACGTATCCACCCCGGAATCCCGGGAGGCCCAGGGCCAGAAGTTCGTTTACGACTTCACCGAGGGCAACAAGGATCTGAAGGACCTCCTCGGCGGGAAGGGTGCCAACCTCGCCGAGATGACCAATCTCGGACTCCCCGTCCCGCCGGGATTCACCATCACCACCGAGGCGTGCAAGGTCTACCTCGACAGCGGCGAGGAGCCGGCGGAGCTCCGGGGCGAGGTCAGCGCGCATCTCGACGCGCTTGAGGCGCGGATGGGCAAGAAGCTCGGCCAGGCGGACGACCCGCTGCTGGTCTCGGTCCGCTCCGGTGCGAAGTTCTCGATGCCCGGCATGATGGACACGGTCCTCAACATCGGCCTCTCCGACGAGTCCGTGGCCGGTCTCGCCGTCCAGGCGGGCGACGAGCGGTTCGCGTGGGACTCCTACCGCCGCCTCATCCAGATGTTCGGCAAGACCGTCCTCGGCGTCGACGGCGACCTCTTCGAGGAGGCGCTGGAGTCGGCGAAGGAGGCCAAGGGAGTCACCGTCGACGTGGATCTCGACGCGGCCGACCTGAAGAAGCTGGTCAAGCAGTTCAAGAAGATCGTCTCGCGGGACGCCGGACGTGACTTCCCGCAGGACCCGCGCGACCAGATGGACCTGGCCATAAAGGCCGTCTTCGACTCGTGGAACACCGACCGGGCCAAGCTCTACCGCCGCCAGGAGCGCATCCCCGGCGACCTCGGCACGGCCGTCAACGTCTGCTCGATGGTCTTCGGCAACCTCGGCCCCGACTCCGGTACGGGTGTCGCGTTCACCCGCGACCCCGCCAGCGGCCACCAGGGCGTCTACGGCGACTACCTGCAGAACGCGCAGGGCGAGGACGTCGTCGCGGGTATCCGCAACACCGTGCCGCTCGCCGAGCTGGAGTCGATCGACAAGAAGTCGTACGACCAGCTGATGCAGATCATGAATACCCTCGAAACGCACTACAAGGACCTGTGCGACATCGAGTTCACCATCGAGCGCGGCCAGCTGTGGATGCTCCAGACCCGGGTCGGCAAGCGCACCGCCGGTGCCGCCTTCCGGATCGCCACCCAGCTCGTCGACCAGGGCCTGATCGACGAGGCCGAGGCCCTTCAGCGGGTCAACGGGGCGCAGCTGGCGCAGCTGATGTTCCCGCGCTTCGACGACACCGGAGCCGTCGACGGGAAGGGGCCGGAGCTGCTCGGTCGCGGTATCGCCGCCTCGCCGGGCGCCGCGGTCGGCAAGGCCGTCTTCGACTCGTACACCGCGGTGAAGTGGTCGCGGTCCGGCGAGAAGGTCATCCTCATCCGCCGCGAGACCAACCCCGACGACCTGGACGGCATGATCGCGGCCGAGGGCATCCTGACCTCGCGCGGCGGGAAGACCTCGCACGCCGCCGTCGTCGCCCGCGGCATGGGCAAGACCTGTGTCTGCGGCGCCGAGGAGCTCGAAGTCGACACCAAGCGCCGCCGGATGACGGTGGACGGCCGGGTCATCGAGGAGGGGGACGTCGTCTCCATCGACGGCTCCACCGGCAAGGTGTACCTCGGTGAGGTCCCGGTCGTGCCGTCCCCGGTCGTCGAGTACTTCGAGGGCCGGATGCACGCGGGCGCCGACGACGCCGACGAGCTGGTGGCCGCCGTGCACCGGATCATGGCGTACGCGGACCGGGTGCGCCGGCTGCGGGTGCGGGCCAACGCCGACAACGCCGAGGACGCGCTGCGGGCCCGTCGCTTCGGCGCTCAGGGCATCGGCCTGTGCCGTACCGAGCACATGTTCCTCGGTGAGCGTCGCGAGATGGTCGAGAAGCTGATCCTCGCCCACACCGACGCCGAGCGCGAGACCGCGCTGGAGGAGCTGCTCCCGCTCCAGAAGGCGGACTTCATCGAGCTGTTCGAGGCGATGGACGGACTGCCCGTCACCGTACGGCTGCTCGACCCGCCGCTGCACGAGTTCCTGCCCGACATCACCGAGCTCTCGGTCCGGGTCGCGCTCGCCGAGTCCCGCAAGGACGCCAACGAGAACGACCTGCGCCTGCTCCAGGCCGTGCACAAGCTGCACGAGCAGAACCCGATGCTCGGTCTGCGCGGGGTCCGTCTCGGTCTCGTCATCCCCGGCCTGTTCGCCATGCAGGTACGGGCGATCGCCGAGGCCGCGGCCGAACGCAGGAACGCCAAGGGCGACCCGCGCGTCGAGATCATGATTCCGCTGGTCGGCACGGTCCAGGAGCTGGAGATCGTCCGCGAGGAGGCCGACCGGGTCATCGCCGAGGTCGAGGCCGCCACCGGCACCCGGCTGAAGCTGACCATCGGCACGATGATCGAGCTGCCGCGCGCCGCGCTGACCGCCGGTCAGATCGCCGAGGCCGCACAGTTCTTCTCCTTCGGTACGAACGACCTGACTCAGACGGTGTGGGGCTTCTCCCGTGACGACGTGGAGGCCTCGTTCTTCACCGCGTACCTGGAGAAGGGGATCTTCGGGGTGTCGCCGTTCGAGACGATCGACAAGGACGGTGTCGGTTCGCTGGTCCGCAGCGCCGTCGCGGCCGGCCGGGCCACCCGCCCGGACCTGAAGCTCGGCGTCTGCGGCGAGCACGGCGGCGACCCTGAGTCGGTGCACTTCTTCCACGAGGTGGGTCTGGACTACGTGTCCTGCTCCCCGTTCCGCATCCCCGTCGCCCGCCTGGAGGCGGGCCGGGCGGCGGCGGACTCGACGGGCAGCGACAGCCGCTGATCCGGCATCCGATCCCCTGATCCGGAGCCGTCGCCGGCTCACCCGTACCCTCATCGGCCCGGCGGCGGCTCCGGAACCACCGGAGGCGGTGGCACCCTGTGCGGGGGTGCCGCCGCCTCGTTCCGTTCTGGGGAAAAGGTTGTTCGACGCTGTTCCTTTTCTCGTTCGATACGCAACGTTCGTTCAATACGCGAAGACCTGTTCCGCAGCGGACCGAAGGCCCGCGCCCGGAACGGACCGGGGTGCGGCCCATGGATCCCCACCCATGGGCCGCACCCGGCTTACCCCCGTCGGGTACGGAGCCGCACCGTTGCGCACCGCCGCCGAACGAGCAAAACCCCCCACGGCCTTCACTCGCTCTTCCGGTGGCTCCGGATTCGTACCCGACGTCGTACAGCTTTTCGGGTGATGGTGTGCGCGGGCGAGACGTTTCACCTCTGGCCGAAACCCCGTGGTGACGTGCTGTTACGGGTCGCCTACCCTTGGATGGGGGCAATTGCACGTGCAACAGGTGGGGGTTCGGTGCTGCGTATCCACATGTCCGGAGCGGACCTTTCCAAAGTGCGGATGGCCACCCGGCCGGATGCGCTGTGGGAAACCATTCTGAGTTTCCATCGGCTGAGGGACCGGCGCGGTTCCACGGTGTTCGGGAAATGGCGTACGGAAACCCGGCCCAGGTTGAATGGTGAAGTACGCCTGCTGGCCGCCATGATTCCACCGCGCGGCTATTTCCCGGATTTTCTGACGCCTTCTCAGGAAAGCAGTGAGCCCTACGGCTTCGACGCCGGAATGGAGGTGCTGCGTGGCACCCCGTCCGGGCGGATACGCGCCGAACTCGCCCTGCTGGCCGCCGAACACCGCGAGACGCGCCGCCCCTGGAGCGGGCGCATCGAGTCGCTCGACCGGCTCGTCGGCGTCCTGCGCAGCTACCACCGCGCCGCGATCGAGCCCTACTGGCCGCACATCCAGGCGAGCGTCGAGGCCGACCGCGCCGTCCGCGGCCGCGCGCTCCTGGACGGCGGCGCGGACGAGCTGCTCGCCTCCCTCCCGCCCATGATCCGCTGGCGGGCCCCCGTGCTGGAGGCGGACTACCCCGTCGACCGCGAACTCCGCCTGGACGGGCGGGGGTTACTGCTCCAGCCGTCCTTCTTCTGTCGCGTCACCCCGGTCGTCTACCGCGATCCGCAACTCCCGCCGGTCCTCGTCTACCCGGTCACCCACTCCCGCGCCCCGGTCTTCGCCGAACCGGGCCCCTGGCTCGGCCGGCTCCTCGGCCACACCCGCTCGACGGTCCTGAGAGCCATCGGCAACGGCTGCACGACCAGCGAACTCGCCCGCCGCGCGGGGGTCTCCCTCGCCTCGGCCAGCCAGCACGCCTGTGTGCTGCGCGAGGCGGGACTGATCCACACCCTGCGGCACGGCAGCTCGGTCCTGCACACACTGACCCCGCTGGGCGGATCGCTGCTCCGGGGCGGCGCACCGCTCGCCATGTCCTGACGACCGCAGGCGCGTAATATTTGTTCCGCCGGTACCGATGAGTTCCGCGCAGCGCCGCCGTCTACCTGTCACAAAACGTTCGCACACCAGAGGGAACGGGACGGCCATGCCTCAGATGATCTTTGTGAACCTGCCGGTCAAGAACCTTGAGACGACCAAGGCCTTCTTCGGCAAGCTCGGCTTCTCGTGCAATCCGCAGTTCAGTGACGAGAACACCGCATGTCTCGTCATCAGCGACACGATCTTCGCCATGCTCCTCACGGAGCCCCGCTTCAAGGAGTTCACCAAGAAGGAGATCACCGACTCCTCGAAGTCCACCGAGGTGATCCTCGCCCTGAGCGCCGAGAGCCGCGCGAGGGTGGACGAGCTGGTCGACACGGCCCTCGCCTCCGGTGGCTCGCCCGCCAACGAGCCGGTGGACTACGGCCACATGTACGGCCGTTCCTTCCAGGACCCGGACCACCACATCTGGGAGGTCATGTGGATGGACCCCGCCGCCGTCGAGGGCCGGCAGGGCTGAGCCGGTCGACGGCGAGCGGGTGAGCAGGTGGTGAGCGGGTGAGCAGGCGGGCGGGTGGGCCTCAGGGCGTGAGGCCCGGATACGTCACCCCGGTGAGCTGCTCGGACGCCACCCAGAGCCGCTCGCCCGCCACGTCGTTCAGCGTCCAGCCCGCCCGCCAGGACGGGGCCGGCGCACCGCGCCAGCTCAGCAGCCTCGGGCCGGTGAACGAGTCGGGGCGCACGCCGGGCGCGGTGGCCGCGTACAGAGTGGGCAGCGCACCGGCCGACGCGGGCTGGGCGATGAGCCGGTTGCCGAGCTCGACCACCCGTTCCGCCGCCTTGCGGTTCTCCATCCGGACGCCCGCCGTCTGCAGATTGGTCGCCGCGTACCCGGGGTGCGCGGCGGCGGCCACCACCTCGGAACCGGCGGCCGCCAGACGCCGCGCCAGCTCGTGGACGAAGAGCAGATTGGCGGTCTTCGAGCGGCCGTAGGCGATCCACCGGCGGTAGTTCCGCTCGCTGTTGAGATCCCCCATGTCGATGTCGGACAGGGCGTGCATGCCGCTGGAGACGCTCACCACGCGCGCCCCGGGGGTGCCGAGGAGTTTCGGCAGCAGCAGCCCGGTGAGGGCGAAGTGTCCCAGGTGGTTGACGCCGAACTGCCTCTCGAAGCCGTCGGCCGTCTTCCCGTACGGAAGAGCCATCACACCCGCGTTGTTGATCAGCAGATCGATCCGCTCGGGCATGTGGGCCGCCGCGCACGCGCGTACGGATTCCAGATCGGCCAGATCGAGCGGTACGAACGCCACGTCCGCGCCGGTCACGGCCGCCCGGATGCGCGACGCGGCCTCCTTGCCGCGCGTCTCGTCACGGCAGGCGAGCAGCACCCGCGCGCCGCGCCGGGCCAGTTCCCGTGCCGTGATCAACCCGATGCCGCTGTTGGCCCCGGTGACCACGGCCGTACGGCCGCTCTGATCGGGGATGTCGCTCGCGTTCCAGCCCTGGCTCATGGGTCAAGCGTACGGCCGCGCGCGCGGCGGGAGCGGGCCGGGCCCAACCGCGGAACTCCCCAAGCCGGTAAGGAGGTTCGGCGACCGTTCCGCCGCGACGGTCCCGGGATCGGGGCGACGCGGTTGGACGGGGCAGGCGTCGCGTCCTTAGGGTCGCGATCATGCCTGACATAGCACTCACCACTCTGGTCGTCCTCTGCCTCGCCGCAGCGGCGGCGGGCTGGATCGACGCGGTGGTCGGCGGCGGCGGACTGCTCCTGCTGCCCGCCCTGCTGCTGGGTCTGCCCCACGTCCCGGCCGCGCACGTACTCGGCACCAACAAGGCGGTCGCGATCGTCGGAACGTCGGGCGCCGCCGTGACGTATGTGCGCAGGGCACCGGTCAAGGTCGGGACGGCCCTGCGGATCGGGCTCGCGGCCCTGGCCGGATCGATGACGGGTGCGTTCTTCGCCGCCGGGATCAGCAGCGAGGTGCTGCGCCCGGTGATCATGGTCGTGCTGCTGGCGGTCGCGGCGTTCGTGATGCTGCGCCCCTCGTTCGGCCGGGCACCCGACGACGGTGCGCGGCGCGAGGTCACCCGGGCCCGCACCGTCACCGCGATCGTGCTCGTCGGCGGCGGCATCGGCCTCTACGACGGGCTGTTCGGCCCCGGCACCGGTACCTTCCTCGTCCTGGCACTGACCGCGGTGCTCCACCTCGATCTGGTGACCGCGTCGGCCACGGCCAAGATCGTCAACGTCTTCACCAACGGCGGGGCGCTGGCGATGTTCGCGTACCAGGGCAATGTGATGTGGCAGCTGGCCGCGCTGATGGCGGTGTTCAACCTGGCGGGCAGCCTGATCGGGGCGCGGATGGCGCTCAGGAAGGGCAGCGAGTTCGTCCGCGGCGTCCTGCTGGTCGTGGTGTTCTCACTGGTCGCGAAGCTGGCGTTCGACCAGTGGACGGGGTGAACGGCGCGCACCGGGCGCGCCCGGTTCACCGCACTTTCGTGAGATGCGCGTACGCGACCACATTGCCCAGGTAGCCCGATGTCTTCGAGAAGCCGCCGCCGCAGGTGATCAACCGCAGCGAGGCGTAGGGCGAGGCGCCGTACACCCGCTTGTCGGGGAAGTCGTCGCTGTCGTAGACCTCGATCCCGTCGAGGGAGAAGACGGCGGTGCGTCCGTCCTGGCGGACCACCTCGACCTCGCTGCCCTTCTGTAACGTGCCCAGGTCGTAGAAGACCGACCGCCCCTGCGCGTTGTCGACGTGACCGGCGACGATCGCGCTGCCTCTGGAGCCCGGGGGAGTGCCGTCCCGGTACCAGCCGACGACATTGCGGTTCCCGGCCGGCGGCACGTCGAGACTGCCGTCGGCCCCGAGGCCCAGCCGGATCAGCGGGGCGTCCACCCGGATGCTGGGGATCCGGATGCGCACGGGCGCCGACGGCTTCAGGGGGTCGGCGACCGGAGACCCCGGCTGCGGCTCGGGGCCGGCGGCGAGGGCCTGTGCGGTGGTCGGCTGGGGCGGGATCAGCTGGGTGCCGGCGCCGTGGCGGATCAGCCAGACACCGGCCAGCGCCGCGAAGACCAGCAGCCAGCCCTTGACCTTCTGGGACACGGTCGTCCTCCGGGTGACGAAACGGAGACGGGAGGGGGCGGGGCGCGGGAGCGGCCCCGTCCCGGTGGCCGCGCGGCCACCGGGACGGACACCTGGCGGTACCGAGGCGTGAATCCGCCTCCGTCAGCCGGCTTCCTGCGTGCCGCTCGCCCGGCGACGCAGGAGCCAGGCTCCGCCGACGGCGGCCGCGGCGAGTACGCCGGCGCCCGCCGCGATCTGGGAGGTGTCGGACCGGACGCTGCCGCCGACGCCTGTTTTGACGTGCCCGCTGGGACCGGTGGGTACGGACGAGCCGTCACGTCCGGAGGACGAGCTGTCCTGCCCCGACGACGACTTGTCCCGACCCGACGACGAGGTGTCGCGTCCGGCGGAGCTGTCACGCCCGGACGACGAGCTGTCGTGCCGGCCCGAGCCTCCGTCCTCGGACGGGTTCCGGTTTCCGCTCCCGCGCTCGTTCGACCCCTGGTCCCTGGAGGGGGTGTCGATCCCGGAGAGGGCGTTGAGCCCGCCGACGGAGTCGAGCAGCGAGGGGACATTGAGGCCGAAGGGGGTGTTGCGCCCGGACCCGGCGGGGTTGTCCGTTCCGCCCCCGTCGTCGCCCTGTGCCGCCGGGGCGCCGTTGGCCCGCGCCACGGCCGCCGGACCGGCCCGCAGGGCGCCGGCGTCACCCGCGTATGCGGGCGCACCGGCGGTGAAGAGTCCGAGCGCGGCTATGGTGACCGCGGAAGCGGCGGTACCGGTCACTGGGCGAGCAGGACGCATGGGGGTTCCTCCGGCAATGGCGCGAGTGGGTGTGTCCTGACCCGAGCTAACGGGCGGCCCACCGCACATGCCTGCTGACATCGAGTCAGCTTTCACCCGAACGGCCCGGCGCGGCATCCTTGCCAAGATGCATGTGTGCAGGTCAACGCCATGATCGAAAAGAGGGTGGCCGGCCCTGCGGCATCCGGTGCCGATCGGGTGACGCCACGCCGAAGAAGAGTGGCGTACGTCACATGCATGACCTCGCGGAGGTCGGGCACACGTCTGACACCCCCCACGGGACGGTGCACCAGGCCGCCCCCGGCCGCCGCCCCCACCGGGCCCACCCCCCCTGGGCCCGGTGGGGGCGGTTCCGTACCGGAGCGGCCCGCGGTACGGCCTTCTCGGGACGGCGCGGCGGCGGACCACGCGACGACCGGCGGCCGCACCCGGGCGCAGGGCGGCCGTCCCCTGCCGTCGGAGAGGGGCAGTCGCGCGGTGAGGTGCGGAGCCCGTCGCCTCGCAGCGTCCGGGGGTGTTGTCCGAAGCGGTGGTTACGATCCCGCTCATGCGTCTTGAGGATCAGCTGGAAAGGCTGGCGGAACTGGGGCTGCCGCTCGCGGCCGGCCGGGCCGTGGACGAGTTGCTGTACTCGTGGCCGCGGGAGGCGTACGAGCGCAAGCCATTCGACCTGGTGCTGTTCGCGCTGGGCTGCGCGGTCGAGGACGAGCCGTGGGAGCGGTGGTTCTGCGACCGGGCGTGGCACTTCGACACCGAGTGCGTCCGCGGCCGGGGTTCGTACGTGGCGATCGCCCGGCAGCTGTGCCGGATCGCCGGCCGGCCGGACGCCCTGTCCGGCCTGCGGGATCACGTCGACCTCGGCACGGAGGAGGCGTGGATCGCATACACGGCCGACGGCCGGCGGGTCGACTGGGCCATCGACGTCAGGGACGACTGGGCCGACCTGATGGTGGTCGGCTATCTCATGGACGAGCTGGAACACGGGGACCGGCGCTTCCATGTCCGGCACAACGGCCAGGCCATGACGCTCTTCTTCCTCGACGACGACGCGGCCGCGCGGCTCAACGCGCTGGCCGGCGGACAGGTGGTCGCTCCCTTCCCGGGGTAGCGGCCCGCCCGCCGGGCCGGTCGCCGCCACGTTGAGCCGCGCGGGCGATGAATTGTCTGCAGGCAGCGACCAACGTCCCCCTCGGTGGCGCCGGTGCCCGACCACCGCAGCCGGACAGGCTTGTTCACCCCGCCGCTGGGCAGCTTCTCCACGCTTCCCGTGTTTGCTCTGCTCATCCCGTTGACCGTCGGCGGAGCCGGGATCCTGCTCTTTGTGACCGGCGGCTTCTGCGTCGCCGCGGGTGTCGTGGCCGGCAACATCATCAAGGCGAGCTTCCCACAACGCTATTGCCCGCCGGATCTCCTCGGTCGCCTCACCGCAAGCGCCGCGTTCCTCAGCTACGGAACGATCCCCGTCGGAGCACTGCTCGGCGGCACGCTCGGAACCGCGCTCGGCGTCCGCACAGCAATGGCGATCACGACAGCAGGGGTCCCGCTCGCCGGCGGTTCCCCGGCAAGGCCCGCACCGACCCGAAGTGGGCGACCGCCCTGGTCAGGGCCCGGCTGCTGTTGACGAACCGCGAAGTCCCCCGGCCACCGGCCCGTGACGCCGCGCGGTGTCAGACCGTGTCCCACGGCGCGGCGTCGTACGCCTGCCCGATCCGCTCCATCAGCTCCTCGTCCACCGTGAACTCGACCCCGTCGATCCGCCCGACCGGTGCGATGCCCTGGGAGTTGGTGAGGAACGCCGAGCGGTACGCGCCCAGCCCGTCCAGTGTCACCGGACGCCGCACGGACTCCAGGCCCGCGCCGGGCAGCTCCCGCTCCAGCAGCGCCATGGTGATGCCGAGCAGGGAGGGGGCGGCGGGCCAGACGACGGAAGCGCCGTCCCAGAAGCCGACGTTGGTGATCGCCCCCTCCGTCACCGCACCGTCCGGCATGGTCAGCAGGGCCTCGTCGAACCCGGCGCGTGCGGCGAGCCTCGCGTAGTACGTCTGGCCGAACTCGCCGGGGCGCTTGATGTGCGGCACGGTCCGGGCGAACGGGACGGACATCAGGCCGTGCGGTTCGGTGGACTTCCGCGCGGGCCCGCGCACCGTGACCATGACGGTCGTCTCCGTGTCGCCCGGCGGCAGGAAGCCGTACACCCGCGTCGAGGCGTCCCGCACCCCGGCACCGTCCAACGCGTGCCGGATCAGCTTGCGGACCCGCTCCCCGTCCAGCGCGTGGTCGAACAGCTCCTGGTTCGCCGAGTCCAGCCGGGCCAGATGCAGGGCGAGGCCGCGCACCTTTCCGTCCCTGACCTGCATGGCCGTGAAATGACCGTAGTTGAGGAAGGCGGGAATCCGCAGATCCGCCTCGGTGGCCGGGTGTCCGTCGAACTCGGCGTACGGGAACGGCGTGGGAGGGGGAATCGTCATGCGGTCCACCGTATGCCGGGAGGGACGAGGGCGGCCGCCGGCGGGCAGAGCTTGACCTCAACCATGGTTGACATATGAGCCTCTCCCCATGGACCTCACCACAGCATCCTCGTCCGCTACTGCTACCGCCACCGCTACCGCCTCGGCCGCGCCCCTCAGGGTCGCGGTCCTCCTCGCGAGCAACCGCGAAGGGCGGTTCGCCCCCGTCGTCTCCGACTGGTTCCTCTCGCGCACCGCCGGCCACCCCGGCATCGAGACCGATCTGGTCGATCTCGCGGAACTGGATCTCCCGATCGCCCTCTCCTACCGGCCCGACGCCGGAGCGCGGGCCCAACTGGCTGCCGTCTCCCCCAGGTTGGCGGCAGCCGATGCCTTCGTCGTCATCACCCCCGAGTACAACCACTCGTACCCGGCCCCGCTGAAGAACCTCATCGACTGGCACCATGCCGAATGGCAGGCCAAACCCGTCGCCTTCGTCTCGTACGGCGGAGTCTCCGGCGGCCTGCGGGCCGTCGAGCATCTCCGGCAGGTCTTCGCGGAGCTGCACACCGTCGGCATCCGCGAAACCGTGTCGTTCCACAACGCGGGCGCCCTGTTCGACGAGGAGGGCAGGCACAAGGACCCCTCGGGCTGCGACGCGGCCGCCGAGGCGCTGCTCGACCAGCTGGTCTGGTGGGGGCGCGCGCTGCGCGACGCCAAGGCCGTCCGCCCGTACGGCATCTGACCACCGGGCCCTGCGCCGTGCCGCGACGCCCCCGACAATGGAGGGACCCCCGATGACCCGGTGACCCGCAGCGAGGAGACCGAAGGTGACGACGACGACGCCGTGGCTGACCGTACTGACCACGACGGACAGCGAGGAGAAGGCCCGGTCCCTGGCCCAGGGCGCGGTGGAGGCACGGCTCGCCGCCTGCGTGCAGATCTCCGCGCCCGTCACCTCGGTCTACCGCTGGCAGAACGCCATCGAGAGCACCGAGGAATGGCAGCTGCTGTTCAAGACGACGGCCGAGCGGTACGGCGAACTGGAGGCCCACCTCCTGGCGGCGCACGACTACGAGACACCCGAGATCATCGCGATCCCGGTCGTACGCGGCAGCGCCCGCTACCTCGACTGGGTCGCGGCCGAGACCGCCCCGGTCGCACCCCTGTAGAACCGGGCACCCGCCCCGGGGTCCGCCCTCAACGCTCGTCCGCCGCCAGGGCCTCCCCGATCCCGGGCTCCTCGGGGCCCAGGAACTGCGGGTCCGGCTTGAACACGGCGTCCAGCGCCGCCTTCCCCGCCGCGAACACCTCCCGCGTTCCGCCGTAGTACCAGGTCGCATCGTGTACGGCGTCGACGCCGACCCCGTACGCGTCGATCCCCGCGGTCCGGCACAACGCGATCGCCCGCCGGATGTGGAACCCCTGGCTCACCAGCACCGCGCGGTCGACGCCGAAGATCTTCTTGGCCCGGACGCACGAGTCCCAGGTGTCGAATCCGGCGAAGTCGCTCACGATCCGCTTGTCCGGCACGCCGTGCGCCCGGAGATACGTGCGCATGGCGTCCGGCTCGTCGTACTCCTTGCGGCTGTTGTCACCGGTCACGAGCACGACCTTCACCTTCCCGTTCCGGTACAGCTCGGCGGCGGCCTTGAGGCGGTTGGCGAGGTACGGCGACGGCTTGCCCTTCCAGAGACCGGCCCCGAACACCACGGCGACCTGCTGCGCGGGTACGTCCGCGGTCGTCCGGACCCGGGCGTCGGCGACGGAGCGCATCCAGGTCGCGGGCGCCAGCGCCACCACACAGGCGAGCATCACCGCCTGCACGGCCCGCCGTTGCCCGCGCCGCGTCCGCGGCCACCGCGGCCGCAGTCGCCGAAGCCGCCCCAGCCGTCCCGGCTGCTTCTCCCGCATGCGTGTCCCCTGTTCCCGCTGTTCGTGCCCTGCGCCCGTCCGTGCCCCGGGCCGTGCCGCTGTTCCACATGAGCCGCTGTTCCACATGATCGGACGACCGGCGGGGGCGAAGGGTTCTCCATCTCCCGATTTCGTTATTTTCGTTACCGTTTCCGATCTCGCCGTGGACGCTTCGGCACGACGGCGCCACGCACCGGCCCGGAACCGGGGCGGACGGCCGGGTGACCGCCGCCGCGCACGAGCATCCGAAGGAGCGGAACCGCCCCAGCCGTCACCCCCGCGCAACGGTGCGGCAACCTCGGCCCCGCATCATCGGTCCATGACGGAGCCGGCACAGGCACATCCGGACGAGTCCCTGCCCCTCGACAGCACGGCGCAACTGCTGACCCGCATCACCGCGCAACTCGGCACCCAGCTCAGCCTCGTCGCCCGGAACGGAACCCGGCGGACCGCCGCAGGGGCCCCCTCGCCGGGGTCCGTCCGGCGGATCGCGGCCGGCGCCGAGGCGACCGAACAGCCCCTTCCCCCGGCCGTCCGCCGCGCACCCGCCTGAGCCGTGCTGTCGGTGCGGCCGATTACTGTCGGAACCATGGACGGTACGCAGGAAACCCGGCACACCTCGGACACACAGGACCACGGCACGGCCCCCTACCGCGCCGCCGACGCCGAGCGCTGGGACACCGAACCGGACAAACGGCCCGGCCGTACCGCGTTCCAGCGCGACCGCGCCCGGGTGCTGCACTCCGCCGCGCTGCGCCGGCTCGCCGGGAAGACCCAGGTCGTCACCCCCGGCACCCGCAGCCACGCCTGGGACGCCAGCCCGCGGACCCGGCTCACCCACTCCCTGGAATGCGCCCAGGTCGGCCGCGAGCTCGGGGCGGCGCTCGGCTGCGACCCCGATCTGGTCGAGACGGCCTGTCTCGCCCACGACCTGGGCCACCCGCCGTTCGGACACAACGGGGAACAGGCACTCAACGACTTCGCGTCGGACTGCGGGGGCTTCGAGGGCAACGCCCAGTCGCTGCGCCTGCTGACCCGGCTCGAACCGAAGCGGTTCGTGCCCGACACCCGGACCGGCGAGCTGGTCAGCGTCGGACTCAACCTGACCCGTGCCTCCCTGGACGCCGCCACCAAGTACCCGTGGCCGCGCGGCGGGCACCCCTTCGACCCCGGTTCGCCGAAATTCGGGGTGTACGAGGACGACCTGCCCGTCTTCGAGTGGGCCCGCCGCGGCGCCCCGGAGCACCGCACATGCTTCGAGGCCCAGGTCATGGACTGGTCCGACGACGTCGCGTACTCGGTGCACGACTTCGAGGACGGGCTGCACGCCGGGCACATCGACCCCGACCGCCTCCACGCCGAGCCCGAGCGGAACGCGATCTGGGAAGTCGCCATCGGCCGCTACGTCCCGGCGGACACCGACCCCGGGGAGCTGGCCGAGGCCCTGGACCGGCTCATCGGCCAGGACTGGTGGCCGCACGGCTACGACGGGTCCGCGGTCGCGCAGGCCCGGCTGAAGGACGCGACGAGCCAGCTGATCGGCCGGTTCTGCCTCGCCGCCGAGACCGGCACCCGGCTGGCGTACGGAACGGGCCGGCTCAGCCGGTACGCGGCCGAGCTCGTCGTCCCCCGCGAGGCACGCAACGAGTGCGCCGTCCTCAAGGCGGTCGCCGACCGGTACGTCATGCAGCGCGCCGAGCAGGAGGCGATCCGCGCCGACCAGCGGATCGTCATCGCGGAACTGGCCGCCGCGCTGACCGCACGCGCCCCGGAGGGGCTGGAGCCGCAGTTCCGGGCCCTGTTCGACGCCGCGTCCGGGGACAGGGCCCGCAAGCGGGTCCTCGTCGACCAGATCGCCGCCCTGACCGACGCCTCGGCACGCTCCCTGCACGCGACCCTCACCGCGCGCCGCCGCTGACCGGAGCCCCGTCACCCGACCGGCCGCTCCGCCCCGGCCCCTCGCACCATCCCGCCGACCGGACCCGGGGTCTTTCGTTTGGATCACGCCGGGCTCGCTCCCGGGCTTGCCCGCGACCACTGGGTGTGACCTGATCGGGGTAGACCCTCTTTCGCCATCACGCTGCGTGCGGGACGCTCGCAGTCGGGCCCCGAGCAGCAGGCACAGACCCCGAGCAGCAAGCACAGAGGAGACATCACGTGGTCGACGCACATCGGACGTTCGTCATCGTCGGCGGAGGACTGGCAGGCGCGAAGGCGGCCGAGACACTCCGGACGGAGGGCTTCAGCGGCCGGGTGATCCTGCTCGGCGATGAACGCGACCATCCGTACGAACGGCCTCCGCTCTCCAAGGGCTACCTGTCCGGCAAGGAGGAACGGGACAGCGTCTTCGTCCACGAGACCGCCTGGTACGCGGGCGCCGACATCGAGCTCCATCTGGGCCAGCCCGTCACCGGCCTCGACCGGGAGGACCGCTCCGTACAGCTCGGCGACGGCACCGTCGTCCACTACGACAAGCTGCTGCTCGCCACCGGGGCCGAGCCGCGCCGCCTGCCCATTCCGGGTACGGACCTGGCCGGCGTCCACCATCTGCGCCGCCTCGCCCACGCCGACCGGCTGCGCAACGTGCTGACCTCCCTCGGCCGCGACAACGGCCACCTGGTGATCGCCGGGGCCGGCTGGATCGGCCTGGAGGTCGCGGCGGCGGCGCGCGGGTACGGCGCAGAGGTCACCGTCGTCGAACCGGAGCCGACCCCGCTGCACCAGGTCGTCGGCCCCGAACTCGGCCAGATCTTCACCGATCTGCACAGCGACCACGGCGTCCGCTTCCACTTCGGCGTCCGCCTCACCGAGATCATCGGCCAGGACGGCCTGGTCCTCGCGGTCCGCACCGACGACGGCGAGGAGCACCCCGCCCACGACGTGCTCGCCGCGATCGGCGCCGCCCCCCGCACCGGCCTCGCCGAAGCCGCGGGGCTCGCCATGGCCGCGCACAAGGACGGCGGCGGCATCGCGGTCGACGCCTCGCTGCGCACCTCCGACCCGCACATCTTCGCGGCCGGGGACGTCGCCAACATGGCCCATCCGCTGCTCGGCACCCGGCTGCGGGTGGAGCACTGGGCGAACGCGCTGAACAGCGGCCCGGCCGCGGCCCGCGCCATGCTCGGCCAGGAGGTCCGCTACGACCGGGTGCCGTACTTCTTCTCCGACCAGTACGACCTCGGTCTCGAATACTCGGGCTGGGCACCGCCGGGCAGCTACGACCAGGTGGTCATCCGCGGCGACGCCGGCAAGCGCGAGTTCATCGCCTTCTGGCTGAAGGACCGCCGGGTGCTGGCCGGGATGAACGTCAACGTGTGGGACGTCACCGAGGCCGTCCAGGAACTGGTCCGGTCCGGCCGGCAGATCGACCCGGACGCGCTGGCGGACCCGTCGGTTCCGCTGACCTCCCTGAGCTGAACGGGAACCGGACCGCGCCGCGCCGAGCCGGTCCGCGCCCCGCCGGGTTCCACGGATCACGACGGCGCGCGGCACGGCTGTCGTACCCCACCCGTAGACTTCACCCGTGGCAGGCAGGATCAATGACGACGATGTGAAGGCGGTACGGGACGCGGTCCCGATCGACGCCGTCGTTTCCGAGTATCTCCAGCTGCGCAACGCGGGCGGTGGCAACCTCAAGGGGCTCTGTCCGTTCCACGACGAGAAGTCCCCCTCCTTCCAGGTCAGCCCGAGCAAGGGTCTCTTCCACTGCTTCGGCTGCCAGGAGGGCGGCGACACGATCGCCTTCGTGCAGAAGATCGACCATCTGACGTTCGCGGAGGTCGTCGAGCGGCTCGCCGCCAAGGCGGGCATCACCCTGCGGTACGAGGAGGGCGGGTACAACCCCTCCCACCAGCGCGGTGAGCGCATCCGGCTGGTCGAGGCGCACAAGGCGGCCGCCCAGTTCTACGTCGAGCAGCTGGACGGCCCCGAGGCCGAGATCGGCCGGAAGTTCCTCGCCGGGCGCGGCTTCGACCAGGCGGCGGCAGCCCACTTCGGCGTCGGCTACAGCCCGGCGGGCTGGGACCACCTCACCCGCTATCTGCGCGGCAAGGGCTTCAGCGACAAGGAGCTGATCACCTCCGGCCTCTCCCAGGACGGCAGGCGCGGCCCCATCGACCGCTTCCGCGGCCGGCTGATGTGGCCGATCCGGGACACCTCCGGCGAGGTCGTCGGCTTCGGCGCCCGCAAGCTGCGCGACGACGACAACGGACCCAAGTACCTCAACACCCCCGAGACCGCGATCTACAAGAAGTCCCAGGTGCTCTACGGCATCGACCTGGCGAAGAAGGAGATCGCGAAGGCCAGCCGGGCCGTGGTCGTCGAGGGCTACACCGACGTCATGGCCTGCCATCTCGCCGGGGTCACCACCGCCATCGCCACCTGCGGCACGGCCTTCGGCGGCGACCACATCAAGATCCTGCGCCGCCTCCTGATGGACAACGGCAGCGCCCGGGTGATCTTCACCTTCGACGGTGACGCGGCCGGCCAGAAGGCCGCGCTGCGCGCCTTCGAGGACGACCAGAAGTTCGCCGCCGAGACGTACATCGCGATCGCCCCGGACAACATGGACCCGTGCGATCTGCGCCTGGTCAAGGGCGACGAGGCCGTCCGCGACCTGGTCGAACCCCGCACGCCGCTCTTCGAGTTCGCGCTCCGCCAGATCGTCGGCCGGTACGACCTGGAGACCCCGGCGGGCCGCGGCGCCGCGCTCGACGAGGCGGCGCCCGTCGTCGCCCGGATCAAGAACAGCTCCTCGCAGCACGAGGTCGCCGTCCAACTGGCCGGCATGCTCGGCATCCTGGACACCCAGTTCGTGGTCAAGCGCGTCGGCCAGCTCGCCCGCTGGGCCCGCGAGCGGGGCGATCAGCGGGGCCCCGCACCGGCCCCGTCCCGCGGCGGCCCCCAGCACCACCAGGTCCGGGCCCCCGCCGCCCCCTCGGGCCCCGCTCTCAACCTCCGCAGCCCCGCCCACCGCACGGAGCGCGAGCTGCTGAAGCTGGCCCTGCAGAAGCCCGCCCTGGTCGCCCCGGCCTTCGACGCCTACGGGGCCGACGAGTTCACCGCCCCGCCGTACGCCGCGGTCCGGCAGTGCATCGCGGAGGCGGGCGGCGCCGAAACGGGCGTCCCGGAGACCCGTGACTACCTGGTCCAGGTCCTGGAATCGGCCCCCGACGACACGGTGCGCAACCTGGTCACCGAGCTCGCGGTGGAGGTCTTCCACGGCAAGACCATCGACGAGACCTACGCGGGCATGCAGCTCGTCCAGGTCCGCCTGCGCGCCGTCGACCGCCGGATCGGCGACGTCCAGGGCAGCCTCGCCCGCCTCGGCAGCAATGTGGCCCCGGACCACCTGGCGGCCGCGCAGAACGAGGTCTGGGTCCTCCAGCAGTACGCCCAGTCCCTGCGCAACAACGGCGCCGACGCGCTCTGACACGCTCTGACGCGAGGCCCCTGCCCCGCAGCCGCGCCGGCGCACCGGATCCACCCGGCCGCCGTCCCCGCCGCGATCGCGGCGCGGACCCGAAAGGTCCGCCGTCCCCGTAACCGCACGGTCACGGACCGGACTCAGAAAGTCCCCGCACGCCCCTCGTGGCAGCGATGTGTCTTCCCCCACACTGGGGGCGGTGCCTGAGTCATCGGAGCGCGGCCAGCCCACCGAACGGTGGCCTCCATCCCCGCGGTCCGGCAGCGATCACCTGGAGGTCGCCCACGTGCAGACCCGGACCATGACCGAAACCGAGCATGTCTCGGCCATCCCCGCGCAGAACCGGGCCGTGCGTCATCCGGAGACCGTGGCGGAGCCGCAGACACCGTCCGACCCGCCCGAGGCACTCATGGAGGAGCCGCCGGAGGCGCCCGAACCCCCGGAGCCCAGAGGCCGCCCGGAGACCGCGGGCCCGTCCTCCGACCTCTTCCGCCAGTACCTGCGGGAGATCGGCCGGATCCCGCTGCTCACCGCGGCCGACGAGGTGGAACTCGCCCGCCGCGTCGAGGCCGGTCTCTTCGCCGAGGAGCGGCTCGCGAGCACCCCGGACCCGGACACCCGGCTGGCCGTCGACCTCGACCGGCTGGTGGTCATGGGGCGGATGGCGAAGCGCCGCCTCATCGAGGCCAACCTCCGCCTCGTCGTCTCCGTCGCCAAACGCTATGTCGGCCGCGGGCTGACCATGCTCGATCTGGTCCAGGAGGGAAACCTCGGACTGATCAGGGCGGTCGAGAAGTTCGACTACGCCCGGGGCTACAAGTTCTCGACGTACGCGACCTGGTGGATCCGTCAGGCCATGTCCCGCGCCCTCGCCGACCAGGCGCGGACCATACGGGTCCCGGTCCATGTCGTCGAGCTGATCAACCGGGTCGTACGCGTCCAGCGCCGGATGCTCCAGGAACGCGGCTGCGAGCCGACGCCCGAGGAGGTCGCCGACCAGCTCGACCTCACCCCGGAGCGGGTCGGCGAAGTCCTGCGGCTCGCCCAGGAACCCGTCTCGCTGCACGCCCCGGTCGGCGAGGAGGACGATGTCGCCCTCGGCGACCTGATCGAGGACGGCGACGCCGCGTCCCCGGTCGAGTCCGCCGCGTTCCTGCTGCTGCGCGAGCACCTGGAAGCGGTGCTCTCCACCCTCAACGAGCGCGAGCGGAAGGTGGTCCAGCTGCGCTACGGGCTGGTCGACGGGCGGCCCCGCACACTGGAGGAGATCGGCCGGATCTTCGGCGTGACACGCGAACGCATCCGCCAGATCGAGTCCAAGACCCTCAACAAGCTGCGGGACCACGCCTTCGCCGACCAGCTCCGCGGCTACCTCGACTGACCACGTGAGGGGGCCCGCACCACCGGTCGGTGGTACGGGCCCCCTCACGCGCCGGCCGTTCGTTCCGGCCCGACCGGGCGTATTGATCACGAGCGTGGTTGTCGTGATCGATACGCCCGGCGCCTCTCGTTCGGATCACCCCGCTCCCCGATCCGGCCTGATCCAAACGGAAGGCCCTAGTCGACTTCGGCGACCGCCTGCGCGAACTGCGCCGAGTACAACCGGGCGTACGCCCCCTCGGCCGCCAGCAGTTCGTCGTGCGTGCCCTGTTCGACGATCGAGCCGTTCTCCATCACCAGGATGATGTCGGCATCCCGGATGGTGGAGAGCCGGTGCGCGATCACAAAGCTCGTACGACCGTGCGCCAGGCGCGCCATCGCCTTCTGGATCAGTACCTCGGTGCGGGTGTCGACGGAGCTCGTCGCCTCGTCGAGCACCAGGATCACCGGGTCGGACAGGAACGCCCGCGCGATGGTGATCAGCTGCTTCTCGCCCGCGCTGACGCCGGAGCCGTCGTCGTCGATCACCGTGTCGTAACCGTCCGGCAGGGTACGGATGAAGCGGTCCGCGTGGGCCGCCTTCGCCGCCTCCTCGATCTCCTCCCGGGTGACCTCGCGCGAAGCGCCGTACGCGATGTTCTCCGCGATCGACCCGCCGAACAGCCAGGTGTCCTGGAGGACCATGCCGATCCCCGACCGCACGTCGTCGCGGGACATCTTCGCCACGTCGACCCCGTCGAGGGTGATCCGGCCGCCCGACACCTCGTAGAACCGCAGCAGCAGATTGACGAGCGTGGTCTTGCCGGCGCCGGTCGGACCGACGATCGCGACGGTGTGACCCGGCTCGACGTTCAGCGACAGGTCCTCGATGAGCGGCTTCTCCGGGGAGTAGCGGAACGACACCTTCTCCAGCGAGACGCTGCCCCGCGGCTGCTCGGGACGCTCGCCCTCGCCGGGCGCGGGGTCGGGACCCTGCTCCTCGGCGTCCAGCAGCTCGAAGATCCGCTCGGCCGACGCGACACCCGACTGCACCAGGTTCGCCATCGAGGCGACCTGCGTCAGCGGCAACGAGAACTGCCGCGAGTACTGGATGAACGCCTGCACGTCACCGATCGACAGCGTCCCCGAAGCGACCCGCAGACCACCGACGACGGCGATCAGCACATAGTTCAGGTTGGAGACGAACATCATCAGCGGCTGCATGATCCCGCTGTTGAACTGCGCCTTGAAACCCGCCTCGTACAGCGCCTCGTTCTGCTCGGCGAAGTCCCTCGCGGACTCCTCCTGCCGCCCGAAGACCTTCACCAGGGTGTGCCCGGTGTACATCTCCTCGATATGGGCGTTGAGCTTGCCCGTCACCCTCCACTGCTGCACGAACTGCGGCTGGGACCGCTTGCCGACCTTCGCGGCCACGACCACCGAGAGCGGCACCGTCACCAGCGCCACCAGCGCCAGCAGCGGCGAGACCCAGAACATCATGATCAGTACGCCGATGATGGTGAGCAGGGAGTTGATGAGCTGGCCCATCGTCTGCTGCATCGTCTGCGAGATGTTGTCGATGTCGTTCGTCGCCCGGCTGAGGACCTCGCCGCGCTTGGCCTGGTCGAAGTACGACAGCGGCAGCCGCGACAGCTTCGTCTGGATGTCCTCGCGCAGCTGGAACACGACCTGGTTGATGATCCGGATCGACAGCCGGGTCCCCACCAGCATCAGCAGCCCGGCACCGACGTAGATGGTCAGCGCCACCAGCAGCACGTTGCCCACCGCGCCGAAGTCGATGCCGTGACCGGGGACGAAGTCCACCCCGGAGAGCATGTCGGCGAGGCCGCTGTTGGTCTTGCGCAGGCCCTCGACGGCCTGCTCCTTCGTCGTGCCGTCGGGCATCTGCCGGCCGATCACACCGGCGAACACCAGGTCGGTGGCCCTGCCGAGGATCTTCGGCCCGACCACCGACAGGCCGACGCTCAGCACGGAGGCCGCCAGCATCACGTACAGCGAGGTCTTCTCCGAGGCGAAGCGCTTCAGCAGCCGCTTCGAGGACCCCTTGAAGTCCATGGACCGGTCGGTCGGCGCCCCGCCCGCCATCATGCGTCCGCCAGGACCGGCCATTACGCGGCCTCCGCTTCCGTCAGCTGGGAGAGCACGATCTCCCGGTACGTTTCATTGCCGTCCATCAGTTCGTGATGGGTGCCGGAGCCGACGACCCGGCCCTCGTCCAGCACCAGGATCCGGTCGGCGTCGCGGATGGTGGACACCCGCTGCGCCACGATGACGACGGTCGCCTCGGCCGTCTCCAGTGAGAGAGCCCCGCGCAGCGCGGCGTCGGTCGCGTAGTCGAGCGCGGAGAACGAGTCGTCGAAGAGGTAGATCTCCGGTCGCTGCACCAGCGTCCTGGCGATCGCCAGACGCTGCCGCTGGCCGCCGGAGACATTGGTGCCGCCCTGCGCGATCGGCGCGTCCAGGCCGTGCTCCAGGGCCTCGACGAACTCCTTGGCCTGCGCGACCTCCAGCGCGTGCCAGAGCTCCTCGTCGGTGGCGTCCGGGTTTCCGTACCGAAGGTTCGTCGCGACGGTCCCGGAGAACAGATACGGCTTCTGCGGTACGAGACTCACGGTCTTCGCCAGCAGCGTCGGCTCCAGCGTCCGGACGTCCGTGCCGTCGACCAGCACCTGGCCGTCCGTCACGTCGAACAGCCGCGGTACGAGCCCGAGCAGCGTCGACTTCCCGCTGCCCGTCGAGCCGATGATGGCGGTGGTCTCGCCGGGGCGGGCCACCAGATCCACCGACCGCAGCACCGGCTCCTCGGCGCCCGGGTAGCGGAAGTCCGCGCCGCGGACCTCCAGATGACCGTGGGCCAGCAGTTCGCGGACCGGCTTGACCGGCGGAACCACGCTCGACTCGGTCTCCAGGACCTCCTGGATGCGCTCGGCGCAGACCTCGGCGCGCGGCACCATGATGAACATGAAGGTGGCCATCATCACCGACATGACGATCTGCATCAGATAGGTGAGGAACGCGGTCAGCGCCCCGATCTGCATGCCGCCGCTGTCGATGCGGTGGGCACCGAACCAGACCACGGCGATCGACGACACGTTCACGACCGTCATCACGGTCGGGAACATCAGCGCCATCAGCCGGCCCGTGGACAGCGCCACGTCGGTCAGCTCGTTGTTGGCGCCGCGGAAACGCTCTTCCTCGTAGCGGTCGCGGACGAAGGCACGGATGACCCGGTTGCCGGTGATCTGCTCGCGCAGCACCCGGTTCACGGTGTCGAGCCGCTCCTGCATGGTGCGGAACAGCGGCCGCATCCGCTTGACGATCAGGCTCACCGCGATGCCGAGCACCGGCACCACCGCGAGCAGCACCGCCGACAGCGGGACGTCCTGGCCGAGCGCCATGATGATGCCGCCGACACACATGATCGGCGCCGAAACCATCAGGGTGAACGTCATCAGCACCAGCATCTGGACCTGCTGGACGTCATTGGTCGTACGTGTGATCAGCGAAGGTGCGCCGAACCGTCCGACCTCACGTGCCGAGAACGACTGCACCCGGTCGAAGATCGACGCCCGGACATCGCGGCCGAGGGCGGACGCGGTGCGGGCGCCGTAGTAGACGGCCCCCATGTTGCAGACCACCTGGCAGATGCTGACGGCGATCATGATGCCGCCGAACTCCAGGATGTAGCCCGTGTCCCCCTTGACTACGCCGCTGTCGATGATGTCGGCGTTCAGGGTGGGCAGGTAGAGGCTGGCACAGGTCTGCAGGAACTGGAGGAGGACCAGCAGCAGGATGGGTTTCTTGTACGGACCGAGATAGGCCCGCAGGAGTTTTATGAGCACGCGTGTCTCTCGGAGTCGGCAGAGGGCGGGAGGCGACCCATTTTCCGGCACGGCGGAGAGGGTCCGCGAACGATTTTATTCAAGACCAGGTCAAAAAAAAGACCGAGTACACGAGCGGAAGATCGATTTCCGCCGGTGTACCCGGTCCTGCCGCGCGCGGTGGGCGGCTCAGGGCGCGGAGTCGAACGCCCCGGGATGGATCTGGTCCCGCGTCGCCACGTACTGCTGGCGGACCGCCTGCCCGCCCGCCAGCTCCTCGCCCGGCTCCAGCACCTGCGCCGCGGCGCCCTGCCAGGCCGGGGGAGTGAGCGGATCGGCCGTCCCCTGCGAGACCGCCAGCGCCCAGGCCGCCTGCCGGGCAGCGCCCAGCGCCGCGTACTCGGCGGGCTGCGGCACGACCACCTGCGTACCGAACAGCGCGGGTGCGAGCCCCTGTACGGCGGGCAGTTCGGCCGCCGCCCCCAGCAGGAACACCCGCCGCACCTCGGCACCGCGACCGCGCAGCACGTCGAGCGCGTCGGCCAGCGAGCACAGCATCCCCTCGAACGCCGCCCGTGCCAGATGCTCCGGCTTCATCGATTCGCGCCGCAACCCGCACAGCGTCCCCGCCGTGTGCGGCAGATGCGGGGTCCGCTCGCCCTCCAGATACGGCAGGAGCACCAGCCCGGAGGAGCCCGGCGTCGACTTCAGCGCCAGCGCGGACAGCTCCTCCAGCCCCTCCACGCCCAGCATTTCGGCGGTCCCGCGCAACGCGCGTACCGCGTTCGACGTGTACACCACCGGCAGATGCATCCCCGTCGCGTCCGCGAACGAGGTGATCATCCCGCTCTGGTCGGACAGCGCCTCGTGGTGCACCGCCATCACCGAACCCGAAGCGCCCAGCGACACCACCGCGTCGCCGACCCCGACCCCCAGCCCGAGCGCTGCCGCCATGGTCTCACCGGTCCCCGCGGAGATCAGCAGACCCTCGGGTGTCGTCCCGGCCGCGTCGGAGGGGCCGAGCACCTCGGGCAGCGCGGCCTGGTGCCCCAGGGCGAGCTCCACCAGATCGGGCCGGTAGGAACCACTGCCCGCCGACCAGTAACCGGTGCCGGACGCCGCGCCCCGGTCGGTGGTCCGCCGGGCCGGCCGACCCAGCAGCTGCCACACGAGCCAGTCGTGCGGCTGCAGCACCGAGGCCACGCGCCGGGCCGCCTCCGGCTCGGTCCGTGCCAGCCAGCGCAGCTTCGACACCGGCTGCGCGGCCTGCGGCACCGTCCCGACCGCCTCGGCCCAGGACTGCCGCCCGCCGAGCCCGTCGACCAGATCGGCCGCGGCAGCCTGCGCCCGCCTGTCGTTGCCGAGCAGCGCCGGACGGACGAGATTGCCCTGGTGGTCCAGCGGTATCAGGCCGTGCTGCTGCGCGGAGACACCGATGGCCTGCACGCCTTCGAGCAGCCCGCCGCCGGCGGCCTCACCGAGTGAGAGCAGCCATGCCTGCGGGTCGACCTCGGTGGCCTTCGCCTCGACGGGGTGTGCGGCGTACCCCCGGCGCAGCACCGCGCCCGTGTCCGCGTCGCAGACGACGATGTGCGTGAAGGCGGAAGAACTGTCCAAGCCGGCGACTATGCCCATGCGCACGATTCTGCCGCACCGCCGGAGTGTTTCCGTACCGGTGGTGCGGCGAGGACGGGCGGGTCCCGGCTATGTGTTGGAGGTGCCCCAGTCGTCCTCGCCGTTCCGGCCGTACTGCCTGCGGTCCCGCAGCGAGCGCACCCGGTCGGCCACCGAGGCGGGCATCTTCTCGCCGACCGCGTGGCAGGCCCTGCCAGCCAGATCGCGGCCGCTCTGCGCCGCCGACTCGGCGGTGTTGCGCACGGCGGGGTTCTCGGCGAACCGGCGTGCGGACTTCTTCATCTGCTCGTAGCGCTCGCGCCCGGCCCGCGTGCCGATCACGTATCCGAGGGCCAGTCCGGCGATGAACGTGAGCCGGTACCGCATGGCTGCCACCCTTCCTTGGCTGAGTGCGACGTGTGCTGCCCCGCCTACCCGCGGGCACCCGAGATCACCCCGGGCGATACCGATTGGCAAAGCACCCCCCTGCTTGCGCTAATGTATGTGTCGCAGCGAACGCGCGCCGCCCGGCAGTAGCCAGGTAGGTGGGGTCCGGTGCAAACGCAGCAATCCCCTGTAGCTCAATTGGCAGAGCAGCCGGCTGTTAACCGGCAGGTTACTGGTTCGAGTCCAGTCGGGGGAGCGCGATCCCCTGTAGCTCAATTGGCAGAGCATTCGGCTGTTAACCGGAGGGTTACTGGTTCGAGTCCAGTCGGGGGAGCGGATCGGAAGAGGGCCCTGCGGGGTCCTTTTTCGTGTGCCCGCGACCGTCCGGCGCCGCGATGGGCGGCGTGGTGCGGGTGGGGTTCACGTAACTCTTTCGCGTCCACTTCGCGCCGCCCGGAACCGGGCGGGGTACGGCGCAGTCTTCATGGTCATGAGTAGCCGACCATCCGGAGCGAGAGATCGTATGACCGGCTATGCTGCGGCAGACGGCGCGCACACTTGTACGCGCCACGCCGAAAAGGGGCGGTAGCTCAGCCGGTTAGAGCAGCGGACTCATAATCCGTCGGCCGTGGGTTCGAGTCCCACCCGCCCCACCATGAAACCTCAGGCAGAATCGATCTGACCTGGGGTTTCGGTTATTTCAAGATCGCTAACCCGGTGGCAGGGTCGACGTACGGACCAAGGTATCGGGCTTGTGTGACCGAAGTGTGACCGCACCATCCAGCGGTGTGTCGCAGCAGCCCGCGGTGTGACCGCAGTTGAGACCTGCCCTCACGCTGCTCGCTCCTGGCCGTCGTCCTCGCGGGCGCCCTTCCTGCCCTTCGTGTCGCGTGGGACGACAAAGTGTCGTTGATCCGTTTGATGGTGGCCGGGCCGGTGGTCTTCCTGAGCCCTTTACGCCCTTCCCTCAGCGCACCGTTCGCCGCTATGTACGCGGCCCGCAGCGGGCGCCGCTCCTGGACCGTCTTCGCCTGGACCCACGCCCGCTGAGCGTCTTCCATGGCGGTCGCCAGCTCCTCGACACGAGCTCGGTGGATCACGCGCTTCGCGTTGGCCTCTTCCACCGCGTCGTACATGGCCTCCATGTGCGCGGGCGCAAGCCGCGGCGCCCGATGTGGCCGAGGTGCGGGATGAGGTAGTTGGCGATGTGCTCCGCGTAGCCATGGCTCGTCGTGCGTGCCAGGGTGCGCTTTCTCTTGAGCCAGGACGTCAGGTACTCCTCCATGGTCTCGTCGGAGAGCACGGTGGCGCACCACGCGATGTCACACAGACCGTCCCTCCGGCCGGGAAACACCTCGCGCCCCGCTCCGGGTTTCCGGAACGGAGCGCGAGGTGAGCGGCTTACGAAACGGAGTTCCCCCGGCTGTCAGGTTTTCCGGGCTGAAGGGTTTCCTGCCTGCCGTCAGATCTGTTCCTGGCTGTCGGATCCCACCTCGTTGTAGGACCTCTTGTGCCCGGGCTTCTTGTGCGGCGGCTTGTGGTGCGGGGGCTTGGGGGGCCGCGGCTTGCTGATGTCGATGGTGACCTCGGCGGGCTCGCTGGCTACCTGGTTGCCCTGCGGGTCGGTTCCCGCCGCCACCGCCACATTGGTGACGGGGCAGAGCTTGCCGTCACCGCCGCCGGCCCTGGTCTTCTTGCAGGCGTCGGCGTCGGCCTGGGTGATCGTGTACGTACCGCGGCAGGTCGTGCTGGCACCCGGCGCCAGCGTGGTCGCGTCGCAGGTGACCTTGGTGACGCGGTTGTCGCGGACCAGCACGCCGTGCAGGTCGGTGCTGCCGGTGTTGGTGACGGTGTAGGAGTACTGCACCTTCTTCCCGACGGTGTACGGACCGGGCGTGACCACGCGCTTCTTCAGGGCGATCGAGCCCGTGACCTCGAAGTTCAGGCACACCTTCTCGTGGTCGATCACGGCGCAGATCAACTCGGGCCTGGGTTGGCCGGCAGGCCAGGTGGTGATGGCGTGCAGCAACGCGTTGGTGACCACCTGACTTGGCGTCACGACGCCCGGATTGGCGGTGAAGGTGGTCAGCACCGGGTGGAAGAACGGGCCGGCCGGCGTGCCGCCGTCGGAATCGTTCTGCAGGCTGGCAGTGATCTGCGCCTGCTGTCCGGCCGCGATGTCGGCGGGCACGGAGTGGATCGTCAGGACCAGCCAGGGCCGGAAGTCGATCTGCCCGACCGCCGTCCCGGCCACGTGATCGCAGCCTGTGCCGTTCGGCATGTCGTTGCAGCCCCACCAGTTGAACCGCGCGTCGATGTCCGCGCCAGGATCATTGTTGACCAGGCCGTTCCCGGAGCCACTGTCGACGATCCGGTTGTAGTGGACCGTCATCGGCCCGCTATAGGCGCCGTCCGCGACGAAGATGCCCGAGCCACCCGATCCAGTGATGGTGTTCTGCGTGATCGTGGCATCGGAACTGGGTGTCGTCTGGCCGCGCAAGGTGAAGCCGATGGCATCGTGGCCGGAGCCGATGATGCGGTTGTTGCGCAGAGTGACGCCACGGGTGTTGGAGATTTCCACGCCGAAGCGGCCGGTGACCGTTCCGGTCCGCTCGATGGCGTTGTCCGCGACGGTGATGTCCGTGTTCGTCACCGCGGCGAACCCGGTGAAGAGCAGGATGCCGCCGTGGGTCTTGTCGGCGATCGTGTTGTGCGTGATCGCGATGTTGTGGCAGGCGCCGGACACCTGAACGCCGCTGAAGCCGCCGATCATGCTGTTCCGCGTGACGACGGCGTCCGAGACGACGACGAAGACGACCGGGAACTCGCCGTCCATGTTGTTGTCGGCGATGGTGATGTTCTTGGTCGCCCCCGGGACTTCGCCTCCGGCGATGTTGATCGGCGCGTTGCCGTTGTCCTGGAACTTGTTGTGCGAGAACGTCGCGTTCGCCAGCGGTCGGAAGGTGAAGACCCCGTTGCCCTGCGATCCGGGGTGGAGTGTGGCGTTGTTGTTGTTGATGAAGAGGTTCTGCTGGAAGACCGAGGGGACGGCACCGTCGGAGGACGGCGCGAATCCCTTGAGGTTGTTCGAGAAGATGTTGTTCTCGACCTGGTAGCCGCTGAAGTTCTCGCTGGTGGTCACCCCCGCGCCGTCGGCGTTGCCAGTGAAGGTGAAACCGTCGATCGACACCCCATTGGCCTGTGCGATCCACATGTCCTCTTGGATCGGGGTGTTGAGCGTGGTCGTGATGACCGTTTCACCCGGGCCGCCGGGGGTGCGGGTGCGGGCGTCCACGCCGGCCTGGGCGCCTTGGAAATGCAGGTCGGCCTTCCGGATGACCAAAGGAGTGGTCATGACGTAGGTGCCCGCCTGCACTCTGATGGTGTCTCCGGGGGCGGCCTCGTTGTAGGCGAACGGGATCGATGCGCACGGCGCGGCGGCCGAGCCGCACCCCGGTGTGTCGGCCCCGGTGGTCGCGACGTTGATGACAGTCGCAGCGGCGGCCGGGGACGCGGCCCCCACCAGCGGGGCCACTACGCCGAGCACACCCGCCAGGAGATAAGCGGGCCATCGTCTGTTCATCGAAAGGGACCTCCCAAGCCTTGATTACAATGCGTACCGGATCGTAGCGGTGGGTAACTCGATCACGGTGGATGCGCACGCCGACGCGTACGAGCACGCACGCCCGGGTCGCTCCCTGGGCGCATGCGGATGGGCATGCACATGCGCCCGGGGCGCCGTCCGCCCACCCGCAGGCTGCGCGGCCGACTCGGCCCTCGCCGATCCGCTCGGCGCCCCACGGCACCAGTTCCCGCATGCGCGTCGTCTCCGGCGACCGCGTCCGTTGTTGTTGTCCCCCCGGCTGCACGTCCCTTGGGACAGCAACGTAGGTGGGACCGGGACGAAGACGGCTTCTGGCCGGGCGGCGAGTTCTCTGCATGCGTTCGTGACGCCGCGTCGCCTTCGCCGCCCAGGGCGAGCGGAGGCGCCGGGCCGCACTCGGCTCGCCTGCGCGGGGCACGTCCACGCAGCGGGAGAGCGATGAGCGGCCCGGACGCCGTTCCGTGCGGTGGCCGGGTCAGACGGGCAGCGGCACGGGTGCCGGGGTGCCGATGCGGCCGGTGCGCGCGAGTCCGTACACGGCGCCGGCACAACCCAGCCCGGTCGCCGTCAGTGCCGCCCAGGTGAGCCACAGCGCGTGATGGGCGGAGGCGAAGTCCCACAGCGCACCGGTGGCCAGGTTCCCCAGCGTGATACCGAGGCCGGAGACGGTGTTGTAGAGGCCGTAGTGCGTGGCCACCAGCCGGTTGCCGGAGAGGGCCACGACGGTGTCCATCTCCAGCGGGTAGACCACCGCACCGCCCGCCGCCAGCAGGACGACGGCCGCCGCCAGGGCCGCCAGTTCGACCGGGGGCTGCCACATCCCCGGTCCGGCGGCCTGGGCCAGGGCGAGCGGAGTGAACGCCAGGCCCATCGCGGCCAGCCCGCGCACCATCGCCTGCGGGCGGTTCCATCGCGCCTTCGCCCAGGCGGTCAGCCTGAGCTGCCCGGCGACCGCCACCGCGGCGGAGAGTACGAACAGGCCGCTCGTGGCCTTCGTGCCGTCCGCGCCGAGCGCGGCGTCGGCGGCCATGGGCAGGGCCAGATAGACCTGGAAGGTCAGTACGTAGGAGCCGATCATCGCGAGCGAGAACAGCAGGAACGGCCGGTTGGCCACCACCTGGCGCCACTGCGCGAGCACTCCGCCCGCGCCCCCGCCGTCCTTGGCGGCGGTGGCGCGGCGGGCAGGCAGCGCACGGCCCTGGAGCACGGTGAGCGCGGCGAAAATGGTGGCCGCGACGGTGCACACCAGGCGGAAGTCGGCTGCCAGCAGGGCGAGTCCGACCAACGGGCCGAGCAGCATCCCGGCCTGGTAGTAGACGTTGAACGCGGCGAAGGCGTCCACCCGCCGCTCGCCGGCCTCGGCGGCGAGGTAGGCGCGTACGGCCGGGTTGAACAGGGCCCCGGCGAACCCGGTGGCGGCCGATGCGGCCACCAGCGCGGGCACGCTGTCGACCCACCCCAGCAGGGCGAACCCGCCGGTGCGCAGCAGACAGCCGACCATGATCGGGGCCTTGTAGCCGAAGCGGTCGGCGAGGGTGCCGCCGATCAGGAACATGCCCTGCTGGGAGAAGTTCCGCACCCCCAGCACGAGGCCGACCGCCCAGGCCGCCAGCCCCAGTTGCCCGGCGAGGTGAGCGGCGAGATAGGGCATGAGCATGTAGAACGCGAGGTTGATGGCGAACTGGTTCACCATCAGCAACCGCACCGCCGGAGAGAAGCTCCGTGCCGTCGTCACCAGCGCCTTCACCGGGTCACCCCCGCCGGCCCGAGCTTCTCGGCTGCCGTACGTGTGGTCCCGGCCAGGGGGTCGAGGACCGCCGTGCAGCGGCTCCAGCGGACGACGACCCGCTCGCGGGGATGCGCCAGCTCGTCCGGCGCGTCGGCGGGCTCCCGGCCGAGCAACTGGTGGGTACGGCACCAGGCGTCGTCGAAGACCGTACCCACATACCTCTGCGGTCCGTCGGGGAACACCGCGGCGATCCGTGTCTCCGCCGCCGATGTGGCGGCAAGCCGGCGGGCGACCAGCGCGACCGCACCCACGCTCCACCCGCCCGTCGCGTACCGGGCCTTCGCCAGCGCGCGGGCCGACCAGACCGCCTCGCCGGCGGCGACCCAGTGCACCTCGTCGAACAGGGCGTAGTCGACGTTGCGCGGGTAGATGCTGGAGCCCAGCCCCCGCATCAGCCTCGGTGCGGCGGGCTGACCGAAGATCGTGGAACCGCAGGTGTCGACCCCCACGATCCGCAAGGCGGGGAAGAAGCCGCGCAGCACCCGGCCGATGCCGGCCGAGTGCCCGCCGGTGCCCACGCTCACCACCAGCGTGTCGATGCGGCCGAGCTGGGCGACCAGCTCGTGGGCCAACGGGGCGTAGGCGGCCACGTTGTCGGGGTTGTGGTACTGATCCGGACACCAGGCGTCCGGCCGTGTCGCCAGCAGCTGGTCGACCTTCTCGCGGCGGGCCTGCTGCCAGCCGCCCACCGGATGCGGGTCGGTCACCCCATGCAGTTCGGCGCCGTAGGCGGTGAGCAGGCCGCGCATCAGCGGCTCCATGCCGGGGTCGGTGACCACCGCCACCGGATGCCCGAACGTCACCCCGGCCAGCGCCAGGCCCAGACCCAACGTGCCGGAAGTGGACTCCACGATCGGCGCTCCGGGCAGCAGCTCGCCGCGTTCGCGTGCGCGGGCCACCATGTACAGAGCGGTCCGGTCCTTGATCCCGCCAGGGTTTTGGCCTTCGAGTTTCGCCCAGAACCCGTGGCCGGTGGTGGTGAACGGCTCACCGACCCAGAGCAGCGGGGTGTCGCCGACGAGTCCGGCCGGCGTTTGCGCGGCTGGTCCGGACGCGGGCAACTGGGCAGGTGAACAGGCAGAGGTGGTGCGGGTGTACAGAGATGTCATCGCGTGTGGTCTCCCGCGGCCTCGCCCTTCGGCGGGCCGCGTGTTCGTGACGGCTGTTCAGGACGCGTGAACGCCACCGCGGTACGACGGGGCCATCCGGCCGCTCCCGTCACGCCGCGCGGCGTGCCCCGATCACGTCCGCCACACCCCCAGCACCGCCCGCACCCGTTGCTGCTCGCCGTGATCCCCGGGCGCGCCCTCCTCCGGCGCTCTCCGCCGGGCAACCGCCAGTGGCTCCGGTTCCACCGTGCTCATGGACGCCATCACCTCCGGCGCCGGTGCCACGTACACGTCCCGGGACAGCACACTCGGGTCGTCGCCCCCCGTGCAGTCGGCGAACCGCAGCCCCTGCTCCCCGGCGTCTGGAGCGGACACCGGACTCGACGCCGGCACGGCGATCGCCACCGAGGCCGCGACAGGAAAGGAGTCGGACACGGCCGCGCGCCCGAACTCGGGGCCATGGGCGCAGGCCAGTACGTGCACGAGAGCGGCCAGCACCACAGCGAGAACCGCTGGGAGCGTGGACGACCGGGAGCGACGCCGCATCACGAACACATCACATACAGTACCCGCTTGATTACCCAAAGTGTTCAGCGGGTTCGGTCGCCGGGCGGCTGCTGTCCGTACTCTTCACGCTCCCGCGCCGGCCTGCCGCCCGTGGGTGCGACCGGCAGGGCCGCTCTGTCTCGTCCACTCCGTCCGGGCGAGAGAGGATTGAACGTGAGGCTCTCTGCGGGCGCCGGGTCCGCACCCCCGCCGGACGAACAAGGGGGAGTGATCTTCGATGATGTTCTGGTACCACCACGGCATGGGCGGGTGGGCCTGGTTCGCGATGACGTTCGGCATGATCCTCTTCTGGGTGCTGATCATCATCGCCGTGGTCCTGCTCCTGCGCGCGTTCGGCCGGAGCCATCCGGCCGGCGGCCGGCCCCCTGCCGCGCCCGGATGGCCCGAGCCCGGCTCGTCGTCCGCGGAGCGGATCCTCGCCGAGCGGTACGCGCGTGGTGAGATCGACGACGACGAGTACCACCGCCGCCTGGCCACCCTCCGCGGCACCCCACCCGGCTCGGCCGAGCCATGACCCGGCTCGGCCCGCCGTGCGGGCTTCCGGTGCGACCGCGCTCCGCACCCCTGGCCGGAGTGGCGATTCCGGCCCCGCACGGGTGAGCTGTCCGGTCCCGGTCTTGTGCGCCTGCGTGCACGCCCTGAGCGGGGGCAGGGGGTTCTCCGGCCTGCGGGCGGCGGTCCGGGCGGACGGGCGTATGCGTTCTCGGTCTCTGGGTGGCGGCCCTCGACGAGTTCTGGCCGGCGGTCCTCGAGCGAGCCGCCGGCCGTACCCGTCAGGGGCGGTGGCGGGGCGCGCACGGAAATCGAACAAATGGACTAACGAGGTCCATGGCGTCTTTCCTTGTTTCTGTAGGGCCCGGTGGGCCTCCAGGTGGCCTGCCGGGCGTATCCGGTCGGGCGTATCCGGTCGGGAACGCGGTTCGCCGCCTGCGGTCGGCGGACGTTCCGACGGCGTGCGGCTGGGGCGTTCGGCGGGCGGTACGCCTCGCCCTTCGCTCGAATGGTGCGCGTGGCGAGCGGCGGCCGCGCCGGTGTCGCTTTCGCCTGCCGTGTCGTGCCGTGTCGTGCTGCGTCGTGCCGTGCCGGGCTCGTGCTGTGCCGTGCTCGGGCACCCCGCGAGGCGTAAGGGGGACCGTCTCGCCCCGCCTCGCCTGATCGGACCCATCGGATCGAGCGGGGCGCGGCGGATCGAGTGGATCACATCGGAGGGAGATGTCCGGTTCATCGGCGAAATCGCAGGTGAAATGGGTCGCCGGGGCGGGTCGGCCCCGGTCGTGGCCCCGGGTCCGTGCCGAGTGGTCGCGCCGTGCTCCGGCGGGTCGTTCGCCCGACCCCCCGTGCCGTCAGGTGGCGTACGCGCGGCCTTGTTTGTGTGGGGCGCGGCGCGCTTTCGCAAGGCATTCAGAGAGTCACTTGTGGCAACGCTCTGAAGGTTTACGGTATTTCGTGAAATATGTTCGAAATACGGCTTGTACGGGTTGTTGGCCGCAGAGGGCAGTCGTAGTGTCGGTAGTGCCGCAGCAAGAGCAAGGAGCGGCACAGGCGTAATCCTCCAGAGGAGGCGAAGATGAAGGTACGCAGCATCTTCGACCACAGGGACAGGGATCACGGCGGCGACTACGGACGCGGACGCGGACGTGGTGGCGGCGGCTACGGACGCGGACGTGGTGGTGGATACGGACGCGGACGCGGCGGGGGCTATGGCGACTTCGGTCGTGGCGGCGGCGGCGGTGGCCGTGGCGGCGGCGACTGGGGCTACTGACCAGCCATCCCTGACACCATCCCCAAATCGAGGCAGGCTCGTGCTCCGGCGCGGGTCGGCCTCGCAGGTTTGGGGTCCGCGCCTATGGAGATGGTCCATAGTCCGAGCACCTCTGTGACGTGACGCCCATGCGCCTGCGCAGCTCGCTTGGGGGCCAAGCGCCCTCCGAAGAGACCTCTCAGGACTCGGTGACGGACGTACCGATCCGCACCGATCCCATCAGCATCTTGGTGGCGTTCCGCCGCTTCTGGCCACTGACCGTGGGAGACCGGCGCTGGCTCGTCCTCATCTTCGTGTGCGCGGTCCTCGCCGCCGTCGCCGAGACGATCACCGTCCTGCTCTTCGCCGAACTCACCGACAAGGCCCTCCAGACCGGCTCGATCAGCGCCTTCTGGAAACCGGCGGGCCAGTGGCTCGCCGTGGCCGCCATCGGAGCCGTGGTGGGGTACCTGGGCAACTCGATCGCGGCCTGGGTCGCCGAACGCTTCGTGATGCGGCTGCGGGCCCGTGTCTTCAGCCACCTCCAGACCCTCCCGCCGCACTTCTACCAACGCAATCGCCGCGGCGACCTGGTGGAGCGGCTGACCGGTGACGTGGAAGCCATCGAAGCGCTCGTGGTCTCCGGCATCGTCGGGGCGGCCTCCGCCCTGTTCAGCACGCTCTTCTACGCCGCCGCGGCCCTGTGGCTGCGCTGGGACCTGGCCCTCGCCACCTTTGTCATGGTGCCGCTCTTCTGGTTCACGACCCGCTGGTTCACCGGGCCCCTGCGCGCGGTCTCCCGGCGCGGCCGCGCGGCCGACGGCGCCGTGACGGCGGTGGTCGAGGAGACGCTGGTCAACGTGGTCATGACGCAGGCGTACAACAGGCAGCCCGACGAGGAGGCGCGGCTCTTCGGCAAGGCACGCGTCCGGATGAGGACGGCGGTGAGGGCCGTCCGCCTCACCGAGTTCTACGAGCAACTCGTCGAAGTCCTCGAAACCGTGTGCGTCCTGACAGTCATCGGTCTGGGGGTCTGGGAGATCTCCGCGCACCGGATGACCCTCGGGCAGCTCCTGGCCTTCGCCGCCTTCATCGGCTACCTCTACCCGCCGATCCGCTCACTGGGCCAGCTCGGCCTGACGGCCACCGCCGCGACCGCGGGAGCCGAACGGCTGCTGGAGATCCTCGACGCCCGGCCCGCGGTCACCGACCCGGCCGCTTCCGTGCCCGACCCGCCCCGGAGCCGTGCGTTCGGCGAGGTGGAGGCGCGCCAGGTCCTCTTCCACTACCCCGACAGCGGCGAGCCGGTGCTCCGGGACCTCTCGTTCACCGCGAGTCCCGGAGAACTGCTGGTCATCACCGGTCCCAGCGGTGCGGGCAAGTCGACCCTGGCGGCTCTGCTGCTGAGGTTCTACGACCCGGACGCCGGCAGCGTACGGCTCGACGGTGTGTCCGTGGACCGGCTGCCGCTGACCTACCTGCGCCGCAACATCACGCTGCTGCCCCAGGAGACGCTCGTCCTGCACGACACCATCGAGGAGAACATCGGCTGCGGACGCACCGATGTGACACACCGTGACGTGGTGGAGGCCGCGCGGGCGGCCGATGCCCACGCCTTCATCCGGACCTTGCCGGAGGGATATGACACAGTCATATCCACAGGTACGTCCCGGCTCTCCGGTGGTCAGTTGCAGCGCATCGCGATCGCCCGCGCCATGCTGCGCGACGCGCCCGTGCTCCTGCTCGACGAGCCCACCACCGGACTGGACCGACTGGCCGCGCAGCGCATCCTGGCGCCGCTGCGGCGTCTCGCCGAGGGGCGCACCACCATCGTGATCACTCACGACCTGGCCCTTGCCGCGGACGCCGACCGCATCCTGGTCCTGGACGAGGGACGGCTGGTGGAATCGGGCACCCACACCCAACTCCTGGGCCGCAAGGGCCTGTACGCCACCCTGTTCGAGCGCCGTGTCCCGCCCCACAACGGCACCGTCTATCCGCCCGCCCGCACGTCGGGAATCCACTGGCGGTAAGCGGTAAGCGGTAAGCGGTAAGCGGTGGGCGGTCGCGGACGGCGCCCAACTGCGCGCCCGGCCGGGCCTCCTGGCCCGCAGACCCGGCCGGAACCGGGGCGCACCCGAGGGCGGCCGGACCGTCGGACGCACGCCGGTCGTTACCATCCGCTGTGACCGAAACAGCCGAAGCGGCCGGCGCAGCCGAAGAACCCGCGCACCGCACACGCATATTCGCCGACCTGACGCCACTGCGGACCTCCCCCGACTACCGGCGGCTCTGGTTCGGGAACACGGTTTCCTGGATCGGGCAGGGGATGACGGCACTCGCCGTCTCACTCCAGGTCTACGACATCACCGGCTCCGCCTTCTCGGTCGGGCTCATCGGATTCTGCTCGTTCCTGCCACTGGTCGTCTTCGGGCTGTACGGCGGGGCGGTCGCGGACACCATCGACCGGCGCAAGCTGGGGCTCGCCAGCTCCGCGGGGTCGTTCCTCCTCTCCGTCGGGCTGGTCGCCGCCACCGTCGCCGGGGTGGAGCAGGTGGGGCTGCTGTACGCGGTCGTCGCCCTGCAGGCGGCCTGCTTCGCGGTCAACTCACCGGCCCGCAGCTCGATGATCGCCCGGCTGCTGCCGGCCGAGCAGCTGCCCGCCGCCAACGCCCTCAACTCCATGACCAGCACCACCGGCATGCTGGTCGGGCCGATGCTCGGCGGGATCGTCGTCGGTTGGTGGGGGTACCGGGCCGCGTACACCGTCGACGCCGTCACCTTCACGGCCTCGCTGTACGCGATGTGGCGGCTGCCCTCGATGCTGCCGGAGCGGGCGGAGGGCGCGGGCGGCAAGCGGGCGTCCGTCGCGGACGGGCTGCGCTTCCTGGGGGCCAGGCCCAATCTGCGGATGACCTTCTTCACCGATCTGTGCGCCATGGTGCTGGCCCATCCCCGGGCGCTGTTCCCCGTCGTCGCCGTGGTCTGGTACGGCGGCGACGCGAAGACCACCGGGCTGCTGGTCGCCGCCCCCGCCCTGGGGGCGCTGCTCGGCGGGGTGTTCTCCGGATGGCTGGGACGCGTCCGCCGCCACGGCCTCGCCGTACTGTTCGCCGTCGCCTGCTGGGGTACCGCCATCGCGCTCTTCGGGCTGACCCGGCAGCTCTGGCTCGGGCTGATCTTCCTGGCGCTCGCCGGGTGCGCGGACACCACCTCGATGGTCTTCAGGAACACCATGCTCCAGGCGGCCGTGCCGGACGAGATGCGAGGACGGCTGCAGGGCGTGTTCATCGTGGTCGTGGCGGGCGGACCGAGGCTCGGCGACTTCCTGGCCGGATCGTTCGCCGACCTGACCTCGCCCGGCCTGGCGGTGACCGGCGGCGGGATCGCCTGTGTCGTCGCCGTGGCGCTGCTGGGGCTGCGGTGGCGCGGGTTCGCACGGTACGACGCGGAGAACCCGCAGCCCTGACGGCTCAGCCCCCGGGCGGCAGCGGCGGCACGACGCGGAGGACCCGCAGCCCTGACGGCTCAGCCCCCGGGCGGCGGCAGCGGCGGCACGACGGACCGGGCGAAGCCCAGCTCCACCAGGTCCTGGGGGCGCAGCCGCAGCTGGTCGGCCGTGGCGTGCACCTCGTCCGGGGCGCGTTTCAGGATCGCCGCGGCGAGTTCCGGGGCGATCACCGAGAAGTAGCTGTCCCGGGTGACATGGGTGTTCTCCGGTGCCGCCAGGGCCAGCGCGCCGCCCGAACCGCCCTCGCCGATCACCAGCGTCGTGACGGGGACCCGGGCCCCGGCCATCGCCGCGAAGGCGTCGGCGATGGCTGCGCCCGCGCCCGCCCGTTCCGCCTCGGCGTCGTTCGCCGCGCCCGGGGTGTCGATCAGGGTGAGCACGGGGACACCGAGCCGGTCGGCCAGCCGGATCACCCGGGCCGCCGTGCGGTAGCCGGCCGGCCGGGTCGCGGTGCCGCACTGGGCGACGTACGCGATCGTCCGGCCGCCACGCCGCCCGAAACCGCAGAGCAGCCCCGGGTCCGTGCCACCGCAGCGGTCGCCGCTGAGCGGGAGCCGGTGGTCGAAATACGCGTCCAGGTACGCCTCGGCGCGCGGCCGTGAGGGAGAGCGGGCCTGCCGGACCGCGTCCCAGCCGGTCCCCGGGAGACCGGCGGCGGAAAGGGCGTCCGGCACCGGGGCGGCATCCGGGGCCGGGGAGCCGGAGACGTGCAGGGCCCGCAGCCAGTGGGTCAGGGTCTTCGGGAGTTCCTCCGGCGGGACCACGGCGTCGATCTGGCCGGCGGCCAGCTGGCCCTCGGCGGTGTACGCGTGGGGGTCCGCGCCGGCGGGCCGTACCCGGGAGCCGGCGAACCCGATCTGGGCGCCCGGCAGCGCCAGGATCACATCGGCGCCGGCGCCCAGCGTGGCCCAGCCGCCGCCCGTCGTCGGGTCGCGCACCACCGCGAGCTGCGCGGGGCCGGACGCCCGCAGCCGCGCCGAGGCACGGGCCACGCGCTGCAGCTGGCCCAGGGCGACCATGCCCTCCTGCATCCGGCTGCCGCCCGTCGCGATGAGCGAGACGAGCGGCAGCCCCCGGGTCCGGGCCGCCGCGTACGCGGCCTCCAGCCGGTCCCCGGTGCGCTGCCCGAGCGAACCGCCCAGGAAGCCGAATTCGAAGGAGAGCAGGACACAGCGCAGGCCGCCGATCGTGGCGAGGCCGTGGACGACGGACTCCTCCTCGCCGGTACGGGCGGTGGCACGGGCCCGGGAGTCCGCGTACCCGGCCCAGGAGAGCGGCCCGTCCCCGGCGGTGCCGCGGCCGGGGACGGCGGGCTCGGTGATCTCCTCGAACCCGGTGGCGACGGCCGCGATCGCCGCCCTCGCGGTCGGCCGGTCAGGCATGGAGCGACCGCTTCATGATCTTGCCCAGGTCGTTGCGGGGCAGCGCCTGGAGGTAGCGGACCGTGCGCGGGCGCTTGTGCGGGGACAGCTGGGCGGCCACATGGTCCGCGAGCTCGTCCTCGGCCGGGGGCGCGGCGGGGTCGGCCGGCACCACCCAGGCGACGATCCGCTCGCCCAGATCCGGGTCGGGTTCGCCGGTGACGGCGGCCTCGCGGACGCCGGGGTGGTCGAGGAGCGCGTTCTCGATCTCACCGGCGCCGATCTTGTATCCGCCGCTCTTGATCAGATCGGTGGCCTTGCGGCCGACGATCCGCACATAGCCGTCGGTGTCGCGGGTGGCCATGTCCCCGGTACGGAACCAGCCGTCCTCGGTGAGTGCGGCGGCGGTGGCGTCGGGCCGGTTCAGGTAGCCGGTGAAGAGGTTCGGGCCGCGTACCTGGATCTCGCCGATGGTGTCGGGGGCGGTGAGGACGGTGCCGTCCTCCTCGACCAGGCGGAGTCCTACGCCGCGCAGGGGGGCGCCGACCGTGCCGGGGCGCGGTTCGCCGTCCGCCCGGACGCCGGTATTCATCAGGGTCTCCGTCATGCCGTACCGCTCCACGACCCGGCGGCCGGTCGCCGCCGCGATCCGCTCGTGGTCGTGGACCGGCAGCGCGGCCGAGCCGGACACCAGCAGCCGGGCCCCGGCCAGCGCCTTCGCCAGTCCGGCCGCACCGGGTCGGGCGCCGTCGAGGGCCTCGGCCAGCCGGTGGTACATCGTCGGCACGCCGAAGAGCATCGTGCCGCCGGACGACAGCTCCCGGGCCACCCCGTCGGTGGAGAACCGGCCCAGGTGCCGCACCGATCCGCCCCGGCGCAGCGGCCCGAGCACGCCCAGCACCAGACCGTGCACATGGAACAGCGGCAGGGCGTGGACGAGTACGTCGTCACCGGTCCACTGCCAGGCGTCCTCCAGTGCGTCCAGCGACGCGGCGACCGCCCGCCGCGGCAGGACCGCGCCCTTGGGCGGGCCCGTGGTGCCGGAGGTGTAGACGATCAGTGCGGGGGACTCGGGGGAGGGCTCGGGGAGTGTGGCGCCCGCCTCCCCGGCCGGGTCCGTGTCGACATCGATACGGGCCGGCGCGTCCAGCACCGGCGGGAGGACGTCACCCGGAGCGGCGAGCACCACGTCGGGCGCGCTGTCGGCCACGATGTGCCCGAGTTCGCGCGTCCCCGTCTTCGGGTTGAGCGGCACGGCCGGCACCCCGGCCCGCAGCGCGGCGACCACGGCGACCACGGTCTCGGGCGTGGGCGTGGCCCAGACGGCGACCCGCCCGGCGCCGGTGAGACGCGCGGCGAGCGCGGTGGAGGCGGTGGCCAACCGGTCGTACGTCATGGAGTGTTCGCCGAACCGGATGGCTTCCCGGACGGAACCGTCGTCCGGCACACACAGAAGAGGAGTCACCCACCGCACCCTAAGGGCTGTCCGCCCGTGCCGAACCGGGAATCCGGGCCTGTTCCGTCGCGGAGCGGGCGGACCGGCGCGGCCGTCCGGCCCGTCCGGCGTTCGAGGACGGACCCCCACCGGTCCGGGCCCGTGCGGCGCCGGGCCGCCCGCGTGTTCCGGAACCGCGGCGGTGGGGCGCCCGAACCCGTGCGCGGCCGGGCCCTACTCCCGCTGAAGCCCCCGCATGCGCCCGTACGCGTACACGCATCCCGCCAGCGCCAGGTCCGACAGCAGCATGAAGCCGATCGAGTAGGACCCCTTCGCGCTGTAGATCGCCCCCATCACCAGCGGCGGTACGAAACCCCCCAGCCCACCCGTCGCGCCGACGATCCCGGTCACGCTGCCCACCTTCGCCTGCGGGGTCACCTGGGAGACCAGGGCGAAGACGCTGCCGCTCGCGGTGCCCAGGCCCGCCGCCATGCAGAGCAGCGCGACCGTACCGCCCGGGGCCAGTGCCGGGTCGAAGGCCTGGACGATCGCCGTCAGGGCGGCCAGGCCGAGTGCGGCCGCGGTGACCAGGGCCGGGTGGACGCGGTCCGAGAGCCAGCCGCCGATCGGCCGGAAGACGACCGTGACCAGGGCGAACCCGGCGGCCTTCGTACCGGCGTCGGTCGGCGGGAGGCCGTACCAGGTCTTCAGATACGTGGGGAGGTAGACGCCGAACGCGACGATCCCGCCGAAGCCGATCGCGTACAGCGCGGACAGCTCCCAGGTGACCCGCAGCCGCCCCGCGTCGGCCAGCCGATGGGCCAGTGAGTCGGTCGGCACCGGGCGGTCCGGGCGGTCGCCGACCAGCACCGAGGCCAGCGCCGCGTACACCACGAGCGCGCCCGCGACGACCAAGGACGGCAGGTGGTCGCCGTGCTGGGCGATCCGCGGGGTGAAGTACCCGGACAGGGCGACGCCGCCCATGCCCATGCCGAACACGCCGAGCGCCAGCCCCCGCTTGGCGGGCGGGAACCACGAGTTGACCAGCGGAATGCCGATCGCGAACGTGGTGC
This sequence comes from Streptomyces sp. NPDC057963, assembly GCF_042887155.1. Classification (NCBI taxonomy): domain Bacteria; kingdom Bacillati; phylum Actinomycetota; class Actinomycetes; order Kitasatosporales; family Streptomycetaceae; genus Streptomyces; species Streptomyces sp. NPDC057963. The sequence goes on from NZ_JBHVPX010000007.1 coordinate 232,908, forward strand.
CGCCCAGGCCCAGCAGGAAGCCCACGACGAGCATCGCGCCGTAGGAGTCCCGCGCCGGGATCAGCAGCAGGACGGGCACGACCGTGAGCGCCGATACCAGCGGAAACATCAGCCGCGCACCGTACTTGTCGGTGAGCGCGCCCACCGGGATCCGGCCCAGCGAACCGACCAGCACCGGCACCGCGACCAGCAGCGACTGCTCGAACGGGCTCAGGCCGAGCCGGTCCTTGTACTCCCCGGACATGGGCGCGATCAGGTTCCAGGCCCAGAAGGTCAGCCCGAAACCGACCGTGGCCATCACGAGGTTGCGGTAGGCGGCTGCGGACACCGCGTCCACCGGAGCGGGGGACTGCTCGACGGCTGTAACCACCCCTTCAGTCAAGAGCGGGCACGGGCCGCGGGCCCGCCGGGATGCGCCATGCGGGGCAACGCGGCCGGAGCCGTCGACGCCCGGGGCGGGGCGGGGTCCCGGTGCGCCTCGCGAAGTCGTAAACCGGACATAACTGAGACAATCGCAGTATGGACCGTCTGGACAGGGAGATTCTCGGCATCCTCCAGGAGGACGCCCGGATCTCGTACCGTGATCTGGGCGTACGGGTCGGGCTCAGCGCCAACGCCGCGGCCGACCGGGTACGCCGGCTGCGGCGCGACGGTGTCATCCGCGGCTTCACCGTGATCATCGATCCGGCCGCCGACACCCGTACCGGCCTCGTCGTCTTCATCGACGTGACGCTGCGTATGGACACGACGAACGAAGTGTTCGAACGGGCGGTGCTCGCGCTGCCCGGCATCACCGAAGTGGTGCATGTGACCGGCGGCCACGACTACCTCGTACGGGCCACCGTCGCCGACACCGCGGCCCTGGACGGACTGCTGCGCAGACTCAAGCGGGAGGCCGGTGTCGCCCACTCCAACACCCGCGTCGCGCTCAGAGCGGCTCCTGCCAGATGACGGTCGACGAGCGCGAGCCGTCCTCCTTCCGGCCGTCGTCGGCGACCGACAGCCGGACCGCGGCCCGCCCGTCCGGCAGCACGGCCGCCGCGTCCACCTCCACCTCGATCGCCGACACCCCGGCCCGCCGGTGCGCGGCTGCGAGCGCACTCCGCAGCGCGGCCAGCAGCCGGCCGTCCAGGGGCTCCCCGACCAGCGCGTCGACCGCCCCGTTGAAGTGCACCGACGGCTGGAAGCCGAGGACGGCGGCGGCGCCCCCGGTCTCCCGCAGCACCCGGCCGCGGAAGGTGGCGGGGACCTCGGCGGGCGGCTGCTGGAGGGCGAAGATCGCCGTCCGCACCTCCTGAATGGTGGAGTCCAGCTCGTCGACGGCCTTGCCGAGCAACTCGTCCGTCTCCGGGGCGGGAGCCCTGCGGCGGGTCGACTCCAGCATCATCTCGGTCGCGAACAGCCGCTGGACGACGAGGTCGTGCAGATCGCGGGCGATCCTGTCCCGGTCCTCGTACACCGCGAGCTGCTCCCGGTCGTGCTGGGCGTCCGCCAGGACCAGGGCGAGCGCGGCCTGCGAGGCGAACTGCGAGGCCAGCTGGCGGTCCACGGCCGTGTACGGGCGGGCGCCGCGCCGCCGGGGCAGCGCGAGGGTGCCGATCAGCCGCCCGCCGCTCCGCAGCGGCAGCATCATGCTGGGGCCGAACCGCGACCGCACATGCGTCGTCATCCGTGGATCGGTCGCCGAGTCCTCGATGAACACCGGTTCCCCGCCCAGCAGTTGGATCAGCACGGCGGAGCCGGGCTCGATGGTCGTACCGACGATCCCCGCCGGGTCGTCGAGCGTGGACGCGGTGACGATCTCCATCCCGCCCTCCTCGTTCGGCTGGAGGATCACCCCGGCGGAGGCGTCGGCGAGCGCTCTCGCCTCCTCGGCGACGGTGATCAGCGCGTCCGCCGCGTTCCCGCCGGTCAGCAGGGTCGTGGTGACGGCGGCCGCCCCTTCGATCCAGCGCTCCCGCTGCCGGGCCGCCTCGTACAGCCGGGCGTTGCCGATCGCGATCCCGGCCTGCGAGGCCAGCACCCTCAGCAGCGCCAGGTCCGTATCGGTGAAGCGGCCGGTGCCCTTCTCGGTGAGGTAGAGGTTGCCGAACACCTGGTTCTGCACCCGGATCGGTGCCCCCAGGAAGGAGCGCATCGGCGGATGGCCGGGCGGTACCCCGCAGGAGCGCGGGTCGGCGGTCAGATCGTCGGAGCGCAGCGTCCGCTCCTCGGCGAGGAGGACGCCGAGCATCCCCCCGCGTCCGTCCGGGAGGCGGCCGATGCGTTCCCGCTCGGCGTCGCCGAGGCCCGAGGTGAACAGCTCGCTGATGGTGCCGTGCTCGGGGTCGAGTACGCCGAGCGCGCCGTACCGGGCCCCGGTCAGCGCGGTGGCGGTGTCCACGATCTGCTGGAGGGTGGCCCGCAGTTCGAGAGCGGTGCCGACGCTCAGCACCGCCTCCAGGAGCATCGGCAGCCGGGGCGCCTGCGGGCTGCCGCCCGCCTCCTCGCCGGGGGCCGCCGCGGCCGGGCGCGCCGCCACCCTGTTCTCCGTCTCTTCGGTCATACGCGCACCCCCCGCGGTGCTCAGCAGGCCAGCGGGTTGAGGACCAACGGCTCGATCTTCCCGTCCAGCATCGCACCGAGCCCCAGTACGGAGCACACGTCGGGCCGTTCCGCGATGTTCACGCGCATGCCCGTCGCCTCCCGCAGCATCTGATCGAGACCGGGCAGCAGCGCGCTGCCGCCGACCATCATGATCCCGCAGTCGACGAGGTCGGCCACCAGGTCGGGCGGGCAGTCGCGCAGGATCTTGCCGAGGCCGTCGAGCACCGCGGTGAGCGGCGCGTGGATCGCCTTGCGCACGGCGGCGGTGTCGACCCGCACCGAGCGGGCCAGGCCGGTCGCCACGTCCCGGCCGTGGATCTCGGTCGTGGTGGGCCCGCGCGCGGTCAGACCGCCGCCGCTGAGCGCCAGCTGCAGCGGCCGTACGGACTGGCTCGGCAGCATCAGCTCGTGGTGCTGGCGCAGATGCTGGATCACCGCGTGGTCGATGGCGTCGCCGCCGATGGGGATGCGTACGGCGGACACGATCGAGCCGAGCGAGAGCACCGCGATCTGGGTGGTCGCCGCTCCGCACACCATGATCATGGTGGCGGTCGGCTGCTCGACGGGGAGCCCGCAGCCGACGGCCGCCGCGATCAGGGTGTCGACCAGCTCGACCCGCCGGGCCCCCAGCCCCACCAGCGTTTCGACGGTGGCCCGCTGGGCCAGCGGATCGCTGTCGTGCGGCGTGCAGGCGGCGGCCCGCAGCCGGGGCTTGCGGCGCAGCTGGCGGCGGAGTTTGTCGCCGAGCAGCTGGCGGAGCATGCGCTGGGCCATCTCGATGTCGATGACGGTTCCGCCGGTGACCGGGCGGACCACCCGGATGTAGTCGGGGGTGCGGCCCGTCATCTGTTCGGCGAGTGCGCCGACGGCGATGAGCGAGCCGGTACGGGTGTTCATGGCGGCGGCGCTCGGCTCGTCGACGACGAGCCCGAGTCCCTTGACGTACACCCGGGTCCGGGCGGCGCCGAGGTCGACGGCGACATGGCAACGGCGCAACTGCTCAAGGCTGACGGTCACGGCAGGTTCTCCCGAGAGCACTGAGGGGGTTCCGGCGGCAGCCGGCTGTCCTCGCATCGTGCGCCGTTCGGAGTCGTCGCGCGCGCCGGGATGAGCCGTAGGAGGTACGGAGCCGACGGAGTGACGGCGCGCGGGGTACGGGGAGGTCAGCCGCGCAGCAGTCGCTGGAACAGCCCCCAGGTGAACTCGGCGACGTACGGCTCGCCCGAGCCCGGCGCGTCGATCGCGAGCGCCCACCGGGTCGGCGCGCTGCCCTCCATCGGGCGGGCCGGCGCGAAGGCCCGTGCCACCTCGTCCACCGTGCCCGACCAGGGGCGCAGATCCTCGACCGTACGCAACTCGGGGCCCGGTGCCCCCGGCGCCCGGACCAGCCACTCGTTCCATACGGCCCCGCCCGGCGCGACCATCACCTCGAACCGCAGATCCGGCCAGAGCGGCACCGGCCACAGCAGCGCGTCGCACTCCAGATCGCCGATCGTGCGGCGTACCGACGACTCGGGCTCGCCGAGCACCGAGCGGTAGCGGCGCAGGGCGCCCCGCCCCCGCGGCGCCCGCACCATGGCCTGCCAGCGGCGGTTGGCCTCCCGCATCTCGGCGAGCGAGGCGCTCAGCTCCTGCCGTGCCCCGTCGACGAGGGCGGGCTGGTGGTCGGCCATCCGGCGCAACAGGACGAGCTGGAACTCACGGGGGCCGAAAGGCGCGGGCGCGGTCATGGGACCAACGGTTCCATACGGGATCCCCGCCCGGGAGGTCTTCCGCGCCGTACCGCGGCACCGCCCGGCCCCGCGCCGGATGCTCAGCCGCGCCGCGGAGCCGGCTCGCCCAGCATCCGCCGCAGCAGGTCCCGCAGCACCGCCCGGTCCTCGTCCGACAGCTCGGCCAGCGGCTCCCGGGCGAAGGTGAGCGAATCGCGCAGCTGCTGCGCGGTCCGCGTGCCCTTCTCCGTCGGGGCGGCCAGCTTCACCCGCCGGTCGGCCGGGTCCGGCCTGCGCTCCACCAGTCCGCGCGTCTCCAGCCGGTCGACGATGCCGGTGACATTCGACGGCTCGCACTTCAGCTTGTGGGCGATCCTGCGCATCGGCATCGGCTCCAGCGAGAGCAGCCCGAGGACGCGCGCCTGGGCGCCGGTGAGGGAGTGGGCCGCTGCGGCCTCGTCGTACTCCTCGTAGTAGCGCGCCACGACGGTACCGATGAGCTCGACGACTTCGAGGGTCAGAGGGTCTGTACGGGTGGTCGCCATGACACCCACGATATCCGGTTACTTGACAATATGAAATATCCAGGAGCATGGTTGTTTCACGTCCTTAAGTATCTCTGCTTCACCGCCGGTCCCGGCCGGGCCGGGCGAAGCCCCCCACTCCGTGAGACATCGAGGAGACCCCGAGCCCATGTCTGCAGCACTTCCCGCGTCCAGCCGTGAATGGCACCTCGTCGCCCGCCCCCACGGCTGGCCGAAGGCCGAGGATTTCGCCCTGCGTGAGGCCCCGGTCACCGCTCCCGGCGAGGGCCGCGTCCTCGTCCGCAATCTGCACTTCTCGGTCGACCCGTACATGCGGGGAAGGATGAACGACGTGAAGTCGTACACCCCGCCCTTCAAGCTCGACCACCCCATGGACGGCGGAGCGGTCGGCGAGGTCGTCGCGTCGAACGCGGAGGGCATCGCGGTCGGCGACCACGTTCTGCACGGCCTCGGCTGGCGTGAGTACGCCGACGTCCCGGCCGGGCACGCCGTGAAGGTCGACCCGTCGCTCGCCCCGCTCTCCGCCTACCTCGGCGTGCTCGGCATGACCGGTCTCACCGCCTACGCGGGCCTCTTCGAAGTCGCCTCCTTCAAGGCGGGCGACGCCGTCTTCGTCTCCGGCGCGGCCGGTGCGGTCGGCAGCCAGGTCGGCCAGATGGCGAAGCTCAAGGGCGCCTCGCGGGTCATCGGCTCGGCCGGTTCCGACGAGAAGGTCGAGCTCCTCGTCGAGGAGTACGGCTTCGACGCGGCCTTCAACTACCGGAACGGACCGGTCGCCGACCAACTGCGCGCGGCCGCCCCCGACGGCATCGACGTCTACTTCGACAACGTCGGCGGCGAGCACCTCGAAGCCGCGATCTCCTCGCTCAACGTGCACGGCCGCGTCACCGTCTGCGGAATGATCGCCCAGTACAACGCCACCGAGCCGGCCCCCGGCCCCCGCAACCTCGCCCTCGTCATCGGCAAGCGGCTGCGCATCCAGGGCATGCTCGTCAGCGATCACGCCGCGCTCCAGCCGCAGTTCGTCCAGGACGTCGCCGGCTGGCTGGCCTCGGGCGAGCTCAAGTACCGCGAGACCTTCGTCGAGGGCATCGAGAACGGCTTCGACGCCTTCCTCGGCCTGCTGCGCGGCGAGAACACCGGAAAGATGATCGTCTCCCTCGCCTGACAGCCGCCCCGGCACACCCCTTAGTCCCATCCACAGGCCGTCGCGATCGTGGGCGCGAGTCGCGGCGCACAGCAGAAGGATCACCCGGCATGGCTATTCAGGACATCACCGTCGCGTACACCGCCGTCGCCACCGCGGAGAACGGCCGTGACGGCCGCGTCTCGTCCGACGACGGCAACCTCGACGTCGTCGTCAACCCGCCCAAGGCCATGGGCGGAAGCGGCGCGGGCACCAACCCGGAGCAGCTCTTCGCGGCCGGCTACAGCGCCTGCTTCCAGGGCGCCCTCGGAGTCGTGGCCCGCCAGGAGAAGGCCGACATCTCCGGCTCCACGGTGACCGCCGCGGTCTCCATCGGCAAGACCGCCGAGGGCGGCTTCGGCCTGGAGGTGGCGATCAGCGCCACCATCCCGAACGTCGACACGGCCACCGCGCGGTCGCTCGTCGAGAAGGCCCACCAGGTGTGCCCGTACTCGAACGCCACGCGCGGCAACATCAAGGTGGAGCTGTCGGTCGCCTGACCGCTCGGCACCGTCCGCCACGACCGGGGGCCGTACTCCTGCCGGAGTGCGGCCCCCGGTCGTGCACCGGGCACACCGCCCCGGAGGGAGGCCCCGCCCCGCAAGTACGCTGACGCCATGCGTGATCTCGGGGTGGGCTTCGGCTACTTGATAAAAGGCCAGCGATGGGTCGGGCGGCACGGACGCTGGTTCGGCTTCGGGCTGCTGCCCGGACTCCTCACCCTCGTCCTGTACGCGGCGGCGCTCGTCGGCCTCGGCTACGGCGCCGACGACCTGGTGGGCTGGGCGACCCCCTTCGCCGACGACTGGTCCTCCCCCTGGCTCGGCCTGCTCCGCACCACCCTGACCGTGCTGGTCTTCGCGCTCGGGCTCTTCCTCGCCGTGATCACGTTCACCGCCGTGACGCTGCTGGTCGGCGAGCCCTTCTACGAGTCGCTCTCCGAGCAGGTCGACCGCACGGAAGGCGGTGAGGTCCCCGAGTCCGGGCTGCCGCTCTGGCGGGACCTGTGGATCTCCGCCCGCGACAGCGTCCGCGTCCTGGCGCGGGTGGCGCTGTACTCGGTGCTGCTCTTCGCCCTCGGATTCGTTCCCGTCGTCGGCCAGACCGTCGTCCCCGCGATCGGCTTCTGCGTCACCGGCTACTTCCTCTCCGAGGAGCTCACCGCCGTGGCGCTCCAGCGCCGCGGCATGGTCCTGAAGGACCGCCTGGCCCTGCTGCGCGGCCGCCGCATGCTCGCCCTCGGCTTCGGCGTACCACTGGGGCTGGCCTTCCTCGTCCCGTTCGTCGCCGTCCTCCTGATGCCGGGCGCCGTCGCCGGGGCCACCCTGCTGACCCGGGACCTGGTGGCGCCCGGCGAGGACGAGGACGCGGCGCCGGCCCCGTACACCCTCGACAAGGGCTGAGGACGGGCGGCCCCTGGCCGGGACCGCCGCCGTCGCCGTCATCACGCCGTCCTCGCGGTCATCGCGACTGCACGGACCGGACGCCGCTCCCTGATCCGGCCAGGAGCTTCAGCACCCTCCCATCCCGCCGAGCGGCGCCCGCCGGGCACGGGTCAGCTGCTGTGCACCTCCAGCGCGGACCTGACCGCCGACTCCAGGGCCCCCTCGATCCAGGCCGGCTTGATCGAGGTGTGACAGCCGGCGAAGTGCAGCGGCCCCTCGGCCGAGCGCACATCGGCGAACAACTCGGTGTGCTGGCCCGGCAGCAGCACGGAGGCCTCGCCGTACGCGTACGGGTCGCGCATCCACGACTGGGTGGCGCCGACACCCGTGTAGAAGACCTCGACGCGCTGCCCGTACACGTCCTGCACCCCGCCCAGGGCGTGCGGGTAACGCTCGTCGTCGTCCAGCGAGTCCCACTTCAGCGCGTCGTCGGCCCAGCTGTACGAGGCGAGGACCACGCCGCCCGCGCTGCCCTCGACCGGGTGGGACGGCTGGAAGACGAAGCGGTTGGGGTTGTCGGTGACCGACCCGCCGCCGATGACGTGCGCCGCCTCGGGCTGGTTGCGCGCGGTGGCCCGGTACGCCGCGTAGTGCACGCGCTGGTTGGGCGGGAGGTGACCGGGCGGTACGGAGGGGTGGGCGCCCAGCAGCGAGCCGTCGGCCGGCGCCTTGCCCAGCCGGTAGGCGTCGTACAGACCGGGCTTGATCCGCTCCAGCTCGGCCTTCCAGTCCTTCTCCTCGAACTCCCACCAGCGGCGGCTGAATTCGAGCAGCACCTTGGTCGCCGCGTCGTAGTGGATCTCGGTGATCGCGCGCCGCTTGCCGTACGAGAGCGCGGGAGCGACGGGGATGTGGCGCAGCCCGGAGAACGGCACGGTGACGATCGCCCGGTCGCCGGTGAACGTCTCGCGCACGAGCGGCTTGCCGTCGCGGCCCTCGGAGATCGTCTCGACCCGGACGCTGTCCGCGCCGTAACTGATCCTGGTGGCCCGGCGGTCGAGCCGCACGATGCCCTCGACCCGCTTGTACATCGCGTCGGCCAGGGTGGCCGTGCCGTCCGGCAGCTCGAAGAACGCGGTGTCCGGGCTGATCAGGGAAGCCCCGATAAAGCTGTGCACAAAGGCGAGATGGAGCCGCGAGGTGAGGTTCTCGACCGTGCCGACGAGGTCGATGGTGCGCTCGTCGAGCTTGGCCGCCTCGGTCAGGAAGCGGAACATCGACCAGTGTCCGTACCGCTGGACGACCCGCGCCCAGCCCTCGACGAGCTCGCGGCCCTCCTTGCCCTCGAACTCCTTGCGCACGGGCGCGAAGGCATCCCGCACGATCGTCGCGGCGGGCTTGTTCTCGAACGCGGCGGGGACGCCGAACGAGCGGTTGATCGCCTGCGGCTTCCGCGCGTAGTCGGCCTTGCGCATCCGGATGCCGTTGACATGGATCCAGGTGTGGTTCACCGGCCGGCCCTCGGCGTCGGCGTCGACCAGGTAGAAGCGGCGGCGCTTCAGGCCGAAGCTGTCGATGAGCCCGGTGACGAGCGGGTGGCTGTCGGGGATCCGCATGGCGCCGGCCTCGGCGTACTGCTTCGGGTCGGCGAACGGCGCCTTCCCGTTCTCGTGGCCGCCCTTGCGGAAGGTCTTGATCCGGCCGCCGACGCGGTTGCCGTTGGCCTCGATCACGGTCACGGTGTGCCCGGCGTCGCGGAGCAGGTGCGCGGCGGTGAGCCCGGCCGGGCCCGCGCCGACGACCAGCACCTTCTTGGGGGACTTGCGGCCGCGGGGCAGGCCCTTGGACAGCAGGATGTCGCGGTAGGCGGGGATCAGCGGGCGGTCCTGCCCGTCGCGTACGAGGATGGCGCGGGCAATGGTCAGGCAGGCGTCCCAGTCCGAGCCGGTGGCCGCGGGAGCTAACGCGGTGCCGGCTGCGGCGGGGGAGCCGGTGGCACCGGGCGCGGCGGCGCTCGCGGTGCCGGCCGCGGCGGAGACGGCCAGGGCGGCGGCACCGGCGGTGGCGCCCGTGATCAGGGTGCGGCGGGAGGGCAGGCCGGGGGAGGTTCCGGCGGGCTCGGTAGTCATGCGGCAACCCTGGGGCGCCTCGGCGGGTGCCCTTCACCCGGACGCGCGTAGACCGCCCGGAAATCACCCGCAGGTGGGGCCTGTCGCCCTTGTCGCCCTGATGCTGCCGCGGGTCATGTCATGATCGGGGGTTCTCCGGAGCGGAGGGTGCCGCTGCCCGCAGCAGCGCCAGGAAATCCTGGAACGCCGCGGGCATGTCCACCGAGTCCGGGTCCAGCAGCCACTGGTACTGGAGCCCGTCCATCACCGCTACCAGCAGCGGCGCCGCGCGCTCCGGAGTCAGCCCGCCGGGCAGCCGCTCGCCGTACTCCGCGCGCAGCGTCGCGGCCATGCTCGCCCGGACCTGGGTGTAGCGGCGGGTGAAGAACTCCCGCGCGGGATGGTCCTCCGTCACGCTCTCGCCGAGCAGCGCCGAGAACGTCTGGACGATGCCGGGACGCATCGCGTTGTACTCGACGAGCGAGTTCAGCAGGTCGATCCGCCAGGTGCCGTCGCTCCGGGTGCCACCGCCGGTGTCCCACCGGTCGCGGTCCTCCAGCACGGCGACGAGCAGGGCCTCCTTGGTCGGGAAGTAGTGCAGGAGCCCCTGCTGGCTGAGGCCGACCCGCTCGGCGACAGCACTCAGTGAGGCGCCGCGGTAGCCGCGCTCGGCGATCACTTCCAGCGTGGCGCGGAGGATCTCCGCCCGCCGCTCCGCGCTTCTGGCCCGCACCATCGCCCCGGCCCCTTTCGGTGCTTCATCGGTCCCGCACCGAGGACCGTACGCCATCCCGGTAAATCACAGAGTAGTAACGAAACCTACTGTCTTACTGGTTGTGGGGTCAGTATGGGGACATTCAGTGCAGGACACCGACGAGGAGGTACGGCCGTGGCAGGCGCGTCCACACCCACCCACCCCGATGCGGCCCGCGAGGCCGCGGTCGACGCGGCGCTGGCCGCACTCGGGCTCGACGACAAGGCGCGGCTGCTGGCCGGACAGGACATGTGGTCGCTGCCCGCGCTGCCCGGCATCGGGTTGGGCTCCCTGGTGATGTCCGACGGGCCGATCGGCGTCCGGGGCGTCGCCTGGAGCGCCGACGACCCGTCCGTGGCCCTGCCCTCGCCCACCGCGCTCGCCGCGACCTGGGACCCGGCGCTGGCCCGCCGGGCCGGTTGGCTGCTGGCCCAGGAGGCCCGCCGCAAGGGGGTGCACGTCCTCCTCGCCCCGACCGTGAACCTCCACCGGTCGCCGCTCGGCGGGCGCCACTTCGAGGCGTACAGCGAGGACCCGTACCTCACCGGCGAGATCGGCACCGGCTATGTGCGGGGCGTGCAGGACGGCGGCGTCGGCACGACCGTCAAGCACTTCGTCGCCAACGACGCCGAGACCGACCGCTTCACCGTCGACAACATCGTCGCCCCGCGCACCCTGCGCGAGATCTACCTCGCCCCGTTCGAACGGATCGTCAAGAACGCCCGCCCCTGGGGCATCATGGCCGCGTACAACCGGGTCAACGGCTCCACCATGACCGAGCACCACTACCTGCAGAACGCGGTGCTGCGCGGCGAATGGGGCTTCGACGGCTGCGTCGTCTCCGACTGGCTGGCCGCCCGCTCCACCGTCGCCGCCGTCAGCGGCGGCCTCGACGTCGCCATGCCGGGCCCCAGGACCGTGTACGGGAAGGCGCTCGCCGACGCGGTCCGCGCCGGTGAGGTCGAGGAGTCCGTCGTCGACGGCGCCGTCCGCAATGTGCTGCGGCTGGCCGCCCGCGTCGGCATCCTGGACGGTGCCCCGCCCGTCGTGGACGAGACCGCGTACCCGGCGACCGCCGACGGCGACGCGCTGGCCCGCGAGATCGCCCGCCGCTCCTTCGTCCTCGTACGCAACGAACGCGCCGCGCTCCCCCTCGGCCCGGCCGCCGTCCGCAAGGTCGCGCTCAGCGGGGCGCTCGCCCGGGACGCCCGGGTCCTCGGCGGCGGCTCCGCCCAGGTCTTTCCGGAGCACATCGTCTCGCCCCTGGACGGCCTCACCGCCGCCCTTCCCGAGGGCGCGCTCGACTTCCGCGTCGGCGCCGACCCGAACGACGAACTCACCGTCGCGGAGAAGGGCTTCGAGCTCAGGGCCGTCTGCCTCGACGCCTCCGGCGCCGTCATCGGCTCGGCCCCGCTGCGCAACGGCACCCTCCAATGGGTCGGCGACGACCTTCCCGAGGGCGTCACCCGCGAGACGCTGCACCGTGTCGAGATCACCGGCACCTTCGTCCCGCGCGACGGCGGCGAGCACGTCTTCGGCACCCGCGGCACCGGTGCGCTCACCCTCACCGTCGCCGGCGAGACCCTGTACGACGAGGTCCACCGGGTCGTCTCCGCCGACCCCGGCGAGGCGTTCTTCGGCAACCCCCTGGAACGCGGCCGGATCACCCTCACCGCGGGCGAACCCGTCGAGGTCTCGCTGCGGCAGATCCCGGACACCCTGGGCGACGACGCGGCGATCCCCGGCGTCTCGTTCGCCCTCTGCCACCTCGGCCCGCGCCGCGACCCCCGGGAACTGATCGCCGAGGCCGTCGGGTCGGCCCGCGCCGCGGACACCGCGATCGTCGTCGTCGGCACCACCGAGCGCGTCGAGTCCGAGGGCTTCGACCGCACCGACCTGAGGCTCCCCGGCCACCAGGACGACCTCGTCAGGGCCGTCGCCGCCGCCAACCCGAACACCGTCGTGATCGTCAACTCCGGCTCCCCGGTGGAGCTCCCGTGGCGCGACGAGGTCGCCGCGGTGCTCCTCGGCTGGTTCCCCGGCCAGGAGGCCGGCCACGCGCTGGCGGACGTCCTGCTCGGCGCCGAGGAGCCGGGCGGGCGCCTCCCGACCACCTGGCCGGCCGCGCTCGCCGACGTCCCGGTCTCGAACACCGCCCCCACCGGCGGTGAACTCCACTACGACGAGGGGGTCTTCGTCGGCTACCGCGCCTGGGAGAAGGCCGGCACCGCGCCCGCCTACCCCTTCGGCCACGGGCTCGGCTACACCACCTGGGAGTACGAGAGCCTGACCGCCGGCCCCGACAGCGCCACCGTCCGCCTCCGCAACACCGGCACCCGGCCGGGCGCCGAGACCGTCCAGATCTACCTGGCACCCCGGGACGGCACCGCCGAACGCCCGGCCCGCCGGCTGGCCGGCTTCGCACGGGTCGAGGCGGCGCCCGGCGAGAGCGCCGAAGCGGTGATCGCGCTGGATCGGCGCGCGTACGAGATCTGGGACGAGACGGCGTACGACTGGACCCTCGTCCCCGGCACGTACGAGGTGCAGGCGGCCCACTCGCTCGCCGACGTACGCCTGACGGCGGCCGTGGAGGTCACCCGGTAGCGGCGGGCCCCGCCCCCCACGAGAAGAGCCCCGGAGCGGTACCCGACCCCGCTCCGGGGCTCCTCTCGTGCCGCCGCTGCCCGTCGCCGGGGTCAGCGCACCGAGAATCCGTACACCGTCGTCGAGACGTACTCCTCGCCCGGCCGCAGCACCGTGCTCGGGAAACCGGGCCGGTTCGGGGAGTCCGGGAAGTGCTGGGTCTCCAGGGCGATCCCGGCGCACGGTCCGAACGGCCGCCCGTCGAAGTGGTCCGCCGTGTACAGCTGCATCCCGGGCTCCGTCGTGGTGACGGTCAGGACGCGCCCCGACCCCGCGTCGTACAGCTCGGCCGCCGGACCCGCCCCGGCCTCGTCCAGCACGAAATTGTGGTCGTAGTCCGGGCCGACCGGCGCCGGCTCACGGAAGTCGAACCGGGTCCCGTCCACCGGCTGGAACTCGCCCGTCGGCAGGGACTCGGCGTCCACCGGGGTGATCCGCCCGGCCGCGATCCGCAGCACCTGCCCGAGCGCGCTGCCGCTGTCGGCGCCCGCGAGGTTCCAGTACGTGTGATTGGTCGGGTTCAGCACCGTCGGGGCGTCCGTCGTCGCCCGGTACGCGATCCGCAGCGCCCCGTCCTCGTCCAGGGTGTATGCCGCCGACACCGTCAGACGCCCCGGGAAGCCCTCCTCGCCGTCCTCGGAGACCAGGGACAGCCGGACACCGTCCGCCACCTCCCGCGCCTGCCACACACGCTTGTCGAAGCCCCGGGCCCCGCCGTGCACCTGGTTGCGCCCCTCGTTCGGCGTCAGCCGGTGCGTGCGCCCGTCCAGCTCGAAGCGGGCACCACCGATCCGGTTCGCGTACCGCCCGACCAGCGCGCCGAAATACGGTCCGGTGAACGTCTCGTACCCGGCGAGGTCGGGCAGCCCGAGCGCGACATCCGCCCGCGCTCCGTCCCGGCCGGGCACCTCGACCGACTGCACGATGCCGCCGTACGTCAGCACGCGCACCCGCGTACCGCCCCGTTCGAGCGTCCAGCGGTGCACGACGGTGCCGTCCGCGAGGGTGCCGAACTCTTCCGTGCGTGTCACCGTGCTCGAACCTGTGTCCATGATCACAAAGCCTACGCCGGGGGCCGGGCCGAAGTGACGTTGCGGTACGCGATCTCCGCCAGCCGCGCCTGCCCGTTGCGCCCCGGGTGGAACCAGTCCCACTGGCTGAGCTGCTTGCCGGTGAACGCGTAGTCGAAGACCGCCCCGCCGTCGTAGCGGCAGCGCAGATCCTTCGCGCAGACCTCCCGCAGCACCTTGTTGTACGCCACGACCCGTTCCTGCACCGAGGCGCGCCGGGCCACGGCCTGCGCGCCCATGTCGTCCGCGTCCCCCAGCATCGACCGGCAGATCCCCAGCTTCCAGATCTGCTTGCCCAGGGCGTTGCCGCGCCCCGTCGACCAGAGCCGCTTGAGGTCCGGCACGCTCGACACGTACACCTGCGCCTTCGGCGCCCCGGCCCGCAACTGACGCATCGACGCCTCGAACGACGCCCGGAAGTCCGCCACCGGCGTCATGAGCCGCGCCGAGTCCCGGCAGGCGTCGTTGGCGCCGATCATCACCGTCACCAGATCGGGCTTCTCCTTCGCGGCCTGTGCCATCTGCTCCGGCAACTGCGCGACCTTGGCTCCGGTCTCGGCGTGGTTCCAACTGCGCGCGGCGGCCCCCGACGCTCCGAGCAGCCGGACGGCGAGGCTGCGCACCTCCGTGTCCGAACCGGTCGCCCAGGACACCTCCGGACAGTCCGCCAGCACGGAACAGGCGTCGAAGCCGCGGGTGATGGAGTCACCCACGGCGGCCACCGACTCCGGGCTGCGGTCCCAGACCGGGCCGGGCCGGGCGGACGGGTGCCGCTGCCCGGCCGCCGCCCCTTTCGTCGACCCGTCCCGGTCGGCGTCGCAGCCGGTCAGAGCAGCCGCGCCGAACAATGAGACCGCCGCCAGAACAGCGGCCGCGCTACGCGAACGGTGACGGGCGGAACGATCCTGCATCCCTGGTTCCCCTCGGTTGTGCCCCCGGCAACCCCTCGTGGCACCGGGTGAAAAGGCCCACGTGCCCCGCGGGGTGGAAGCTGGGCGAATGATGTGCCCAGGACCGACCGTACGTCACACCTCGGCCCCCGCAGCGCGGTAGCTTTTCCTCGTCGAACCAGCGGCGCATTCCCCCGCCCGGCTCCACTCGGGTGGCTTTCCGTAAATCACATCACGTCACATACGGTCCTTTTTCAGGAGATTCACCCCGATGCTGTTTACTGACGACAACCTCGGGAGCCGGCTGAGAAGAGACGGTACGGGCGCGAGGCCGCTGGGAAAGGCGAACTTCGTCCCACACTGGAGGACCCGGTGACGACACGTGGAGTTCTGTACGTTCACTCCGCACCGCGCGCGCTCTGCCCCCATGTCGAATGGGCTGTGGCGGGGGTCCTCGGTGTGCGGGTCCAGCTCGACTGGATCAGACAGCCGGCCGCGCCCGGCACCTGGCGCTCCGAGTTCTCCTGGCAGGCCCGGCCCGGCACGGCGTCGAAACTGGCCTCCGCGCTGCGCGGCTGGGATCTGCTGCGCTTCGAGGTGACGGCGGAGCCGAGCCCCACGACGGAGGGCGAGCGCTACAGCTCCACGCCCGAACTGGGCATCTTCCACGCCGTCACCGGCATGCACGGCGACATCCTGGTGCCCGAGGACCGGCTGCGGGCGGCGCTGGCGCGATCCGTGCGGGGCGAGACCGACCTGGAGGCCGAGATCGCCAAGCTGCTCGGCAAGCCGTGGGACGACGAGCTGGAGTCCTTCCGCCACGCGGGCGAGGGCGCGCCGGTGCGGTGGCTGCACCAGGTGGTGTGAGGGCGCACGATTCAGCCGCTCCGGCGATTGAGGAGCGGGCGTTTCGGGGGCAGAGCCACTGAAACGCCCCGTGCAACGGACGAAACCCGTCTCCCCAGCTGGGGAGACGGGTTTCGGTGTACCGGGCCGCGGACCGCGGGTCAGACGCTGCGGAACGCCAGGACCACGTTGTGCCCGCCGAACCCGAACGAGTTGTTGATCGCGGCGATCGGACCCTCGGGCAGCGGTCGCGGCTCGTCGCGCACGACGTCCGCCTCCACCTCCTCGTCGAGGTGCTCGATGTTGATCGTCGGCGGAGCCATCCGGTGGTGCAGCGCCAGGACCGTCGCGACGGTCTCGATGCCGCCCGCGCCGCCGAGCAGGTGGCCGGTCATCGACTTCGTCGCGGAGATCGCGACATGGTCGAGATCGTCGCCCAGCACCTTGCGCAGTGCCTTCACCTCCGCGACGTCGCCCTGCGGCGTCGACGTGGCGTGGGCGTTGAGGTGCACGACCTCGGACGGCTTGAGGTCCGTCTCGTCCAGCAGGTTCTGCAGCGCGGTGGCGATGCCGCGACCGGTCGGCTCGGGCTGCGCGATGTGGTGGGCATCGGCGGACAGCCCCTGGCCCAGCACCTCGCAGTAGACCTTGGCGCCGCGCGCGGCGGCGTGCTCCGCGGACTCCAGGACGACGACCCCGGCACCCTCGCCGAGGACGAAGCCGTCACGGCCGGTGTCGTACGGACGGGAGGCCTTCAGGGGCTCGTCGTTGTTCTTGGACATCGCCATCATGTTGGCGAACGCCGCGATCGGCAGCGGGTGGATCGCCGCCTCGGTACCACCGGCGAGGACCACATCGGCACGGCCGGTGCGGATCATCTCGACGGCGTACCCGATCGCCTCGGCGCCCGAGGCGCAGGCGGAGACCGGGGTGTGCACACCGGCCTGGGCGTTGACCTCCAGGCCGACGTTGGCGGCCGGGCCGTTGGGCATGAGCATGGGCACGGTGTGCGGGGAGACGCGGCGTACGCCCTTCTCCTTGAGCACGTCGTACTGGTCGAGCAGGGTGATCACGCCGCCGATACCGGAGGCGATGACCGAGCCCAGCCGCTCGGGCCGGACCTTGTCGTCCTCACCGGCCTTGCCGGTGTAACCGGCGTCCGCCCACGCCTCCCGGGCCGCGATCAGCGCGAACTGCGCCGAGCGGTCCAGCTTGCGGGCGAGCGGACGGGGCAGGACGTCGCCCGGGTCGACGGCCGCGAGAGCGGCGATCCGGACGGGCAGTTCGGCGAAACGTTCGCCCTCGAGAGGCTTGACGCCGGAACGACCGGCCATCAGACCTTCCCAGGTCGACGCCGAGTCGCCACCCAGCGGAGTGGTTGCGCCGATACCGGTGACGACCACGGTGCGATTGGTCGAGTTCACTGGAAAATCTTCTCCACGTGTAGAGGGTCGTGAATCAGCGGCGCCACCGCCGGGTGGCGACACAGGAGCAGGCCTGATCAGCCCTGGTGCTTGAGGATGTACTCGGCGGCGTCGCCGACCGTCTTGAGGTTCTTGACGTCCTCGTCGGGGATCTTGACGTCGAAGCGCTCCTCGGCGGCTACGACGACCTCGACCATGGACAGCGAGTCGACGTCCAGGTCGTCGGTGAAGGACTTGTCCAGCTGGACGTCCTCGACCGGGATACCGGCGATCTCGTTGACGATCTCGGCGAGACCCTTGACGATCTCTTCCTGAGTGGCGGCCATGTTGGCGCTCCTTCGATGTTTATCTGCAGGTTGGGGCTTGCAGGCCGAAAAGGCCTGGTGTGCCTAGGGGAGGGTAACGACCGTCGCGGCGTAGACGAGACCCGCCCCGAAGCCGATGACGAGCGCGGTGTCGCCGCTCTTCGCCTGACCGGTCGCCAGGAGCCGCTCCATAGCGAGCGGAATCGAGGCGGCGGAGGTGTTGCCGGTGGTCTCCACGTCACGGGCGACCGTGACGCTCTCCGGCAGCTTCAGGGTCTTCACCATCGAGTCGATGATCCGCATGTTGGCCTGGTGCGGAATGAAGACGTCCAGGTCTTCCGGGGCGATCCCGGCCGCGTCCAGCGCCTGCTGGGCGACCTTCGCCATCTCGAAGACGGCCCAGCGGAAGACCGCCTGGCCCTCCTGCGTGATGGCCGGGAACTTGACCTTGCCCTGCTCGTCGAGCGGCAGCTTCGAGACATCGCCGATGTGGAAGTCGTCCCATGCCACGGTCTGCTTGATCGTCTCGGACTTGTCGCCCTCCGAGCCCCAGACGGTCGGTCCTATGGCCGGCGCCTTGGACGGGCCGACGACGACCGCCCCGGCTCCGTCGCCGAACAGGAAGGCCGTCGCACGGTCCGTCAGATCGGTGAGGTCGCTCAGCCGCTCCACGCCGATGACCAGCACATATTCCGCCGAGCCTTCGACGATCATGCCCTTGGCGAGGGTGAGCCCGTAGCCGAAGCCCGCGCAGCCCGCCGAGATGTCGAAGGCGGCGGGCTTGCCCGCGCCGATCTTGTGGGCGATCTCGGTGGCGATGGCCGGGGTCTGCTTGAAGTGCGAGACGGTGGAGACGACCACGGCGCCGATCTGGTCGGGCGTGATCCCGGCATCGGCGATGGCCTTCCCGGACGCCTCCACGGACATCGCGGCCACGGTCTCCTCCTCGGAGGCCCAGTGGCGGGTGGCGATGCCGGAGCGCGAGCGGATCCACTCGTCGGACGAGTCGATCGTCTCGAGGATCACCTCGTTGGGCACGACACGGGTCGGGCGGTAGCCGCCGACACCCATGATCCGTGCGTACGGGGCGCCCTGGCTGGGCTTGATCTTCGCCATGCTCTCGGGCTCCTTAGGCGCCCGCGTGCTCGGAGATGAGCGCGCGGGCCGCGTCGAGGTCGTCGGGGGTCTTGAGCGCGAGGGTCTGCACACCGGGCAGCGCGCGCTTGGCGAGACCCGTGAGGGTGCCGCCGGGGCACACCTCGATGAGCGCCGTGACGCCCATCTCCTTGAAGGTCTCCATGCACAGATCCCAGCGGACCGGGTTGGCCACCTGGCCGACCAGCCGGGAGACGACCTCGTCGCCGATGGCGACGGGCTCCCCGTCGGCATTGGAGACATATGTCACGGTCGGGTCGGCGATCTTCAGCTCGGTCGCGGCCTCGCGCATGCGGTCGACGGCGGGCGCCATGTGGTGCGTGTGGAAGGCGCCGGCGACCTTGAGGGGCACCACCCGGCGTACGCCCTCGGGCTTGTCCTCGGTCAGCGCGGCGATCTGCGCGGCGGTGCCCGCGGCGACGATCTGGCCGGCCCCGTTGACGTTCGCCGGGGTCAGCCCGAGCTTCTCCAGATGGGGGATCGTCACCTCGGGGTCGCCGCCGAGCAGCGCCGCCATACCGGTCTCGATGACGGCGGCAGCATCGGCCATGGCGAGCCCACGGGTCCGTACGAGACGCAGCGCGGCCTCGTCGCCGATGACTCCGGCGAAGACGGCTGCGGTGATCTCACCCACGCTGTGACCTGCGACGATGTCGGGCGACGCGTCGAGCGCGGCGGCGGACAGCAGACCGGCGGCGACCAGCAGCGGCTGCGCCACCGCGGTGTCACGGATCGCGTCGGCGTCGGCCTCGGTGCCGTAGCGGGCGAGGTCGAGCCCGATGGCGTTGGACCAGGCCGCGACGCGGTCGGTGGCGCCGGGGAGGTCGAGCCAGGGAGTCAGGAAGCCGGGCGTCTGAGCGCCTTGGCCGGGAGCGACGAGTACGAGCACCCTCACACTCTCTCTTGTGAACGGCCCGGAACGCCCGTGGGGACAGGGACGAAGAACCGTATGGGGAATTGTTGATGTCTGACAAAAGTCTAGGACTGGGGATCTCTGGCGGCCAAGCGCCCAAGAATCAGGGCGATTCGCAGAGTGAACGCCGAGCGGACATCGGAAGGAGACCATCCGGTGACGTCAGTCACACGTCGGAGCCGGTAGCGCACGGTGTTCGGATGGACGAAGAGCATCCTTGCCGCGCCTTCCAGGCTGCTCGCCTGCTCCAGATACACACTCAGCGTCTCCAGGAGCGCGGAACCCGCCTCTTCCAGCGGTCTGTAGATCTCCTCCACCAATTGGTCCCGGGCGGCAGGGTCACCCGCCATCGCGCGCTCCGGCAGCAGATCATCGGCCAGCACCGGCCGCGGGGCGTCCTGCCACGCGCCGCACGCCTTGAGCCCGGCGGCCGCCGCCTGCGCGGACCGGGTGGCCGCCAGCAGGTCGGGCACCACGGGCCCGGCGACGACGGGACCTGCCGCGTACGGGCCGATCAGCGCCTTCGCGACCTGCAACGGGTTGTCGCTGCCGCCCGCGATGACGACCAGCCGGTTGCCGAGCACCCCGGTCAGGACCTGGAGCTTCGCGTGCCGGGCGGCCCGCCGGATCGCCTCCACGGTCAGCTCGCTGTCGCCGTCCGGAGCCGTACCGAGCACCACGCAGACGTGTTCGGGGGAGTTCCAGCCGAGCGCCGCGGCGCGGGACACGGCGCCCTCGTCGGCCTCGCCGGACAGCACGGCGTTCACCACGAGCGATTCCAGCCGGGCATCCCAGGCGCCCCGGGCCTCGGCGGCCTGCGCGTACACCTGGGCGGTCGCGAAGGCGATCTCCCGCGCGTAGACGAGCAGCGCCTCCCGCAGCGCGGACTCGTCGCCCGGTGCGGCGACCTCCTCGATCGCGGCCTCCATGACCTCGATCGTCGTCCGCACCATCTCGACCGTCTGCCGCAGGGTGATCGCCCGGGTCAGCTCACGCGGCGCGGTACCGAACACGTCGGTGGAGATGGCCTGCGGGGTCTCCGGATGCCGAAACCATTCGGTGAAGGCCGCGATTCCGGCCTGGGCCACCAGGCCGATCCAGGACCGGTTCTCCGGGGGCATCGCCCGGTACCACGGCAGCGAATCATCCATGCGGGCGATCGCGTTGGCGGCCAGCCGGCCGGAGGACTGCTCCAGCCGTTTCAGGGTCGCGGCATGCAGGTGGGCGTTGTTCGCAGCGGGCTGCTCAGGATCGGGTCGGGGCACGGACACAAGACTGCCCTATCGGGCCAGGTGTACGGAGGGCCGGGGCGACCGCGGGTCGTACCGCCGGGTAGCGGCAAGGGGCGCGGGCGCGCCGCGCCGGGCTACCGTGGGCCGGTGATTTCCGTACACCGCGCCGACGACCGTTTCCCGGGCGGGGACCAGGACGCCGGCATCCTGTCCCGGCACGCCTTCTCCTTCGGCGGCTTCTACGACCCGGACAATCTGCGCTTCGGCCCGGTCCTGGCGTGCAACGAGGAGCGGCTGGCGCCCGGCGCGGGCTTCGACGAGCACCCGCACAGCCATACGGAGATCGTCACCTGGGTCGTCGAGGGCGAGCTGACCCACCGCGATTCGACGGGGCACGCCACGGTCGTACGGGCCGGGGACCTCCAGCACCTCAGCGCCGCCGCCGGTGTGCGCCACGTCGAACGCAACGACGGGGACGGCCCGCTGACGTTCCTTCAGATGTGGCTGGCACCGCTCCGACCGGGCGGCGAACCCGCGTACACGGTCGTTCCCGGCATCGCCGACTCCACCCCGTACGCACTTCCGGCGGCCGGGGCGACACTGCACGTACGCAGACTGGCGGCGGGCGAACGCACGGCGGTGCCGGACGCGGCGCGGGTGTACGTCCACGTGGTGGCCGGCGGCGTGCGGCTCGGCGACGAGGAACTGGCGCCGGGCGACTCGGCGCGGATCACCGGCGAGGGCGAGGCGGGGCCGGAGCTGGTGGCGGCGGGAGCGGCCGAGGTGCTGATCTGGGAACTGTCGGCCTGAGCGCTCAGGCCCGCTCGGGCCGCCGCCCCGGTGGTCCGAGGGCTGTCCCGTAATCCCTGGCGGGCGTGGATTACGGGACAGCCCTCAGCTGAGCCCGTCCACGAAGGTCTGCCACGCGTCGGCCCCGACGACCAGGACGGGGCCGTCCGGATTCTTGCTGTCACGCACGGGCACGGCGCAGGGGAGGCCGTCGGCCACCTCGACGCAGTCGCCGCCGCTGGTGCCGCTGTACGACGACTTCCGCCACTGTGCTCCGGTCAGGTCATGACTGGTCCCCATAGCGTTCCTCCATCACACGAGCGATCAGGGTCGCCGAGTCCTCGGGGGAGAGGGCTGTGGCTTGCAATCGAGCGTAGCCGACCGAACGTTCCTTGATCACCTGCGGATTGGCGGTCATATGGCCCTGGTCGTAGCTCTCCACGTAGAACAGGTCGGGGTCGTCCTCGAACCTGAGCAAGTTGAACGACCCCATCATTCCCGTGTGCTGGCCGACGGAGAACGGAAGCACCTGGATCTGCACCCAGGGGTCGTCGCGGAAGCCCAACAGACGCGCCAGTTGCGCGCGCATGACGTCACGCCCGCCTACCTCTTGGAGCAATGCGGCTTCACTCAGAACGATCCACAAGGCGGGCGGATTCTCGCGTTTCAGAATCCGCTGGCGGTCCAGACGGGCTGCCACCATCTCGTCAACCTTGTTCGGGTGATCCACACCGAGCAGTGCCCGCGCGTATTCCTCCGTCTGCAACAGTCCGTACACCAACTGCGCCTGGTACGTGGAGATGTACGCCGCGCGGGCCTCCATGTCCGCGTACGGCTGGAACCAGGTCGGCAGCTGGCTGCGCAGGACCAGGCCGACGAGGCGCGAGAACACGCCGTCCGTGTCGAGTGCCGCGTCCACCCGCTCGGAGAAGTCGCGGGTGGGGACCTTCTTCGTGGTCTCGATCTGGCCGATCAGGGAGCCCGTGCAGAAGATGATGTTGCCGAGCTGACCCTGCTTGAGGTTGCTGGCCTCTCTCTGGCGGCGCAACTCCCAGCCGTAGTAGTCCAAGGGGGAAGCGCTGGGGTCGAGCGACTGGATGTTGGCCACGGCGGGGCACCTCCGGCATTCAACGCCTCGCGGCGTTCGTTTCCGTACGTAGCCGAGCGTAATCACATCGCTGCACTCTGGTGACATGAATCACGTAATTGAGCCGCAGGCCGACGATCCGGTGGAGCCGACCTACCGCGCCGACTTCGCGATGGGCGAGCACTCGGCCCGGCATCTGCGCCGCATCCTGCGCCTCTACCTCACCGGCTGGGGGCTCCTCGATGTGGCCGACGCGGCGGAGTTGGCGCTCACCGAGCTGATCGCCAATGTCGTACGGCACGTCCCCGGCCGCCGTTGTCAGACGTTCATCCTCCGGCTTCCGGCCGGGGGCGTGCGCGTCGAGGTCGCGGACAACTGCCCGGAACTGCCCTGTGCGAAACCGGGTGATCTCCTCGACGAGGGCGGCCGGGGACTGGTCCTGGTCGATGCCGTCACCGACCGCTGGGGCACGGAACCGCGCCGTGACGGCACCGGCAAGACGGTGTGGTTCGAGTGCCGGGCCGCGAAGACGGCGGACCGGCCGGAGGAGACGTGGCTCAGCGGCCGGAACGGAGCTCCGCGAGCACCGCGTCCGTGAACACCGGCCACACCTCGACCGCCCACGGGCCGAAGGCCCGGTCGGTGAGCGCGAGGCAGGCCGCGCCCGCGACCGGGTCGATCCACAGGAAGGTGCCGGACTGCCCGAAGTGCCCGAAGGTCGCGGGTGACGAGGAACTGCCCGTCCAGTGCGGCGACTTGGAGTCCCGGATCTCGAAGCCGAGGCCCCAGTCGTTGGGGTTCTGGTGGCCGTAGCCCGGCAGTACGCCCTTCAGGCCGGGGTATACGACGGTCTGCGCGGCCAGCACCGTACGCGGGTCGAGCAGCCGTGGCGCCTGCACCTCCGCCGCGAACCGGGCGAGATCGCCGACGGTCGAGACGCCGTCCTTGGCGGGCGAGCCGTCCACCGCGGTCGCCGTCATGCCCAGCGGCTCCAGCACCGCCTGGCGCACGTACTCCGGGAACGGGATGTCGGTGGCCTTGGCGATGTGGTCGCCGAGCACCTCGAAGCCCGCGTTGGAGTAGAGCCGCCGGGTGCCGGGCGCGGCCGTCACCCGGTGCTCGTCGAAGGCGAGCCCGCTGGTGTGCGCGAGCAGGTGCCGGACGGTGGACCCCTCGGGCCCGGCCGGCTCGTCGAGCTCGACCGCACCCTCCTCGTACGCCACCAGCGCTGCGTAGGCCGCGAGCGGCTTGGTGACGGAGGCGAGCGGGAAACGGTGCGCGGCCGGGCCGTGCGTACCGAGAACGGTGCCGTCCGCTCGTACGACGGCAGCCGCCGCGGTGGGGACGGGCCAGTTGTCGATCATCGCCAGGCTCTGCATGCGTACGAGCGTATCGGGCGGGGTTGTCGAGCCACCGGTCGGGCGAGAACGTCCAGGCGGCGGTTGGCCACGTGGGCGACGTTCGACCTCCGGGGTCAAAGATCGAGCCGGTCCGATCCACTGATCGGTCGACCTGTCCCGGCTCGGCCGTCGGAGCCCCGGGTGTGTCCCGCCGGGATCCGTCAGGAGGCGGTTGCCGGGTGCGGGTCGCCGAGGTACGGGAACCGGTCCAGGGTGTCGGTGTGCGGCGTCAGACCGGTGGGCGGCGCCTCGTTCTTGGTGAGGAACGCGACGCGGATGTCGATGACGTCTTCCGTGAATGTCCGGCCGTTCGGGTACGCGGCAGGCTTGGACGGGTCGAAGTGCAGCACGTCCGGCAGGAGGCCGTGCTCGTCGAGCGCGGTGATCGCCTCCTCACGCGAGTAGCTGCCGGTGTGGCCCAACAGGTGGACGAACTGGTCCGTCCACCTGGCCCGGTCGTTGACCGGCTCGCTGGCGTTGTACTCCTCCTTCGTGTCGTCGGTGTTGAAGAAGCTGCTCATCGACGGGTGCCCGGCCCGGTCCGCGTGGACGAGTTCGCCGTCGCGCAGGACGCTGCACCGGCCCCAGATGTGCAGCTCGGGGTTGGGGGCCAGCTCCGCGGTCGGCAGTTCGATGGCCATGGAGAAGACGTTGGCCGTGCTGTTGGAGTCGACGCCGGTCCACGGGGACTCACCGCCCAGATGCGGCGCGGTGAAATTCCGGTTGCCGCTGGTGTCGAACAGATTCTTGATTCCGTCGAAGTCGAAGAAGAAGGCATCACTGCGGCTACCGGCGGCGACCTTGTAGTCGCCGCTGCTGACCACGTTGGCCCGGGGGCCGAAGGAGACGGCGGCGTCCGACACGATCTCGGTGCCGACCGCCTCGGGCCTGCGGGACTCCGCACCGGTTGCCATGAAGACGCTGAAGGTCTGCGAGCCGTCGGATGCCGGCGGGCTGAAGACCCAGCTGAAGGCGCCGTCGGTCAGGTAATCGCCGTCGTTGTCGATGTTCAGGCGGTATACGGCGTCGGGGTGCATGGCATCTGCGTGGGGATTGGCATTGAGGATGAGAACGGTTCTGCTCGGATCGCCGGGTACCCCGAAGGCATAGAGGTCGCACAGATCGAGACGCTGGTCGCCGAGTGGTGGCCCAAGGCTGAGGCCGGTGAAGTGGTTGGACATGTCAGGCCCTTCCATTGCTCGCCCGTCGGAAAGCCGCTAGAACGCTCGAACGGTCGCTCTGGGGCGCGTGAGGTACACCCACACCTGGGCGGTGCAGCCACGCTAGCCGTCACAGCAGTCCGACCACCGAGGGCGAAGGCACGGCCGTCAAACAACGCTCGAATGGGTCACCGACAGGCGGGAGGCGATCGTCTCCCGGTCCGAGAGCAAGCCTTCAGGGGGTCGCCGATCGGTTGACCAACTCATGAAAGAGACACGCTCCAGCCTCACGAAGATCAACTTTCGCAACAAACCCCCACTAGTTCAGGTGGACCATTTTCTTGGGGTCGACGATCCGGTCGAAGTCCTGCGCTGTGATGTAGCCGGTAGCGAGGGCGGCTTCGCGCAGTGTGGTTCCCTCGTCATCCGCCTTGTGCGCGATCTGGCTGGCTTTGTCGTAGCCGATCTCCGGCGAGAGCGCGGTGACGAGCATCAACGAGCGGGCGAGGTAGTCGTCGATCTGCCGGCGATGCAGTTCGGCGCCTTCGACGCAGTAGGTGCGGAGCTTCTCGCCGGCGTCTCCGAGAATGCGGGCGGAGTGCAGGAAGTTGTTGATGACGACGGGCCGCATGGCATTGAGTTCGAAGTTGCCCTGGGTGCCGGCGAACGCAATGGCGCTGTCCTCGGCCAGGACCTGGATGCAGACCATCACCATTGCTTCACACTGAGTCGGGTTGACCTTGCCGGGCATGATCGAGCTGCCCGGCTCGTTGGCGGGCAAGGCGAGTTCGCCGATGCCGCAGCGGGGGCCGGAGGCGAGCCAGCGGATGTCGTTGGCGATCTTCATCAGTGGCACGGCGAGAGCCCTCAGTCCCGCCGAGGCCGCCACCATGGCATCCAGGCTGCCTTGGGCGGCGAAGGGATTGGCGGCCGTGTGGAACGGATAGCCGGTCAGGTGTCCGATCTCCCGTGCCACCTGGGCACCGAAGCCATCGGGGGCGTTGAGACCGGTGCCGACCGCAGTCCCTCCTACCGCCAGTTCATACAGGCCCGGCCGAGTCGCCTCGATGCGGTCGATGGCGTCGGAGATCTGGGCGGCGTAGCCGGACCACTCCTGGCCCACGGTCAGCGGGACGGCGTCCTCCAGGTGAGTACGGCCGATCTTGACGATGTCCCACCACGCTTGTGACTTGGCTTCCAGGGCGTGTTGAAGTTCTCTCACCTTCGGGAGCGTGTGCTCGTGAATCTGGTGGAGGGCGGCGATGTGCATCGCGGTGGGGAAGGTGTCGTTGGAGGACTGGCCCATGTTGACGTGGTCGTTGGGGTGGATCGGCACCTTGGACCCCAGCGTGCCGCCGACCAGATGGATCGCCCGGTTGCCGATGACCTCGTTGACGTTCATGTTGCTCTGCGTGCCGGACCCGGTCTGCCATACGTACAGCGGGAAGTGGTCGTCCAGCGCGCCGGAGATCACCTCGTCGGCAACGCGGGCGATCAGGTCGGCCTTCCAGCCCGGCAGGCGGCCCTCCCGGCCGTTGACGAGCGCGGCGGCCTTCTTGACGTAGCCGTACGCGTGATAGACGGCCTTCGGCATGCGATCGTCACCGATGGAGAAGTGGATCAGAGATCGCTGGGTCTGGGCACCCCAGTACCGGTCGGCGGGCACCTCGATGGCACCCATCGAGTCCGTTTCGCGGCGGGTGCCGGTGGCGTCGATGCCGATCGGGACGTCCCGCACCTTTGGTGGCCGCTCGGCGGCGGCGTGCTGCTGCCCGGAGGTCACGACGCCTCCTTCGCGGACAGCGGTTCATAGACCGGCTGCCACATGGCGTCCTGCACGGCCTGGACCAGATCGGCAGGCCGGCGGGTGGCGACCTTGTCCTCGATGGCAGCGCGTACGACCGCCACCGCCACCGTCGCCGAGGAAGCGCGCAGGTTCGCCACCGGCGGCAGCAGTGGCGCGCCGGGAGCCCTGGCGTCGACCTGCCCGGCCACTGCCTCCGAGGCGGCGAGCAGCATCCCGGCGGTGAGCCGTGAAGCCCCGGCGACGACGATGCCCAGGCCCAGACCGGGGTAGAGCAGCGCGTTGTTGGCCTGCCCGATGACATGGCGGACTCCGCCGTATTCGACGGGGTCGACCGGGATGCCCGTTGCGGTAAGGACCTTGCCCTCGGTCCAGGCAATCAGGTCGGCCGGCATGGCCTCGATCTTCTCTGTGGGGTTGGACAACGGGAAGATGATCGGCCGGTCGACGTGCTCGGCCATCGCGGTGACCACGTCCTTGTCGAAGGTGCCCGGCGCGGTCGAGGTGCCGATCAGCATGGTGGGATGAACATGCCGGACGGTGGTCAGCAGGTCGATGTTTTCGTCTGCCCAGCCCCGTACCTCCGAGGCCGCCCGTGCGTAGGGGGCCTGGTAGTCGCGTAGGTCCGGCATACCCTCGACCAGCAGCCCCTGCTTGTCGACCAGCCACACCCGCCGGGTGGCCTCCTTGGGGTCCAGTCCGTCTCGGACCATCGCGTCACGCACCTGATCGGCATTGCCCACCCCGGCGGTGCCGGCGCCGAAGACCACGAGGCGCTGGTCGCGGAAAGACTGTCCGGTGATCTTCAAGGCCGACATCACGGCGGCCAGGGTGATGGCGCCGGTGCCCTGCATGTCGTCGTTGAACATGCGGTAGCGATCCCCGTAGGTCTCCAGGATGCGGCGGGCATTGCCCGGCCCGAAGTCCTCGAAGTGCAGCAGCGCGTTGGGATACAGCTCCGAGACCGTCTCCAGGTAGGTCTCGATGAACGCGTCGTACTGCTTCCCGCGTACCCGGCTGTGGCGCACGCCCAGGTAGAGAGGATCGTTGAGCAGGTTCTCGTTGTCGGTTCCGACGTCCATGACCACCGGCAGGCAGCGGGCGGGATGCAGCCCGGCCGCTGCGGTGTAGACGGCGAGCTTGCCGACCGAGATCTGGATGCCCTGCACCCCCCAGTCACCGATCCCCAGGATCTCCTCGGCATCGCTGACCACCACCAGGTCGACCTCATCCCGCTGGAGCTTGAGTGCCTCGAACGAGCGACGCACATCCTGCGGCCGGTCGATGGACAGGAAAACCCCGCGCGGGCGCCGGTACTCATGGCTGTACCGCATGATCGCCTCACCCACCGTCGGGTCGTAGACGATCGGCAGCAACTCGGTGAGGTGATCTCGCAGAAGCCGGTAGTACAGCACCTCATCGCGCTCGTGCAATTGTTCGAGGTTGATGAATTTCGCCAGATCGGTCGGCTCCTGTTGCAACTCCTCGTACGCACGAACCGCCTGCTGGTCGAGGGTGAGCACAGCGTCGGGCAGCCGGCCCACCAGCCCGAGCCGCTCCCGCTCCTGAGCCGTGAAAGCGGTACCCCGATTGATCAGCGGATCCGACAGGAGAGAAGGCGTGTGCATCGGCATGGGAACCCCCTGACCAGCATGACTCCAGCGTCCAAGCCTCTATTTCCATGCTTGACCCGTTCTCCGAGCAGCGCCACACGGGCAGGCCCGTGCCTTGGCTTGCCACCGAGCCGAAGGAAATGCCGGTAGAGCCCAATGGTGGGCCGGATTCCCAGCGGGCCGAACTCGTCGTCGTTCACCGTTCCGGGCGGGCTGCGGCCGGGGGCCGCGGATCCGGGCCGACGTACGCGGGTGGCCCGGTACGCGGGTGGCCCGGCCGCCGCCGAAACCCGTCCCCGATTGCGCTTGCTTCGAGTGCACTCCAAGGTTCTAGCGTGGAGGTCATGACGGTGATGGAGAGCACTTCCGTGAAGGTGGACGTCTGCGCCTCGGCCCCGCGGCCGCATCCGCGTCCCGAGGGGCAGGACCGGTACACCATCAGTGAGGTCGTCGCCTTCACCGGGCTCACCGCGCACACCCTGCGCTGGTACGAGCGGATCGGGCTGATGCCGCACGTCGACCGGTCGCACACCGGTCAGCGCCGCTTCACCAACCGCGACCTGGACTGGCTGTCCTTCGTCGGCAAGCTGCGGCTGACCGGGATGCCGGTCGCCGACATGGTCCGGTACGCGGAGCTGCTGCGCGAGGGCGAGCACACCTTCGAGGAACGGCAGGAGCTGCTGGAGGCGACCCGCCGCGACGTGAAGACGCGGATCGCGGAGCTCCAGGACACCCTCGCCGTCCTCGACCACAAGATCGACTTCTATGCGGGTGCCCGCCGGGCGCCGGAAAGGCCCTGTGCCTGATGACTGACAACAAGATCGCCACGGTGGAGCTCGGAAACGGCGGCCCGCAGGTCGGCGTGCAGGGACTCGGCTGCATGGGCATGAGCGAGTTCTACGGGGACACCGATGAGTCCTCCGCCCGCGAGACGCTGGAGACGGCGCTGACGGCGGGTGTCACGCTCTTCGACACCGCCGACGTCTACGGCAGCGGCGCCAACGAGATCTTCCTCGCCCCGTTCGTCGGGGCGCACCGCGACGAGATCACCCTTGCCACGAAGTTCGCCATAGAGCGGAAGGACGACGACCCGCACTACCGGGGAGTGCGCAACGACCCCGCGTACATCCGCCGGGCCGTCGAGGACAGCCTGCGCCGGCTGAACACCGACGTCATCGACCTCTACTACATGCACCGCCGCGACCCCGCCGTCCCCCTGGCCGAGTCCGTCGGTGCGATGGCCGAGCTGGTGCGGCAGGGCAAGGTCAAGCAGCTCGGACTGAGCGAGGTGACCGGCGCGGAGCTGCGCGAGGCGCACGCGGTGCACCCGATCGCCGCCCTCCAGTCCGAGTGGTCGCTCTTCAGCCGGGACATCGAGCGCAGCGCCGTACCGGCCGCCGTCGAGCTCGGCGTGACCGTCGTGCCGTACTCGCCGCTCGGCCGGGGCTTTCTGACCGGGGCGTTCGCGGACGCGGCCAAGGACCTGTCGAAGGGCGACTTCCGCCAGTACCAGCCGCGCTTCACGGGCGACAACGCGAAGGTGAACGCCGCCCTGCTGGAGCCCGTCCGCAAGATCGCGGCGGCGCACGGGGCGTCCGCCGCGCAGGTGGCGCTCGCCTGGGTGCAGCAGCGGGCGCAGGTGCACGGTCTGACCGTGGTGCCGATCCCGGGCACCCGCAAGAGCAGCCGGCTGCGGGAGAACGTGGCCGCCACCCGGCTCACGCTGACGGCGGAGGAGCTGGCGGTGCTGGAGCCGATCGCGGGGCAGGTGGCGGGGGACCGGTACCCGGACATGAGCTCGACCTCCGCGGCGCGCGAGTAGCCGTTCCGGCCCGGGTGCCGGGCCGGGGCGCCCGGCGATCGTTGTGTCCTCAAGCGCCGGACGGGCTCAAAGATGCCCTCAATCGCCGGGCGGGCCGGGTTTTGCCGGGTGGGCCGGGTCTCCCTGCCCGGCGCCGCCCTACGTCAGCCCCAGCGCGTACACCGCGAACCCCGTCGCCAGCAGCCCCGCCACCGCGCGGCGGACGTTCGCTGCACGCGTACCGGTCTGCCACGGGGCCTCGAACCGCCGCGCGTACCGGGCGATCAGCACCAGCAGCGCCGCGAACACCGGCAGCCACACCATGCGCGCCAGGATCCAGCCGACCGTGTCGGGCCCGGTCGTCAGCCCCGGCACCGCACCGGCGAACGACGCCGGGACCGCCGCGGCCAGCATCGCCGTCTGGTGCCAGCACAGAATCGTCATCGCGGACAGGTTGATGACGACGACCGGCGCCCACAGCCGCGGCCTGCGCAGCAGTCGGCCGATCCGGTCCCGCAGCAGGATCGCCGCGCCGCTCTGCGCGGCGGCCAGCGCCAGGACGAGCAGCGACGGCGGGTGCGAGTTCGTCCGCGCCTCACCCGGGACACCGACCATCGACGCCGGGTAGTGGAGGACCAGCAGCAGCGCGGCGAACAGGACGGTCCCGCCGACGAGCAGGACGCGGGCGCCGCGCCGGCCGACGCGGCCCTCGCCCCAGGAGACGCCGAGCTGGTACGCGAAGAGCCAGCCCGGAAGGATGTTGAGCACGCTCAGCCAGGACGGCATGGCGTCGGCGAACGGCCCGTACCGCAGGAAGTCGACGGCGGCGACCGACCCGATCAGCGGCACGGCGGCCCAGCCTCCCAGCTTCCGCGCGGCCTTGACGCAGTACGGGGTGAGCGCCGTGACCACCGTGTACACCCCGACGAACCAGAGCGGCTGGATCACCAGGGTCGACCCGGTCCGCAGGGTGTCACCGGGCACGCCGAGCGTGCTCAGTACCGGGATCATCGCCGCCCAGACGGCCGTCACCCCGAGCACCGGCCTGCCCAGGCGGGCGACGCGGCCGCGCAGCCAGGCACCGGTCGTCGACTTCCTGCGGTGGTACGAGAGCACGGAGGCGTATCCGCCGACCAGGAAGAAGATGCCCAGCATCTGAAGTACCCAGCTCAGCGGGGCGAGGCCGCCGAACGTGGACAGCGGGCTGGCGTTGTGCAGCGCGCCGTCGCCGTCGAGGCGGAAGCCGCCGAGCAGCCAGTGGCCGGTCGGGACGGCGAGCAGCGCGAGGGCGCGCAGGCCGTCGATGGCGCGGTCGCGATGGGCGGGCGTACGAGCGTCGATGCGTTCGGCGAGGACGGTGAGGCTCATCGGGCTTCTCCCCGCGCGATCGAGGCGAAGGCGCGGAGCGAGTCCGTACCGGGGGCGAAGTAGCCGGTGTGCCCGTGGGCGTCGTGGGCCGGCACCCGGCGTGCGCCGAACCCCGGACCGGTCGGATCGGGGCCGTGCCCGATCCCCGCCACCTCTACGTGGGGCACGTTGTCGATCCAGTCCGTGGCGTCCTTGGCAGCCCAGACCCGGGCGGTGGTGTGCAGGTCGGCGACGGTGTCGGCGCGCATGCCGGGCGAGCCGAGGACGACCAGGTCCGTGGCGCGCAGCCGGTGTGCGGCGAGGCCGCACACGACGGAGCCGTAGCTGTGGCAGAACACGGCGGGTGCGGGCACGCCGTCGGCGGCCAGCCCGTCCGCGAACCGGGTCAGCCGGTCGGCCCCCGCCGCTGCGAGCGAGCCGGTCGCGGCATCGACGCCGACGCCCACGGGCGTGGTGTATCCGGCCCAGGCGACGACGGCGCTGCCGCGACCGGTCTTCGCGTGGAGGGCCTTCGCCATGCCTGCCGGAGTGCCGTACACATCGCTCGTACGGTCGAAGGTCCCGGCGTCGATGTCCGAGCCCGGCACCACGACCGCCACATGGCGTGCGGTGCTCAGGTCACCGAAGACCTCGGCGACCTGGCCGCGTCCGCGCGGATCGAAGGCGAGGATCTGCCGGTCGCCCGCTGCGGCACTGCCGCTGTCTCTGCCTCGGTCTCCGGCTTCCGCTTTCGCTCCGGGTCGGGCTTCGGCTCCGGCTTCGGCTTCAGTGAGATGGGCGTACCTGGGGTCGTGAGCGGCGCGCAGGGAACGGGCGTTGGCCCGGTAGCGCAGTGCGACGGGGACCCCGTCCAGATTGCCGACGACGAGTGGATGCCGTACGACCAGGGTCTGCTGCTGAGCGGCGGTCAACCCCAGGAAGAACCGGTTCACTTCGGCCGGGGTGGTCCGCTCCGGGTCGGGCAGCTCGCGCCCC
Source organism: Streptomyces sp. NPDC057963 (assembly GCF_042887155.1). NCBI lineage: Bacteria > Bacillati > Actinomycetota > Actinomycetes > Kitasatosporales > Streptomycetaceae > Streptomyces > Streptomyces sp. NPDC057963. The sequence continues at coordinate 265,659 of NZ_JBHVPX010000007.1, forward strand.
AGCACATGATCCGCGCGCCAGGCCGCGGCGCCCGGGGGCGGCCCCGTCAGGGCCTGCTGCGTGGTTCCGGACGCCCAGCCGGCCGTCCCCGCCATCACGGTGGTCGCCAGCGCGACCGCGACCAGAGTCCTTGCGTATCGGCGCATCCCGCCCTCCCTCTCCGGCTGATCCGGCTCCCGCACGCCGTTCGGCGCGTCGGAGAGGAAGGTAGGAAGAAGGTGGGCGCGGGGGCGTCGCACCGGGGAGCCAAGTGCGGGTTGATACCGGGGTAGGGGGTGTACGGGAGGCCTGCTGGTGGGGTGGGCGGGGGGAAACCACCACTACTGCTCTCCCGGTACCACCACTCCCGCCTCGTACGCGAAGATCACCGCCTGCGCGCGATCCCGCAGATCCAGCTTGGTCAGCACCCGCCCGATGTGCGTCTTCACCGTCTGCTCGGCCAGCACCAGCCGCTCCGCGATCTCCTGGTTGGACAGCCCTCGCGCGATCAGCTCCAGCACCTCCGTCTCGCGCGGAGTCAGCCCGTTCAGCCGCAGCACGTGCCCGTTGCGGACGGCCCCGGACGGCCCCTGCCGGGCGAAGTCCGCGATCAGGCGCCGTGTCACGGACGGCGCCAGCAGCGCCTCGCCCGCCGCGACCACCCGTACGGCCGAGATCAGATCCGCCGGCGGCGCGTCCTTCAGCAGGAATCCGGACGCACCGGCGCGCAGCGCCTCGTACACGTAGTCGTCCACGTCGAACGTGGTGAGCATCAGCACCTTGGGCAGGTGCACCACCCCCACCGGCGGGTTCAGCAGCTCGCGGGCCGCCGCCAGGCCGTCCATCTCGGGCATCCGGACATCCATCAGGACCACGTCCGGGTGGACCCGCCGGCTGACGTCGACGCCCTGGCGCCCGTCCGGCGCCTCACCGACCACGTCGATGTCGCTCTGGGCCGCGAGCAGTGCCGCGAACCCCGCCCGCACCATGGCCTGGTCGTCGACGATGATCACGCGGATGGTCAAGAGTCCTCCGAGGCAGGGGGCGAAGCGGTGGCGAGCGGCAGCCGCGCGGCCACCCGGAAGCCGCCGTCGGGCAGCGGGCCGGTGTCCAGCGTGCCGCCCGTCAACCGTACGCGTTCCCGCATACCGACCAGGCCGTGCCCGGTCCCGGTCGTCTCCAGCGGCGAACCGGGCTGCTCCGCCCGGTCGTTGACCACCAGCACGGTCAGGTGGTCACCGTCGGACGTGATCGACACCCGGGTCCGCGCACCGGGCGCGTGCCGGACCACGTTCGCCAGGGCCTCCTGCACGATCCGGTACGCCGACAGATCCACCGCCTGCGGTACGTCCGACACATCGGCGGCCAGTGACAGTTCGGCCGGCAGCCCCGCCCGTACCGTCGCCTCCACCAGCTGCTGCACCCGGTCGAGCCCCGGTTGCGGTGTCCGCTCGCCCGCCGTGCCCTCGCTGCGCAGCACCGTCAGCAGCCGCCGCATCTCCGTGAGCGACTCCCGCGCACTCGCCGCGATCGCGCCGAACTCCTCGACCGCCTCCTCGGACAGGCCGCTGATCCGGTAGGGCGCGGAATCCGCCTGGACCGTGATCACGGACATGTGGTGCGCGACCACGTCGTGCAGCTCCCGGGCGATCCGGGTGCGCTCCTCCAGCAGCGTCCGCTGTGCCCGCTCGGCCTCGCTGATGGTCTCCTGCTCGGCGAGCCGCCGTTGGGCGTCGCCCCGTTCCCGTACCGCCGCGCCGATCACCAGCACCGCCGCGCCGAGGACCACGAGCAGGAGCGCGCTTCCGTTGCTGCGTTCCGGTGAGATCAGGTGCAGGACCAGGCTCGCCGCCCCTGTCGCCACCCAGATCGCGGCCAGGGTCTGCCGGGTCTCGCGCAGGGCCAGCGCGAGCAGCACGAAGAGGTAGCCGACCAGGGTGGGCGCGGGCCACGGCCAGATGCCGAACCTGTCGACCGGATGTCCGAGCAGCGCGACCGCACCGACGATGTCGGCCGGGAAGATGATCCACCAGGCCTGGAGCGGCCGGTGCGCCAGCATCAGGAGCGGCGCCGCCTGCGCGACGGCCAGGGCTCCCGCCAGTCCTCCGTTCACGCCGTACTGATGGATCAGGACATTGATCGTGACCGGTACGAAGGTCGCGACGAGGGCGAGGACGACGGGGTACGGCAGTAGTCGCTGCCACCGCTTCGGCGCGTCCGCCAGGAGCGGCGTCGAGGGGTGGGACGGGTGCGAGAGCCCGTGGGCGATCTCGCGCAGATTGCGCCGGGCAGCGCTCACCAGGCCGTCGACGGGCGGGGGCGTCTGGGGCAGCGTGGGCGGCATCGGCGGCATCGGCGGCATCGGCGGCATGGGCGGCATGGGCGGCGGGGAAGTGGACATGGCTGGACCAGCGTAGGCAGTCGAGCGCCCGGTGGCGTCATACCGGGGTTTCGGTCCGCCGCTCTTCCTCGTACGCGAGTACTACGGCCGAGCCGGCCCGTGCGTCTCCGGCGTGCGCGTTTTTGGTCCGCGCGTCCCCGGTCCGCGCGTCCTCGGCCTGCGCGTCTCCGGCCTGCGTGTCTCCGGCCCGCGCGCCCCCGGTCCGCCGGAGGTGCCCGGTCCGCCGGGGGCCCCGGCACGCCGGAGACACCCGGCCCCGGCCGCTTCGGCGCCTACAGCTCGGCGAGCAGCTGCGCCTTCTTCGCGCTGAACTCGTCGTCCGTCACCAGACCCGCCCGGTGCAGCTCCCCGAGGTGCCGGATCCGCTCCGCGATGTCCGCAGGGTCGCGCCGCCCCGCGCCCACCAGGACGGCGGCCGGCGCCGCGGGCGACGGCTGCTTCCTGCGAACGGATTCCAGTACGGCCGCGGCGAACGGCAGCGACTCGTGCACCGGGCCGTAGCCGAGGCCGAAGACCACCGCGGCCGGATCCTGATCGGCCCGGGTGGGGCGGGGAGCCATCGGCTGCGCGCTCCGGACCGAACCCGCGGCAAACCCCGTGCCCAACTCCGTATCGGGTCCCGCACCGATGCCGGAAGCGCTGCTCGTACCGAGGCAGGCACCCGGGCCCGGTCCCGGAGCCACGCCCTCAAGACCCCGCGGCACCAGCCGCAGATAGCCGTCGAAGGCCTCCGGCGAGCGCCACTCGACCCCGCTCAGCTCCGTCACCGGAAACGTCTGGTCGCCGGCCTTCCACTTCGCCGTGGAGGCACCCGTCCAGAACCAGCGGAAGGAGATCCGGTCCCCGTCGAAGCTGGCCCGGCCGTCGTACGCCTTGAACTGCATCGGGGCCTCGGGGGCCGCGACCAGGAACCGCTCGGCGGGCTCCGCGGCGTCGGGACCGAGCCGGGCGCGCAGTTCGTCCGCGTAGTACTCGGCGAGCGTCTCGCGCTCGGCGGGCAGCACCAGCCGGTACGGATCGCAGCCGTCCTTCAGCTGCCCGGCCGCGGCCTCCAGCAGCGGGTCGGCACCGGGTCTCGGCACCGCACGCAGGACCACCGTGCCCCGCTTGCCCGGGGTCAGCGTCACCGACGACAGCGCCGCGTGCGGGACGCGGCGCTCACGCAGGCTCTGGAAGAGCTTCGGTGTGCGTATACCCCGTTCGAAGCGGATGAGCACGGAGTCGGTGTCGAACTCCCAGGTGGCATGAATTCCGGCCAGCACATCACCCATGTGCCTCATCGTATGCGGCACTTGCTCGCACGTCCCCCCTTGGTGTGAGTCCCGATGTGTGGCCGGCTGTGGCACGTCGCGCCCGTCAGATCTCCTGGCCGCCGGCGGTGACTCCCTCGCGGCAGGCACGGTCGGAACCGGCACAGCTCACCGAGCCGTAGGCACCCACGCCGATGGCGGCGAAGTTGCCGAGGCTCTCGGTGCCCGGCTCGAAATAGCCGCTGTGCCCGACGGCGCCGCCCGCCGAGACCACGCGTGCGCCGAAGCCCGGGTCGACCGGGTCGGCCCCGTGGCCGAGCCCGCCGAGTTCCAGGTTCGGTACGTCCTCGATCCAGTCGCCCCGGTCCCGCGTCGCCCACACCCTGGCGTCGGTGTGCAGCTGCCCGGCGTTCTCCACCCGCATGCCGGGGCTGCCCGCGACCGCGATGTCGGTGACCCTGGCGGGCAGTTCATGTGCGGCGACACCGCACAGCACCGAGCCGTAGCTGTGGCAGAACAGCGAGACCGGGGCGTCCCCGGGCAGCGCACCCACCAGGGCGTTCAGCCGCACCGCACCGCGCTGGGCGAGGTTCCCCAGGGCCGCGTCCACACCGATTCCGGCGGGCGTGGTGTAGTCGGCCCAGGCGATGACGGCGGTCCGGGTGCCGGGGCGCGCGGCGCGCTCCGCCGCGTACAGCGACTTCGCCATGCCGACCGGGGCGGCGTTCACCATGGGGGCGGACCGCTCCAGCGTCAGCAGATTGGTGTCGACGCCGGGGACGATCACGGAGATCCGCTCGGCCCGGTCGAGATCACCGAACACCTCGGCGGCGCGGCCCTTCCCGGACGGGTCGAAGGCGAGGATGTGCCGGCCGTTCTCCAGCATCGCCCCGATGCGGTTCATCCGGCGGAGCGCGTCGGCGCGGCCGTCGGGGGAGAGCCGGTCGTCGTGCATGCGCTGCCGCTCGACCGCGCGCGCCTGCGCCAGGGCCCGCCGATTGGCGTGATAGCGCAGGGTGACCGGGGCGCCGTTCAGATTGCCCACGACCAAGGGGTACTTGTCGGCGAGTGCCGTGCGCTGCGCCGGTGTGAGCGTGGCGAAGAACTGCGCCAGTCGGTGCGGCGGAGCGTCGGCGTCCGGAAGCGCGTGACCGGCTACACGGCCCCGTGCCCACGAGGCGAGTGCGAGGGTGCGTGGCTCGTCGGAGGGTTGGTGACGTACGGCGGTCCAGCCCGTGGTCGCCAGCATCACGAACACAACCGCGACGGCGAGCAGCGCGCGCCATGCGGTGAGCGTGGGGGAGGAGTCGAAGGAAGTCACTCCCGCCCACATTAGGAGACGCGGAGCGGCAGCCGTGAGGAGGGTGACGCACATCACCCCGCTGTCAGGAATTCAAGGCCCGGCATTTCACGCTGTGTTGGTGCGACGCGCACGCACAGGCGCGCGAAGTGCCTCCGGAGCGTCGCATGTGACCGCCGCAGCACGGCTGTTGTGACGTCGGTCATGCCGCGCGCTGAGGCGTACAGCACAGCGGCGCACCGGTCTCCCGGCGCATCCGTACCGAGGGGCCCGCCGCACATCGGACGGAGTTTCCATGGCGTCACCCGAGCCCGGAGCCGGGGCGTCACCCGAGCCCGGAGCCGGGGCGTCACCCGAGCCCGGAGCCGGGGCGTCACCCGAGCCCGGTGCCATGGCGTTGCCCGAGCCCGGCGCCGGCCTCCGTCCGCCAGTTCCCGGCGAGTGCCGGGCCGAGCTGGTCCAGATACGCCTCGGTCAGCGTGCGCAGCGATTCCATGCCGGTGTCCCGCCCCTGTCCCCAGAGCTGCCCGGTCACCCGCATCACCCCGGAGAACGCGGCCACGGCGACCCTGGGCCGGGGATCCGTCTCCACGTCGAGCCCCTCGCGCTCGGCGATCAGCCGCGCGACCCGGTTCTCCAGATCGATGCTGCGTCGCAGGTGGGCGGCGTGCAGCGGCGGCGTCGACTCGATCATCCGGTACGTGCGCAGGTGGAGTTCGACGGTGACGATCGCCTCGATCACCTCACCGAGGGTGTTCCAGGAGCAGAGGACCGCGCGGCGCAGGGCCTCGAACGGGGTTTCCGAAGCGGGCCGCCGGCGCAGCTCCGAGAGGAAGTGCGACTCCACCATCTCCTGGATGGCGAAGGCGGCCTCCTCCTTGCTGGCGAAGTAGCGGAAGAAGGTGCGCTGGGAGACCTCGACGGCGTCGACGATCTCGTCGACGGTGGTCTGCTCGTAGCCCTGGGCGTTGAAGAGATCGAGGGCGGCGTGCAGCAGGGCGTCCCGGGTGCGTCGCTTCTTCCGTTCACGCAGCCCGGCCGGATGCGCGGCCCGCTGCCCATCGGTCACTGAAATGGTCCTCTTCCTCCTGGTTCACGCGGCTCGGCATGGCTGTGAGCCACGTGACAGTTACTGTCTTGTGAAATGGTTTGTCAACTGTCAGTGACTGACACTAATCTCCCCCGCATGACTAGTCAGACCACCGTCGAAAAGGCGTCGCGGGAGCCGCAGGGGACCGCCGTGCCCGCACCTGCCAAGGGGCTGCGCGGCCACCCCTGGCTGACGCTCTTCTCCGTGGCCATCGGCGTGATGATGGTCGCGCTCGACGGCACGATCGTCGCGATCGCCAATCCCGCCATCCAGCAGGACCTCGGCGCCTCGCTCGCCGACGTCCAGTGGATCACGAACGGCTACATGCTCGCCCTCGCGGTCTCCCTGATCACCGCGGGCAAGCTCGGTGACCGGTTCGGTCACCGCCAGACCTTCCTCATAGGTGTCGTCGGCTTCGCCGCGGCGTCGGGAGCCATCGGCCTCTCCCACAGCGTCGCCCTGGTGATCGTGTTCCGGGTGCTCCAGGGCCTCTTCGGCGCCCTGCTCATGCCGGCCGCGCTCGGCCTGCTGCGCGCCACCTTCCCGGCCGAGAAGCTGAACATGGCGATCGGCATCTGGGGCATGGTGATCGGCGCCTCGACCGCGGGCGGTCCGATCCTCGGCGGCGTGCTCGTCGAGCACGTCAGCTGGCAGTCCGTCTTCTTCATCAATGTGCCGGTCGGTGTGATCGCGCTCGTGCTGGGCCTGGTGATCCTCAAGGACCACCGCGCCGAGAACGCGCCGCGCTCCTTCGACATCGGCGGCATCGTGCTGCTGTCGCAGGCGATGTTCTGCCTGATCTGGGCCCTCATCAAGGGTTCCGAGTGGGGCTGGGGCGACTACAAGACGCTCGGCTTCCTGGGCGCCGCCCTGGCCCTGTTCGTGGTCTTCGCCTTCTCCCAGAAGAACGTCAGGGAGCCGCTGATCCCGCTGGCGATGTTCCGGTCCGTGCCGCTGTCCGCGGGCACGGTCCTGATGGTGCTGATGGCCTTCGCCTTCATGGGCGGGCTGTTCTTCGTCACCTTCTACCTTCAGAACGTGCACGGTCTGAGCCCCGTCGACAGCGGTCTGCACCTGCTGCCGCTGACCGGGATGATGATCGTCGCCTCGCCGCTCGCAGGCGCCATGATCACCAAGTTCGGCCCGCGTGTTCCGCTGGTCGGCGGCATGGTCTGCACGGCGGTCGCCATGTTCGGCATGTCCCAGCTGGAGATCGGCACCGGCACCCTGACCATGTCGATCTGGTTCGGTCTGCTCGGCCTCGGCCTCGCTCCGGTGATGGTCGGCGCCACCGAGGTCATCGTCGGCAACGCCCCGATGGAGCTCTCCGGCGTCGCGGGCGGTCTGCAGCAGGCCGCCATGCAGGTCGGCGGCAGCCTCGGCACGGCGGTGCTGGGCGCCGTCATGGCCTCCCAGGTCGACTCGAAGCTGGCCGGCAACTGGACCGCCGCGAAGCTCCCGCCCCTCACGCCGGAGCAGCTGGACGCCGCGTCCTCGGCCGTCGAGGTCGGCGTCCCGCCGGTGGCCGCTGACACCCCGCCGGAGGTCGCGGCGAAGATCGCGGGCGTCGCCCATGACACGTTCGTGTCGGGCATGAGCACGGCGTTCATGGTCGCGGGCATCGTCGCGGCGGTCGCCGCGGTCGTCGCCACGCTCACCAAGAGCGGTGCGAACGCCCAGGCGGGCGCGGGCGCCGGTCACATCTGACCGATCGCCACGAAGCCCTCCGCGGCGTCAACACAGTGCGTACAACAGCCCCGCCGGACCGGTCCGGCGGGGCTGTCGCCTATCCGGGTGGTGCGGCCCCGGGCCCCTTCCCCGGGCGCTGCTGCGCAGGTCAGGGTGCAGACAACTGATTCGCACCACCACGGGGGTTGATTTCCATGCGTACGACCTTTCTCGCCGCCGCCCTGGCTGCCACCGCTCTGATTCCGCAGGCCGCCGCGGCCGGCTCCCCGCCCCCGCGGGCGACCGCCCATTCCGCACCCGCCCGGCTCGGAACCTGCGGAAGCGGTCAGCTCTGCCTCTGGGAGAAGCCGGACTTCACCGGCGCCCGGCAGATCCACGAGCTGTCCACGATCGACATCGACAGCTGTGTGCCGCTGCCGGCGGGCCGCAAGGTCCAGGCACTCGCCAACCGCACCGGCCGGCCCGTCACCACGTACCAGTCGGCCGAGTGCGCCGAGACCGGAGAGTTCGAGACCTATCCGGGCGGCGGCACCTGGGTGCCCCAGTCCCCGTACCAGGTCAGGGCCTTCAAGGTCTGGGAGAACTGACCGGATACGCCGAAGGGCGGCGGGACCAGGAGATCCCGCCGCCCTCAGCCGTCGTGCGTCGCCCCTACGCCTCGCCGCCGGCCGCGCCCGGGTCGGCCGCGGTCACATCCAGCAGCTCGTACCGGTCGATCGCCGTCTTCAGCAGCGAACGGTCGACCCGGCCCTGCTTCGCGAGCTCGGTGAGCACCGCGAGGACGATCGACTGCGCGTCGATGTGGAAGAACCGGCGGGCCGCACCGCGGGTGTCGGCGAAACCGAAGCCGTCCGCGCCCAGCGACTGGTACGAGCCGGGCACCCAGCGCGCGATCTGGTCCGGCACGGAACGCATCCAGTCCGAGACCGCCACGAACGGGCCCTCGGAGCCGGAGAGCTTCCGCGTGACGTACGGGACGCGCTGCTCCTCCTCCGGGTGCAGGAGGTTGTACCGCTCCACGTCCACGGCCTCGCGGCGCAGCTCGTTCCAGGAGGTCGCCGACCAGACGTCCGCCCGGACGTTCCACTCGTCGGCGAGGATCCGCTGCGCCTCGACCGCCCACGGAACCGCCACACCGGACGCCATGATCTGGGCCGGGATCTCGCCCCGCTCGGCGCTCTTGTAGCGGTACACGCCCTTGAGGATGCCTTCGACATCCACGTTCTCGGGCTCGGCCGGGTGCTGGATCGGCTCGTTGTAGACGGTGAGGTAGTAGAAGACGTCCTCGCTGTCCTCGCCGTACATCCTGCGCAGACCGTCCTTGACGATGTGCGCGATCTCATAGCTGAACGCCGGGTCGTACGCGACACAGCCCGGGTTGGTCGAGGCGAGCAGCTGCGAGTGGCCGTCGGCGTGCTGGAGACCCTCACCGGTCAGCGTCGTACGACCCGCGGTCGCACCCAGCACGAAGCCGCGCGCGAGCTGGTCGGCCATCTGCCAGAACTGGTCGCCGGTGCGCTGGAAACCGAACATCGAGTAGAAGACGTACACCGGGATCAGCGGCTCGCCGTGCGTGGCGTACGCCGAGCCGGCGGCGATCAGCGACGCCGTGCAGCCGGCCTCCGAGATGCCGTCGTGCAGCATCTGACCGGTCGGCGACTCCTTGTACGCCAGCAGCAGATCGCGGTCCACCGCTTCGTACTGCTGACCGAGCGGGTTGTAGATCTTCGCGCTCGGGAAGAAGGCGTCCATGCCGAAGGTGCGGTACTCGTCGGGCGCGATCAGCACGAAGCGCTTGCCGATCTCCTTGTCCCGCATGAGGTCCTTCAGGATGCGGACGAACGCCATGGTCGTGGCGATCGACTGCTGACCCGAACCCTTCTTCGCGATCGCGTACGTCTTGTCCTCGGGGAGGACCAAGGGCTTCGCGCGCACCACACGGGTCGGGACGTAACCGCCCAGACTCTTGCGGCGGTCGTGCATGTACTGGATTTCCTCCGAGTCGCGGCCCGGGTGGTAGTAGGGCGGGTAGCCCTCGTCCAGCTGCTTGTCGGTGATCGGGATGTGGAGCCGGTCGCGGAACCGCTTGAGGTCCTCGACTGTGAGCTTCTTCATCTGGTGGGTCGCGTTGCGGCCCTCGAAGTTCGGCCCCAGCGTCCAGCCCTTGACCGTCTGCGCCAGGATCACCGTCGGCTGGCCCTTGTGGGCCTTGGCCGCCGCGTAGGCCGCGTAGACCTTCTTGTGGTCGTGACCGCCGCGGCCCAGGTGCAGGATCTGGTCGTCGGTCATGTCCTTCACCATGTCGCGCAGCCGCGGGTCGTCCCCGAAGAAGTGCTCACGGATGTAGGCGCCGGACTCGGTGGCGTACGTCTGGAACTGGCCGTCCGGCGTGGTGTTCAGCCGGTTGACCAGGATGCCCGTGCGGTCCTGTGCGAGCAGCGGGTCCCACGACCGGTCCCAGACCAGCTTGATGACGTTCCATCCGGCGCCGCGGAACTGCGACTCCAGCTCCTGGATGATCTTGCCGTTGCCGCGCACCGGGCCGTCGAGGCGCTGCAGGTTGCAGTTGACCACGAAGGTCAGGTTGTCCAGGCCCTCGCGGGCGGCGATGGAGAGCTGGCCGAGCGACTCGGGCTCGTCCATCTCGCCGTCGCCCAGGTACGCCCACACATGCGACCGGGAGGTGTCGGCGATGCCGCGCGCCTCCATGTAGCGGTTCATCCGGGCCTGGTAGATCGCGCCGAGCGGGCCGAGGCCCATCGAGACGGTCGGGAACTCCCAGAAATCCGGCATCAGCCGCGGGTGCGGATAGCTGGACAGGCCGTTGGGCGCCTTCGACTTCTCCTGGCGGAAGGCGTCGAGCTGTGCCTCGCTCAGCCGGTCGAGCAGGAAGGCGCGGGCGTAGATGCCGGGGGACGCGTGGCCCTGGAAGAAGATCTGGTCGCCGCCCAGGCCGTCGTCCTTGCCCCGGAAGAAGTGGTTGAAGCCCACGTCGTACAGCGAGGCAGAGGAGGCGAAGGTGGCGATGTGGCCGCCGACCCCGATTCCCGGACGCTGGGCGCGCGACACCATCACGGCCGCGTTCCAGCGGGTCGCGTTGAGGACCTTGCGCTCGATCTCCTCGTCGCCGGGGAAGAACGGCTCGTCCTTCGTGGCGATCGTGTTCACGTAGTCCGTACTGCGCATCTCCGGCACGGCGACGCGCTTCTCGCGCGCACGTTCGATGAGCCGGAGCATCAGGTAACGGGCCCGCTCACGGCCTCGCTCGTCGACGGCGGCGTCGAGCGAGTCGAGCCATTCCTGGGTCTCTTCGGGATCGAAGTCCGGGACCTGGCTCGGCAGGCCGCCAATGATGATCGGGTTGCGATCGGATCCGGAAGCCACGCTGTTCCTTCGCTGTTCGGTGCTGCTCTACGGGGCCTGGTTACCGGAGGACATGCCCCCGGGACGTATACATGTACGCCATCACCATCGTGTACCGCGGAGGCGTAAACGTCATCTCTACCGAGGGGTAACGGCCGTGTTGTGAGACATCGCGTACGCGGCGCGGGGATGGGCTGGTCCAAACCGCAACCTTACGCCCAACCCGTCCAACCGTTCCCAAAGGATGTTCGACTCCGAATGGCGGATCGAAACGGCATAAGCTGTGGAAGGACGTAAAGGGTGCGGAAGGTGGCGCAGGCCCCCGCGGGGGGACCGCCGACAGTGCGGCGACGTGGCAGGGAACGTCACCGTTTAGGCGGTCTCGCACGCTGGGTACTTGCGCGATCCGCCGCTCCCGTGTGGACTACGGCCAACGCCCCGCGCACGCGCGTGGCTGAAGCATTTTCCGAAACATGATCAGGAGGCAACCCGTGAGCGCGACCGCGGACCACGCGGAGGAGCGGACCAACCCGGCAGCACGCCTGGGGTTCGAGCCCGGACAGGTGGTCCAGGAGATCGGCTACGACGACGACGTCGAGCAGGAGCTCCGTGAGGGCATTGAGGCCACAATCGGCCAGGATCTCGTCGATGAGGACTACGACGACGTCGCAGACGTCGTCCTGCTGTGGTTCCGCGACGAGGACGGCGACCTTACGGACGCGCTGGTGGATGCCATTGGTCTGATCGAGGACGGCGGCGCGGTCTGGCTGATGACGCCGAAGACCGGCCGTGACGGATACGTCGAACCGAGCGACATCAACGAGGCTGCACAGACCGCCGGTCTCTCCCAGACCAAGAGCATCAATGCGGGCAAGGACTGGACGGGCAGCCGTCTGGTCACGCCGAAGGCGGCCAAAGCCAAGCGCTGAGCCGCGTTCGCCACGCACTCGCCCCGAAGACCCCCGACGGCATGAACCGCCGGGGGTCTTCTTCTTACTGCGATTTCTTGCGGCGGCTTCTCGCGGCGGCCGGATCCGTGCCCGCCGTCGGGGGCCGGTCCCGGTCGCGGGATGCCCGCGCGGGCGCCGCGCGGCCTCCCGCGGGCCCTGCGTAGGGTGGGGGCCACCCGGACAGCCCAGCCCGGTGGACGTAGCGAAGGGACGCGTTTCATGGCGATCGAGGTCGGCACCCAGGCCCCGGATTTCGAGCTGAAGGACAACCACGGCCGGACCGTGAGGCTCTCCGACTTCCGCGGCGAGAAGAATGTCGTACTGCTGTTCTACCCGTTCGCCTTCACCGGCGTGTGCACGGGTGAGCTCTGCGCGCTCCGTGACGAGCTGCCGAAGTTCGAGAACGACGACACGCAGCTGCTCGCCGTCTCCAACGACTCCATCCACACCCTGCGCGTCTTCGCCGAGCAGGAGGGCCTGGAGTACCCGCTGGTCTCGGACTTCTGGCCGCACGGCGAGACCTCGCGGGCCTATGGCGTCTTCGACGAGGAGAAGGGCTGCGCGGTGCGCGGCACCTTCATCATCGACAAGGAGGGCGTGGTGCGCTGGACCGTCGTCAACGGTCTGCCCGACGCACGTGACCTCAACGACTACATCAAGGCGCTCGACAGCCTCTGATCCGGGACCGCCGATCCAGGGCCGCTGATCCGGGACCGCCCGATCCAGGGCTGCCGATCCGGGACCGCCGATACGGCGTCGCCGACCCCGGCCGGCGGATCTGCGGGCTTCCCGGTCAAAAGCCTGCTTTGGTCGGGAACCGGTCACTAGGATCCAGTCGTTGATCGGATGCCAACGCAACGTGGAGGCGCCGGCGTCAGCCGGCCCCCAAGGAAACCAATGGGAGGACTCGTGGGAGTCAGCCTCAGCAAGGGCGGCAACGTCTCGCTGACCAAGGCCGCGCCCAACCTGACCGCGGTCATCGTCGGTCTGGGCTGGGATGCTCGTACCACCACCGGTGGTGACTTCGACCTCGACGCCAGCGCCCTGCTGACGAACGCCGAGGGCAAGGTCGGCAGCGACGGCAACTTCGTCTTTTTCAACAACCTCAAGAGCCCCGACGGTTCCGTGGAGCACACCGGTGACAACCTCACCGGTGAGGGCGAGGGCGACGACGAGGTCATCAAGGTGAACCTGGCCGGCGTTCCGGCCGATGTCGACAAGATCGTCTTCCCGGTCTCGATCTATGAGGCCGAGACCCGGCAGCAGAGCTTCGGCCAGGTGCGCAACGCGTACATCCGCGTGGTCAACCAGGCGGACAACAGCGAGCTGGCGCGTTACGACCTGAGCGAGGACGCCTCGACGGAGACCGCCATGGTCTTCGGCGAGCTGTACCGCAACGGGGCGGAGTGGAAGTTCCGCGCCATCGGCCAGGGCTACGCCTCGGGGCTGCGCGGCATCGCGCAGGACTTCGGCGTCAACGTCTAGAAGGGGCGACCGGGCCGGGCCGCCGAGGCTCCGCCAGGCCCTCGCCAGCATGTGTTCCGTCCGGCGCCGCACGATGTGCGGCGCCGGACGCGCTCAACAGCTCAACAGCTCAACAGCTCAAGAGCACGACAGCTCAAGAGCACGACAGCTCAAGACACGGTTCATCGACTCGGGGAGGACACACCATGGGCGTCACGCTCGCCAAGGGAGGCAACGTCTCCCTCTCCAAGGCCGCACCCAACCTCACCCAGGTGCTGGTCGGGCTCGGCTGGGACGCACGATCCACCACGGGCGCCGACTTCGACCTCGACGCCAGCGCTCTGCTGTGCCAGTCGGGCCGGGTGCTCGGCGACGAATGGTTCGTGTTCTACAACAACCTCAAGAGCCCCGACGGCTCCGTGGAGCACACCGGTGACAACCTCACGGGTGAGGGCGAGGGCGACGACGAGTCGGTCATCGTGAATCTCACCCAGGTGCCGGCGCACTGCGACAAGATCATTTTCCCGGTCTCGATCCATGAGGCGGACAACCGGGGGCAGACCTTCGGCCAGGTCAGCAATGCGTTCATTCGCGTGGTGAATCAGGCGGACGGTCAGGAACTCGCGCGTTACGACCTCACCGAGGACGCCTCGACGGAAACGGCGATGATCTTCGGCGAGCTCTATCGGTACAACGGCGAGTGGAAGTTCCGGGCAGTGGGACAGGGGTACGCGTCCGGGCTGCGCGGTATCGCTCTAGACTTCGGGGTCAACGTTTCGTAAAACCGCGCACGGCGCGGGGGAGCCCCGTACACACCCGGGGGAGACCCGTTACATACACGATGGGGTAGCCAGTGCTTCTGAAAACCTTCGGCTGGTCGTTCGCGGTTACCGCGCTCGGCCTGGTCGCAGCGGTGATCTACGGGGGGTGGGAAGCCTTCGGAGTGGTTGCGATCCTTTCCGTCCTGGAGATCTCGCTGTCCTTCGACAACGCGGTGGTCAACGCCGGAATCCTGAAGAAGATGAATGCCTTCTGGCAGAAGATCTTCCTCACGGTCGGTGTGCTCATCGCGGTCTTCGGCATGCGGCTGGTGTTCCCCGTCGTGATCGTGGCCATCACCGCGAAGATGGGCCCGATCGAGGCGGTCGATCTCTCGTTCAGTCAGCCCGACCGCTATCAGGAACTGGTCACGGACGCCCACCCGGCGATTGCCGCGTTCGGTGGCATGTTCCTGCTGATGATCTTCCTTGACTTCATCTTCGAGGACCGGGACATCCAGTGGCTGCGCTGGATCGAGCGCCCGCTCGCCAAGCTCGGCAAGGTCGACATGCTGTCGGTCTGCATCGCCCTGATCGTGCTGCTGATCGCGGCCATGACCTTCGCGACGAGCGCGCACCAGCACGGCGGCGGCCACGCGGACAAGGCGGAGACCGTCCTGCTCGCCGGAGTCGCGGGTCTGATCACCTACCTCATCGTCGGCGGTCTCTCCGGCTTCTTCGAGAACAAGCTGGAGGAAGAGGAGGAGCGGGAGCACGAGGCCGAGGAGGAGGCCAGGAAGAGCGGCAAGAAGCTCTCCGCGGTCGCGCTCTCCGGCAAGGCTGCGTTCTTCATGTTCCTCTACCTGGAAGTGCTCGACGCGTCCTTCTCGTTCGACGGCGTCATCGGCGCCTTCGCCATCTCCAACGAGATCGTGCTGATGGCCCTCGGCCTCGGTATCGGCGCCATGTACGTCCGTTCGCTCACGGTGTACCTGGTCCGTCAGGGCACCCTCGACGACTACGTCTACCTGGAGCACGGCGCCCACTACGCCATCGGCGCACTGGCCGTCATCCTCCTCGTCACCATCCAGTACGAGATCAACGAACTCATCACCGGCCTCGTCGGCGTCGTGCTGATCGCCTGGTCCTTCTGGTCCTCGGTCCGGCGCAACAAGGCCCTGGAGGCCGCGGGCGGGGACAACGACGCGGGTTCCAAGGCAGAAGTCCCGTCCGGGGTGTGACCCGGTAGGGATTGAGGAACGCTCTCAGCGGGGCGGTCCGTACGGCGACGGTTCACCGGGAACACCCGGACCCGGCCCGGCGGCCGCCCCGCAGTGATGTGGACGCCCTGTGCGACGCACGGGGCGGCAGCAGGGCCGGAGCACTTGTGTTTCTACCGATACGTGTGGGGGTTGGGGATGGCGTTCTGGGACAGCCTGTGGACCCGGAGAGAGGCGTTCTTCGAGTCGGGCAACGCATCGACCGACTCCATCGTGCTCTCCAGACGGCACGCCACGGTCTCACTGACCAAACAGGGGGCGCTGACCGGCAATCTGCGGGTCAACCTCTCCTGGCGGATGCGGACGTCCGACATCGAGGGCAGGTCGCGGCAGAGCGGCCGGCTGCTGCGGCCCATGAAGTTCTTCAAGCCCGATGTGGTCCAGGCGCACACCCAGGGCATGGTCAATGTCGACCTGGACCTCGGCTGCATGTACGAGCTGACGGACGGCACCAAGGGCGTGGTCCAGCCGCTGGGCAACCTCCTGGGCGACCTGAACGCGCCGCCGTACATCCGGCTCAGCGGGGACGACCGCTTCGGGGCGCCGTCGGGCGAGACCGTCTACGTCAATCTCGACCAGCGCGACCAGATCAAGCGGCTGCTGTTCTTCGTCTACATCTACGACCAGACCCCGGCCTTCGACCGTACGCACGCCAAGGTGACGCTCTACCCGGGCAACGGCCCGCGGATCGAGATCGAACTCGACGAGCACGCCCCGGAGGCCCGCTCCTGCGCTGTGTTCACGGTGGAGAACATCAAGGACGAACTGATCGTGCGGCGCGAGGTGAAGTTCGTGTACGGGTTCCAGTCGGAGCTGGACCGGCTGTACGGCTGGGGCCTGCAGTGGGGGCGCGGCTACAAGACCAGGAGCTGAGGCCCTTCGGACCTGGGCCCTGAGCCGCGGCCTTCGGACCTGAGGCCCCGGAGCCGAGGTCCCGGGCTTGAGGCGCCGGAGCCGAGGTTCCGGAGCCGAGGTCCCGGCCTCGGGGTCCGGGGGAAGTATCCCCCGGCCTTGGGCCCGGGGGACGCCGGCCGCCTCAGGGCCGTACGAACTGCGGCCCCTGCGGGGGCAGCACGAAATTCGGGTCGGGGGCGGGCGCCGCGGCCGCGGCGGGCTGCGGATATCCGTAGGCGGGCCGGGCGGTGGCTGGCTGCGGATACCCGTACGCGGGCTGGGGAACGGCCTGGGGCGCCGGCTGGGCCACCGCGGGCTGCGGGTAGCCGTAGGCGGGCTGCTGGTGCTGCACCGTCACCTGCGAGTCCGGACCCGGTGCCGGTGCGGGCGGGAACGCGGGCGCGGGCGGCGGGAAGCCGGGGGCCGTCACGGGGACGGCGGCCGCCGCGGGCAGGGGAGCGCTCGCGGGCGATGGTGCCGGATCGGGCTCCGCCGCGGCCTCCGCCTCGTCGACCGAGATGCCGAAGGCGGTCGCCAGGCCCACCAGACCGGTCGGATAGCCCTGCCCCACGGCCCGGAATTTCCAGCCATCGCCGCGCCGGTAGAGCTCGCCGCAGATGATCGCCGTCTCCTCGCCGGTCTCCGGTCGCACGTCGAAGACGGCGAGCGGGTCCCCGTCCGCCGCCGCGTCGTACAGCAGGATGCGCAGATCGCGCACCTGAGCGAATGCGGCTCCGTCGGAGGACGCGGCGACGACCACCTGGTCGACCGAGGGGTCGAGCGCGTTGAGGTCGGCCTCGATGCTGTCCGTGAGCCCTTCGGGGACGCTGCGCTTCGGTAGCCGTCGTACCAGGCCGGAGGGGTGGCGGGGCTGGTTGTAGAAGACGAAGTCCTCGTCCGAGCGCACGCGGCCGTCGGCTCCGAGCAGCAGGGCCGAGGCGTCCACATCCGGAACCCCGGCGCCCGGGGTCCAGCGCAGCACGGCCCGTACGGCCAAGGCGTCCAGAGGGACGTTCGAGCCTTTCACCATCGCGTGCGTCATGCCGGTCATCCTGCCTGCTGGTTGCCCGCGCGGACAACGCGGGGGTCGCACCGGGTGTCTCGGCAGTGCGTCGGAAGCGCGTCGTCCGTGGTACGTCGACCCATCGGGAAATGGCCGAGTTACCCGGAATTCATGCACGTGGGGAACTGTCGACACCCGTCCGTACGTACTATTACCGGCCATACGTTGTCCGGTCGGTCCGGCAGTTCGGGGGAATCACATGCGTCATTTCGGGCATATTGCGCCCGCTGCGAGAGAGGGTCTGTTCTTCCAGGAGCCATGCGAATTCGGCGCGGACTCGTCGGCCCGCGTGCTTTCGGCCGCTCTGGGAGCGACCCTGTACAGCCCTGCCACCAGGCCGAGACTTGCTGACGATGTCATCAAGCAGGTCGGGCGCGGTGTTGTCTCGATGGTGCTGTGCCTGGAGGATTCGATCGACGACTCCGAGGTCGTCGGCGCCGAGGAGAACCTGGTCAGGCAGTTCGCCGAGCTCGACGCGCGTAGCGTGGACGTGCCGCTGCTCTTCGTCCGGGTCCGGGAACCGGGTCAGGTGGCCGACCTGGTGGAGCGGCTCGGCTCCGCGGTCCGGTTGTTGTCTGGTTTTGTACTTCCCAAGTTCACCGAAGAGCGCGGCGTGCCCTTCATGGAAGCGGTTGCCGGCGCCGAAAAGGCGTGTGGGCAGCGCCTGTTCGCGATGCCCGTTCTTGAATCGCCCGAGCTGCTCCATCTGGAAACCCGCGGCGAAGCGCTCCAGGGAATAGCCCGCACCGTCGACAAATACCGCGAGCGGGTGCTCGCGCTGCGACTCGGCGTCACCGACTTCTGCTCGGCGTACGGGCTCCGCAGGGCGCCCGACATGACGGCGTACGACGTACGGATCGTCGGTGATGTCATCGCCGACGTGGTCAATGTGCTGGGCCGCGCGGACGGCACGGGCTTCACGATCACCGGACCGGTGTGGGAGTACTTCCGGCGCCAGGAGCGCATGTTCAAACCGCAGCTGCGCCGCAGCCCCTTCCTGGAGGGCCGGGCCGAGGAGCTGCGCACGGCGCTGATCGAGCACGACCTGGACGGCCTGCTGCGCGAGATCGAGCTCGACCGCGCCAACGGGCTGCTCGGCAAGACCTGCATCCATCCGTCGCACGTCGCGCCCGTGCACGCGCTGTCCGTGGTCAGCCACGAGGAGTTCAGCGACGCGCAGGACATCGTGCGGCCGGAACGCGGCGGCGGTGGCGTCATGCGCTCCGCGTACACGAACAAGATGAACGAGGTGAAGCCGCACCGCGCCTGGGCCGAGCGGACCCTCCAGCGGGCCGAGGTCTTCGGCGTGGCGAGGGAGGACGTCGGCTTCGTGGAGCTGCTGGCCGCGGGCCTCGCGGAGTGAGCGGGGCGAGCGGGCTGCGTGGGGCGAGCGGGGCGAAGGGGCCTTGCGGGATGAACGGGCCCTGCGGGGTGAGCGTGGTCCGTGGATCGCGGGAGCCCCGCGGAACGAGCGTGTCTCGATGAGCGAGCGCGCGGCAAGGAAAGAGACGGCGAACGTGGTGTGGTCGGGCAGCTGGGTGGCGGAGCGACTGGGCGTCGAGCTCGTCGGTGACGGGAAGCCCGACGGCGACGGCGAGCTGAGAGAGCAGCTGGGCCTCGCCCTGCGCCGCAATCCCAAGCGGGCCCATCTGCTCGTGTCGAACGTGCTCGGCAAGCATGTGCCGCAGAAGCCCTCCGTGGTGTACGGCGTCGGATTCGAGCTCGGCCGGCGGGTGCACGCACTCCTCGGCGACGCCGAGGCGCGCCGGGCGGTCGTGCTCGGTTACGCGGAGACGGCCACCGGTCTCGGCCACGCGGTCGCCGACGGGCTCGGCGTGGCGCCCTACCTGCACTCGACCCGCCGCCCCGTCGAGGGTGTGGCGCGGGCAGGCGGCTTCGAGGAGTCGCATTCGCACGCCACCTCGCACCTGCTGCTCCCCGAGGACCCGAATCTGCTGGCGGGCGGGCACGGCCCGGCGGGCTCGGGCGCCGGCGTGCAGGCCGGCGTGGACGCGGAAACGGACGCCGGGAAGGGCGTGGACGCGGAAACGGACGCGGGGAGAGGCGCGGACGCGGACGCCCCGCTGGTGCTGGTGGACGACGAGTTCTCCACGGGCAACACGGTGCTCAACACCATCCGCGCGCTGCACGAGAGGTACCCGCGGAGCAGGTACGTCGTCGTCGCCCTGGTGGACATGCGGTCCGCGGCCGACCAGGGACGGCTGACCGAGTTCGCCGCGGAGATCGGCGCGCGCGTCGACCTGGTGGCGAGGAGCTCGGGCACGGTCGTCCTCCCGGAGGGCGTCCTGGCCAAGGGCCAGGCACTGGTCGCCGCGCAGGAGAGCGCCGCCTCGGAGAGGAGTCCGGAGAGGAGTCCGGAGAGGAGTCCGGAGAGGAGTCCGGAGAGGACGGGTTCCCCAGCTCCGGAAACGGCCGTAGAGCCTGTTCGCCGACCGTGCACCCGGGTGGACCTCCAGTGGCCCGCCGGTGTGCCCGACGGCGGACGGCACGGCTTCACCCCCGCTCACCGGGCCGCTCTGGAGCCGGCCCTCCCGGCCATGGCCGCCCGCCTTGCCGCGGCACTGGGCGACGCACGCCGCGTACTGATCCTCGGCTTCGAGGAGCTCATGTACGCCCCCCTCCGCCTGGGCACGGCCCTGGAGGGCCACCTCGACGCAGAGGTGCGCTACTCCACCACCACGCGTTCCCCCGTCCTGGCCGTGGACGACCCCGGCTACGCGATACGCAGCCGGCTCGTCTTCCCGGCCCACGACAACCCGGCCGACGGGCCCGGTGACCGGTACGCGTACAACGTCGCGGGCGCCGGTTTCGACGCCGTGGTCGTGGCCGTCGACTCCACCGCCGACACGCCCGAACTCCATGCTCCCGACGGCTTGCTGGCGCAGCTCGCCGCCCACACCGACCACGTCCTGCTGGTGGTCGTTCCCTCGTACGTTCCGTCGGAGGACCGGCCGGGTCTCCACCCGTACGTCTCGTCGGACGTCTCGTCGGACGTTCCGTCGGACGGGACGTTGAACCCCACTCCGAACGTCTCCGAACGGCAGGACCCCCCCATGCTGCCCGAGCCCCTCCGCGGCCCCGCCTTCTCCTCCTACGCACCGGACGACGTCGGCTGGCTGCTCCAGGACTTCTCGGACACCGAGCTGGAGGCGCCCACCGAAGAGCGCGAGGAGGCGATACAGAGCGGTGGCGCGCACTACGCCGAGTCGCTGCCCGTCGAGTACCAGCCGTCCGCCCAGTACCAGGAGCTCTTCAAGGCGGCCCTGGAGCTGTCGGCCGCCCGCGTCGCCCGTGCCGTCGGCACCGTCACCGAGACGGTCCTCGCCGAGCGGGGCCCCCGGCCCGTCCTGGTCTCGCTCGCCAGGGCCGGTACTCCGGTCGGTGTGCTCATGCGCCGCTGGGCCCGGCACCGGCACGGGGTCGATCTGCCGCACTACGCCGTCTCCATCGTGCGGGGGCGCGGCATCGACGCCACCGCGCTGCGCTGGCTGGCCGCCCACCACGACCCGGCGGACGTCGTCTTCGTCGACGGCTGGACGGGCAAGGGAGCGATCACCCGTGAACTCTCCGCGGCGCTCGCCGAGTTCGACGGCTTCAACCCGGAGATCGCGGTCCTGGCCGACCCGGGTGGCTGTGTCCGCACCCATGGCACCCGCGAGGACTTCCTCATTCCGTCCGCCTGTCTCAACTCGACCGTGTCCGGGCTGATTTCACGGACCGTCCTGCGCTCCGACCTGGTCGGCCCGGACGACTTCCACGGCGCGAAGTTCTACCGGGAGCTCGCGGACGCCGATGTGTCCGGCCACTTCCTCGACGCCGTCGCCGCCCATTTCGACGAGGTCGTCGACGCCGTGGACGCCGACGTCAAGGGGCTCCTCGCGGCCGACCGCGCACCCACCTGGGAAGGCTGGGCCGCGGTGGAACGCATCAGCGAGGAGTACGGCATCCACGATGTGAACCTGGTCAAGCCGGGCGTCGGTGAGACGACCCGCGTACTGCTGCGCCGCGTCCCGTGGAAGATCCTCGCCAAGCGCGGCGCGGGCGCGGACCTCGATCACATCCGTCTGCTGGCCGAGCAGCGGGGTGTACCGATCGAGGAGGTCGACGGACTCCCGTACACCTGCGTCGGGTTGATCCACCCGAAGTACACCAGGGGTGCGACAGGCGCGGACGGCAAGGCGGTGGAGTCGAAGTGACGACCCCGGCCGCCCCCTCCACTTCCGACCCCGCTACCTCTGCCGTCCCGGTCACCTCTGCTGTCCCGGCCACCGTGCCCTCCCCGGCCGTTTCTGCCACCTCTGCCGTCTCAGCCGCTCCTGTGACGCTGGTCGCCAGCGACCTCGACCGCACCCTGATCTATTCGGCGGCGGCGCTCCGGCTGTCCATGCCCGATGCCGAGGCGCCCCGGCTGCTCTGCGTAGAGGTGTACGACCACAAACCGCTCTCCTACCTGACCGAGACGGCCGCGACACTGCTCGACGAGCTCGGCCGCTCCACGGTCTTCGTCCCCACGACCACCCGCACCCGCGAGCAGTACGGCCGGATCCGTCTCCCCGGCCCCGCACCGCGGTTCGCGATCTGCGCCAACGGGGGACACCTCCTGGTCGACGGGGTGTCCGACCCCGACTGGCAGACACGGGTGGCCCGTCGGCTCGCCGACGAATGCGCCTCGCTCGCCGAGGTCCGCGCCCATCTCCTGGCCGCGGCCGACCCGGCCTGGCTGCTCAAGGAGCGGGTCGCCGAGGACCTCTTCGCCTACCTCGTCGTCGAACGCCCGCTGCTGCCGGAGGGCTGGGTCGACGAGCTGGGGGAGTGGGCGGAGACCCGCGGCTGGACGGTCTCCCTCCAGGGCCGCAAGATCTACGCCGTGCCGGGCCCGCTCACCAAGAGCGCCGCCATGGAGGAAGTCGCCCGGCGCACCGGCGCCACGCTCACTCTCGCCGCCGGCGACAGCCTCCTGGACGCCGATCTGCTCCTCGCCGCCGACCGCGCCTGGCGCCCCGCCCATGGCGAACTCGCCGACAACGGCTGGAGCGCCCCGCACGTCGACGTGACGGCCGAGTGCGGCGTGGCGGCGGGCGAGGAGATCCTTCGGTACTTCCTGCGGGCATCGGGTCAGGGGCAGGCACCCTCGTCCCGCAGGAGCAGCATGTGAGCCGGATGCGGCAGGGCGGTCTTGTCGTCACGGACAACGTGCTGTTCCACGGCTGCGTGACCGATCCGCAGGCGACCGGTGGAGCGGCGGCGATCAAGGAATTCAACGACCACGTTGCCGCCGATCCGCGCATGGACAGCGTGATGCTCACCGTGTCCGACGGGCTGACGTTCTCCCGCAAGCGATAGCGGCCGCGGGCCGGCGGCCCCGGCTGCCCGCTCCCTCAGCCGCAGCAGCCCCCACCGCAGCAGCCGCCCCCGCCCCCGCCTGCTGGCGGGGCGGCGGAGGCGGACTTGGCCGACGACCCGCCCACGGCAACGGTGGACAGCAGCTTCACGGTGTCGGCGTGTCCGGCGGGGCAGGAGGCCGGGTCCGAGGACTGGGCCATCGGGCGGCTGAGTTCGAACGTGTCTCCGCAGGAGCGGCAGCGGTACTCGTAACGAGGCATGGGCCCAGGCTAACCGGCGCGGACCCATGGAAGACAGGCTCGCCGGGCGGCGCCCGACGGGCTGCGGCCGACGGGCGCGGAGAAGCCGGGGTACGGGTCCAGGAGTCGCCTACGCGCCTACCCGCGCCCACGGGTTCGCGGGCTCATGAGCCAACGGGCCAGTGGGCCAGTGGGCCAGTGGGCTCACGATTCAGGGCGACGGACGACCGGCATCGCTTCGGGTGCGGTCCTCCGGACCGTCCGCAGCTCCCGTTCGGCCTCCTCGGGGTGGCGGGTGCGCCAGTACGGATTGTCGTGCGGGAGGCCGCCGCTGACCCGCCCGTACATCCCGAAGACCATCAGCATCAGACCGACCACAAAGCTGAACAGCACGTTCTGGAGGTGGAAGGCGAGGAAGTTGTAGTCGGTTCCGAGCAGTGCGAGATTGATGAAGCCGCTGAGGATGAAGGCGATGCCCAGAATCATGTTGAGCGTCGAGGCGAAGTTGCCGCCGATCACCATCCCGATGAACAGCAACAGGCCGACACAGATGGACAGGACGCTGAGGGCGCCATTGGTGTTCAGGCCCGCGACGGTGGCTCCGCCGGTGCTGAAGAAGCCGATCTCGTCGATCAGCCCCAGGATTCCGAAGGCGAGCAGCACCAGTCCCATCAGCCCCGCCCCGACCCGGTAGACACGGTTGAGCCGGTGATCGACCGGCAGGTGCTTGTCGAGCTGCTCGACCCTGCGACGGCGACGCGGGGCGTGCCGTCCGGTGGCGTGCAGTACATGGGTGGCCATGTCGGTCTCCTTCGGGCGTACTACCAGGATCCGCCCACGGCCCTGCTGCCGCACATCAGGAAACCAGAGGCCCGAGCCCCGCACACGGCCTCGCTCCCGGGCCTCGTTCCCGGCCCGTTCCCGCCCCTGCGCCGTTCGTGCAGAGCCGTGTAGGGGAGCCCGTGCACGAGAAGCCCGTCCACGAGTAGCCCGCGTACGCGAGTCCGCGTACACGAGCCCGTACAGATCAGGCGCCCGCCCCGCGCTCCTCACGGATCTCGGAGACCACCCGCGCGGCCGTCTGCCGTACCGCTTCGGTCTCGGTCAGAAAGTGCCAGTAGTCCGGATGGCGCTCCTCCAGTCCGGCTACGGCGCGGTCCAGCCGGGCCACGGCGTCGTCCAGCGGGCGGGCGTGGCGCGGTTCGGGAGTGTTGCGCCCGGCCATGGCCAGACGCTGGGCGTCCCGGATCGCGAACCGGGTCCGCTGGATCTCCTGCTGCGGGTCCTTGGCCACGTCGTTCAGCCGGTGGAGCCGGTCGCCCGCGGCGGACACCGCCTCGTCCGTGGCGTTCAGCAGGGCACGTACCGTGCTCAGCCGGGAGGTCGCGTCGGCCCACCGCTGCTCGTCCCGCGCCGTGGCGGCTTCCTTCAGCTTCTCCTCGGCCTGCCGCACATTGGCCGCGGCCTGCTCCGGTACGGGCTGGAGGTCCTGCCAGCAGGCGGCCGAGAAACGCCGCCGCAGCTCGCTCAGCACCGGCTCCACCGAGCCCGCCCGGGTCGTCAGAGCCTGGGCGCGGGTACGCAACGACACCAGCCGGTGGTCGATCTCGGCCGCACGCTCGGGCAGCCGGGCCGCCTCGGCCCGTACCGCCTCGGCATCGCGCAGCACCCGATCGGCACGCTGCAAGGTCTCCGGGACGCCGTGCCGGCCGGCGCCCTGGTTGAGCTTGGTCAGCTCGGGGGCGAGGGCCGCCAGACGGGCGGCGAGATCGTCCGCCCGCAGTCCGGACGCCCGCACCGCGTCGAGAGCGTTGCTCGCACCGAGGAGCGCCTGCCGGGCCCGCTCCACGGCGGGTGCGAGCCGGGCGAGCTGCGTCTCCGCGTTGCCCAGCAACGGCCCGAGCCCCTGCGCGAACCGGTCCAGCTCGCCCTTGACCCGTACCAGCTCGTCCTTGGCGGCGGTCAGCTCGGTCGTGGCACTGGCCGCGACGGCCTGCTCCAGATCGTCCCGGTCGAGGTCGTGCGCGTCGACCGCGGTGATGTACGTATGACTGGCCTCGTCGATCCGCCGGCCGAGAGCGGCGAAGTCGTCCACCGCCCTGCGCGCCCCGGGAGAGCTGTCCACCGCGGTGATCGTCTCGATCGAGATCCGCAAGTCGCGCTGGGCGGTGTCGAGCTCGTAGAAGGCGGCAGCGGCGGCGTCCTTCGCAGCCTGGGCGTCCGCCCGCTGGCTCTCCCCGCGCCCGCCGAACCAGCGTCGCGTACCGCCCCCGGCGAATGTGGCCGGCAACGCGGCGGCGATCAGCGGCACAGGCAGCAGCATCAGTACGAGGACATCCGCGAATCCCCTGACACCCCTGGCGCCCTTGACACTCCTGGCGCCCCTGACGGCGGAACCCCCACCCGCTCGCGCCCGCGGCCGCCCGTGTGTCGCCGTCACATCCCTCTCCCGTGCCGTTTCGCCCTGCCCGGTACATTCTCCCACCAGGTAAGGACGAACACACGGGCCGGTTAGTTCACGCTTCGGACGGTGACTTGGCCGTTGTTGCTCCGGGCCTTCACCACATGGCCGCTGTTCTCGCTGCGCGGCGCGTCCACCGAGACACGTCCGTTCTCCGCGACGGCGTCCACCGCGTACCTCACGGAGCCGGCCGGCAGATCGATGGTGATCCCTCCGTTGTCGCTCACGGTGTCCACGAGATCCGGCGCGGAGGCGAACCCCAGCTGGATCCTGCCGTTGTCGGACCGCGCCGATACGGACTTGGCCGAGACCCCTTCGGTGACGATGCCACCGTTGTCGCTGTCCAGCTTGAGCGGCCCACTGGAATCCCGGACGGTCACCTTGCCGTTGTCGGCGTGCAGGGTGAGGGGGGTGTCGAAGCCGGACGCGACGACCTTCCCGTTGTCCCCCTCGACGACCACCGCCACCCCGCGCGGCACCTTCACCTGGTGCTGCGAGGCACAGTTGCTGATCAACGCACTGCACTTCACCTGAAGCATGAGCGTGTCGTCCTGCATCTTCCACTGGGGATCGGGCCCGTTCCCGAGAACCACCCAACCGTCGACCCGACGGGTTACCTCGACCTTCTGCACATCGGCCGGTACGAGCTCCAGGGACGAATTTCCGGAGTGGATGGTCAGCGTCTTCCCACCGAGCGCGAACGACTTGTGTTCGGCGGGCGCGTCGCCCGGATTCGCACTGCCGCATCCGGTGAGGCCGAAACCGAGGAGCACGACCCCGGCTGATGCGATGAGAGTGCGGGTACGGAGTGCCACGATGAACTGTCCCCCAGGTTGTACGGCGGGTGATCCCCGACGCTGTGGGCTCCACCGTACGTAGGCCGGCCCTCCCGGCAGAATCCGGACGGCTACCGTATGAGGGGTGGGGATATCCCCCGGACGAGACCGAGGCCGAGACCGGCACCGGCACCGAGACCGGCACCGAGACCGGCACCGAGACCGGCACCGGCACCGAGACCGGCACCGAGACCGGCACTGAGACCGTGCTGCTGCGGCCCCGGCGGCCGGGTTTCCCGTCGGTCCCTGCCGTTCCGGCAACCGTTTGTGACCGTGGGCCGTAGTCCATGTACGCTGTTGCCTCATCCACGGGTGCGTAGCTCAGGGGTAGAGCGCTGCTCTTACAAAGCAGATGTCGGCGGTTCGAAACCGTCCGCGCCCACCAGTGCGAAGGCCCCCAACCGATCATGGTTGGGGGCCTTTGACATCTACTTCTGACATCAACGGGTGCGGTCAGCCACGGTCGGGACGCTGCCGCTTCAGCATGCGGTCCAGGTGGCTCACGGCCTCGCGCTGGGTGTCCTGGACGACGTGAGCGTAGATGTTCATCGTGACGGCGATCTGGCTGTGCCCGAGGATCTCCATCACGACGCGGGGAGCGACGCCGGCGGCGGTCAGCAGGGTCGCGCAGCCGTGGCGGGCATCGTGCAGCCGGATCACGCGGAGTCCGGCGGTGCCGGCGACCCGGGTGAACGAGCGGTACAGGTTGCGCGGCTCGATCGGCCGGCCGGTGCGGGTGGTGAAGACGTAGCCGGTTTCCTCCCACTGATCACCGGCAGCCTCACGTAGGGCCGCCTGCCGCAGCCGTTCCCAGCGGAGCGGAGCGACACAGAGAGCGGGCAGGGGAAGCGTCTGCTTCCTGCGGCGCCCCTTGGGATCGTCCTCGTACGCCTCACCGCGGACACGCTGCCGCTGGGTGCGAACCCGGATCTCCCGCTTGTCGAGGTCCACGTTCTCCCACCGCAAGCCGACGATTTCCTCGCGACGGAAGCCGAGCGCGATGGCGAGGACGAAGGCCGCGTAGAGCGGGTCCCTTCGTGCGGCCGTGAGGAAGGTCAGCGTTTCGTCGAGCGACCAGGGCGACAGATCCCGCGCCGCGGCTGAGGGCGGTTCCACGAGGGTGGCCACGTTCCGCATGACGAGCTCTTCCCGGCAGGCAGCAGTCAGAGCGGTGCGCAAGACGCGGTGCGATTCTTTGGCGGTTGCTGCGGTGGTCTGCTGCTCCAGGCGGACGAGGAAGCGTCGGACGTCGGCAACGCCCAGCGATTCGAGGCGCTTGGACCCGAGCATGGGCACGAGGTAGAGCCGGATGTGCGTCTCGTACTTCGCGTACGTCGTGCGCTTGCGGCGCGGCTTGATGATGTTGTCCAGCCAGTACGGCAGCCACTCGGAGAGCTTCGCCGACCGTGTGGGCACCGGCACGCCCTGGTCCACCTTGGCGAGCAGCTCACGGCGCTTGGCGTCGCACTCGGCCCAGGTCTTGCCGTAGGCGAACTTCCGGGCACGGGTGCCGTCCGGCTGGAGGACGTAGACGGCGGCCTGGTAGCGCCCATCCTTGCGCTTGGTGATGGTGCCGGCGCCGTTGGGGTTGCGCTTGCGCTGGGGGGCCATCAGGCGGCCTCCTCGATCTGGTCGACGATGAAGTCCCGTACGGCGTCAGCGGGGATGCGTCGGGACCGACCGATGGTGATCGAGGTCAGCCGACGCGAGCGGATCAGGTCGTAGATCGTGGAACGTTCGAGCTTGAGCCGCGTCATGACCTCCGGCACGGTGAGGAGTTCGGCGGTGGCGGTAGTCATGCTGCGGCTCCTTCCAGAGCGAGCTGGTCTTGCAGTTCGGCGAGGTGTTCGCGGGCGGTGTCGCGGTTGTGTTGGATGTCGCGGTGGATGTTGGCGGCGAGCCAGGATTCGCCGGGGGTGTGGCCGTGGCCGGCGTAGATCCAGTGGGCGAGGGTGAGGGTGGTGGCTTCGGGGTGGTCGTCGGGGTCGGGCAGGCCGAGGGCTTCGCGTTGTTGCTGGGCGCGGTAGTCGGCGCGGACCTGGCGGAGGGCGCCGAGGGTGATGGAGTAGCGGCGGGATTTGGTGGAGAAGTGGCCGCGGAAGCCGAGCATGTGGGCCCAGTCGCGGAGCTTGCCCAGGCGCGCTTCGATCAGCCGCCAGCGGTGGTCCGGGACGTTGAGGAGGATGAGGGCTTCTTTGTTGCCGGTGCGGTGGTCGACGGTGCCGGTGGTCTCGGCTGCTTTGGTGACGTATTTGGCGACGTAGGAGGCCACGGCTTGTTCGGTGAGGTCTTCACCATTGCCGAAGGCACTGATGGGCTGGACGTCGAGTTGTGTGCCCCAGTGCAGTACCCAGCCGGTGGGAAGCCGGCTCCCTCGTTCGCGGGGATGAGAGTTCGACGCGGGTGGCGGCGGCGCGGATGGCGTCTTCGAGGAGGGTGGGGTTGGTGAGTCGGGTCCGTCGAAGCGGATGGGCGGGATGCCGTTCGCGAGTGCTGGCCGGAGCGTGGCGAGCGCCGTGAGGCTCCCGTCCCGACCACCTTCGACCCAGGCAGAGCCGAGCAGTCGCGGCCCAGGGCGTCAAGGTCGTTCGTACAGTGGTGCGCTCCACCCTGACGCCCTGAACCACGCCCGCTCCACGGTGTGTGGGCCGAAGGCGGATGGGATGGGAGCTTGGGGTGGGGTGGTGGCGGATCGCCTGATCCGCTTTCAGTCAAGGGGGCCTGCGGCATCGCTGCACGATGGGCTACACCCCTACCCTTGACCACTCGTTCTCAAAGGCGGGCCGACTGCCAGCCAATCCGGAGGGGTAGCGTTCCACCAGGTCAGGGCACTGGACTTCGTCGGAGCTGACGAGTAACTTCAGGGCGCGACATCAACTGCCGCTCTGGGCACGCACGTTACGGATCGCCACACAAGTCGTTGTGCGTCACAGTGGCACCGATTCGGAAAGAGACGTTCTGTGAATCGATGGCGAAAATTCATATTGAGCGCGTCGTCACTCGCCTTGGCTATCGGGGGCTCAATGGCAACCTCGACGGCAGCGCACGCCGCCAGCACAGACGGCAGCTGCCCGTCCGGGAATCTCTGCCTCTGGGACAATACCAACTTCACTGGTGCGAGACTCATCACTGCAAGCACCAACGCCTGCATTCAGGTCGGGATCGCCCACAAATTTAAACAATCTTACATCAGTCATTTGCCGGTCACTGCAGTGCTCTGGTATGCAGCGTCCGGTGAACCCGAACCCGTGCGGACGCTTCCCTCGGGCGGATTCAGCAGTGCTTTCCCGGTTGCTTATTATGATTTCGTCTGTACGAACGGGAAAACCCCCTAGCAATTCGCTTTGACGGACATCGACCACGTACTCCGCCAGCAGGTGCGCAGTGGCGCCCGAGGCAGATGCCGAACCGGTGCGAGTAAGTGGTGGCTGGCGGGGCGGCCGTACGGGCGTGGCGTGCATAATCGGCGGCCTTAGTCGTTCCCACCGGACCTCGGCTGCGCAGCAAGGAAGTGCAGTACCCCAGCAACTGATCCCGGCCCGGTGGTGTCCCTTTGGGGCCGTAGCGCGGCTGGTTGACCATCCGTGACCGGATCCACGGAAAGCTACACATCACAAGGTTTCTGACATCCACGGCTGACATCAACGAGGCCGGATTGAGGTGTACACCAGCGTCTCTGTCTGGCCATCGCATCAGTCGACGGCAGAGGCCGGTGCGGCTCGGAGCGAACTTGCAAAGCAGATGTCGGCGGTTCGAAACCGTCCGCGCCCACCAGTGCGAAGGCCCCCAACCGATCATGGTTGGGGGCCTTCGGCGTCCACTTGACCGCACCGTCACCAGGGGCGGGCGGTGTTGTGCCCTCGGACTTCAGTCTTCAGTCGACGTCGGTGACGGGCTCGGTGGCGTAGCGGCTCATCACTTGGATGGTCGCTTGGGGGGTCAATGCCTGGCCGCCGGCGATCATGTCCTGCAGGTCGCGGAAGTACTGCACGTACAGGTCCGGTGTGAACGTGCTGAGCATGACGGCCGGTTGATCGGTCGTGTTGGCGAAGGTGTGCGGTGCGCCGGGCGGGACCATCACGAGCGTGCCCGCGGTCGCGTCGTAGTCCTTCTCTCCGACCGTGAACCGCACCGTGCCGGAGATGATGTAGAAACCCTCGTCGTGCTGGGCGTGGCGGTGCTGCGGCGGTCCGGGCGTGTGCGGCGCGAGGACGGACTCGGCGAGGCCGATGCGGTGCCCGGTGTTGCTGCCGTCTTCGAGTACACGCAGTCGTGTGGTGCCCAGGACGATCGTCTCACCGTCGCCCGGACCGACCACCGATACGGCGGGCTCGGCGATTGGCTCACTGGTCTTCGGTTCGTCAGTCATGCTTCGATTCCACTGCCGGGGCACGGCGAGTGTCCAAGACCTGTTCTGCGGCATCGATACCGTGTGGGTATCGTTGCAGCATGGAGCTGCGTACGTTGCGCTATTTCGTGGCGGTCGCCGAGGAGCTCCACTTCGGCCGGGCCGCCGCCCGGCTGCACATGAGCCAGCCACCGCTGAGCCGGGCGATCAAGCAGCTGGAGACGGAGCTCGGCGCCGCGTTGTTCGACCGGTCTTCCGCCGGTGTCACGCTCACTCCGGTGGGGGCGGTGCTGCTCGATGAGGCGCGTTCCCTGCTCGACCAGGCCGACCGCGTACGCGTACGCGTGGCAGCGGCGGCCGGCGCCGCGACCATCACGATCGGCATCCTGGGAGACAGCACCGACGTGGGCGCAACCCGGCTGGCCGGCGCCTACCGCCGGCGGCACCCGCACGTTGAGGTCCGCATCCGTGAGACCGACCTGACCGACCCCACCTGCGGGCTGCGCGCCGGGCTGGTCGACGTCGCCCTGACCCGCGGGCCGTTCGACGAGACCGCCCTGACCGTGCACGAGCTGAGCGCCGACCCGGTGGGAGCGCTCCTGCGCGCCGACGATCCGCTGGCCTGCCACGACAGCCTGAAATCGGCCGATCTGGCCGACCGTCGCTGGTTCGTCTTCCCGGAGGGCACCGACCCCCTCTGGCAGTCCTACTGGAACGGCGGAGAACCCCGCAAGGGTCCAGTGGTGCGCGCCGTCGTGGAATGCCGGCAAGCCGTTCTCTGGAACGGTACGGTCGGCATGACTCCCCTGGACCACCAGCCGGCAGAGGGGCTCGTTGTGGTGCCGCTGATCGACATGGAGCCGAGCCGCGTGGTGGTGGCATGGAACGCGGGCGACACGAATCCACTGATCCGCTCGTTCGTCCAGATCGCGAGCACCGCCTACCGGGGCTGAGAGTGTCCTGATACGGCCAGTACGACTGCGGTGCGTGGGCCCGGCCGCCGGGTGGTGCTTGTCACACGGCTTGCTCACCGCCCGGGGCGCGGGGTGGCGGGGTGGTAGGACGGCTGGGTGGTGCGCGGCTGTGGTCAGGCCTCCTTCGAATTGATGTCGACGGTGATCACGGCGTTCTTGATGGCGGCCTGGACCGCGGTGACGATGGTCTCGGTGTCCGCACCCGTGCCGAGCTGGCCCGCGAGTGCGGTGATCGCGGCGGACTGGGCGGCCAGGGTCTTGTCCATGTTTCGGATGCGGACCTGCACGTCCTTCAGGATCGACTGCGCCTGCCAGGTCGGGTTCGTCTTGTGGTCCGCGGCGTCCGCCGGACCGCCGATCGCGTCCGTCTTCCATACGGCGTCGAAGATGTCCTTCTTGGTGATCCCTGCCATGGGGTCCTCCTCGTTCGGGTTCCAGCTCGCGGGGTGCTTCAGCCGCTCGGCCACGTCGGAGCGGAGTTCGGCCATGGTGAAGCCGCGGGGGTCGACCTTGTCGTTGGACCACTCCAGGTGGCCGATCACCGACTTCGCCGACCAGCCGTGCGCCCGGCACAGCGCGGCCTGGACGCGGACAATCGCCTGGTACTGCGCCCTGGGCCAGGGGTCCTTGCCGTCGCCGAGGTTCTCGCACTCCCAGCCGTAGAAGCGCGCGTTGCCGTCGGTTCCGTTCGCGTTGCCCTTCGTGGGCGGGGTCGGGCGGGTGCCGTAGGACTCGGCGATGACCTGCTCCAGCACACGCGGGTCGCCACCGCCGGCGTGGTTGGCGCGGCCCCAGCCGACCATGTGCACCCGGCCGTCCTTCGCGATCATCCCGTGGCACAGAGGGCCCGGCAGCGCTGTGTATCCGTCACGGACCATGGCGACCGTGGATGCGGTGCCCTTCGTGACTGTGTGGTGCACGATCGACCCGTTGACCGGACCCCACGGCCCCTTCGAGTTCCGGTTGTGTGTACGCCAGTTACCGACTTCAACGATGCGCACGCCTTCCGCTCGCAAGGCGGATACGACCTTTGCGGCAGTCAGGGGCTGTGCCATGCGGTTCTTCCCTTCACCCTGAGATGTACGCGGCGTTCCGGAACGTGCCACTGAACCTGTCGGCGACCCTGTTGATCGACTTCGCCCTCTCCATCCGGAAGTACGGACCACGTCCCGTCGAACCCGCCGCCGCAACCGTGTACTTCGTGCCCTTCGCCGACGGCCGCGTGAACGCCGGCCGTTGCGGAGCGACGACTGGCTCGTAGGAGTTCCATACCCCTGCCGAGTTCACCGGACGCGGCCGCGTGGCGGGCAACGTGTACGCCCCTTCGGCCGGGGCTCCATGGGCGGCCCTGACAGGCAGGGGGCCAGGGTGGCACTCGCCGCCGCGGGCACCCGGTACCCGGTACCCCCGACGATCGTCAGGGGAGGCCCTTGCCGTTCGGCCCGGGTCTCCCTCTTCCCCCGCTCCTAGGTTCGCTTCTCATGAAACGAGAAACCGGAACCGGAACCGGAAGAAGCAGGACCCGGAACGGGCGACCGCTGCTCGCCTGTGTCGTCCTGGGGGCGGGGGCGGCCGTCGTCGTGGGGCTCGCCCCCGGCGGATCGGGCAGGGACGAGGCCGTGGAGGTGAAGGGGGGTGCCTCCGCGTCCGCCTACCGTTCGCTGACCGAAGCGGTGGCCGACGGCCCTTCCTGGGCGGGGCCGCTGCTGGAGGTGGCCACCGAGGGCACCCTGGTGGCGCTCGGGCTGCTGCTGGTGTGGGTCTGGTGGAGCGGTGTGCGGCGCGGAGACACCCGGCTGTCCGCCGGTACCGTGCTCGCCGGCGTCGGCACCGTGGTGGCGTACGCCGTCAGCGAGGCGGTGAAGCTGGTGGTGGACGAGGAACGGCCCTGCCGGGCTCTGCACGGCGCCGCAAAGGCCGTCGCCGAGTGCCCGGCCCCCGGCGACTGGTCCTTCCCGAGCAACCACGCCACCCTGGCCGCCGGCCTCGCGGTGGGCCTGGCCGTGCTGCGGCCCCGCCTCGCCGCCGTCACCCTGCCGCTGGCCGGGGCGGCGGCACTGCTGCGGGTCCTGGTGGGGGTGCACTACCCGCACGACGTGCTGGCCGGTGCGGTCCTCGGGGGCTCGGTGACCGCGGCCGTGCTGCTCGCCTTCCTGCCGCTCGCCCGGACAGCGGCGTCAGCGATCGAAGGGCGGCTGCGCAGGCGCGACGATCCCGGCCTCGTGGGCGACGACCGCCGCGGCGGCGCGATTGTCCACGCCCAGCCGGGCCAGGATGGAGCTCACATGCGCCTTGACCGTCCCTTCCACCACATGGAGCCGCCGGGCGATCTGACCGTTGGACAGCCCGCTGCCGAGGAAGGCCAGCACATCGCGTTCCCGGCCGGTCAGCCCGCTGACCCGTTCGCGGGCGGCGGTACGGCGGCCGGCCAGGGCGCCCGCGCCCGTGGCCGAGAGATGGGCGACGACCCGCGCCGCGACCTTCGGTGACAGATAGGCGGCGCCGTCGGCCACCGCGCGGACCCCCGCGATGAGCTCCTCGGGCTCGCCCGACTTGATCAGGAAGCCCGCGGCGCCGCCCCCGAGCGCCTGGAGGATGTAGTCGTCCTCACCGAAGGTCGTCAGCATCACGACCCCGGTCTCCGGCGCGGTGCGCCGGATCTCGGCCGCCGCCTCGATGCCGTTCATCCCCGGCATCCGGATGTCGAGCACGGCGACGGCCGGACGGTGGCGGCGGACCAGTTCGACGGCGTCGTGCCCGTCGGCCGCCTCGGCGACGACGTCGATGCCGGGGTCGGTGGACAGGACCGAGCACACGCCTTTGCGGATCATCGGCTCGTCGTCGGCGATCAGTACCCGGATCACCGGCCGCTCACCGTCCCTCCCCCGCGCGGCGCACTTGCGGGGTCAGGGCCTCCTTCGACATCAGCCTGCCGCCGCGGAAACAGAGCCGGTAGGCGTCTCCGGACCGGTCGTCGAAACGGTCCGCCGTCATCGCGTAGTACTCGCACGTGGTGCCTTGTCCCTTCGGTTCCCCGGCCACCGGCCGCTGGGTGGTCTGGCGCTCGGGCAGCAGTCGCCGCACCGCGTCCCGATCCTGTCCCACCCGCAGCCGGGCGTAGTCGCCCGGGTCCAGTACGGACAGCCTGGCCGAGCGGATGTCCCAGCCCATGAGGGCGGCACTCAGCACCGCCCACGCCACCAGGGGCAGCACGATCGCGGTCGCCAGGGCCCGGCGGGCCCGGCTGCGGGCGTGCTGGTGTTCCGGGGGCAGTGCCGGGGCCGCCGCCCGGGGCGCGGTGGCCGGACGGAGGGCGGCCGGGGAGTGACGGAGGGCGTCCTGGGAGTGCGGAATCCGCGCGGTGACCGTGAAGCCGCCGCCCTCGTACGGTCCGTACTCGAAGGTGCCGCCCGCCAGCCGCACCCGTTCATCGAGCCCGATCAGTCCCCGCCCCGTGCCCGGTATGACCTCCGCTCCGTCGCGCGCCGGCGAGGGCCCGTTCCATACCCGGACCGCTGTCTCCTCGGCCGTGTGCGTCACCCGCACGATCACCTGCGCGCGTGGTGCGTGCTTGGCCGCATTGGTCAGGGACTCCTGGACGACCCGGTGGGCGGCGCGTGCGGCCTGCGGCGGCAGGGCGTCGGCGTCGGTGCCGGTGGCGTCGTCGATCCGCAGTTCGACGACGAGACCGGCGGCCGCGGCTTCGTCGACCAGCCGGGGAATGCCGGTGCCGGGCGCACGCGGCGGCTCGTCGTCGGCTTCCTCGCGCAGGATGCCGATCACCTCGCCGAGCCGCTCCACCGAGGCGGCCGCCCGGGCCCGGATCTCCCCGGCCGCGGCCCGCTGGGCCTCGTCGAGTCCGGGGGCGAGCTTCAGGGCGCCCGCCGACAGGGCGATGAGACTGAGGTCGTGCCCGAGGACGTCGTGCATGTCCTGGGCGATCCGGGCCCGTTCCCGGGACCGGGCCTGTTCGGCGACGAGCTGCTGTTCGCGCTCCAGCCGGCCGGCCCGCTCCCAGCCCGCCCGGACGAGCTCCTGGTACTGGCGCCAGAAGCGTCCGGCGAACCAGGGCAGCATCGCGGCGACCACCACCACGGCGACGAACCGCCCCGCCATCAGCAGCCAGGAGGGCACCAGGGCCACCGCCACCACCCCGCCCGCGACGACGGCCACGAGCACGAGGACCGTGGGCCCGGTCCTTCCCGGCTCCCGGCCGGCGAAAAAGGCCGCCGCGGTTGCGGGCAGGGCCCACCACATGCTGACGGCACTCAACCCGACACAGACCGCCGCGGCAACGGTCAGAAGACTCCCCGGGCCGATGGCCCGCCGAGCCGCACCGCTGATCATCGCTCTGTTCACCCGGACGACGGTACGCAGCCCAGGCTCGTCCGAGCACTGCCGAAAGTCACCCCTGTGAAATCTCTTTCAGGAGGCCGACGTCTGTTCGCGCCGGCCTCTCGAAGCGTCGGTATGCACCCCTGAGCGATCGGCACGTGCTGCGAAGCCGTCGGCATGCGCGGCGAAGAGATCGGCGTGCGCCGCCAAGACATCGGCATGCGCTGCAAAGCCGTCGGTAGACGCGAGGCCGTCGGCATGCGCCGCCAAGACGTCGGCGCGCGGCGCGTCGACTGCTTCACGGAGCGGGGCGCACCGCGGGTGATGTGCCCCGTCGACCGTGGCGGACTCGGTACTCGGTCGGGTCAGGCGTTGGGGCGCTTGCCGTGATTGGCCTTCTTCTTCTTGCGGGCGCGACGCTTGTTTCCTCGCTTGGCCATGCTGAGCATCTCCCTCATTCGGGGCTTTTCGGGCATCGGTCAGTCTAGATTCGGCCTGGCGCAGCCGCAGCCGCACCACCGTCGCGTCGCCGGACGATCACCCTCGGCAGCCGGGCGCGCAACGCCACCGGATCCGCCCGGCGCGAGGCCGGGGGTCGCGGAGGTGCCGCGGTTTCCGGGACCGCAGCCCGAGCGTGGTGCTTCTCGGCGTGCCACCCGTATGGGTGTGTCCGGGTGGTTGCCCGGGAAGGTCCCGCGCAGGGTCGGTTCTGTCTCGCAGTCCCGCTCCGGTCAAGGGGTTCCCATGGCACACTCAGCGTCCACGCCCGGCCCGTCCCGTACGCCGGCTCAGGGGGACATCGACCCCTGGGCGGCCGGCGGGATCATGTTCGCCGGCGTGCTGCTTCTCGTCGACGGTGTCCTCGGCGTCATCAAGGGCATCTCCGGCATCGCCTCGGACGACGTCTACGCGCACGTCCGGAACTACACGTTCAAGTTCGACGTGAGCTCATGGGGATGGATCCACCTCGTTCTCGGCATCGTGCTCGGATGCGTCGGCTGGGGCATCCTCAAGGGTGCTACCTGGGCCCGTGCCACGGGTGTGGTGCTCGCCGCGATCAGCCTGATCGTCAACTTCATCTGGCTCCCGTATCAGCCGATCTGGGCGATCATCTCCATCGCCATCGACGCGTTCGTGATCTGGGCTCTGTGCACGGAGACTTCGAAGGCGGTCATCTGAGGCGTAAGGGCGTAAGGGGTAAGGGGTAAGGGGTAAGGGCGTCCGGGCGTACGGGAGTCCGGCCATACGGGGCCCGACCGGGCCTCCCCGCGGAGGGAAGCGCGGTCCTCGCCGGGCCCTCGCAGGGTCTTCCCCAGGCCCTCGCCGTGAGTGAGCGCGTGACCGAGCCCGAGTGAGCAGGCGTGTGAGGGAGAGGACTGCGGTGTCGGAGAAGAACACGGAAGAATGCGTCGCTCTTGCCGCCGAGGCATACGTCTACGGCTGCCCGTTGGTCCATGGCCTGTCGACGGTCGAGGACTTCATGCGGACGGGCTCCGGCTCGCTGCCGCCCGCCCCCTTCAACCACTTCGCGCATTCCGGTCGACCGGAGCCGCCCGCCGGGCACTCCGTGTCGGTCGGTGATGACGACACGGTCCACTCCCTCGCCCACCTCGACCTGTCCGGCGGTCCGGTCCTCCTCCATGTCCCCGACACCGGCGGCGCGTACTACGTGCTGCAGTTCGTGGACGCCTGGACCAACAACTTCGCGTACGTCGGCCGGCGTGCCACCGGTACGGAGGCCGGTGACTGGCTCGTCGTACCGCCGGGCTGGGCGGGCAGTGTGCCGGACGGGGTGCGGGGGGTGATCGACGCACCGACCTCCGTCGTCTCCGTCATCGGGCGCGGCGCCTGCGACGGTCCGGACGACATGGAGCGGGCCCGCGCGCTTCAGGCACAGCTCTCCCTCGCGCACGTCGAGCCGGGTGTCCACCGCACGGGTCTGCCGGCGCCCGATCCCGACGTACCGGAGTCGCTGAGGTTCTTCGAGCGGCTCAGGGTGTGGATGGCCGACTTCCCGCCGTCCACGGCCGACCAGGCGTATCAGGACCGGTTCCAGCCGCTGGGACTGCTGGAGGAGGGGCCGTCGCCGTACGCGTCCGCCGGCCCCGGCCTCGTACGGGCACTGGCCGAGGGCCTGGCACGGGGCAGGGCGCGGGTGGAGGGGGCGAGCCGGTCCTCGGCGGCGGGCGGCGGCTGGGAGATGGATCCGCATCTCTTCGACTACGCCCTCGATCGGCACGGCGTCGGGACCATCGACTCCCCGCAGTGGCGGATCGCGGACCGGGAGGCCTCCTACCTGACCAGGGCGGTGGCGGCGCGGAACGCGCTGTGGGGGAGTCACGGCTACGAGGCGGTGTACGCCCACACCTGCCGCGATGCAGAGGGTGAGCGTCTGAACGGTGCCCACTCCTATGTACTGCGTTTCGAACGGCAGCCGCCGGTCGGGGCGTTCTGGTCCATGACCACGTACGGCACGCGGGACCACCGCGCCGTGGAGAACCCGGCCGCGCGGTATTCGGTCGGTGACCGCACCCAGGGCCTCGTGCACGACGTGGACGGTTCCCTGACGATTCACCTCGGGAGGGAGCGGCCTGCCGGTCCGGTCGCGGGGGCGAACCGGCTGCCCGCGCCCGCGGGGGAGTTTCGCGTGGTGCTCAGGCTCTATGAACCGGGGCCGGAGATCCTCGACGGTACGTACGAGATCCCCGCCGTCGAACGGAACGGGGAGCAAGGGGCCGGCAGCGGTGAGCGGTGAGGCGTAGTGACGGTGCCATGAGGCGATGCGGGGCGGGGCGAGGTGAGGCGATGCGGGGCGGGGCGCGGCCGTCGGCAGGAGATCGCCTCGGGCGTTGTCAGTGGCTCGGGTCACACTGGGGGCATGTGCCGCAGTATCAAGACCCTTCGCCCGCCCGCCCTCCCCGAAGAGGCCACCGAGGAGGAGATCCGGGCCGCCGCCCTGCAGTTCGTGCGCAAGGTGTCCGGCTTCCGTGCTCCGGCCGCGCACAATCAGGAGGTGTTCGACCGGGCGGTCGCCGAGATCGCCGGGGCGACCGCCAGACTGCTGGACGGTCTGGAGATACGGGGTGCCGTCAGGACGCCGTAGTGGCCGTCGCGGTCGCCGCTGCCTGAGCAGCCGCGGCGGCCGGGCGGCGCATGACGTACGCGGCGAGGGCACCCGCCACGAACAGGGCGAGGACCGAGACGGCCGTGCCCACCCAGGTCGCGCCGAGCCACTGGCCGCCGAAGTAGCCGAGGCCCACGCTGTAGCCGGCCCAGGCCACGCTCGCCAGGGCCGACCAGGGCAGGAATTCCTTCACCTTGCGATGAGCGGCGCCCGCGCCCAGCGAGACGACCGAGCGGCCGGCCGGGGCGAAGCGGGCAATGATGACGAGGATGCCGCCGCCCCGGGCGAGGGCGGCGCCGAGGCGTTCCTGCGCCGAGGTGAGACGGCGGGAGCGCGCGATGGCCCGGTCCAGGCGCTCGCCGCCGCGCCAGGCCAGCCGGTAGGCGACCAGATCGCCGAGAACGGAGGCGGCGGCCGCGCACAGGGTCAGCGCGAGGAGTGAAGGCACCTGGGAAGCCTGCTCGGCGGCGCTCGTCGCGGAGGCCGCACCCGCGACGGTCGTCGAACCGGCGGCGACCGCCGTTGCGGCGGTGATCACCAGGACTCCGCTGGGCAGCACGGGCAGGAAGACGTCCAGGAGCACCGAGAGGGCGACCACGGCGTAGATCCATGGGCTGCCGGCCAGCGCGCCCACACTCTCAAGCACCTACTACTCCCCGATTCGGAACAACGCCGCGACGTCGCAGGGGAGCGGCAGGAGCGGCAGGGCCAGCTGTACAGCGTACGCCTGACGCTGATCGGGTGATCCATAAATACGGACGATGTTGGGAAGGTCACGTACGCCCGGAAATGGGAAGACAGGGTTCCGGCTGTGCGTGAGGAACGTCCCTCGCGGACCGGCCCGTGGGCGGAAGGGCCGGTCCGCGAGAGGCGGGCCGTGCGGGCCATTGCGGCTGTGAGGCCGATGCGGCCGACCGTCATGGTCCGCCACAGCCGTCGGACCGTTACGGCTGCCGCAGTCGTCGCGGTCGTCGGACGTATACGGCCACAGCCGTCAGACCGTCGCGGCCGTCAGACCGTCACGGCCGGTGCCTGCTCATGCGCGCGGTCCTCGTTGCGCTCCGGGGCGCCCCGGCTGAACAGCCGGTCCAGGGCCAGTGCGCCGGGGCCGGTGAAGACCAGCAGGAGGAACGCCCAGCAGAAGACGGCCGAGGGCTCGCCGCCGTTCTGCAGCGGGAAGAGCGCTTCGGGCTGGTGGACCTTGAAGTACGCGTACGCCATGGAGCCGGAGGAGATCAGGGCCGCGCTACGGGTGCCCAGGCCGAGCGCCACCAGGCTGCCGCCGACGAGCTGGATGACCGCCGCGTACCAGCCGGGCCAGGTTCCGGCGGGTATGGAGCCGCCGCCCATCGCGCCGCCGAGGACACCGAAGAGTGAGGCGGCGCCGTGGCAGGCGAAGAGCAGGCCTACGACGATCCGGAACAGGCCGAGCGCGTAGGGCTGAGCATGATTCAAACGTGCGTGCATGGGGGGAGGGCTCCTTCGGTCTGGTGGGGACGTGAACCGATTGAGTGCCCAAGATTAGGGAAACCTCACCAATGCTTGCAAGTTCAACATTCTGTCGACCGGCTGAAAATCGCCCCGTGGTTGTCAGTCAGGGTTCAATTGGGCACCGCCCCCAGCTGCGCACCTTCCTTCGCTGCTCTGGCCTGAACCAATGGCAGCGCAGCTTTCCGGCCATGAGGGGGCGAGTGGCATGAGCTGATTGGCCGCGACGGAAGCCGGCTCCGAACGGTCCCGGCGGCTGCGTCGGGTGGTGGTGGCGGCCGTGTCGTGCGGCGGTGGGCAGGGTGCGCAGGTCAACTCAAGGGTGCGGGCGGCCCCGCCGGCCTTCCCGAGGCGCTGTGCCGTGTGCCACCGCTCCGCGCCGGAGGCGGGCGGTGACGGGAGCGGCGGCGGCGGGACGCCGGTCGGGGGAGGGGACACGCGGCCCGGGGCCGGATGGGGGGCGCCCCGCGCACCCGGTGCGCCGTGTCGGCGCCGAGCGCCGCCCGTCGCCGTTCTTCGGGCCTGTGGGCGGCGCGGGTCCTCCTCGTGGGCGGCCGTACTCGGCCGAAAACGCGCCTCCCCGTGCCCGGCCCCGCGCCCTCCGCGCGACATCTCCGCGCCCTCCCTGCGCCCTCTCCGTGTCATCCCGGCCTCGTCCCGGAATACGCGTACGGAGCCGTGCGGTGTGCGCGGCTCCGTACGGTGCGGAACGGCGGAGGAGGGGGTGCGGCGGTTCAGCAGTTGTTGAGGATGGACTGCAGCGCGTTCTTCTCGGCCGAGTCGACGGTCAGGTCGTAGTAGTGCTTCACGTGGACCCAGGCGCGGGCGTACGTGCACCGGTAGGCGGTGCGCGGAGGCAGCCACTTGGCCGGGTCCTTGTCGCCCTTGGCCTGGTTGACGTTGTCCGTGACCGCGATGAGCTGCGGCCGGGTCAAGTCGTTCGCGTACGCCTGGCGTTGGGCGGTGGTCCAGCTGCTGGCGCCCGACCGCCAGGCCTCGGCGAGCGGGACCATGTGGTCGATGTCCAGGTCGGAGGCGGCGGTCCAGGTGGCGCCGTCGTACTCCGAGTACCAACTGCCGCTGACGGCCGCGCAGCTGGAGTCCTGTGTGACATTCGTACCGTCCCGCTTGAGGACGACCTCGCGGGTGTTGCAGGCGCCCGACTGGGTGATCCAGTGCGGGAACTTGTCGCGGCTGTAGCCGGACGACGAGCCCTCCGCGGACACGGTCAGCTCGCTCAGATAGGTGCGGGCGGTCGACGCGGAGACCGGGGTGGGCATGGCTGCCTGGGCGGCGGGGGCGGTGAGCAGTCCGGTGGATGCGGCGAGTGCGGCGGATGCGGCGACGACAGCGATGCGACGCGCGTAGACACCTGACATGCGAACTCCCTTGATGTGGGGGGATCCTGGACGGGCGACCCGTGGGGCCCGGCCATCGTGGCGGCGCAAGGTTTCCGTGGGGTGGGCGCCAGGTAACAGGGTGGCGACATGGGCACGTCACATCAAGGGTTCTGACCAACAGGACTGGAGCGTGGGGGCGTACGTCCGCATCTGCGCGGGCGTACGTGCTGATGTGCCGACAATTCGCCTGTGTGGTGGGCCGGTTCGTGCCTGTGACCCGAGCCGGTCGGGTCGTAGGGTTACGGTGTGCTGCTTCCGGTCGACATCACGCTCGGGGTCGTCCTCGCCCTGCTGCTCGCGGCGGCGGCCACCGTCGCCGCCCTGGCCTCGCTGGGCCGGTCGCGCGAGATCCTGCTGGCCGGCCTGCGGGCCGCGGCCCAGCTCGCCGCGGTTTCTCTGCTCATCGGCTGGGTGGTCCGTTCGCTGCCGCCGCTGCTCGCGTTCGTCGCGCTGATGTACGCCGTGGCGGTATGGACCGCGGGCCGCCGGATCACCCGTAACCGCACCTGGTGGTGGGTGGCCCTGCCGATCGGGGCGGGGGTCGCGCCGGTGGTCGCCCTGCTGCTGCTCACCGGACTCGTCCAGGCCCGGGGCATCGCGCTGATCCCGGTGACCGGAATCCTCATCGGGGGTGCGCTGACCGCGACCGTGCTCGGCGGGCGGCGGGCGCTGGACGAGTTGACGACCCGGCGCGGGGAGGTGGAGGCGGGCATGGCGCTCGGGCTGCTCGACCGTGACGCGAGACTGGAGATCGCCCGTCCGGCGGCGGCGGACGCGCTGCTGCCGGGGCTCGATCAGACGCGGACAGTGGGGCTCGTCACGTTGCCGGGCGCCTTCGTGGGCATGCTGCTGGGCGGCGCCTCACCGGTCCAGGCGGGCGCCGTGCAGCTGTTCGTGCTGGTGGCGTTGATGGCCGTACAGGCGGTGGCCGTGGCGGTCGTACTCGAACTGGTGGCGCGGGGGCGGCTGCACCGGGACTCGGGGGCGCCGGAGCGACGGCGCGGCGATGGCCGCCTCGGCCGGGGCCGCCGGGGCCGCCGGGGCCGCCGGGGCCGTCGGTCGCCGGGGATCGGCTAGCGCGCGCTGATGTGCAGCCGGATCGAACCGTCGGCCGCGGCTTCCACCCGGAGCTGGGTCAGGTCCTCGACGTGCGCGTCGGGGGAGAATGCCGCGGCCCGCGGGCCGACGCCCACCACGCGCATGCCCGCCGCCCGGCCCGCCGCGATGCCCGCCTCCGAGTCCTCGAAGACGACGCAGTCCGCCGGGGCGAAGCCCAGCTCGGCCGCTCCCTTGAGGAAGCCCTCGGGGTCCGGCTTGCTGGCGCCGACGCTCTCGGCGGTGACGCGGGTGGCGGGCATCCGCAGTCCGGACGCGGTCATCCGGGCACGGGCCAGCGCCTCGTCGGCCGAGGTGACCAGGGCGTGCGGGAGCGCGGCGATCGCGTCCATGAAGGCGGGCGCGCCGGCGACCGGCACGACGCCGTCGGTGTCGGCGGTCTCCTCGGCGAGCATCACCCGGTTGTCCGCGTGGTTCTGCTCCATCGGGCGGTCCGGAAGGAGCACCGCCATCGTGGCGTACCCCTGCCGTCCGTGAACCACCTTGAGCGTGGCCTCCGGGTCCAGCCCCTCCCGCAGTGCCCAGCGCCGCCAGCAGCGTTCCACGACGGCGTCGGAGTTCACGAGGGTGCCATCCATGTCGAGGAGCAACGCCTTAAAAACACCAATGGTCTCTGACCTGGGCAAGGGGGCCGTCCTCTACGTGTGGCGTATTTGTTCCACCAAGATACAAAGGGAGTGCCGCTCTGGCCAATCCGGAGATGTGGCGTTGCCCCGACCGGGCTTGCGGCCGCGGCTCCGGCTGTTCAGCCAGGTCACAGAGTGGGCTGCCCGCTGCTGGGGCAGGTCTCCGTGCCGGACCCTGCTGTCCGACCTTGTCCGCGAGTAGGGGCCACCCCTCATTCCGGAGGATCCGTGAATTCTCCGTACACGCTGCCAGGGGTGTGC
This sequence comes from Streptomyces sp. NPDC057963, assembly GCF_042887155.1. NCBI lineage: Bacteria > Bacillati > Actinomycetota > Actinomycetes > Kitasatosporales > Streptomycetaceae > Streptomyces > Streptomyces sp. NPDC057963. Next base: position 309,712 of record NZ_JBHVPX010000007.1, read on the forward strand.
TGCCGGATGTGCCGGTCAGCTACCGCGCCCTGCGTTCGTGTGGGGTCGTCGGGCGTGGATGCGTTCTTGACGTCCCTTGCGATGGCGGACTGCGCCGCCCTTGATGGTGTCTCTGATTGCCCATGCAGGAGTCCTTGCGTGATGGTGGATCGCCAGATCGCTGTACCGCCCGCCTGGCTATGCAGCAGCAGGCGCACGGTGCCAGCCTCACCGGGGAACGGCACATGGTCGACCAGCTCATTGACCAGGCCGGCCGACTGCTGCCGCGCGTGGACGATGATCTGCCCTGGGGCAACGCCTGTCGCCGGACCCCCGGCTACCTCGAAGTACAGCGGGCCACCTGTTACGGACGGCTCGGCCTCGGTGCAGAGGCGGGTGCCCTGTGGTTGCAGGTCCTCGCTATCGTCCCGGAGACCGCTCGCCGCGACCGGGGGGTGTACATGGCTCGGCAGGCGACAGCTGCGGCAACTGCTTGGGAGCCGGATCAGGCGGTGGAGATTGCTCGGACCGTGGCGATGATCGCGGTAGAGACCCGATCGGCCAGAATGCGGCGGGAATTGGTCACCCTGGAGCGGGCGATGCGGCCGTGGCAGGATGCCCCGGTCGGCCGCGATCTTGCGGAAATCCTGGAGCCCGTGACCGAAAGGGGATGACGTGGCAGACGTACCGAAGCCGCTGACGGACGAGGAAATTGAGGCGCGGCTGGCCAAGTTGCCGGAGTGGACTCGTGACGGGGACGAAATCACGCGACGGGTGAACGTCCGGTATCACGCAGGGGTGGCGGTGATCGTGCACATCGCCGACCGGGAACGCCGCCTCGGCCACCATGCAGACATCGACCTCAGGATTGACCACCTGCGCATTGCCGTCACGACGCATGACGCTGACTACAAGCTGACCGAGGCTGACTTCGACTTGGCGGCCCGGATCGATGCCATTGCCGCGGCGCACCAGTCCACGCCGCTCGACTGACCCCAGACGCACGAAACCGCCCCTCCCCGCGCGCGGCGGGAAGGGGCGAAACCCGTCTCTGGTGGGGGGCCAGGTTATTGACCAGGGACTCTGGTTGGCCAGGTAGCCATACGAGATTCTGATTGCGCCGGAAGGCGCAATCAGAGGGCACCTGATGAGACGACTCCTCGGGCAGTCCGGCGTTCTGCCGCAGCTTCCCACATTAGCGTCGTCGGCATCCCATCACGTCGCGGCGCATCCGTGCTGCGAGCCGACCCCTGGAGTGACGTCATGCGCCGTACCACTGCTGTCTTCGCAGGAGCTGCTGTTCTGTCGGCAGTCTTCGCCTCTCAGGCCGTTGCGGCACCCGCCGAGATCGTCGCCCCCAACGCCAGAGCCGCAGCTGATGTGGACTTCCGCGGCGAACTGCTGAGGCAGAAGAACGTGGTTGACAGTTTCCAGGTCGGCGAGGGCCTTTACTGCGTCATCGTCAACCCGAATGCCGACATCAACCTGTCCAACGCCCTGATCCTGGCCAATGCCAGGATCCACGCCGACAGCGTCGAGACGATCGGGAAGCCCACCACAGCGTGTGGCAGCCGAAGGGACGCCATCACCGTGGTGACCCTCAAGGACGGCCTGCCCGCGTCCTCCAGCTTCACTATCGCGGTCCTGTAGCGGCGACCGTATCGGCGCGGATGGGAGTGCGGCCGTGGCCGACCCCACTGGAGTGCCAATGAGCACGACGAAACGTCCCGCCGCCCGATGACCGGGCGACGGGACGTGCGGTCAGCCGTCGGGGCTGTTTGCGGCGAGCCGCTGCGTCCGAACGTCAACGCGGTCGACCGCGTCCCGAAGTGACGCCCCGCTGTTCGGGTGCAGCTCGTGGTCAATGCGGGCGAGGTGTGCGGGGTGCTCATCTCCCTGCTGCTCGATCCGCTCAAGACGGACCATCACGCGGTAGATCAAGGTCATTGCTCCGCGCGCACGGAACGCAACGTATGCGCACAGCGGACTCATGAGGCACGGCGACTGCCGGCCGGGCATGGCGGCTTCACAGGGTGTCAGCCCGAAGCACGGGAAAATGAACGGCTACAGCTTTCGGTGCAGTTACTGCATCCGGACCGGTGGCACCGGATGCAAAGGCGGCCAGATCCCCCGCGACCGGGTCGAGCGCGAAACCCTCGAATGGCTTGCGGACATCGTGGCTGAAGGGGCCGACGCCGCAGCGCCGGTCATCCCCCGCCAACGGCGCGACGTAGCCAAGGGCGGAGCCCGTGCGGCTCGTGAGCGGGCTCGACCACAAGGGGAGCTGGTGAAGCTTCAGGATGGATTGGCAAGGCTCCAGGCCGACCGCGCCGTGAACCCGGGCGACTACCCGCCCGGCGTCTACGGGGCTGCCCGCGACCGCATCAAGACCCGGCGCGAGCAGTTGCTCGCCAAGTCCACTGCCATTGAGGCGACGCCGGACGTATCCGGCGAAGCAAGCAGAACAAGTAGCCTCGCCCGCCGGTCAGGGGGTGGCGGGCGGAGGCTACTTTGTTCCATCACGATACAAAAACCCGTCCGGGAAAGCCAATCCGGTGAGGCGGGTGACGCGGCGGGACCGCGCGTACGGCTGCGGCAAGAGGGCCGGCGGTACCGCGCAGCGGGGCCTGGCGCCGGTCTCGTCCGTCCGACCCTGGCGGCTGAGGGAAGGGGGGGCGCCGCGTGGGGCGAGTGACGGCGTACGGGGCGCCGCCTCAGGAAGGCCCCGTACGCCGTCGTCTCGGGAGGCCCCCCCCGGAGGGCCCCGTAAGCACGTCGCCGTCTCGGGAGGACTCCTCAGGAGCGCCCCGTACGCCGTCGCCTCACGTCGCGTTCAGGGCCACCGTCGGGTGGAGACGGGAGGCGCGGATCGCCGGATAGAGGCCCGCGACCACGCCGATCAGCACGGTGGCGGCCAGTCCGCCCGCCAGGGACCAGGGCGGGACCACCGCCGTCCACCCCTGGACCCGCGCGAAGCCGTACGTCGCCGCCGCGCCCAGCAGCGCGCCCGTCGCCCCGCCCAGCGCCGACAGCAGCAGCGACTCGGTCAGGAACTGGAGCCGGATCGCGTTGCGGGTCGCGCCCAGTGAGCGGCGCAGGCCGATCTCCTGGCGGCGCTCCAGGACGGAGATGACCATGGTGTTGGCGACGCCCACCCCGCCGACCAGGAGGGCCACCGCGCCCAGGCCGAGCATCAGGGTCGTCAGGCCCTCGTCGGTGGCGGCCTTGGCGGCCAGCGCGTCCGAGGGACGGGAGACCCTGATGGCCGCCTCGTTGCCGGGGCTGACGGTACGGGCCAGGATCGCCCGTACGTCCTCCACCGAGGCGTCCGTGGAGCGCTCGAAGACGGTGGTGGGGTGGCCGTCGAAGCCGAAGTGGCGCTCGGCGGCGGGGAATCCGACCATGGCCACGCGGTCCAGGTTGGGGACCAGTTCGAGCGGTGCGAGGATGCCGACGACGACCACCCGCGTGTCGTTCATCATGATCGTCTCACCGGTGCGGGTGATGCCGAGGCGGTCCGCCGCCACCGCGCCGAGGACCGTCACCGGGAGGCGTTCGCCGGCTGGATCCAGCCAGGCGCCCCGGTCGACCTCGCCGCCGAGTGCGGACAGCAGGTCGATGCGGACCGCCTGGGCGGTGACGCCGGCGGTGCGCTCCTCGGGGACCACGTCGCTGCGGCGGATGCGGGCGTCGATGTCGGCGGTGGCCGTGGCGTGCTGCACCGGGCCGACACGCTCGACCATCGCGACCGCGTTCTTGGGGAGCTCGACCTCCCGCCCCATGGCGTCCTGGCCCGCCTCGGCGGTGAGGAGGTTGGTGCCGAGGCGGTCGAGCCGGGCCATCAGGTCCGCGCGGCTCGACTCGGACAGGCCGACGACCGCGACCATGGTCGCGATGCCGATGGCGATGCCCAGCGCCGAGAGCACCACGCGCGCGCGACGCGCACGCAGGCCGACCGCGCCGACGCGGAGGATGTCGCGGGGGGAGAGGCGGGAGGGCTTGAGGTCGTTCCTCATGAACCGGCCTCTTCCGTAAGGGGGTCGGCGTACGCACCGGAACGCGAGCCGGTACACGAGTCGGAACGCGAGCCGGTACATGAGCCGGTACATGAGTCGGAGCGCGAGCTGGAGCGCGAGTCCGAGACGATCTCGCCGTCCCTGAAGCGGATCCGGCGCGGCAGCGAGTCCGCGATCTCGTTGTCGTGGGTGATCACGCAGATGGTGGTGCCGGACGCGTTCAGCTCGTGCAGCAGCTCCATGACGAGCTCGCCGGACGCGGTGTCCAGCGCCCCGGTCGGTTCGTCCGCCAGCAGCAGCCGGGGGTCTCCCACGAGGGCGCGGGCGATGGCCACGCGCTGCTTCTCGCCGCCGGACAGCTCGTTCGGCGTGTGCGAGTAGCGGTGGTCCAGCCGCACCTTGGCGAGCGCCTCCCGCGCCCGTGCGCGCCGCTGCCTCAGCGGTACGCCCGCGTACAGCAGTCCGTCGGCGACGTTGTCCACCGCGTCGCGCCCCGCCGCCAGGTGGAAGTGCTGGAACACGAAGCCGATGTGGCGGGCGCGCAGTGCGGAGAGCCGGGAGTCGGAGAGTGCGGACACGTCGTACCCGGCGACCCGGACGGTGCCCGTGGTGGGCTTGTCGAGGGTGCCCACGACGTTGAGCATCGTGGACTTGCCGGAGCCGGACGGGCCGACGACGGCGACCAGTTCGCCCTCCTCGACGGTGAGATCCACTCCGCGCAGGGCGTGGACGCCACCGGGGTACGACTTGGTGGCGTTGCGCAGTTCGATCACCGGGGTGGACGTCATGACTTCGCCACTCCGACCTTCAGGCCCTCGCGCACGTCCGGGCCCGACACCTCGATCTGCCCGTCGGCGGTCATGCCCGTCTCCACCCGCACCATCTTCGAGGTGGCGCCCCGGACGACCTGGAGACCGTAGCCGCCGTTCTCGCCGCGCAGGGCGACGACCGCCTCGACGGGGACCGCGAGGACTCCCTTGTGCGCCTCGCTGACGAACTTCACGCTCACCGACGCCTTGGCGTCCTCACCGGACGCGGCGCTCACACCGCCGTCCAGGACGACCTCGACGGTGATCCCCTCCGTGGCGCCCGCACCGTCCCCGGCGGCGGGCCCCTCGGGGCGAACCGTCCCGTCGACCCGGCCGGCCACGGTCTTCCCGCTCGCCAGGGTGACCTCGACCTTGGTGCCCCGTGAGGTGAGCGGGCCGTCGGTCTGGTCCAGTTTCGCCCGGACGACGGGCTTGGTGGAGGCGATCGTCAGGACCGGCTCGTCCGGGCCGACCTGGTCGGCGAGCGCCGCGTCCGCGGAGACCACCTTGACCGGGCCGGGCTGGAAGACGACGTCGCCCCTGCCGACCCTGCCGGTGCTGTCGCGGTTCAGGGACTTCTGCCACTGTTTGACGACGGCCTCGGTGTCCTTGTCGTACCGGGTGTCGGCGTACAACCCGTACCCCAGATCGCGCAGATTGCGCTCCAGTTGGAGTACGTCGCTGCCCCGGTCGCCCACCTTCATCTCGCGGAACATCGGGACCGGCCCGTAGAGCAGGGTGACGGGCTTGTCGTTCAGCTCGTACAGTGCCTGCCCCCTCGTGACCGTCTTCCCTTCGGAAGCGGCCACCGTGACGGTGCCCTCGACGGCGGACTTGACGGGGCGGCGCTGCGCGAAGTCGAGCCTGCCGTCGACCGTCTTGGACTGTACGAGGTCGGTGCGTACGACGGCGGCGGTGGCGGGCGGCAGGTCGCCGCTCCTGCCGGAGGCGCCCGGGTCGCCGCCGCCGCCGAGGAACAGGAATCCCCCGGTGGCGGCGGCTGCGACGGCCGCCGCACCGAGCGCGAAGAAGGCGGTGCGGCGCTTCACTGCATGCCGTCCAGACCGTCGAGCAGCTTGGACTTGCACGCCTCGCGGGCCTTCTTGTACGAGGGCGACGTCGTGTCGATGGACGGGGACGCCGGGTTCGGGTCGCCGCCAGGCTGGGCGTTGCCGCTGTTCATGGTCGGGTTGGTGAACCTGGAGACGCCGTTGTCCCGCATGCACTGGGCGTGCGCGAGCATCGACTCGTAGGCCTTCTGCTGGTCGCGCTTGGGCTCGGCCGTCATGGCGGCCTGGAGCTCGGTGGCGCAGACGCCGTTCTTGCCGCCCTTGTACGCTTCGTTCTGGCCCGGCCGGGAGGCGATCTTCTCGATCTTTGCCCAGTCGAGGTACCCGCTGAGCTTGGGGTCGGGGTAGTCCTTGTAGCCGCCCTTGACGCGCATGCACTGGACGTACTTCATCTGGGCGTCGTAGAAGGCGCTCTTGCCCGCGGACGGGGCACTCGGCTCGCCCTCGCCCCCGCCCTTCGCCGCGCTCGCGTCCGGCGCGTCCGGTACGTCGGCGATCGCGTCGTCCTTCTTCGTTCCGCCGGAGCTGCCGTCACCGCTGCCGCAGGCGACGGAGAAGGCGAGTACGGGCACGGCCACGAGGGTGGCCATGCGCAACCGGGCGGTGGAGCGGGGGTTCGTCCTGAGGAAGTTCATGCGCTTCACGTTCGCCGCCGCAGATCATGACCCGTCCATGGCCACATGATGGGAACGTAACAATGCCCCCGGCCTGCGCGTCCGCCCTGTACGGAGCAGGCGGAAACGGTCCCGGCGTGCCCATAATCGGCCCCATGCCGCATGTACTGCTCATCGAGGACGACGCGTCCGTACGGGACGGAATGGAGCTCGTGCTGCGCCGGCACGGGTACGGCGTGGACACCGCCGCCACCGGCGAGCAGGCCCTCGCCCTGCTGGCCGGGGAACAGGGTGCGCGGGTCGAGTTGGCCGTACTGGACCTGATGCTGCCCGGCATCGACGGCTTCGAGGTGTGCCGCCGCATCCGCGCCCGCTCGGCGACCCTGCCGGTCATCATGCTGACCGCGCGCGGTGACGACTCGGACATCGTGACCGGCCTGGAGGCGGGCGCCGACGACTACGTCGTCAAGCCGGTCACCGCGCCCGTCCTGGAGGCCCGCATCCGGGCCGCCCTGCGGCGCGCGGAACCGTCCGCACGAAAGGGGTCGGACGCCGATCTCGCCGGGCTGGTGATCGACCGCGCCGGACTGACCGTCGCCAAGAACGGCGCCTCGGTCCCGCTGCCGCCCACCGAACTGCGGCTGCTGCTGGAGCTGTCGGCCTCCCCCGGCCGTGTCCTCAGCCGCGAGCAACTCCTCGAATCCGTCTGGGACCACACCTTCCTGGGCGACTCCCGGCTGGTGGACGCGGCGGTCGGCCGACTGCGGGCCAAGATCGAGGACGTACCGGCCAAGCCGCGGTACGTACAGACGGTGCGGGGCTTCGGCTACCGTTTCGGGCCGCTGTGAACCGGATGGACCTGCTGTGAACCGGACGGACCCGCTGTGAACCGTAGGAACAAGGACAGGCGCGGCGCCGCCTCGAAGCGGCCTTCCCGGCGGCTCGTCGGCGGGCTGCGCACCCGGCTCGTCGTCACCTTCGTCGTCGTCGCTCTCATCAGTGCGGTGACCGCGACCGCCCTCGCCTACCGGGACGCCCGCACCGCCGTCCTCCGGCGCACCCAGAACTCCGCCGTGGCCGACCTCCGGGAGCGGGTCACCGCGGTCGCCGCCGACTTCGACATACCGCCCGACCAGGGGTCGCTGTCCCGGTTCGCGGCGAAGGTCTCGGACGGCATCGGTGCCCGCATCGTGGTCGCCCGCTACCAGGGCGTCACCGCGGTCTCCGACCCGCTCGCCGAGACGGAGGGCCGGATCACCGTCGAGCTGCGCACCGCCGTCATGACCGGCGACGACGCCAAGTTCCAGCGGGTGCAGTGGCGGGGCGAGCCCTATCTGGTCGTCGGCATGCCCGTGACGTACGCCGACGGCGACCACCGCACCTCCGGCCTGGAGGTCTTCGCGATCACCGATCTGCGGGCCGAGCGCGACGACACCGCCGCCCTGCTGGACTCCGTACGGGCGGGCACCGTGCCGGTGGTGCTGCTGGCCGCCGTCCTGGCGCTGCTGGCCGCGGGGACGGTCCTTCGTCCGGTACGGAAGCTGAGCCGGGCCACCCGCGGGCTCGCGGCCGGAGACCTCGGCAGCCGGGTCGCCGTCACCGGGCACGACGAACTCGCCGACCTGGCACGGACGTTCAACGAGTCGGCCGACGCGCTCCAGGCTTCCGACGCGGAACTGCGCGAGCAGGAGGCGAAGGCGCGCCGCTTCGTGGCGGACGTGTCGCACGAACTGCGCACGCCCCTCGCGGCGATGACGATGGTGGCGACCGTCTTGGAGGAGGACGCCGACCAGCTGCCGCCGGACGCGGCGCGGGCGGCCCGTACCGTCGGCGCGGAGACGGCACGGCTGTCCCGGCTGGTCGAGGACCTGATGGAGATCTCCCGCTTCGACGCCGGGGCGGTACGGCTGAACGCGGCTGAGACGGACCTCGCCGACACCGTACGGGCGTCGCTGGCGCTGCGCGGCTGGACGGACCGGGTGCGCACGCAGCTCCCCGAGGGCGTACGGGCGGTGGTCGACCGGCGCCGCATCGACGTGATCGTCGCGAACCTGGTGGGCAACGCGCTGCGGCACGGAGCCCCGCCGGTCACCGTGACCCTCGGGACGGACCTCGCGGCGGACGGGGAGTGGGTGACCCTGGCGGTCTCCGACCACGGTCCCGGGCTGCCGCCGGGGGCCCGGGACCGGGTCTTCGACCGGTTCTACAAGGCGGACGCGGCCCGCACGCGTGGCGCGGCCGACGACAGCGGACAGAGCAGCGGCCTCGGTACGGCGATCGCGCTGGAGAACGCGCGGCTGCACGGCGGCACGATCGACGTGGCCGACGTGGCCGACGTGGTCGACGCGGCCGATGGACCGCGGCGCGGCGCGGTGTTCACGCTGCGGCTGCCCCTGCGACGTACAGGAGAGGACACGGAGTGAAGGTCCGGCAGGGGGGCGTGGCCGTCGCGCTGGGGTTGATCGCCCTCATGGGCTGCGGCGTCCAGCCGACCGGAGTGATAGGCGCGGGCGAGCCGGCGTCCGGGCTGACGCGCGGGATGCGGCTGTACTACGTATCCGCCGGCGGGCTGCGCGGAGTGCTGCTCGACAGGGAGGTCACGGAACTCAACGGGGCGGTGAAACTGCTCGGCCAGGACCCGTCGCCCGCCCAGCGGCGCGACGGCCTGACCTCGCTCGTCCGGCTCGGCGGGTACGAGGTCACCGGGACGGGCACCCGGGTCACGGTGCGCATCGACGGCCCCTATACGGAAACGGGGCGCGACCTGGGCACGGGGCAGCTGGTGTGCACGCTGGCACGCGCCCAGTCCGTACTCGACCCGAAGGTCAGGGCCGACGACGTCGAGGTCACCCTGCGGCCGTCCGAAGGCGCGGCGCTGGGCCCCTACCGGTGCGCGGAGTTCCTCAACAGGTGAGGCGGGGCGGGTGAGTTCGCGGCGGCGTTCCGGGTGAGCGGTCGCACCGCCGCCGCCCGCGCCGTGGGTTTGCCCCGCACCGCCCGTTTGTCCCGATCCGCCGGCACCGCCCGCTCGTCCCGCGCCCCCCGCACCGCCCGCTCGTGCCGCACCGTTCACTCGGCCCGCGCGCCGCCCGCGAGGGCCCCGGTCAGGTGGCGACGTAGGCCGCGAGGTGCTCGCCGGTGAGGGTGGAGCGGTCGGCGACGAGGTCGGCGGGTGTGCCCTCGAAGACGATCCGGCCGCCGTCGTGTCCGGCGCCGGGGCCGAGGTCGATGATCCAGTCGGCGTGCGCCATGACCGCTTGGTGGTGCTCGATGACGATGACCGACTTGCCGGAGTCGACGAGCCGGTCGAGCAGGCCGAGCAGATGCTCGACATCGGCGAGGTGGAGGCCGGTGGTCGGCTCGTCGAGGACGTAGACGCCGCCCTTCTCGGCCATGTGGGTAGCCAGCTTGAGCCGCTGCCGTTCGCCGCCGGACAGCGTGGTGAGCGGCTGGCCGAGGCTGAGGTAGCCGAGCCCGACGTCGGCGAGCCGGACGAGGACGCGGTGCGCGGCCGGCGTGTGTGCCTCGCCCGCGCCGAAGAACGCCTCGGCCTCGGTCACCGACATCGCGAGCACCTCGCTGATGTCGAGGCCGCCGAGGCGGTACTCCAGCACCGACGCCTGGAACCGCTTCCCCTCGCACTCCTCGCAGGTGGTGGCGACACCGGCCATCACCGCCAGGTCGGTGTAGATGACGCCGACGCCGTTGCAGGTGGGGCAGGCGCCCTCGGAGTTGGCGCTGAACAGGGCGGGCTTCACGCCGTTGGCCTTGGCGAACGCCTTGCGGATCGGGTCGAGCAGTCCGGTGTACGTCGCCGGGTTGCTCCGCCGCGAGCCGCGGATCGCGCCCTGGTCGACGGAGACCACACCCTCGCCGGCGGGGATCGACCCGTGCACGAGCGAGCTCTTGCCGGAACCGGCGACGCCGGTGACGACGGCGAGCACCCCGAGCGGGATGTCGACGTCGACGCCCTGCAGGTTGTGCGTCGTCGCGCCCCGGATCTCCAGCGTGCCGGTGGGCTTGCGCACCGTCTCCTTGAGGGCGGCCCGGTCGTCGAAATGGCGGCCCGTGAGGGTGCCGCCGGACCGCAGCCCCTCCACGGTGCCCTCGAAGCAGACGGTGCCGCCCGCCGTACCGGCGCCGGGGCCGAGGTCGACGACATGGTCGGCGATCGTGATCGTCTCCGGCTTGTGCTCCACGACGAGCACCGTGTTGCCCTTGTCCCGCAGCCGTAGCAGCAGGTTGTTCATCCGCTGGATGTCGTGCGGGTGCAGGCCGATGGTGGGCTCGTCGAAGACATAGGTGACATCGGTGAGCGAGGAGCCGAGGTGGCGGATCATCTTGACGCGCTGCGCCTCGCCGCCCGACAGCGTGCCCGCCGGCCGGTCGAGCGTGAGGTAGCCGAGGCCGATCTCCACGAACGAGTCGAGGCTCTGCCGCAGCGCGGCGAGAAGCGGCGCCACCGACGGCTCGTCGAGGTCACGGACCCACTCGGCCAGGTCGCTGATCTGCATCGCGCAGGCGTCGGCGATGCCGATCTTCTTGATCTTCGACGACCGGGCCCCCTCGCTGAGCCGGGTTCCGTCGCAGTCGGGGCAGGTGGTGAAGGTGACCGCCCGCTCCACGAACGCCCGGATGTGCGGCTGCATCGCCTCCTTGTCCTTGGAGAGCATCGACTTCTGGATCTTGGGGATCAGCCCCTCGTAGGTGAGGTTGACGCCCTCGACCTTCACCTTGGTCGGCTCCCGGTAGAGGAAGTCCTGCATCTCCTTCTTGGTGAACTTGCGGATCGGCTTGTTCGGGTCGAGGAGGCCCGACTCGGCGTAGACCCGCACGGTCCAGAAGCTGTCGGACTTCCAGCCGGGGATGGTGAACGCGCCTTCGGCGATCGACTTGGAGTCGTCGTAGAGCTGGGTGAGGTCGATGTCGGAAACCGTGCCCCGGCCTTCGCAGCGCGTGCACATGCCGCCGGTGCGGGTGAAGGTCGCTTTCACCGCCTTCTTGGCACCGCGCTCGACGGTGATCGCACCGCTCGCCCGGACCGAGGGGACGTTGAAGGCGTACGCGCTGGGCGGGCCTATGTGCGGCTGCCCGAGCCGGCTGAAGAGGATGCGCAGCATCGCGTTGGCGTCGGTGGCGGTGCCGACCGTGGAGCGGGGGTCGGCACCCATCCGCTGCTGGTCGACGATGATCGCGGTCGTCAGCCCGGCGAGGACGTCGACCTCGGGCCGCGCCGACGTCGGCATGAAGCCCTGCACGAAGGAGCTGTACGTCTCATTGATCAGCCGCTGCGACTCCGCGGCGATCGTGTCGAACACCAGCGAGCTCTTGCCCGAGCCGGAGACGCCGGTGAACACCGTCAGCCGACGCTTCGGGATCTCGATGCTGACGTCCTTGAGGTTGTTCTCGCGGGCGCCGTGCACACGGATCAGATCGTGGCTGTTGGCGGCGTGCGGCGCAGGCGACTGCGTGTCCGCCCTCGTGGCCTTGCTCATCGTGTCTCCATCTGTCGGGCGGGGCCGCCTGCGCGGTCTCCCTCGGCGTCGCCTGGCTGGATCCGGCCGCCTTCGAGCGTAACGGCAGGTCCTCGTTGGTCGGCACGGCCGCGGCAAAGGGCCCGTGGGGCGTCCGGGCCCCGGCCGACGTGGCGTGCCCGCACCGCGTGGACGGGCGCACCGCGCGGCGTGCCCGCCCACGCGGTGCGCCCGGCCGACGCGTCGGACCGGCCGGCGGCCGTCGCGGGTCAGCGGCCGCCGGGCATCAGCTCGCGGTCGCGCGGACCGCGCAGCGGACGCCCGACCGCCGCCGACACGGCCTCGGTCCCGGCACCGCCGGCGATTCACTCGGGACCGGACGCGGCTTCGCGGGCCTCGTCGCCGGTTCCTACCGCTTGCGGGGCTGGGTGAAGCGGAGCATGTTGCCGGCCGGGTCGCGGAAGGCGCAGTCGCGGACGCCGTACGGCTGGTCGATCGGCTCTTGCAGCACCTCTCCGCCGCCCGCCCGGATGCGTTCGAAGGTGTCGTCGCAGTCGTCGGTGGAGAAGATCACGCCGCGGAGCATGCCCTTGGCCAGCAGTTCCGCCATCGCCTGCTTGTCGGCCGGCGAGGCATTGGGGTTGGCGAGCGGCGGTTCGAGGACGATCTCCACGTCCGCCTGAGCGGGTGAGCCGACGGTCACCCAGCGCATCCCCTCGAAGGCGACGTCGTTGCGTACCTCCAGGCCGAGGACGTCGCGGTAGAAGGCGAGCGCCTTGTCATGGTCGTCGACTGCGATGAAGCACTGTGCGAGCTTGATGTTCATGCCTCGACGCTACGAGGCGGCGGCGGATTGTGCTTCTCCATTCCTGACCGGTCGCGTGAGGATCTTGGCGACGCACGCCGGGATCTCCGCGCCGGCCTCGTGGCGACGGGACCGGTAGGCGCTGGGGCTCTCGCCGACCAGCTCGGTGAAGCGCGAGCTGAACGACCCGAGCGAGGTGCATCCGACCGCGAAGCAGACCTCCGTCACGCTCAGGTCGCCCCTGCGCAGCAGTGCTTTCGCCCGCTCGACGCGGCGGGTCATCAGATAGCTGTACGGCGTCTCACCGAAGGCGGCGCGGAAGCTGCGGGAGAAGTGCCCGGGTGACATGAGGGCGACGCCGGCCAGGGCCGGAACGTCCAGCGGCCGCGCGTAGTCGCGGTCCATCGTGTCCCGGGCGCGGCGCAGCCGTACCAGGTCCTCCAGTGTCATGCGCACCAGCATCGCACGACGACGGTGGCCCACCGGCCCACCGTGCACTGTTCCCGTCCGGCCCTCGCCGTGCGCAGGGCCCGTCCGCCCCCGCCCGGTCCCGCCCGGCCCCCACTGGTCCCGTTCGGCAGGCCGGAACGGTAGGGAACGGCCAGGATGGGGATGTAGTGGACCCGAGGAGATGTTCTATGGCCCAGCATCTGAGCCCCCCGGCCCCCACCCTCGGTGGGGACCGCTCTGCGCGGTCGGTCATGGTGGCCATCGGTGCGCTTCTCCTCGGCATGCTGCTCGCCGCGCTCGACCAGACCATCGTCTCCACCGCGCTGCCGACCATCGTCAGCGAACTCGGCGGGCTGGAACATCTCTCCTGGGTGGTCACGGCCTATCTGCTGGCATCGACCGCCGCGACCCCGCTCTGGGGCAAGCTCGGCGACCAGTACGGGCGCAAGAAACTCTTCCAGAGCGCCATCGTCATCTTCCTCATCGGCTCGGCGCTCTGCGGCATCGCCCAGAACATGCCGCAGCTCATCGGCTTCCGCGCCCTTCAGGGCCTCGGCGGCGGCGGCCTGATGGTGCTTTCGATGGCGATCGTCGGCGACCTCGTCGCGCCGCGCGAACGGGGCAAGTACCAGGGCCTGTTCGGTGCGGTCTTCGGTGCGACGAGCGTCCTCGGACCGCTTCTCGGCGGTCTCTTCACCGAACATCTCAGCTGGCGCTGGGTCTTCTACGTCAACCTGCCGGTCGGCGTCGTGGCGCTCCTCGTGATCGCCGCCGCGCTGCACATCCCGGTCCACCGCACGAAGCACACCATCGACTACCTCGGCACCTTCCTCATCGCCTCCGTCGCCACCTGCCTCGTCCTCGTCGCCTCGCTCGGCGGGACCACCTGGGCCTGGGGCTCGGCGCAGAGCATCGGTCTCGCCGTACTGAGCGTGCTGCTGCTGATCGCCTTCGTGCGGGTGGAACGCCGCGCCGATGAGCCCGTCATTCCGCTGGAGCTGTTCCGGACGAGGACCTTCACCCTCGTCGCCGTCATCAGCTTCGTGGTGGGTTTCGCGATGTTCGGCGCGATGACCTTCCTGCCGACCTTCCTGCAGGTGGTGCACAACATCACGCCGACGCTGTCCGGTGTGCACATGCTTCCGATGGTGGCCGGTCTGCTTCTCACCTCGACCGTGTCCGGGCAGATCGTCAGCCGCACCGGCCGCTGGAAGGTCTTCCCGATCGCGGGCACCGGCGTCACCACCATCGGCCTGCTGCTGCTGCACCGGCTCACGGAGACCAGCAGTACGGCGGAGATGAGCATCTACTTCTTCGTCTTCGGCGCCGGTCTCGGCCTGGTGATGCAGGTCCTGGTGCTGGTCGTGCAGAACGCCGTCACGTACGAGGATCTCGGCGTCGCCACGTCCGGAGCCACCTTCTTCCGCTCCATCGGCGCCTCGTTCGGTGTCGCCGTCTTCGGCACGATCTTCACCAACCGGCTCATCGACAAACTGACCGCGGCCCTGACCGGCCGCACCCTGCCGCCCGGGGTCAGCGCCCAGGGGCTGGCCGCCGACCCGCGGGCCATCGGCCAACTGCCGCCCGCGTTGCGGTCCCCGGTGCTCCACGCGTACTCGACCTCGATCACCGATGTGTTCCTGTACGCGGCCCCCGTCGTCCTGGTCGCCTTCGCCTTCGCCTGGTTCCTCAAGGAGGACAGGCTGCGCGGCTCGGTGACCGCCCCGGAACCCACCGAGACCCTGGCGACCAACCCGGTCGAGCGGTCCTCGTACGACGAATGTGCCCGAGCCCTCTCGGTGCTCGCCACCCGTGAGGGCCGCCGCGAGATCTACGAGAAGATCACCAAGAGGGCGGGGTACGACCTGCTGCCCGCGGCGAGCTGGATGCTGCTGCGGGTACGGCGGCACGGCACGGTCGAACCCGCCATGCTCGCCGATGTCGCCCCGGTGCCGCTGCGGGTGATCACCGAGGCGGCGCGTCAGCTGGAGGAGCGCGGACTGGTCCGGCGCGAAGGGATACAGCTGGTGCTCACCGAGGCCGGTGCGGAAGTGGTGGTGAAGCTGGCGGAGGCCCGTGAGCAGTCGATGGCGGAGCTGCTGGGCGACTGGTGGGGGCCGGAACGGCCGACCGATCTGGTCAGGCTGGTGGCGGAGCTGACCGCCGAGACGACCGGATCGAGCAAGGAACGGCCGCGCGGCCCCGAGCCGAGGCGGAACCACGCGGCCGGACCCGCGTGAGCAGCCCGGCCGATGGGCTCGGCCTTGGCCCCGCGCGAGCAGCCTGCGGACCGCTCGGCCTTTGGGCCCGCGTGAGTGCCCTGCGGACGGCTCCTGGAGCTCCCCGGAGCTCCCGGGGCCCTGGATCCGCTGGAGCTCCGGGGATTCCCGCGGTTCCTACAGCTCCTTGGCGAACCAGTGCTGCGCGAACTGCCGCCGGTGGAACGCCGGGACCTCCCGGTAGCCGTGCTTGGTGTACAGCCCCCGTGCCTCGACCAGGTCGCTGCGGGTGTCGAGCCTGATGGTGCGTACGCCGATGGCGCGCGCCGCGCTCTCGACGGCCGTCAGCAGCAGCCCGCCGCCGCCCGTGCCGCGGTACTCCGGGCGCACGAACACCCGGGTCAGCTCCGCCAGCTCCGCGTCCACCAGCAGCAGCCCGGCACAGGCCGCCGGCTTCCCCTCGAAGCGGCCGACGAGGAACCGGCCGGTGGGCGGGGCGAGCCGGTCGGCACCGTCGTCGGTGAGCCCCTCGTCGATCTCCTCGGTGGTGGCCGGCCGCCCCCAGTAGCGACTGGCGACCTCGTCGTAGTAGTCGCGACGCAGCAGCGCGGCATCGGGGGAGTCGACGGGTTCGGGGGCCGCGGTCCAGGTCATGCCGTCATTCTGGCCTGAGCATGATCAAAGGTGCGAACGGTTTGTCGGCGGTCGGCGCTCCACGCCGGATTCACTCCGCACGCGAGCGTTCGGATCGCCGGGCGGGACGGCCACCGCGCTCACCCCCGCCGCACTCACCTCCGCCGCCACCGTGCTCACCCCAGCCGCCACCGCGCTCACCCCAGCGGCGGCGGAACCATGACCGGCGGCGGAGGTGCCACCGGCCGGCGCCGCCGGATCCGCAGCACCAGGAGCGCCGCAGCCGCCGCCGACAGCACGGCCCCGAGCAGCGACAGCAGCCAGACGGGGACGCCGCCCGCGGTCAGCAACCGGTCCGTGTACACCACGGTCCGGTACGGGGTGTCCGCGTCGGCCGCGCGCAGTTCGTGATCGCCGTCGATCCGCTCGGGCCGAGGGAACGACTGCTCGATCGCGGTGACGAACACCGGCTCACCGCCCGTCATCGCCGCCAGCGCCCCGGTGTCGTCCCGTATCGAACCGGGGTCGACCCTGTCCGCGTACGTCACCTGCGGCGCCTCGCCGCCGATCGCGCCGCGCGGCTCCATCCGGTGCGCCGCCAGGACGTACAGGCCGAGCTGCTGCGGCGTCGAGGCGAGCTTCGACAGCCGCATCGGGTAGACCGGTCGGTCACTGGCGAAGCGCAGCCGCAGCGGATCGAGGTCGCCGCCGAGCGGGCTGTTCCCGTCCTTGGGGGCGAGACGGATCGCGACGTACTCCCACCTCCGGTCGACATAGGGCTTCAACGCCGTCGCCAGCCGGTCGGGCAGCTCGAAGCCGTTGTCCGTCAGCCAGGTCTGCAGCGCCTCGGGGTCGGTCGCGGCCAGCCGCGCCACATCGAAGGGGCCGAGCCGCTCCCGGCCCACCACCCGGACCGGCGGGGCGCCGGCCGAAGGAGCGCCGGCCCCGTCCGCGCTGCTGCCCGAACCGGCGAACGGCCAGTCGTCGGAGCGCGGCCAGAAGTAGTGCCTGGTCGCCTGCACCGGCGCGGTGAGCGCGGCCAGCTCGGAGAAGAGCGACGGATCGCCGAGCTCCACGCTCGCCCGGTGCGGCACCGGCATGATCCAGGCCGCCTCGGGGGCGTCCCCGCGGACCGTGAGCCGCATGACGATCTGTTCGGTACGGCCGTCCCAGTCCACGACGGAGGTCTCCCGGTCGACCGATACCCGGGTCGCCCCGCTCGGGACCATCGCCCCGCAGCCGCAGGCGTACGCCGGGCTGATCAACGAACCGAGCTGAAGCGACACCAGCGTCAGCGCCAGTGCCAGCGCCCGCACCAGCCACGCGCGCCCCTCGGCCCGCGCACTCCGTTTCCTCCCTGCGCCCCGCATGTCCCGTCTTCCTCCCCCGTGATCGACGAACACGGGAGAGGACGTGGGCACCACCGGTCCGGTTCCGGTTCCGGTGCAGGTCCGCCGCCCGTCCGGCCCGGTACCGGGCCCCGGCCCGAACGGCTTTTCGGTCATTCTTTCGGAAAAAAGGAGGATGACAGTCAGGCGAAGAGGGGGTTGATTGTGTCTACCTCATAGCGCAATGCGAAGGTTTCACAGCACGCCCAGGTCGAGGGACGGGCACAGAAACGGCGGGAGGGTCGGCGCAGCGTGGCGAATGCGGAGCACAGTGTGCGCGGAGACGCGGCGACAGGGGCGAGGACCGGGGCAGCCCGGGCCCTGCTCTGGCTGGTTGTGGCCGCACTGGCTGTACGGCAGATGGCGGTGGTTCTGCGGCAGCCACCGGGAGAACGGCTCATCGATCTGGAGACCTGGATCGGTGAGAACGGTGTCCTGCATGTGACGGGCTCGCTGTACGACAGCGACCGCTTCACCGGAACCCCGTTCGCCGGGTTGGTGCTGAAGCCACTGGCCCGGACCGCGGAACAGAGTCTGGGCGTCGCCTGGACCTTCGGTTCGCTACTGCTCGTCGCCGCCCTGGGCATCGTTGCCGCCCGCGCGCTGCCGGGCCCCGTCAGCCGCCGCACCGCTCTGCTGGCCGCCCCTGTCGCGATCAGCCTGCTGATGCTGTCCCTGCCGGTTCGCAACGCGTTCTACCTGGGGCAGACCAGCATCCTGCCGGTTCTGCTGGTGCTGCTGGCCTGCTTCGCCGTCCGCGGGGAACGCGCCTCGGGCCTCCTGATCGGGCTCGCGGCCGCGCTCCAGCCGACGGTGCTGCTCTTCGCGGTCCTGCTCTGGCTCACCGGCCGCCGGCAGACCGCGGTGACCGGCGGTGCCGCGTTCATCGCCTGCACCGCACTGGCCTGGGCCGCGATGCCGAGCGACTCGTGGACCTACTGGGTGCACCATGTCGCGGGCGCCGGGCTCGGTGACAACCCGGACAGCCTGGCCAACCAGTCCCTGCACGGCGCGCTGCTCCGCCTCGGCCTGGAGGGGCCGCTCGAAAGAACGCTGTTCGTGGTGCTGGCGGCCGGCGTCTGCTACCTCGGACTGCGCCGCGCCGTGCGGTACGCGCGCGACGGGCAGCTGCTGCTCGCCGTAGCCGTGACCGGCTGCGTCGCCGTCGCCGTCTCGCCGACCGCCTGGCAGCACCAGCTGCTGTGGGTGCTGCTCGCCGTGGTCGGCCGGGTCGGCAAGCGGGCCTCCGACCGGATGGTGTGGCCGGCGGTCGTGGTGCTCGTGATCACGCTGCCGGGGAAGATGCTGCTGCCGAACATGGCGGTGGTCTTCCCGCTGCGCGACAACATCCTGCTGATCGCCGCGCTCGGGGCGGCCTGCGCCGCACCGTTCCTGCCGCGCACCTCGCCGTACTGGCAGCAGCCGATCCCCACGGACTACGCGACCCCGGTCCCGGCCCGCTGGAGCCGCGTCCCCCTGCTGCCGTTCTGGCGGCGGGTGCTCAGCCGTCCCAACCTGCTGCTGGAACTGCTCCTGATCCGGGTCGTGTACTCCGCGTACGCACACGTCAGGCTCGCGGCGACGGCGGGCCGTGCCACCGCCGAACACCACGGCCGCCAGATCCACTCCCTCGAACAGTGGTTGCACATCGACATAGAGCACTGGGCCAACCACGCGGTCGTCGGGGTCGGCTGGTTGAGGGAGTTCTTCGACTACTACTACTCGACGTTCCACTTCATCGTGCCGCTGGCGATCCTCGGCGTGCTGTACGTGCGGCGCCCCGCGGACTACCGCTGGGTCCGCAGTTCCATCGGCTTCGCCACGATCCTCGCGCTGGTCGGCTTCTGGCTCTACCCGCTGGCCCCGCCGCGGCTGATGCCGGGGCTCGGCTTCATCGACACGGTCCATGGCGTGCAGGACTTCGCCAAGCCGGACTACGGAACGCTGACCTCGATGACCAACCAGTACGCGGCGATGCCTTCGCTGCACTTCGGCTGGTCGCTCTGGTGCGGTGTGGTCATCGTCATGCTGGCCCCGAAGCTGTGGATGAAGGCGCTGGGGCTGCTGCACCCGCTGTTGACGGTCTCCGCGATCATCGCCACGGCGAATCACTGGGTGCTGGACGCGGTGGGCGGCGCGGTCGTCGTCGCGCTCGGCTTCGGGCTGACCTACGTACTGGCGGGGCCCCGGAAGCTGCGGGTGCCGACGGTTCCGGCGGCGGCGAGACCGCAGGACGACCTGCCGGTCCCGGTGCCGGTTCCGGTGCCGAGGACGACCGGCGACTCGGTGGGCAGCAGATCGGGCGGCGCGTAGGAGCGGGCGCGTCGGCGCACTCGTCGGCCGGGGCGACCGGGGCGGGCGTCCGACCGGGGTGTGACGGCGGCCGGTGGGGGAGAGCGCTCCACGCGGGGCAGCGGCCACGTGGACGTGGCACCGCGGGCCCGGCGGCCCCGGTACCGCTTTCGCACCTGCGCAAAGGTCACGGCTCCGGTGCGGCCCGCGGCGGCCGGCCGGTGCCCTGCCACGCCGCCGTCACACGCTCCTCGGCGACGTCCAGGGCGCGGCGCACCGCCCCCGTGGCGACCGCCCGCTCGCCCAGGGCCGAGGCGCTCACGGTCACCGGGACCAGCGTGTGCGCGCGCAGATGGCGGCGTACCGGGTCGAGCAGGGTGTCCCCGGCACGTGACACTCCGCCGCCGATGACGACCCGGCCCGGATCGAGCACCAGCAGCAGCGCCGCGAGGCCGCGGGCGAAACGGGCGGCGACCCGCTCCACCACCTCGACCGCCGCGCGCTCGCCCGCCTCCGCCGCGGCGAACAGCGGCGCGATGTCGGGGGCCTCGCCGACCGGGGCGCCGGACTCCAGGGCCAGCCGGTGAATGGCCTCGGCGCCGACGAGCTGCTCGAACGGGCCCATGCCGTCGGCCGTGCGCGGCCGGGCGGGCGCGTCGGGACTGCCCGCCAGGTCGATGAAGCCGAGCTCTCCCGCAGCGGCCGAATGGCCCCGGTAGGGCCTGCCGTCGATGACGATGCCGGTGCCGATGCGCCGGCCCCAGTGGACGAAGACGAGGCAGTCCGATCCGGTGCCGGAGCCGATGCCGGAGTCGGCGCCCGCCCCGACGGCCGCGCCGCGCCAACGCTCCGCCAGAACGGCGAGATCGACGTCGTTGTCGATGGTCACCGGGCAGTGCAGCCAGTCGCGCAGCAGGGACACGGCGGGCAGTCCGGCCCAGTCGGGAATGCTGGGGGCGAGCAGGACCTCGCCGCGTTCGCGGTCGACGATGCCGGGGGTCCCCGTACTCACGGCCCACAGCCGTGACAGCGGCACGTCCGCCCCGGCCGCCGCCGCGGTCAGGGCGGACCGCACCACGGCGAAGAGCTCGGGCCCGGCCGCGCCCGCGTTCACCGCCGCCCGGTGCGAGGCCAGGACCTCGCCCGCGAGATCCGCGATCATCACGTGCACGTGGTGCGGGCCGATGTCCACCCCGGCGACGTACCCGGACTCGGCACGGAACCTGGCGTACTGGGCGGGGCGGCCCAGTTGCTGCGGTCCGGCGCCCGCGGTGGATTCCACCAGGCCGCACTCCCTCAGCTCGGTCAGGGCCCGCGTGACCGCGGGGCGGGACAACCCGGTGCGTGCCGCGAGGTCGGTGACGCGGGCGGTGCGGGTCGCGCCGTCACGCAGTGCGGCAAGGACCGCGGCGACGTTCATACGGCGCAGGACATGCGGACCGGTGGCCGCCGTATCCCGGACTGCCATGTGTCTCAACTCCCTTGGCCGACCGCGCTGTCGGCACTGTACCCAGCACATCCGCGGCCCCGGCCGTCCGCCCTGTTGACGGCAGTCGAGCGGGCCCGCATATTAACGAATGCTCCGTTAGTAAATCCGGAGCCGACGGTGCACGTGCTCCAGCGAGTCCCTGCCTTCCTCCACCGGACGAGGTCAACGTTGAGAAGCCTCAGAACCTGGGCTGCCGCCTGCGCGGCCACCGCACTTGCCGTCCTCGCCGGGATGGTGTCCGCGCCGGCCGCCACCGGGGCGGACACCCCGCGCGGCAGGCCGGCCTTCGCGCCCGGACCGGCCGAGGCGGCGCTGGGCCGGCTGCTGCCGCGCCATGCCGGCCAGTTCGACCTGGTGCCGGTCGGCCGCCCCGCCTCCGGTGACTACTTCACCGTCTCCGGGACCGCGGGCCATGTGCGTATCCGGGGCACCAGTCCCGCCGTGCTGCTCAGCGGCGTCGACTGGTACCTGAAGTACACCGCGAAGGTGGACATCGGCTGGCCCGGCGACAGCACCTCGAAGCTCCCGAGGAGGCTTCCGGCACCTGCCGGCACGGTCCGTCAGGACGCCTCGGTGCCGCACCGCTTCGCCCTCAACGACACGGACGACGGCTACTCCGGTGCGTACCGGAACTGGGCCTCGTTCGAGAAGCAGATCGACGTCCTCGCCCTGCACGGCGTCAACGAGGTGTTCGTGCAGATGGGCGCGGACGCCGTGTACTACGACACCTTCCAGGAGTTCGGGTACGCGAAGGGCGAGCTGAGGTCCTGGATTCCGGGCCCGGCGCACCAGCCGTGGTGGCTGATGCAGAACATGTCCGGCTTCGGCGGCCCGGTCACCGAGAGGCTGCTGGACCGGCGTGCCCGGCTCGGCCGCAAGATCGCCGACCGGCTGCGGCAGCTGGGCATGGCCCCGGTCCTGCCCGGTTACTACGGCACGGTCCCGCCCGGATTCACCGACCGGAACCCCACCGGCCCCGTGGTCCCGCAGGGCGGCTGGGTGGGCTTCGAACGGCCGGACTGGCTGGACCCGCGCAGCGCGATGTTCCCGAAGGTCGCCGAGTCGTTCTACCGGCACCAGCGCGCCCGGTTCGGCGACTCCACCCTGTACAAGATGGATCTGCTGCACGAAGGCGGCAGGCCGGGCGACGTACCGATCGGGGACGCGGCCAAGGGCGTCATGAACGCCCTGCAGTCCGCGCGCCCGGGGGCCACCTGGGTCCTGCTCGGCTGGCAGAGCAACCCCTCCACCCAGCTCATCGACGCGGTCGACAAGAGCAAGCTGTTCATCGTCGACGGTCTGGCCGACCGCTACGACGGCCTGGACCGCGAAGCCGCCTGGCACGGAACGCCCTACGCCTTCGGGACCATCCCCAACTTCGGCGGCCACACCACGATCGGCGCCAACACCTCCGTGTGGACCGAGCGGTTCGCGCAGTGGCGTACGAAGCCGGACAGTGCGCTCCGGGGAATCGCGTACCTCCCGGAAGGCACCGGAGGAAACCCCGCCGCGTACGAACTGTTCACCGAACTCGCCTGGCACGGCGCTCCGTTGGACCACCGGGCCTGGTTCGCCGACTATGCGGAGCGCCGCTACGGCGGCGCCGACCCGCATGCCGCCAGGGCCTGGGAACTCCTGCGCACCGGCCCGTACAGCACCGCGTCCGGCAGCTGGAGCGAGTCGCAGGACAGCCTCTTCACCGCACGCCCCCGGCTGACCGCGGACACGGCGGCCAGCTGGAGCCCCGCGGCCATGCGGTACGACGCGTCGACGGTGCAGCGGGCTCTGGCCGAACTGCTCCAGGTCGCCCCCGAGCTGCGCGGATCGGACGCGTACCGGTTCGATGTGGTCGATGTGGCCCGGCAGGCCCTGGCCAACCGCAGCCGCACGCTGCTGCCGCAGATCAAGGCCGCGTACGAGGGGAAGGATCTGCCGCTGTTCCGGCAGCGGGCCGAGGAGTGGAAACAGGACCTCGCCCTGCTGGACCGGTTGCTGGGCACCGACCGCCGGTTCATGCTGGGGCCCTGGCTGGAGGACGCGAAGTCGTGGGGCGGCACCGCCGCCGAGCGGGCCGCCGCCGAGTTCGACGCCCGGTCGATCCTCACC
Organism: Streptomyces sp. NPDC057963; assembly: GCF_042887155.1. Taxonomy (NCBI): domain Bacteria; kingdom Bacillati; phylum Actinomycetota; class Actinomycetes; order Kitasatosporales; family Streptomycetaceae; genus Streptomyces; species Streptomyces sp. NPDC057963. The sequence goes on from NZ_JBHVPX010000007.1 coordinate 333,056, forward strand.
ACCTGGGGCGGCCGGTCCGGCAGCGAGTCCGGCGGACTGCGCGACTACGCGAACCGCGAATGGTCGGGCCTGGTCTCCGACTTCTACGCCAAGCGCTGGACGCTCTACCTGGACTCCCTCGACACTGCCCTCGCCACCGGCCGCCCGCCCGCCGACATCGACTGGTTCGCCCGGGACAACGCCTGGAACCTGGAGCGCGGAAGCTACCCGGTGAAGCCCACGGGCGACCCGGTGGCACTGGCCGAGACCGTACGGACGTCCCTGCCGGCCCCCGTGGTGCCGGGCCCGGTCAGGGGGGCCGCCCGTTCGGCCGCTGCCTGCATGCCGCGGACGGTGCGGAGCTGCTGATCCGCACCTGCACCGCTCAGGCCCCGCGGCAGTGGGTGCTGCCCGCCTGAACGGGAGCGGCCCGCATCCCGCGGGCCGAAGGGGTGCCGGGGACGACTCGTCGTCCCCGGCACCCCTTCGGCATGGATCGCCGCCCGACCAGCATCCGCCCATCGGCCCGGGGCCGCCACTCGAACGGTTCAGGGGGCCGACCCCAGCGCCCAGGTGGCGAGGGAGAGCGTGGCCATGGACACCACCGTCGAGGCCACGACGGAGTTGCGGACCACGCGGGTGTCCAGGCCGTGCTGCTGGGCGTAGATGTAGGCGTTCTGAGCGGTCGGCAGCGCGGAGCAGAGTACGACGGCCAGCAGTTGATGGTCCGGCAGTCCCAGCAGCGGGCCCCCGACGACGAGGGCGATCAGGGGCTGGAGGAGCGTCTTGAGGGCGACGTTCACCACGACCTCCGCACGCTTCGTCCCCACCGTCCCCGGCTCGGCGGGCTCCGTCTCCTCCGCCGGACCGCCGGCCGCCGGGCGGACGTTCAGGGACAGCCCCAGGGTGACCAGGGCCGTCGGCACGGCGGCGGCGCCGAGGACGTCGCAGGAGTGGGCGAGGGCGTGCGGCAGCCGCAGCCCGAGCGCGGAGACGACGACACCCAGCAACGAGGCCATGATGACGGGGTTGCGTACCGGCATGGTCAGCGTCCGCCGGAGCACGACGGCCCTTCCGGCCCCTCTTCCCGCCCCCGCTCCCGTCCCCGTGTCCAGCAGCGTCAGGATCACCGGGGTGACCAACAGCACCTGGAACAGGAGGATCTGGGCGACGAACGACGCGTCGCCGAGCACCTGGACCGCCACCGGGATGCCGAGATTGGCGGCGTTGACGTAGCCGGACGCCATGCCGCCGATGGCCCGGTCGGCCGTCCCCCGGCCGAAGAGCCGGCCCGCGGCCACGAAGCCGAGACCGCACGCCAGCGCCGTACCCGCCGCGAAGGCCACCAGGGAGGGGTTGGCGAAGGCGTCCAGCCGCGCCCGGGAAACCATGAGGAAGAGGGCGGCGGGCATGGCCAGGTGGAAGACGAACCGGCCGAGCACGGCTTCCGCCTGCTCGCCGAGGAGACCGCTCCGGCCGACCGCGTACCCGAGGGCGGTGAGCATCCAGATGGGGGCGAAGGCGGAGAGCAGGGCGTGCATGCCCGTCATGATCCTCGCGCGGTCGTGCGTGTCCCGCGCGGGGGTTCGCACGGGACGGAGGGCTGCGGGTACGGACGCCGGGGGCCGGGGCGTGAGGGGGAGCCCCCGCCGTCCGAAGCTCCTGGAATCCGGCAGCTCCCGCCGTCCGAAGCTCCTGGAATCCGGCAGCTCCCGCCGTCCGAAGCTCCCGGGATCCGGCAGCTCCCGCCGTCCGAAGCTCCCGGGATCCGGCAGCTTCCGGAACCGAAGCTCCCGCCGTCCGAAGCTCCCGGAAGCGGTCAGCTCGCGGCGGTTCCGGCGCTCGCGGCCGCGCTGCCGACCTGAAGCTGCTTGATCCCGTTGAGCCACGCCGAGCGCAGCCGCCGAGGGTCGCCGACCAGCCGCAGGTCCGGCATCACATCCGCGATCGCGTGGAAGATCAGGTTGATCTCCATCACCGCGAGGGACTTGCCGAGGCAGAAGTGCGGACCGCCGCCGCCGAAGCCGAGATGCGGGTTGGGATCGCGGGTGATGTCGAACGCCTCCGGGTTCTCGAAGACCTCGGGGTCGTTGTTGGCCGAGGAGTAGAACAGCCCGACCCGGTCGCCCTTCTTGATCCGCTGCCCGCCCAGTTCGACGTCCTGGGTGGCGGTCCGCTGGAAGGAGACCACGGGAGTGGCCCAGCGGACGATCTCCTCGGCGGCCGTCTCCGGCCGTTCGCTCTTGTAGAGCTCCCACTGGTCGGGGTGGGTGAGGAAGGCGTGCATGCCGTGGCTGATGGCGTTGCGGGTGGTCTCGTTGCCGGCGACGGCGAGCAGGATCACGAAGAAGCCGAACTCGTCGGAGGAGAGGTTCCCCTGGCCCTCCGCGGCGACCAGCTGGGAGACGATGTCCTGGGCCGGGCACTCCTTGCGGGAGGCCGCCAGATTCATCGAGTACGAGACGATCTCCATGGCCGCCTCGGTGCCGACCTCCTCGGTGATCGCGTACTCGGGATCGTCGTACGCGGCCATCTTGTTGGACCAGTCGAAGATCCTGGACCGGTCCTCCTGCGGCACGCCGATGAGTTCGGCGATGGCCTGGAGCGGCAGTTCGACGGCGACGTTCGTGACGAAGTCGAAGGAGCCGTCGTCGTCGGCCGAGGCGAGCGCCGTCTCGACGATCGAGCGGGCGCGGCTGCGCAGGGCCTGCTCCAGGGAGCGGATCGCCCGTGGCGTGAAGCCCCGTTGGACGATCTGGCGGACCCGGGTGTGTTCGGGCGGGTCCATGTTCAGCATGATCAGCTTCTGGACCTCGATCTGGTCGCGGTCGATCGACTCGTTGAAGCGGATGACCGCGGTGTTGGTGTGCGAGGAGAACAGTTCGGGGTGGGTGGAGACGTACTTGACGTCCGCGTGCCGGGTGACGACCCAGTAGCCGGCGTCGTCGAAACCGGAGATACCGGCCGGCTGGGTGCACCACCAGACCGGTGCGGTCTGCCGCATCTGTGCGAACTCCGGGTGCGGAATGCGGGCTTGGAGCAGGTCGGGGTCGGTGAAGTCGAACCCTTCGGGCAGATGGGGGCAGGACATCGGCAACTCCAGGTCGGTCCGAGAGCCGCCCGAAGTTGTCTGACGACCCATCAGAAGTTGCTCGAAACGTAGTAACGAGTTCTACAACTGGCAAGAGGGGCCGCCCGATCTGTTGCGTGAAGAGTGGGTGAGGCAGGTATGAAGCGGACGCAAGGTGCGTGCAAGACCCTTGCGTACCGGGGGTAAGCCTCATAAGACTGCTCGCAGAACTAGAACGCGTACTAGTTCCCTTCCGCGGGCGCCGGGACGCCCCTGCGGAGGCGCGAGGAGAGGACGAGCTCATGGCCGCGGAACCCGTCATCGTCGAAGCCGTACGCACCCCCATCGGCAAGCGCGGAGGCGCGCTCGCCAATCTGCATCCCGCCTATCTGCTGGGCGAGACCTACCGAGAACTCCTCGCCCGCACCGGCATCCACGCCGACTGCGTCGAGCAGATCGTCGGCGGCACGGTCACCCATGCCGGCGAGCAGTCGATGAACCCGGCCCGCAACGCCTGGCTCACCGTGGGGCTCCCCTACGAGACCGCCGCCACCACCGTGGACTGCCAGTGCGGGTCCTCGCAGCAGGCATCCCACATGGTGGCCAACATGGTCGCCGCCGGAGTGATCGACATCGGGATCAGCTGCGGTGTCGAGGCCATGTCGCGGGTGCCCCTGGGCAGCGGATCCAAGCACGGACCGGGCAAGCCCTGGCCCGACGAGTGGAACGTCGACCTGCCCAACCAGTTCGAGGCCGCCGAGCGCATCGCCCGCAACCGCGGCCTGACCCGGGAGAACGTCGACTCGCTCGGGCTGATCTCGCAGGAGCGGGCGGCCGCCGCCTGGGCCGAGGAACGGTTCAAGCGGGAGACGTACGCGGTCCAGGTGCCGACCACCGAGGAGGAGCAGGCGGCCGGGCAGGGCATGTGGCGTCTGGTCGACCGGGACGAGGGGCTGCGGGACTCCACGATGGAGGGGCTCGGCCGGCTCAAGCCGGTCATGCCCACCGCGATCCACACCGCGGGCAACTCCTCGCAGATATCCGACGGTGCCTGCGCGATCATGTGGGCGTCCAAGCGGATGGCACGGGCGCTCAAGCTCAGGCCGCGCGCCCGGATCGTCGCGCAGGCGCTGGTCGGCGCCGACCCGCACTTCCACCTCGACGGACCGATCGACGCGACCCGCGCGGTGCTCGGCAAGGCCGGGATGTCGCTCAAGGACATCGACCTCGTCGAGATCAACGAGGCGTTCGCCTCGGTGGTGCTGAGCTGGGCCCAGGTCTTCGGGCAGGACCTCGAAAAGGTCAACGTCAACGGCGGGGCCATCGCGCTCGGCCACCCGGTGGGCGCCACCGGGGCCCGGCTGATCACCACCGCCCTGCACGAACTGGAACGCCGGGACAAGGAGTTCGCCCTGATCACGATGTGCGCGGGCGGCGCGCTGGCGACGGGGACCATCATCCAGCGGCTGTGACACGGCATCGGCGGGGAAGTCCACCGGCCGGGGTGTTGCCAGGTGTACCCCCGGTCGGGTGTCCACGCCGATACCGGCGCCGTACGCGGCTGCATAACGTCGTGCCCATGAACAACAGCAGCCGTACGAACGGCAACAACCTTGTGAGCGGCACCACTTGGGACGTGCGCGCGCGCCGTCGCGCCGCCCGCCGAAGGGCGGCGGCCGCCGCCGTGGTGGTTCTCGCCGCGCTCGGCACCGCGCCGGCCGTCGCCCAGCAGCCCTCCGGCGCAACCGACGCGACCCGCTCGGCGGCCGCGCACGGCAGAGGCACCCTTCTGGACATCACCCCCGTGGCCGACCTCGGCCGCGCCGACGTCGCCCGCTTCCTCGCCTCCGGAGGGATGGACACCGCCACCGTCCGGCACGGCCTGCGGGCCTACCGCCTCACCTACCGCACCATCACCCCGCAGGGCACCCCGACCACCGCCACCGGGCTCCTCGCCCTCCCCAAGGGCGGTCCGCACCGGCTGGACCTGGTCTCCGACACCCACGGCACGATGGTCCACCGGGACTACGCGCCCTCCGTCGGCGAGGACTTCGGCCGCTTCGCCCCCTACCTCCACGCCTCGGCCGGCCGTGCCGTCGCCGCCCCCGACTACCTGGGCCTCGGCAAGGGGCCGGGCCACCACCCGTACATGGACACGGAGTCCGCCGTCACCGCCTCCGTCGACATGCTGCGGGCCTCCCGCACGGCCGCGCTGCGCCTGGACCGCCCGCTCACCGGCGAGGTGTACGCGAGCGGCTTCTCCCAGGGCGGCCAGGTCGCGATGGCCCTGGCCAGAGCCATCGAGGGCGGCGTCGACCGGCACTTCGAGCTCCGGGCCCTCGCCCCCGTCTCGGGGCCGTACGCCATCGAGCAGGCGGAGATGCCCAGCCTTTTCGACGGGCGGGTCAACGACACCAGCGGCGTCTTCTACATGTCCTACTTCCTCACCGCGCAGAACCGGCTCCACCCGCTCTACAAGGACCCCTCCGAAGCGTTCCGGGAGCCGTACGCGGGCATCGTCGACGACCTCTTCGACACCAACCACACCGAGGAGCAGATCATCCCGGCGCTGCCCGCGACGCTGAAGGAACTGCTCACCGACGACTACTACCAGCAGGTCCAGCACCCCACCGGCGCCCTGCTGGCCGCGGTGCGCGCCCAGGACGGCAACTGCGCCTGGAAGCCGGACGTCCCGGTGCGCCTCTACTCCTCGTCCGGCGACACCGACGTGCCGATCGCCAACGCCCGTGAGTGCGCCGCCGATCTGGCCGCACACGGTGCCGCGGCCCGGGTGGTCGACCAGGGATCGACCGGCCACAACGCCACGTACATGAAGTCGGGGCCGCAGATCGTGCGCTGGTTCGACACGGTCGCCTCGCGGCACTGAAAGCGGTGCCGCCGCGACGGCGGACGCACGCGCCGCTCAGTACGGCGAGGGCGAGGGGAAGGTGGCGGTGGGGCTGAACAGCGAGGCGTACCCCTCCTCGTACTGGCGGCGGTGCCGGCCGGACCGGCTCACCTCGGCGACCGAGGGCGAGAGCGTGAGCCGTCCGTCGTTGGCGAGCTCCTGCACGCGCGTCAGCAGCGCCCGTACGTCCAGGCCGAGTTCGGCGGCGACCGTCTGCACGTCGAGACCGGACTCCCAGCTCCACAGCAGTACGGAGTCCATGCTGGGCGACCAGGCGACGGTGACCTCCGCCTCGATGGGCGGGAGCGGGGGAGGTGCCGGGACCGGTGGCGCGTCCGGGGGCGCGACGGGCGGTGCGACGAACATCTCTTCGCGCGGATGCGGCACGGGGACCTCCGGAACGGGAGGGGGCTCGTCCGCCGCTTCCCGCACCGCCGACGTGGTCCGGTTCAGGATCTCCTCGGCGAGGGACCGCGCGTCACTGCGTCCCACTGTGCGCCGTGCTAATCGCACTTCGCGCTCGTTCAGGCCCATCAGATCGGCGATCGATCCGTCGTCGCCGACCGTGACGGCGAACGCCGCGAGCGTTCTGCTCCGCTCCGCCTGCGCCTCGTCCAGCAACGCCTGCGCCCGGCGCATGCGTTCGTCACTGGCGCAAAAAGCTTCCGCCAGGACGGTGTTTCGATCCCAGAATTCGCGAGGTTCCACGTATGTGACAACGCTTCGGGGGCCGCCGGGCACGGACAGCCAAGCAAAATGCGCCTAAATGGACCAACGGGTAATTTTGTTGGCCAAGCTATATGAAGGTGGTCATTTTTTGGACGATCGGTGTTGACCGGTGCTGACCGGTTCCGAACGTGGCGAAGGCCCCGAACGGGGGTCGGGGCCTTCGTGCGAGCTCATGGGGTGCCGGCTCAGTACCAGTGGTTGGCCTGCCAGAACGACCAGGCGGCACACGGGCTGCCGTAGCGGGAGTTCATGTAGTCCATGCCCCACTTGATCTGGGTCGTGGGGTTGGTCTTCCAGTCGGAGCCGGCCGAGGCCATCTTCGAACCGGGCAGGGCCTGGACGAGGCCGTAGGCGCCGGACGAGGCGTTGGTCGCGCTGGGGTTCCAACCGCTCTCGTGGTGGACGATGTTGCTGAAGCACTGGAACTGCGCGGCGTTGCCGATCATCGACTTCGCCGTGTCCTGCGCGCCTGCTGCGACGACGGTCGGCGCGGTGGCCGGTGCGGCCATGGCCGGGGTGACGCCGAGGGCCAGGCCGGTGGTGCCGAGGAGTACGGCGGTGCCGGCGACGGCGGACTTGCGGCGGGCGGTGCGGGGCAGGGCGAGGAGGTTGCGGGCGAACGTCACAGGAGTCCTAACGTCGGGTACGGGGGAGTCGCGGGACCGGTCCGGACGGTGCTGGTGGTGCGGGTGGACCGGTCTGCGCCGACCGCGGTCCGTTTCGGTGGACCGGGCGGTGCTCGGCGACGTGATCCAGTGTTAGCGGCGCCGTTCGGCCATGGCAATGACCCCCGATACGAGCCCGCCTCGCACCCGGGACCGAAAGCCCCGGGCCGCCCGAATCACCGCGAAAGGGTCATGGCAGGTGGGAGGGGGTGCCAAGGAGCCGGTACGCGGCCCGGCGGACTACTACCCCGCGTAGGGGAGGGCCAAGGGCCTGTGGGAGTCCTCACTCGGCGGAGGCGTCGAATGTGACCTGGGCCTCGAAGGCGGCCCGCCGCGTGGCCCTGCGCAGCGCCTTCAGCAGCGTCGCGCCGACGGTGAGGGTCAGCACCAGGGTGAGCACGGCCCGGCCCAGGTCCCAGCCGAGCGACGTGGCCGTGCAGTAGGCGAGGAAGCGCACCAGGTTCTCCGGCAGCGGGTCGCCCGGCCGGAAGGAGATCCCCGAGCCGAGGCCGGGCACGATCGTCCAGCCGTACAGGTTCATCACCGTGCCGTACGCGAACGCCGCCACGAACCCGTACACCGCGAGCATCAGCAGCTCGGCCCGCCCGCGCAGCCGGTCCGGGCCCGGCAGCAGCCCCGCGCCCATCGTGAACCAGCCCATCGACAGCATCTGGAACGGCATCCACGGACCCACTCCGCCGGTGAGCAGCGCGGACGCGAACATCGTCACCGAGCCGAGCACGAAGCCGAAGCCGGGCCCGAGCACCCGGCCGCTCAGCACCATCAGGAAGAACATGGGTTCCAGCCCCGCCGTGCCCGCGCCCAGTGGGCGCAGCGCGGCGCCGACCGCCGCCAGCACCCCCAGCATCGCCACCGCCTTCGCGTCCAGTCCGGAGTCCGCGATCATCGCGACGACCACGCCGACCAGCAGCGGCAGCAGCGCCGCGAACAGCCACGGCGCGTCCTGGGAGTGCGCCAGACCGGAGTCCGCCCCGGCCAGCAGCGGCCAGCCGAACGCGACGACGCCGATCGCACTGACGAGGACGAGCGCGGCGACCGCGCGCGGCCCGAGCCGTACCGGCCGCGCCCGGCGCCCGCTCATGACGGGTCTCCCAGCGCGCCGCGCACCTGCGCCACGGTCAGCCACTCCTGCGGGGCGAGGATCTTCGCCGTCTGCGGGGCGAAGGAGGGGGAGGAGACCACCACCTGCCGGGTCTCCCCGTCCGCCACGGTCTCCCCGTCGGCGAGTATCACCACCCGGTGCGCCAGCTCGGCGGCGAGTTCCACGTCGTGCGTGGCCAGGACGATCGCATGGCCCTGTGCCGCGAGACCGCGGAGCACCCCGACCAGCCGGGCCTTCGCCGCGTAGTCCAGGCCGCGGGTCGGCTCGTCCAGGAGCAGCAGCGGGGGCCTCGCGGTCAGTACGACGGCCAGGGCGAGCGCGAGACGCTGGCCCTCGGAGAGATCACGGGGGTGGGTGTCGTCCGGCACACCGGGCAGCAGCTCGGAGACCAGGGCCCGGCAGCTGCCCGCGGCGGCGCCCGCGTCGGCGTCGGCCGCGGCGCACTCGGCGGCGACCGTGTCCGCGTACAGCAGATCGCGTGGTTCCTGCGGTACGAGCCCGACCCGGCGCACCATCTCGCGCGGCTGCGTGCGGTGCGGGACCCGGCCACCGACGAGGACGGTGCCGGTGGTGGGCTCGACCATGCCGACGAGCGTGGCCAGCAGGGTGGATTTGCCCGCTCCGTTGCGGCCCATGAGGGCGACGGTCTCGCCGGCGGCGACGGCGAGCGTCACCCGGCGCAGCGCCTCGACACGCCCTCGGCGCACGCCGAGCCGCTCGACCCGCGCCGGGGCGTCGACGACGGCTTCGGGAACGGCGGCGGCGACGGGTGCGCCGCGGCCCAGCAGCCGGGCGAGCACCCCGCGCCGCGCCGCCGGGGCGGCGGGCAGCGGTGGTACGGCGCCACGGGCGCCACCGGCCGTACGGGCGGCATCGACCCCATCGGTCCCATCGATGGCACGGGCGGCATCGGCGGCACCGGTCGCATTGGCTGTACCGGTCGCACCGGTCGCACCGGTCGCACCGGCCGTACGGGCTGCACCGACCGCGCCGACCTCATCGATCGCACCGGCGGCACCTGCGGCGCCGACCGCACCGGCCGCACCGGCCGCACCCGCACCGGCCGTCCCGGTGGTCCGCACGCCCGGCCCGCCCGCCCGGGGCGACGGTCCGGGCGGCTGCGTCCGGGCCAGTCGCTCGCGCAGGTCCGACGCCCGGCGCCGGGCGTCGCGGACCGAGAGCGGAAGTGGTTCCCACCCCGCCAGCCGGCCCAGCGCCACGACCGGCGGGTGGACCGGGGAGACGGCCATGACGTCCGCGGGCGCGCCCATGACCGGTGCGGCGCCCGGGGACGGCAGCAGGACGACCTGGTCCGCGTACTGCACCACCCGCTCCAGCCGGTGCTCCGCCATCAGGACCGTCGTGCCCAGGTCGTGCACCAGCCGCTGCAGCACGGCGAGGACCTCCTCGGCCGCCGCCGGGTCCAGCGCGGACGTCGGCTCGTCGAGGACCAGGACCTTCGGGTGCGGGGTGAGGACCGAGCCGATCGCGACCCGCTGCTGCTGACCGCCGGAGAGCGTGGCGATCGGCCGGTCGCGCAGCCCGGCCAGGCCCAGCAGGTCGAGGGTCTCCTCGACCCGCCGCCGCATCACGTCGGGGGCGAGTCCCAGCGACTCCATCCCGTACGCCAGCTCGTCCTCGACCGTGTCGGTGACGAAGTGGGACAGCGGGTCCTGGCCCACCGTGCCGACCAGGTCGGCGAGTTCGCGTGGCTTGTGGGTACGGGTGTCGCGCCCGTCGACCGTGACGCGGCCCCGCAGCGTGCCGCCGGTGAAGTGCGGCACGAGACCGGAGACGGCACCCAGCAGCGTCGACTTGCCGACCCCCGACGGGCCGACGAGCAGCACCAACTCGCCCTCGGGAACGGTCAGATCGACCCCGGAGAGGGTGGGGCGCCCCGTCCCCTCGTACTGCACCGAGACATGCTCGAACCGGATCACTGGCTCTCCTTGGAATGCGGGGCGCCCACCGGGGGCGGCACCGGCGCCACCACCGCGGGCAGCAGCCCGATCAGCACCGCCGCCGCGGGCCGCAACGGAAGCACCGGCGTGGTCAGCGGTACGACTCCGGGGTGCAGCGCCTCCGCGTCGACACCGCCCGCCCAGATCATCGCCGCGGCCACGGCGGCCCCCGACCCCGCGACCAGCCAGGCCCGCGCACCCCACCGGTCGGGCCGGTAGCGGGTACGGGCCGAGCGGGCCCCGCCGAGCCGGAGCCCGGCCATCGCGGCGACGAGTCCGGCGATCAGCAGCGGCAGGCCGTACACCGCACCCTGCGCGGCCAGCAGCCCGTACGTCCCCGCGCACACCCCGAGCAGCCCGCCGAGCGTGAGGACGTTCGTGGTGTGCCGGACGGCGGGCGGGACCTGCGCGCTGCGCCCGTATCCGCGCGCGTCCATCGAGGCTGCCAACGCGACCGACCGCTCCAACGCGCCTTCCAGGACCGGCAGTCCGATCTGGAGGACCGCCTTGAAACCGCCGGTCGCGCGGCCCCGCAGCCGCCGGGCGGTGCGCAGCCGCACCACATCGGCGACCATGTTCGGCGCGAACGTCATCGCGACGACGACGGCGACCCCCGCCTCGTACAGGGCCCCGGGCAGCGACTTCAGCAGCCGGGCCGGGTTGGCGAGCGAGTTCGCCGCACCGACGCAGATCAGCAGGGTGGCCAGCTTCGCCCCGTCGTACAGCGCGAAGAGCAACTGCTCGGCGGTGACCCGGCCACCGATCCGGACCCCCTTCGCCCAGTCGGGCAGCGGCACTTCGGGGAGGGTGAACAACGGATGCGTACCGGGGACCGGTGAACCGAGGAAGACGGAGAAGACCAGCCGCACGCCGACGACGAACAGCCCGATCTTGATGAACGCGCCGTACGAACGGGCCCACGGCGCGTCCGTACGGCGCGCCGCGACCACGTAGCCCGCCACCCCCACCAGCAGCCCGAGCAGCAGCGGATTGGTGGTCCGGGACGCGGCGGTGGCGAGACCGAGCGCCCACAGCCACCAGGCCCCGGCGGGCAGGGCGTTGCTGCGGGTCGCCCCGGGGGCGTGCAGCGGGCGCCGCGGCCGCACCGGGCGGGTGGTCGAGGCCGTCATCCGCGGCGGCGGCGGGCCTGCACGACTGCGGCGATGCCGAGGAGGAGAACGGCGCCGACCCCGACGAGCACCCCGGCGGAGGGACCGCCGCCCGAGCCGTCCGCGGCGTCGGCGGCGGACGCGTCCGGGGCCCCGGACGCGGGGGCGGCCGGCGTTCCGTGCCCGGTGCCCGAGATCTGTTCGCCGCAGCCCGAGCCCGGATAGCCGGATATGGCGCAGAGCAGCGCGCCGCTGTCGTAGCGCAACGGCTTGGCCACCGAGGCGAGCGCCTCCGCGGTGCTCGCGTCCGGGGCGACCCGCGCGCACGCGGTACGCGGCGCGGGAGGCGTCTCCCCGGCCGGGGCGTCCGCCGCGGTGCCCGGGTCGATGACCAGCGCTACCCGCTTGCTGCCGTCCTCGGCCGGGGTGTCCGCGCAGATCTCCGCGAACCCGGGGGAGCGGCGCGGTTGCGCCGAGTCCTGCGAGTCCTCGCTCACCGCGAACCGGAAGCCCTGCACCGCGCCGTCGTCCGGCCGGACCAGGGACGGGCCCTGGGTGGCGTACGTCCAGCCGGTGCCGGAGCTCTCCCAGAACGACCAGTACCGGTACCCGTCCGCCCGCGCCGTCCCCGCGCCGAGCACGGCCAGGACGGCACCGAGGACCACCAGGAGGGCGGCCGCCCTTCCCGCCCGCCTCACAGCTGCTGGTTCTTCCGGCGCCCGCTGATCAGGAAGCCGGCGCCCGCACCGACGACGAGACCGATGCCGACGTACCACCACACGCCGCCGATCACGTCGTCTCCGCTGTGGACCTCGTCCTTCTCCGTGGCCACGTACCCGGTCTCGGCGGACGGGTCGGGCGTCGTGACGGCCGCCGGCACGGGACCGGCCGCGTTCAGCCGGTCGACCAGGTCGACGCCGCCGAAGTCGCGGGCGTCGGAGCCGGTCGCGTGGGCGGCCAGGATCAGCTGCGCGTAGGCGGCGGGACCGTTCTGCTCGGCCCACGCCCCGGAGTTCTTCTTCAGCCAGGTCATGGCCTTGGCGGCCTTGTCCTGGTGGCCCGCGGCGGACAGCGCGACGACCGCGTCCGCGGTGTTGCCGAAGTCGGGCTGCGGGGTGGAGTCGGCGGCTCCGGGCATCGGCGCCAGGTCGAGATGGCCGCTGGTGGCGAGTGCGTCCGCGAGGTAGTGGGCGCCGTTCTGGGCGGCCTGCTCGGGCGTGAGCGCCGGGCCCGGCCCCGGGTGGCAGGTGGGCGCCTTGGCCGAGGTGTTGTTCCCGACGGCCAGGGCCTTGCCCATCGTGCCGAGCACCGCGGCCGCGGTGGCGTCCGCGTTGGCGGCGAGCTTCCCGGCCTTGTCGGGCTGATAGGCGAAGGCGCCCCCGTCCTTGCCGCCGCACGGGATCGCGAGCTTCAGCAGCGGGGCGTAGGGGGTCTTGCCGCCGTGGGTCGTGATGTCGCCGAGCCGCTGGCCCTGCCGGGCGAGGGCGCCGATCACCAGCGAGGTGGAGTTGGCGTCACTGGCCGCGCCCGGGGCGTAGCCCCAGCCGCCGTCCTCGTTCTGTACGGACTTCAGCCAGCGGACCGAGTCGTTCACGGTGTCCCGGTGCCCGCCCACCTCGACGAGCGCCTGGACGGCGGCCGCGGTGGCGTTGGTGTCCAGCACGGTCTTCCCGGTGCACGGCTGGGAGACATCGGGCCGGTACGCGGCGTAGGCGCCGTTGGAGCACTGCTGGGAGATCAGCCAGTCCACCGACTTCGTGGCGGGCGTGACGCCCTCGACCCGCTGCGCGAGGAAGGCGAGCGACTGCCGCCAGACGCCGTCGTAGGTGGGGTCCTTCGTGCCGTACAGCCCGGACGGCAGTGCCGCGGACGGCGAGGGCGACGGGGACGGCGCTGCGACCGCGACCGGGGCAGCGGCCGCACAGAGCACGGTGGCGGTGGCGGCGAGCGTTGCTGCTCTGCGGCGTACGGTCATGGCGGGCGGGGCCTCTCCTGCGGGGGATCCGGGCACAGGCACGCTCAGGCACCAGGCTCCGGCCCCGTATTCCTCGACGGTGCCGACCACCGGGGTTCCGGTGGCGGGAGCCGGTCACGACCGCGGACAGGGCATTCCGGCTCACCGCCTGGAACGACGGTTCACGGCTGCGTGGTCAGTGCCGGATTTGCACCGGCTTCCCCCTGAACGGGCATGATGACGACTCGCACACTGTACCGGGCGGGGAGGGGCGGGTTCCGGGCCGGTGGCCGCGGCGAACCCCTTCGTGGAAGTGGTCACACCGCGATGTACGTCACGGGGTCGCTCCCCGCCACGGCCTCCGCGCGCCCCAGCTTCACCAGCCGCCGCAGATGCGCCTCGGCCTCCGAGACGGCGATGTTCCGCGAGCCGCGCGGGATCCGGTCCCACGGCCGGTTCCACTCCATCCGCTCGGCCAGTTCCCACGGCGTCAGGGCGGTGGCCAGCAGCCCGAGCAGCCCGGTCAGCCGCTCCTCGTGATGAGCCAGGAGTTCCCGTACGCGCCCCGCGGCGTCCGCGAACGCGTACTGATGGGCGGGCAGCACCTCCGCCGCCCCGAGCCTGCCGATGCGCTCCAGCGAGTCGAGGTAGTCGCCGAGGGGATCGGTGACCGCGGCGTCGTCCGGGTCCTCGTACAGCCCGATGTGCGGGCTGATCCCGGGCAGCAGATGATCCCCGGAGAAGAGCCGGCCCCGGCCGGGCAGATTCCCCGGATGCCGCTCCTCCAGATGCAGGCAGACATGGCCGGGTGTGTGCCCCGGCGTCCAGATGGCCCGCAGCGTGCGTCCCGCCAGGTCGAGGAGCTCCCCGGGGACGATCTCCCGGTCCGGGAGCGCGGCCCGCTGTCCGGGCAGGGTGGGTGCCCGGCCCCGCTCGGCCGCGGCGGCCCGCAACGGCGCGAGATGCTCCTCGGGCGCACCGACCGCGGTGAGCTTCGCCGCGAGATACGACAGCCAGGTGCCCGGCCGGGACTCACGGGTCCGGCGCACGATCGCGGCGTCCGCCGCATGCATGGCGATCCAGGCCCCCGACGCCTCGCGCACCTGCCCGGAGAGACCGTGGTGGTCGGGATGGTGGTGGGTGACGACCACGCCGTGGACGTCACCGGCATCCGCGCCGACGGCGGCGAGCCCGGCGGTGAGCGTGTCCCACGCCTCCGGGTCGTCCCAGCCCGTGTCGATCAGGACCGGCCCGCGATCGGTGTCGAGGACGTGCACCAGGGTGTGGCCGAGCGGATTGTCCGGGATGGGGACCTTGATGCTGTGCACGCCCCCGCCGTGGTCGGTCACCTGGGTCATGGGCTCGCCCTCTCTCTCCGAGGCATGGCCGGTGTACCGGACGTACGGGTGTGCGGTGCACCGCGCCCACTGTAACGAGAACTTGTTTCAGTAGTAGCCCCGGTCGACCATCTCTTCCGTCCGTGGTCCGCGTGCGCCGGGCGTCACGCGGACCACGGTTCGCGTCAGCGCGAACGGTGCGGGGCGGTCCTCACGGTCCGCATCCCGCGCCGGGCGGTGGACGCGGCCGGCCGGAAGGCCGGTGAACCCGGATCAGCCGTCGCTCACGCGGCCTCCGCGGCCGGCCGGTGCCACACGAGCCGCGGGGCGCGGGCGTCCTCGCCGATCCCCTCGTTCGGGGGGAACAGGGTTAATCGGTCCCCCTCCACTTCCCAGCGGCGCTCCTGCTGGGTGCCGACCCAGGGGCGTAGCGACGCGATGTGCAGGTGGTGGACGACCCGGTCGCCCGTCACCTCGTAGGTTCCCGCATACCCCAGGTACGGAGAGGTCCTGAGCAGGGTCGCGGAGTCGACCGAGTCGGTCGACTCCGGCTCCGCCGCCGGTTCGGAATCCAGGTCCGGGTTCAGCACGCTCACGGACATGTGGCCGTCGGCGGTGTAGGTGATCAGCCCTGTCGGGCGTTGGCCCAGGGGGTGTTCGAGCGTGCGGCCGGAGACGTCCACGATGGCGACGCTGCTGAGCAGCCAGGCGCCTAGGAGGGGATGCCCGGAGGCATCCGGCCGGGGGGCTGATGGATGATGCGGTTCGGTGCGGGACGGGGTGTGCACGTGATTCCCTTCCTGGGTGTATGGACTTCCGGACAGGTGCGTGGGGGACGGCGGTCGTTCTCGTCCCTACCCGTGCGGAACGCCCCGGAAGCGACGGACGTGCGAGGAAACCGACCGGGCGGCACGGCGGCGGCCGTCCGTGCCCGCGTGCTGTCGCGGCCGTGGACTCCTGGAACTGGAACTGGTATCAGTTCTGACACGCAGTCAGTTGGTGAGTCGGGAAACGCGCCGGGTCGCGGGAGGCAGCAGCCATGACCGAGCTTGTCGAACACGGAAAACTGTTCATCGGCGGGGAGTTGGTCGATCCGCTGGGCCGGGAGGTCATCGAGGTCGTCTCGCCCCACACCGAACAGGTCATCGGCCGGGTGCCGCACGCCTGCGAGGGGGATGTGGACCGGGCCGTCGCCGCTGCCCGGCGGGCGTTCGACGAGGGGCCCTGGCCGCGGGCGACCCTGGACGAGCGGATCGCGGTGATCACCCGGATCAAGGACGCGTTCGCCGTGCGGTACGAGGAGATCGCCCGGGTCATCAGCGCGCAGAACGGCACCCCGTACACGTCCGGTGTCATGGTGCAGGCGCTCGCCGCGATGATGGTGTGGGACGCGGCGATCACCGTCGCCCGCTCCTTCTCGTGCGAGGAGCGGCGGGACGGGGTTCTCGGGCCGCTGCTGGTGCGGCGGGAGCCGGTCGGGGTGGTCGCGGCCGTGGTGCCGTGGAACGTCCCGCAGTTCACCGCCGCCGCGAAGCTCGCGCCCGCGCTGCTGGCCGGCTGCTCCGCCGTGCTCAAGGTCTCGCCCGAAACCCCGCTGGACGCCTATGTCCTGGCCGAGATCGCCGCCGAGGCCGGGCTGCCGGAGGGGGTGCTGTCGATCCTTCCGGCCGACCGCGGGGTCAGCGAGTACCTGGTCGGGCATCCCGGCGTCGACAAGGTGTCGTTCACCGGGTCCGTGGCCGCGGGGCGCCGGGTGATGGAGGTCGCCTCCCGCAACCTCACCCGGGTCACGCTGGAACTGGGCGGCAAGTCCGCCGCCGTGATCCTCCCGGACGCCGACCTGGACGCGGCCGTCGCGGGCATCGTCCCCTTCGCCTGGATGATCAACGGTCAGGCGTGTGTCGCCCAGACCCGGATCCTCGCCCCCCGCTCCCGCTACGACGAGATGGCCGAGGCGTTCGCCGCCGCCGCGGGCGCGCTGAAGATCGGCGACCCGCTCGACCCCGCCACCGAACTCGGCCCGCTCGTCGCGCGGCGCCAGCAGCAGCGCTCGCTGGACTACATCCGGATCGGCCAGGACGAGGGCGCCGAACTCCTTGCCGGCGGCGGCCGTCCGGCGTCCCAGGAGCGGGGCTGGTACGTCGAGCCGACCCTCTTCGGCGAGGTCGACAACTCCATGCGCGTCGCCCGCGAGGAGATCTTCGGCCCCGTCATCTGCCTCCTGCCGTACGACGACGAGGACGAGGCCGTACGGATCGCCAACGACTCCGACTACGGCCTCAGCGGCAGCGTCTGGACCGCCGACACGGAGCGCGGTATCGACGTCGCCCGCCGGGTCAGGACGGGCACGTACAGCGTGAACACCTTCAGCCTCGACATGCTCGGCCCCTTCGGCGGCTACAAGAACTCCGGCCTGGGGCGGGAGTTCGGGCCCGAGGGGTACGCCGAGTACTTCGAGCACAAGATGATCCATCTGCCGGCCGGATACGAGGGGGCGTGATGGGGGACCGCTGGTCCGTCGAGGTCGACCGCGGGGTCTGCATCGGCTCCGGGATGTGCGTGAACCACGCGCCGGGCGGATTCGCGCTGGACTCCGCCCGGCAGTCCCGTCCGTCGTCGCCGGAGACCGACGCCAACGAGCAGGTCCTCGCCGCTGCCGAGGGGTGCCCGGTCGAGGCGATCACGATCACGCTGACCGGCTCGGGGGAGGCGGTCTTCCCGCCGGAGGAATAGCGCGGCGGAAGCGGACATCTCCTCGGTGGCGGCCATTTCCCGGAAGGCCCGGAGCGGCCTGTGCTGCCGGATCCGGGCAGTGACCGCCGCCCCGGTACCGGTTACGATCCGGCCACCGCGGGAAGCATGTTCCTGCCGCGACCGGTACGAGGGGTGGTCCGCCATGGTTCAACTGTTGGTGATGTTCGGGGTCCTGACGTCGGCGGTCGTGTATCTGATCGTCGTTCTGCTTCGGCGCGGGAACTCCCGTACGGAGAACTCCGACGGCCTTCTCATGGAGCAGCAGGCGCGGGAGGAGGCGAAGCACACACGTGCCGCCTTCCACTCCGTCACGGTCCACTACTCCATGACCGGCAGGTCCCACAAGTCCTGAGAAGCCGGACCGCCGCGCCCCGGAAGACGGCGACCCGGATCCGGACCGAACCGCGCGGCGGTGGGAACGGCCGGGTCAGCGGGGTGGGAACAGGACCAGGCACTGGTCCCATTCGTCCGCCGCCCGGCGCAGTTCCTCGGCGGTGGTCCTGATCTCGATCACGTACTCGTCCGGCCCGTCACCGCTCCGGCGCCGCGCGGGCGCCGCCTCGTAGCGGAGGTGTACGCGGACCGCCCCGGCGCCAGGACGCCCCGCGGCATGGCTGAACGACAGAACGGGCTCCAGGAAGGAAAGGCCCGGCAGTGTGCCCGTGAGTGTCTCCCCGCTCGCGGCGCGCAGCCACGGGGAGATCTGGCGTGCCTCCTCGGTCAGCAGGCACGGGTCGGTGAAGGACCAACAGACCCTGGAGGTGGACACCCTGCCCTCGACGACGAGCCAGTTGTCGTCGTACCGGTCGCCGATGACCGCCGGGAACTGGTAGCGCAGCGGACGCAGTTCGATGCGATGTTCGTGATCCATGAGCAGCACCGCCCAAGGGTGTCATGCACTCTCCCGCACACCAACGTGAATAAATGCGGAACCGGCCGAATATCAGAGGCCGCAGATCTCGGCGGGCGCGGTTTTTTCACCCGTGAAACGGCCATTTCGGTATTCGGTATTGGCTTCCCGGAGTATGCGGTCCTCCGAATCGACTTGATTCATGTGGTTCCGCCAGTTCGAGACGGGCTCACCGGTTCGTACATCCGGTGTCGGCAATCACGAAATATCCCGCCGGTGACTCTCTCAGCGTGTGCGTGACGAAGACGTTGTACAGGCCCATGTTCTCGTTCGAACCGTTGGCGTACGCATAGCCGCCCGTGGTGTGCGCTCGTCCCGCGGCCACGTGCGCGTAGTTGGTCGCCGTGAGGCACCGGGCGGGTGCGCCGCCGGAGGTGGTGGCCGTCACCTGGGGCGAGGGGGCGCCGGATGTGGCCGATTCGTCGACCGCCGTGACCGTGTACTGGTAGGCGGTACCGGCGGCGAGGCCCGTGTCCGTGTACGCGGTGGCGGCGGCGGAGGCGACCTTCGTACCGTCGCGGTGGACCGTGTACGAGGCCGCGCCCGGGACCGCGTCCCAGGAGAGCGAGGCGCTGTCCGCCGTGACGCCGGTGACCCGCAGACCGGACGGGGCGGGCAGTCGGCCGCCGCCCGGTGCGCCCTGGTCCAGGCCCCAGAAGACACCCGTGTAGTACGTCGAGCAGAGGGCGCTCAGGAAGTACGCGCCCGCCGAACCGCACCGGTCGGCGCCCGAGCCGGCGCTCACGGCCAGGCCGTGGCCCATGCCGGCGACGGAGTACGTCTCCACGGCGGGCTTCCCGGACGCGTCGTCGTAGACGCTGCGTGTGGTGTTCCCGGGGAGGGTGTCCGTGGACGACGGGGTCCTGCCGATGCCCCAGACGTCCGTCCACTGGTCGCGCAGGGCCGTGGCGTTGGCGGGGTACACCGTGTAGTCGGAGGTGCCCTGCCAGATCGCCACACGGGGCCAGGGTCCCGCGTAACCGGGGTGGGCGCCGCGGACCTTGTCGCCCCACTGCGCGGGCGTCAGCTTCTGCGGGCCCGTCTGGCAGCCGGAGGCGGCCGCCTGGCTCGTCGCGCACTGGGCGGGCAGGCCCGAGGCGACCGAGCCGCCCGCGAACACGTCTGGGTACGCGGCCAGCAGATCGGCCGTCATCCCGCCGCCGGCCGAGAGACCGGTGACGTACACCCGGCGGGCGTCCGAGCCGTACTGCTGCTTCGCGTGCTCCACCATCTGCACGATCGAGGCGGCCTCGCCCCGGTCCCTGCTGTCCTCGGCCGGGTCGAACCAACTGAAGCAGGACAGCGCGTTGTTGGCGGACGTGGTCTGCGGGAAGACCACGGCGAAGCCCCACCGACCGGCGTACTCCGGCCAGCCCGAGTGGGTGTAGTAGTCGGTGGCGGTCTGCGTACAGCCGTGCAGGGCGACCACCAGCGGCGCGTTCGCGGGGAGACCGGCGGGGGCGTACTCGTACATCTGGAGGTTGCCGGGGTTCGTGCCGAAGGCGGTGACCTGCTCCAGACCGCCGGCGGCAGCGGCCGGCTGTGCCGCTGCGACGGTGCCCGGCACCGCCGCGACGAGAACGAGAGCGGTCGTGGACGCGACGCGGCGGAGCAGGACGGATGGGCGCACGGGTTCCTCCCTGTTCGGACGGTGCGGGCGGTGCCGGCCGTCGCATCGGACGGGTGCGCGGCGGACGCTATGAGGCCGGGCCTGCGGCGCCCATGGGCCGCGCGGACACTCCGCGGTCCCGGCTGTGTGCCGCACCGCCCTTGCGCACGTTGACATGGAGTGCGCTCCAACAGGCAGACTCCCCGCCAACGCCCGTACGCAGACGGGCCGCTGAGGGAGGACCCGCATGCGCTACCGCACCATCGGCACCGACCCCGCCACCCGCCGGGAGGTCAGCGTGCTCAGTCTCGGCGCCATGCTGATGGGCACCCGCACCGACGAGGCGACATCGTTCGCGATCCTCGACCGGTACGCCGAGGCCGGCGGAACCTTCATCGACACGTCCGACAACTACGCGTTCTGGATCGACGGAACCCGGGGCGGGGAGAGTGAGAAGCTGCTCGGCCGCTGGCGCCGCAGCCGCGGCGTCGGGGACGAGATCGTCATCGCCACCAAGGTCGGGGCCCGGCCGAACGTCCCCGCCACCGACTTCTCCCAGGGCATCGAAGGGCTCTCGGCCGAGGTGATACGCCAGTCCGCGGAACAGAGCCGGGAGCAACTCGGCGTGGACAGGCTGGACCTGCTGTACGCGCACGTCCAGGACCCGGGCGTGCCGACGGCGGAGACCGTCGGGGCCTTCGCGGAACTGGTCGCCGAAGGCACCGTCGGCCTGCTCGGGGTGAGCAACCACTGGGCGTGGCAGGTGGAGCGGGCCCGTACCGTCGCCGCGGCCGCCGGTCTGCCCGGGTACGACGTCCTCCAGTACCACCACAGCTATCTGCGGCGGCGCACGGACGCGCCGAGCCGGCGCTCCCCGGACGGCCAGGAAGGGGTGGCCGGCGGAGACCTGCTCAGCTATCTGCGGGCCGAACCCGCGCTTGTACCGGTGGCCTACTCGCCGCTGCTGTCCGGCGCCTACGTCCGGGTGGACAAGCCGCTGGGCCCGGAGTTCGACCACCCCGGCACCACCGCCCGGCAGGCGGCCCTGCGGGCGGTCGCCGCGGAGACCGGGGCGACCGTCAACCAGGTGGTGCTGGCCTGGCTCATCGGGGGCGACATCCCGTTCGTCCCGCTGGTCGGCGCCTCCTCGGTCGCGCAACTGGACGAGAGCCTGGCCGCGGTGGACCTGGAGCTGACCGCGGAGCAGCGGGCGGTGCTGGACGCGGCCCACTGACGGTCCCCGGCGCGGGCCCGCACCATGTACGCCGCCACCATGCCGGCGTACGACGGTGTGTGCACCGGCCCCGTGTGACGCGGGCTCCGGCCTCCTTACGGTGACGACCATGGAGACTCCTCAGAGCCCCGACCACGGGCCCGCCCCGCACGCCGCCCCGGCCACCGTCCCGCCGCTCGCCGCCGGTCCCTCGCCGTCGTCCGCGGACCGGCTCCTCGCCGGGCGCACCGCCCTGGTGACGGGTGCGGCGAGCGGCATCGGGCGGGCCTGCGCGCAGGCCCTGGCCGCCGCGGGAGCCCATGTCCACGTGGTGGACAAGACCGCCGGCGCCGCCGAGGAGCTGGCGCGGTCGATCGGCGGGACGGCGTGGGTGGTCGATCTCTCCGACCCCGACGCGGTGGACACGCTGCCCGCCGGCGCGGACGTCGTGGTCAACAACGCCGGGCTCCAGCACGTCGCCCCCGTGCACGAGTTCCCGCCGGACCGCTTCGCACTGATCCAGCGGGTCATGGTGGAGGCACCGTTCCGCATCTTGCGCCGGACCCTGCCGGGCATGTACGAACGCGGCTGGGGGCGCGTGGTCAACATCTCGTCCGTGCACGGCCTTCGGGCCAGCCCCTACAAGTCGGCCTATGTGACGGCCAAGCACGCACTGGAGGGACTCAGCAAGGTGGTCGCGCTCGAAGCGGCGGAGCACGGGGTGACGAGCAACTGCGTCAACCCCGGGTACGTACGCACCCCGCTGGTCGAGAACCAGATCGTGGACCAGGCCCGTACCCACGGCATCTCCGAGGAGGAGGTGGTGGGCCGGGTCATGCTGGAACGCAGCGCGATCAAGCGCCTGATCGAACCCGACGAGGTCGCCGAGGCCGTGCTGTGGCTCTGCGGGCCGCGTACCGGGCACATCACCGGCACCTCGCTCTCCATGGACGGCGGCTGGACCGCCAACTGACCCCCCGCCCTCGACGAACGCCGGTCGCCCATGTCTGAACCGTCCGCCTCCGCCGCGCCCCACCTGCGGCGCCTCCTCGATCTGCTGGCCGACGACGCCCCCGCCGAGGCGCTGGGCGCCGTCTCCTCGCAGGCGCGGGCCGACGGGGTGCCCGCGGGCGACCTGGCGGAGGTGGAGCGGGCCACCGCCACCGCCCTGCGGATCAGGGGCGCCCTGCGGCAGCACCGGCGCCGCGAGCTCCAGCTCACCGCGCTCTTCGACACGGCGGGCGATCTGGCCGCCTCCCGCGACCTGGACGAGGTACTGAACGCCATCGTCCGCCGGGCCAGGATGCTGCTCGGCACCGACACCGCCTACCTCACGCTCCCCGACGAAGAGGCGGGGGACACCTACATGCGGGTCACCGACGGCTCCGTCTCGGTGCAGTTCCAGCGACTGCGGCTGGAGCTGGGCGAAGGGCTCGGCGGTCTGGTCGCACAGACCGCGAGCCCGTACGCCACCCCCGACTACCGCACCGACGACCGCTTCCACCACACCCGCAACATCGATTCCGCGGTGCTCGACGACGGACTCGTCGCCATCCTGGGCGTGCCCCTGCTCCTGGGCTCCAGCCGCGGCGGCACCGGAAAGGTCATCGGCGTCCTCTTCGCCGCCGACCGCGCCCCCCGCGTCTTCAGCCCCGACGAGGTCGCCCTGCTGTGCTCGCTCGCCGCACACGCCGCGATCGCCATCGACACCGCCCGCGCACTCGACGACACCCGGTCCGCACTGGACGAACTCGCCGGGGCGAACGCGGAGCTGGCCGAGGCCAATGCCGCCGTACGGGCCCACTCGGCGGCCATGCGGCGGGCCGAGGAGTCCCACGACCGGCTGACCGACCTGGTGCTGCGCGGCCGTGACGTCAAGGAGGTCGCCGCGGCGGTCGCCGGGCTGCTGGACTCCCCGCTCACCATCCACGACCCGGGCGGGCGGCCCCTGGCGGCCGTCCGGCCCGACGGCACGGACTTCGCCGTCGACAGCATGGACGCCGGGTGGCTGGCCGAGACCGCCGAGGAGTCCCGTACGGGTGCCCGTGCCGTGCACCGCGACGGCCGGTGGATCTGCGCCGTGCTCGCCGGACGGGAACTCATGGCCGGCCTGGTCCTGCACCGGCGCCGGCAGCTCGACGACTCCGACCGGCGGCTGTTCGAGCGGGCCTCGGTGGTCACCGGACTCCTCCTGCTGCTGCGGCGCACGGTCGCCGAGACCGAGAACAGGATCCGCGGGGAACTGATCACCGACCTGCTGACCGACGCGGACCGCGACCCGGCCGGGCTCGCCGAACGCGGCCGGCGCCTCGGTGTCGACCTCGACCGCCCGCATCTGCTGCTGGTGGCCGAGGGCGGCACCCGGGAGCGGCTGGTCCCTGCCGCGATGCGCTATCTGTTCGGCGGGGAGATCCACGGCGTGAGCGCCGAACACCACGGGAACGTGGTGCTGCTGATCGGCGCCGGCGACCCAGGCCCGGCCGCCGGTGACGTGGCGCGCGCGGCGGCGGCACAGCTCGGTCAGCTGGTCCAGGCCCCCGTCACCGTCGCCGCCACCGGCCCGGCCCGCGGCGCCCGCGAGCTGGCCTCCGCGTACCGGGAGGCCGCCCGCTGCCTGCGTGCCCTGCGGGTCCTGGGGCGTACCGGCGAGGGCGCGTGCGTCGAGGAACTCGGCTTCCTGGGAGTGGTGTTGGGCAACGCCCAGGACGTCGACGGCTTCGTCTCGGCGACACTGGGGCCCCTGCTGGACTACGACGCGCGGCGCGGCACGCATCTCATACGCACCCTCGGCGCCTATTTCGGGTCCGGGGGCAGCCTCATCCGTGCCAAGGACGAACTCCACGTGCACGTCAACACGGTGGTGCAGCGGCTCGACCGGGTGCAGGTGCTGCTGGGGCGGGACTGGAACGAGCCCGGACGGGCGCTGGAGCTCCAACTGGCGCTGCGCTTGCATGCGCTGGCGGGCGGCCGGGAGCGGTAGGGGCCGGCCGCCCGGGGAGCGCTGCGGTGCCTCCGTCCTCAGGCGCCGGACGGGCCGGGCACGCCGGACACGGCCGACAAGTGGCGGGCGACTTCTCCGGCGCCCGCCTCCCCCGTCAGCAGTGTGTAGTGGTTGACGTCCCGTACCGCTACCGGCGTCACCCCGGTGCCTTCGAGTCCGGCCGCCGCCAGGCGGGCCTCGTCGTACAGGCCCTGCTCCTCGTCCATCAGGCCCCGCTGCGCCCACAGCAGCGTCGCCGGGGCCGGCAGCTTCCGTACCGCCGTCAGTACCTCCTCGTCGAAGAGGCCGATGCCGTCGGTGCGCACCGCCTCGATCCGGCAGGTGGAGCGCATGGCGGGTTCGGCCCCGGTCAGATCGCGCTGGATGTACGCGTCGACCTCGGCCGACCAGGCATCCGCGAACGCGGGGTGCGCCTGCCAGAAGGAGCGGTACGCCGCCCGGTCGGGGAAGGCCATCGACAGCCGGTCCATGGCCGGGCCGATCACGGCGGTCATCAGCTCGTCCGGGGAGAGATGCGTGGGAGCGGGGAAGCCGATGCCGCCGTCGACCAGCAGCAGCGGCCCGAACCGTTCCGGATGGCGTACGGCGGCCAGCGCCGCGACGAACGCGCCCATCGAATGGCCCGCCAGCACCGCCCGGCCCGGGGCCAGGGCCTCGGCCAGGGCGGCGACGTCGTCGGCGTGCCGGGCGATCCCGTAGGGACCCGGCAGGACGGAACTCCCGGCCCGGCCGCGCAGGTCCGGGGCGATCAGGGTGAGGCGGCCGTCCAGCAGCCTCGCCACCGTGCCCCAGGACAGCGCGTTGGCCGTGATGCCGTGCACGGCGACGACGACCGGTGCGTCCGGCTCCCGGGCCGGCCACCGGAGCACGGCCAACTCGCCCCCGGGCACGGGGACCTTTACCTCTTCGTACGGAATCACGGGCGTCCGTTCTCCTTCCGGGCCTTCCTGGCCGGGAGCGTTCCGGTGGTGGCGGGAGCGCGGCGCGGCGCGGCCGGCCGGGACGGCAGCCGGGCCAGGCCGCCGGGCAGCAGGTGTACCACGGCCACGAACAGCACACCGAGTACGAACAGCGGCTGGGACAGCGGCACCCGCAGCACGGCGGGCAGTCCGGCGACCGCGCCCGACCCGGCCAGATCGCCGAGCCGGTGATCGGCCCAGGTGTAGAGGATGCCGCCGGCCATCGGGCCCCAGCGGGTGCCCGACCCGCCCAGCACCACCATCACCAGCAGGGAGAGGGTGAAGTCGGAGGTGGTCGTCTGCGGCGTCGAGCCGCCGGTGAGCAGCAGGTGCACCAGGCCGCCCAGCGCGGCCAGCGCACCCGCCAGGACGAACGCCGTCAGCTTGAAGCCGTACGGCTTCAACCCCAGTACTTCCACCCGGCGTTCGTTCTCCTTGATGCCCTCCCAGACCCGTCCGGTGGGGGAGTGGACCGCCCAGTGGACGACGGCGAGGGTGAGGACCAGATAGGCGAGCGCCACCCAGTAGAGGTTCGCGGTGTGCTCGATTCCCACGAGCGCGGACGGCAGCAGATCGGCGGGGGCGGCCCGGCCCTCCTCCCCGCCGGTGAGACCGCCGGGGTTGCGGGAGACCAGGATCGAGCCCGCCTGGGCGAAGGCCAGCGTCACCATGGAGAAGCCGATCCCGGTGACCCGCAGGCTCACCGACCCCAGCACCA
Organism: Streptomyces sp. NPDC057963; assembly: GCF_042887155.1. Lineage (NCBI taxonomy): Bacteria > Bacillati > Actinomycetota > Actinomycetes > Kitasatosporales > Streptomycetaceae > Streptomyces > Streptomyces sp. NPDC057963. The sequence continues at coordinate 359,055 of NZ_JBHVPX010000007.1, forward strand.
GCGCGAGCGCGATCCCGCAGCAGAGGCCGAGCAGCGCGGACACGGCGAACGGGAGGCCCGCCTCCAGCAGGAACATGTTGGTGGCGTAGCTGCCCGCGGCGAAGTGGAGCGCGTGCCCGAAGGAGAGCAGCCCGGTGCGGCCGAGCAGCAGATCGTAGCCGGTCGCCAGTGCCCCGAACAGCAGGCAGGTGGCGATGAGTTGGAGGTTTCCGGGGCTTCCGAGGGGGCCGTCCAGCAGCCCCGGCAGCGGCAGCGCGCTGTACGGCGCGAGGAAGAGGAGGAGCAGCGCGGCGGCGGGCCACCAGCGGCGCAGCGGCCGGACGGTGCTGCCGGCGGCCGGTGCGGCCGGGTGTCCGTCGCGGTCGTGTGTCTCGGTGACGGTGCTCACGCGAGCCTCCCGGTCAGTCCGCGCGGCCGGACGAGCAGCAGCGCGGCGAGCAGGACGACGACGGCCAGGTCGCCGAGGCCCGCTGCGGTGTAGTAGTTGGCGAACTGCTGGACCAGGCCGATGACGACGGACGCCGCGGCGGCACCGGTCACCGAGCCCAGGCCCCCGGTGACCACCACGACGAACGCGAAGATCAGCAGCGAGGTGCCCTGGCGGGGGTCGACCGAGCCGAAGTACAGGCCGCCGAGCGCCCCGCCGAGCGCGGCGGCCGAGCCGCCGATCGCGAAGACGAGGGTGAACGCCCTGCGCACGTCGATGCCGAGCGCGGTGACCATCGCCCGGTCCTCGACACCGGCCCGTACCACCAGGCCGTGCCGGGTGCGGCCGAGGAAGAGCCGCAGCGCCACGAGTACGACGACCGCCGCCGCGACCAGCACCAGCCGGTTGACCGGGACCCGTGCGCCGAGCAGCCCGAAGGTGCCGGACAGCGCCTCGGGCCCCGGGAAGGTCCGGGCGTCCGAGCCCCAGATCCCCGACAGCAGCGCCGGGACGGCGAGCCCCACCCCGACCGTGGCGAGGACCTGCTCGCGCGGCCGGGTGTAGAGCGGGCGGACGACGGCGAGTTCCAGCAGCACGGCGGCCGCGGTGCCCACCGCCGTACCGAACAGGACCGCGAGGGCGAAGCCCGCTCCGCCCGGTCCGGCGCCGGGCAGATTCCCGGCGGCGGCCCACCAGGTGCCGTAGGCGCCGATGGAGAGCAGCGCCCCGTGGGCGAAGTTGAGCACGTCCATCAGCCCGAAGATCAGTGAGAGTCCCGATGCGATCAGGAAGTACAGCGCCCCCAGACCGAGTCCGGTCATGGTGAGCAGGACGACGGTGGACATCAGGAATCCGCCTCCACGGCCGGAGAAGAAGAGTGCGGGGTCACGGCCGCGACCGGACCGCGGCCCACGCCCAGCAGGCGCCGTGCCGCCTCCGCGTCGCCCAGCAGCCCGGCGGCCGGCCCCTGATGGGCGGTCCGGCCGTCGGCGAGCACCACGCAGTGCTCGGCCAGACGCCGTACGACGGCGAGGTTCTGCTCCACGAGCAGCACCGGCACCGCCTCGGCGGCCCGCTCCAGCACCTGGGCGACCTCGGTGACCACCTTGGGCGCCAGACCCTTGGTGGGTTCGTCGGCGATGATCAGCCGGTTGCCGTTCAGAAGCGTGCGGCCGATGGCCACCATCTGCTGCTGCCCGCCGGACAGCGTCCCGGCCAACTGCCGCTCCCGGCGCTTCAGTTCGGGAAAGAGTTCGTGGACGAGCGGGTACGCGGGCGTGCCCCCGCCGGGCCGTTCGGCCAGGCGCAGGTTCTCCGCCACCGTCAGCCCGGCGAAGATCCCCCGGTCCTCGGGGGCGTAGCCGATGCCCAGCCGCACCACGGTGTGGGTGGGCATCGACACGGTCTCCTCGCCGTCCAGCCGCACGCTGCCGGTGCGCGGGACGAGGCCGAGGACGCCGCGTACGGTCGTGGTCTTCCCGGCGCCGTTGCGGCCCAGGAGCGCGGTCACGCCGTGCGGGGCGACGTCCAGGTCCACGCCGTGCAGGATGTGCCGGCCGCCGATCAGGACCCTCAGGTCCCGTACGGCGAGCAGGGGCTCGGTCGTCACAATCCCTCCCCGAGGTAGGCCTGTTGCACGGTCGGGTCGGCGGTCACGGCCTCGGGGGTGTCCAGCGCCAGCAGCCGGCCGTGGTGCATCACGGCGAGCCGGTCGGCCAGGCCCAGCAGGACGTCCATGTGGTGCTCGACCATCAGGACGGTGCGGCCCTCGTCCCGGTGCAGGGTGCGGATCAGTTCGGTCAGCGCGGGCACCTCCTCCGCGCTCACGCCGGCCATCGGCTCGTCCAGCAGCATCAGCCGCGGCTCGCCGACCAGCAGCACCGCCAGCTCCAGCTTCCGCTTCTCGCCGTGCGACAGCTCGGACGCCGTCGCCCGCGCCCGGTGGCCGAGACCGGTGCGCTCCAGTACGCCGTCCACCTCGGCGGTGTACGGGGAGGCGCGCCGCCACAGCCGGTACGAGCCGCCCCCGGCCGCCTGCGCGGCCAGCCGGACGTGGTCGGCCACGGTCGTCCCGGGCCAGAGGCTGGACGTCTGGAACGTGCGGCCGATGCCGCGCCGCGCCCGTGCGTACGCGGGGCGGCCCGTCATGTCCGCACCGTCCAGCTCGATCGTGCCCGACGTGGCCGTGGTCAGCCCGCTGATCAGGTTGAACAGGGAAGTCTTGCCGGCCCCGTTGGGGCCGATGAAGGCGAGGAACTCGCCCTCGCCGACGCTCAGCGTGACGTCCTCGACGATCGTCGCCCCGCCGACGGTCCAGCCGAGGCCGGTCAGCCGGAGCACCGGGGCGGCGGTCCGCGCCCCGGCAGAGTGCTCCGCGGTGGTCTCCGGTACGGCCACCGGTCAGCCCGCCGAGGGCTTCGCGGGCGGCGCCACCTCGTCCATCGGCTCGGTGGTCACCAGCTCCGGCTTCGCACCGGCGCCCTTCCCCCTGAGCTTCGCGACGAACATCGGCTGCACCAGCGCGTGGTCCTCGGCACGGACCTGCTCCTTGCCCTTCACCCCGTCGAAGCTCCAGCCCTCCAGTGCCTTCACCATCGCGGCGGAGTCGGTGGCGCCGCCCTTCTCGACGGCGCGCACGACCATCTGCGCCGCCGTGAAGCCGTCGGGGGTGAACAGGTCCGGGGTGCCGCCGGCCTCGGTGACCGAGTCGAGCATGGACTTCTCCACGGCGTTGCCGCCGCCCGCGCCGGGGAAGTAGTGCGCCAGGAACGACACCTTGGAACCGGCGTTCCCGAAGACCGGGTACGAGGCCGTCCCGGCGAGTCCCGTGACGACCTTGCCCGCCTCCAGCACGCCCTGCTGGTCCAGCGCGGTCCACAGCGCCGGCGCGGTGGAGCCGGCCCAGGCGACGAAGACGAGGTCGGGCGCGCTCGCCTCGACCTGCCGGGCGAACGGGGTCAGGTCCGTGGCGCCGGGCGGAGCCAGTACGGAGCCCACCTTCGCCCCCTTGGCCCCGAGCACGGCCTTCACGGCGGCGACGTTGGCCTGGCCGAAGGTGGAGTCCTGGGCCAGCACCGTGACCTTCTTGCCCTCGGCCTCGCCGAGCATCGCCCCGGCGGTGAGGATGTCCTGGTACGACTGCCGGCCCGAGCGGAAGGTGTAGTCGTTGATCCCGGTCACGGCGTCGGTGGCGGCCGGTCCGCTGATGTACAGCACCTTGTTCTGGGCGGCGAGCGGCGCCATCTGGAGGGCCACCCCGGAATCGGTGGTGCCGGCCAGCACCCGGTAGCCCTTGCCGATCAGGTTCTTGGCCGCGGAGACCGCCTTGCCGGGGTCGCCCGCGTCGTCCTGCTCGGTGACCTCGATGCGGTGCCCGGCGACCTTGCCGGTGCCTTTCGTCGCATAGTCCAGGCCCGCCATGAACCCGTCGCGGTACTGCTTCCCGTAGTCCGCGAGCAGTCCGGTGCGGGAGTAGACCAGGCCCACCTTCACGGTCCGGTCCTTCGCGTCCTTCCCGGACGCGGAACCGGTCTCGCCCGCCTTCCCGGCGGCGGTGCACCCGGCCAGCAGGAGACCGGCCGAGGCGAGCGCGACGGCGGCGGAGAGGGATCTGGGGGGACGGGCGGTGCCTGTGGCTCTGCGACGCATGGTGACCGGCTCCTCGGCGTGTACCTGTGATGTCGCCGAACCGTATGGACACCGTGCCGCCGTCGACATGGTGCAGGGCGCCCCACCTGGCGCGGTGCGCATGTGGGGCCCGCACATGGGCCGAGGGCGCGGCCCGGTACTCACGCGTCGGCGCCGCGGGCGGTGGCCCGTCAGACGGAGGCGATCGCCTGGGCCGTGGCCACGAGCACGCCGAGGGCGGCGAACGCGATGCCGACGATGCCCATCACCATGCCCGCGGTCGCCTGCCCGCGGCCGCCGCCCTCGCCCCGGTCGGCCATCCGCCGGGCCGAGACACCGAGGCACAGCGCGATGATGGGCAGGACGATCGGGATCAGCACCAGCCCGAGGATGCCGAGCACCATCGAGGCCGTCGCCCTGCCGCTGGGCAGCGGGGCGCCGTACCCGTAGCCGGCCGGGGGCTGTACGCCGTATCCCGGTCCGCCCGGGGCCCGCATCCCCGTCGCGCCGCTCGGACCGCCTGACTGGTCAGTCATGTCTTCCTCTCCATCGGTGCTGGTCATGACCATGCTAAGGAGAGATTTGTGATGCTTTCGGGCAGATCGGTGAGGGACGGGTGAGGAAAGGGCCCCGATCCGCTACGGGGTGTCCCGGGGCGCCGTCACGTCGATCAGCCGGCACACCGTCTCGATGTCTATCTTCACCTGGGCGATCGACGCCCGCCCCGACAGCCAGGTGATCAGCGCCGAGTGCCAGGTGTGCTCGATGACCCGGACCGCGGACAGCTGCTCCGGCGTCGGATGCTCCAGGCCCATCGCGTCCAGGATGATCGCCGTCGTGATCCGCGAGACCGTGTCCACCTCCGGGCTGACGCTGCGGTCCGCGAAGGTCAGCGCCCGCACCATGGCGTCCGCCAGATGCGGTTCGCGCTGGAGTGCGCGGAACGCCCGCATCAGGGTGTCGGCGACCCGCTGCGCCGCGTCGTCCCCGGCCGGGGGGCGCTTGTGCAGCGTCGTGTGCAGGTGCTGGAGCTGGTCCTGCATGGTGGCGACCAGCAGATGGATCTTGGACGGGAAATAGCGGTACAGCGTGCCCAGGGCGACCTCGGCGGCCTCCGCGACCTCGCGCATCTGGACCGCCTCGAATCCGCCCCGGCCGGCGAGCTGGGCGCTGGCGTGCAGGATCCGGCGGCGCCGGGCCTCCTGGCGTTCCGTCAGGGGCGGCGATGCCGGCTTGGCTTCCGCTGTCATGTGTCCCCATCCATGGCTTCTGTCCACAACCGGAGGGAGGTGCTCGGTCTCCCGGCGGCGCACAGCATGCCAGGGCGTCCGGTCGTGGCGCGAATCACCCGGTCCGGCCGTTGCACCGACGCTACCTGCCGGTAGATTCGTAGCTCATTGAACGATCCAGTCTGAAACTTGTTCTAGATTAGCGCGAGCGGTTACGCTCCGGCGAACACGCAGTGAGAAGGGGGCCGAGTGTGACCGCTGAGGCCGTAGAGACGGGCCCCCGCGCGGGCAGCGACGCGTCGGGCACCCCCGACGAGCGTCCGTTGCGCATCGCACTCCTCACCTACAAGGGAAATCCTTTCTGCGGCGGCCAGGGCGTCTATGTGCGCCACCTCGGCCGCGAGCTCGCCCGGCTCGGCCACAACGTCGAGGTGATCGGCGCCCAGCCCTATCCGGTGCTCGACGAGGGCGTCCCGCTCACCGAGCTGCCGAGCCTGGACCTCTACCGCCAGCCCGACCCGTTCCGCACCCCGAAGCGCGGCGAGTACCGGGACTGGATCGACGCCGCCGAGGTCGCCACCATGTGGACCGGCGGCTTCCCGGAACCGCTCACTTTCAGCCTCCGCGCCCGCCGCCATCTCATCGCCCGCCGGGGCGAGTTCGACGTCATCCACGACAACCAGACGCTCGGCTACGGGCTGTTGACGGACCTCGGCGCCCCACTCGTCACCACGATCCACCACCCCATCACGGTCGACCGGCAGTTGGACCTGGACGCCGCCGGGACCCGGCGCCGGCGCGCCTCCGTACGCCGCTGGTACGCCTTCACCCGCATGCAGAAGCGGGTCGCGCGCAGACTGCCCTCCGTGCTCACCGTCTCCGGCTCCTCCAAGCAGGAGATCGTCGACCAGCTCGGGGTGGCCCGAGGCCGCATCCACGTCGTGCACATCGGTGCCGACACCGACCTCTGGTCGCCCGATCCCTCGGTCGCCGAGGTGCCCGGGAGGATCGTCACCACCTCCAGCGCCGACGTCCCGCTCAAGGGCCTCGTCCACCTCGTCGAGGCGCTTGCCGAGCTCCGCGCCGAGAACCCGCGGGCGCACCTGGTGGTCGTCGGCAAGCGGGCCGAGGACGGACCGGTCGCGCAGGCCATCGAGCGGCACGGGCTCCAGGACGCCGTCGAGTTCGTCAAGGGCATCAGCGACGCGGAACTCGTCGACCTGGTGCGCGGCGCCCAGATCGCCTGCGTCCCCTCGCTGTACGAAGGGTTCTCGCTGCCCGCCGCCGAGGCCATGGCCACCGGCACGCCCCTGGTCGCCACCACGGGCGGCGCGATCCCCGAGGTCGCGGGCCCGGACGGCGAGACCTGCCTGGCCGTTCCGCCCGGCGACGCCGGGGCGCTGGCCGGCGCGCTCGCCCGGCTGCTCGGCGACCCGGAACTGCGCGCCCGGCTCGGCGCGGCGGGCCGCGCCCGGGTGCTGTCCCGGTTCACCTGGAAGCAGGCCGCCCTCGGCACCGCCGCCCTCTACCGCGAGGCGATCGCCGCCCGCGCGGCCACCACGCGTTCCGGCGGGCGACGGTGACCCCGCAGTCCGCCCCCGCCGCCCCTGCCCACTGATCCCCCTCGACCGCGAAAGCAGGCCTCCGTGCTGACCGTGGACTTCACCCGCTTCCCGCTCGCCGCAGGTGACCGAGTGCTCGACCTGGGCTGCGGCGCCGGACGCCACGCCTTCGAGTGCTACCGGCGCGGCGCCCAGGTCGTGGCCCTCGACCGCAACGCCGAGGAGATCCGCGAGGTCGCGAAGTGGTTCGCCGCCATGAAGGAGGCGGGCGAGGCCCCCGAGGGCGCCACCGCCACCGCGATGGAGGGCGACGCGCTCAACCTGCCGTTCCCCGACGAGTCCTTCGACGTCGTGATCATCTCCGAGGTGATGGAGCACATCCCCGACGACAAGGGCGTGCTCGCCGAGATGGTCCGGGTCCTCAGGCCCGGCGGCCGGATAGCGATCACCGTGCCCCGCTACGGCCCCGAGAAGGTCTGCTGGACGCTCTCCGACGCCTACCACGAGGTCGAGGGCGGCCACATCCGCATCTACAAGGCCGACGAGCTGCTCGGCAAGATACGCGGCGCCGGCCTCAAGCCGTACGGCACCCACCACGCCCACGCCCTGCACGCGCCGTACTGGTGGCTCAAGTGCGCGTTCGGGGTGGGCCGTGACGGCAAGGACGCAGCGCTGCCGGTCCGCGCGTACCACAAGCTGCTCGTCTGGGACATCATGAAGAAGCCGAGGGCGACCCGGGTCGCCGAGCAGCTGCTCAACCCGGTCGTGGGCAAGAGCTTCGTGGCGTACGCGACCAAGCCGCACCTGCCCGTGGCCGCCGCCGAGGACCTCTCCAGGGCCGAGGCGTGACCACTCCCGAGCAGACCGAACACCTCGTACTGCCCGGAGTCCTCACCGCCGAGCAGGCCACCGAGACCGTCGCCGCCCTCCTCGCCGCGCAGTGCGACGACGGTGCGCTGCCCTGGTTCCGCGGCCACCACCTCGACCCGTGGGACCACACCGAGGCCGCCATGGCCCTCGACGCGGCGGGCGAGCACGCCGCGGCGGAACGCGCGTACGACTGGCTGGCCCGGCACCAGAACGAGGACGGCTCCTGGTACGCCGCGTACCACGACGGTGACCCGGAACGGCCCACCGACCGCGCTCTGGAGACCAACTTCTGCGCGTACGTGGCCGTCGGCGTCTGGCACCACTACCTCGCCACCGGCGACGACGCGTTCGTCGACCGGATGTGGCCGACCGTCTTCGCCGCCGTCGAATTCGTGCTGCGGCTCCAGCAGCCCGGCGGGCAGATCGGCTGGAAGCGCGAAGCCGACGGAACCCCGGTCGACGACGCCCTGCTGACCGGCTGCTCCTCCATCCACCAGGCGCTGCGCTGCGCACTCGCCCTCGCCGAACGGCGCGAGGAGCCGCAGCCCGACTGGGAGTTGGCGACCGGCGCACTGGCCCACGCGATCCGCAGCCACCCGGAGCGATTCCTCGACAAGAGCCGCTACTCGATGGACTGGTACTACCCGGTCCTCGGCGGCGCGCTCACCGGAGCGGCCGCCAAGGAGCGCGTCGAGGAGGGCTGGGACCGCTTCGTGGTCCCCGGCCTCGGGGTGCGCTGCGTGCTGCCCAACCCGTGGGTGACCGGCGGCGAGAGCTGCGAACTCGCCCTGGCGCTCTGGGTGATGGGCGAGTCCGACCGGGCGCTGGAGATCCTCCAGTCCGTCCAGCATCTGCGCGCCGAGGGCGGCATGTACTGGACGGGGTACGTCTTCGAGGGCAACCGGGCGTTCTGGCCGGAGGAACTCACCACCTGGACCGCCGGTTCCCTGCTGCTCGCGGTGGCCGCGCTCGGCGGCGACGAGGCGACCACGGCCGTCTTCAGCGGCGAGCACCTGCCGCGCGGGCTGGAACCGGACTGCTGCGGCTGAGGGCCGCCGGGGCCGCTTCCAGCGGGCGGAACCCGGACGGCGGCCCCGAGTGGCGGACCGCCCGGGGCCGGGCGAGCCTTGCGGGGCGTGGCGAATTCCGCCACTCACCGCAGAGGTCGCCGTGAGGTGCCCGGCCAGGGAGGCCCGCTGTGCCCAGTTCCGCCGTGAACGGTTCCGTACCGCTCCGCCGTCCGCTCGTCCCGCTGCTGCTGTCCTGCGCCGTGCTCGTGGGCGCGACCGCGTGCGGCGGCGGTGGCAAGACCAGTGCGAGCAGCTCCGCGTCCCCGAGCGGCACGGCCTCGGCGCAGGCGCAGAAACTCGCCAAGACGCGGTTCGTCGCCAACGCGGGGCTCGCGGCCGGGGCGACGTATCAGTGGATCGTGAAGCCGTACCGCGCGGGCACGTTCAAGAAGGGCGCGGACGGGCGTAAGTTCGCCCTGGTCAAGGCCGGTCTCGCGGGTGGCTTCGCCTACAACCGGCTGAAGGCCGCCGCCGTCAACGCCAAGGGCGACCCGCTGCTCTCGAAGGCGGTCGCGCCGCTGACGGCGGGCATCGATTCGCTCAAGGGGCTCGGCACCAAGCTGCGCAACGGCCAGGCGGGCGAAGGCGACATCGGCACCTTCGAGGGCGTGATCAACGGCGTCAAGGACGCGGGCAGGAGCGCGGGCGCCGAGGTGAAGGACAAGGTGCCCACCACCTCGCAACTCGGCGGATAGCGGATAATCGATGTGGTCCCGGCCTTTGCCAGCCTTAGGGTACGGGGCATGAGCGCACTCCCGCACGACCTCTACTGTGACGAAATCATCGCCCGCACCGACGCGTTGAGGGCGGCGATCAACGGCGCCGACCTCAACGCGACCGTCCCGACCTGCCCCGACTGGACCCTGCGCGATCTCGCCGGCCACGTCGGCGGAGCGCACCGCTGGGTGAGCGAGATCGTACGCACCCGGGCCACCGAAATGATCCCGCTCCAAGAGGTGGCGGAGTCCAGGCCCGAGGGCGACGACCCCGCCGTGCTCGACGCCTGGCTGGCGGACGGGGCGGCGGAGACCGCCGGGCTCCTGCGCGCGGCCGGCCCCGACGAGAAGGTGTGGTCCTGGGGATGGGAGCACAGCACCGGCTTCTGGTCCCGCCGCATGGCGCACGAGACGATCGTCCACCAGGCCGACGCGGCGCTCACCGTGGGGGCCGGGTACGAGGTGGCTCCGGAGCTGGCCGCGGACACCATCGAGGAGTGGCTGGAGATCGTCGCCTTCGCGCGGTCCACCGGCGACAAGGGGGCCGCCGGGCTGACCGGCGCCGGGCGTTCGATCCATCTGCACGCCACGGACGTGCCGGACGCCGAGTGGCTGATCGAGTTCGGCGCGGACGGCTTCGGCTGGCGGCACGCCCACGAGAAGGCGACGGTGTCCCTGCGGGGCCCGCTCACCGACGTCATGCTGGTCTTCAACCGGCGCCTCGCGGCGGACAGCGGCCGCGTCGAGGTGCTGGGGGACGCGGAGCTGCTGGACTTCTGGCTGGAGCACACCACCTTCGGCTGAGTGCGTACCGCCCGCCGCCCGCCGGGCGCGCCGCGCCCGCTGTGCGGGCGGGGCGGTGCTGAGCCAAGCTGGAGAGGACAGCCCGTTGTGTCCGGCGGCCCCGGTGGAGGTGCCGATGGAGCCCGTCCGCGCCCTGAGACGGATCGCCTTCCTGCTGGAACGCGGCGGGGCCGCGACCTATCGCGTCCAGGCGTTCCGCGCCGCCGCCGGCACGGTGGCGGCGATGGCGGACGGCGAGGCCGCGCGGCGGGCGGCGGACGGCTCGCTGGAGACGGTCAAGGGCATCGGGCCGAAGACCGGGCAGGTGATCCGCGAGGCGGTGGCCGGGGAGGTGCCCGGCTATCTGGAGCGGCTGGAGGAGGAGGCCGCCGCCGCCCCGCTCCCCGAGGGCGGCGGCGGCCTCCGCGCGCTGCTGCGCGGCGACTGCCATCTGCACTCCGACTGGTCGGACGGCGGCAGCCCGATCGAGGAGATGGGCCGCACAGCGGCGGAGCTGGGTCATGAGTGGGCGGTCCTGACCGACCACTCGCCCCGGCTGACCGTGGCGAACGGGCTCTCCCCGGAGCGGCTGCGCCGCCAGCTGGACGCGATCGCCGGACTCAACAGGCAATGGGCGCCGTTCCGGCTGCTCACCGGCATCGAGTGCGACATCCTCCCCGACGGCTCCCTCGACCAGGAGGAGGAGCTGCTGGCACAGCTGGACGTCGTGGTGGTCTCCGCGCACTCCGCACTGCGGATGGACCCCGCCCCCATGACCAGGCGCCTGCTCGCGGCCGTCCGCCATCCGCGGGCGAACGTCCTCGGGCACTGCACCGGGCGGCTGCTCACCGGCCGGGGCCGCCCGGAATCGCGGTTCGACGCGGACGAGGTCTTCGCCGCGTGTGCGGAGGCGGGCACGGCGGTGGAGATCAACAGCCGTCCCGAACGGCTCGACCCGCCCCGCCGGCTGCTGCGCCGCGCCGTCGACGCGGGCGCCCTGTTCGCCGTCGACAGCGACGCACACGCGCCGGGACAGCTGGACTGGCAGGTCCACGGCTGCGCCCGCGCCGAGGAGTGCCGCGTCCCGGCGGAGCGCGTGGTCACCACCTGGCCGGCCGGTGAGCTGCTGGCCTGGTCGCGCGGGGGTACGACCCCGGAGCGGGTCCGTTCCGGGGCGGACGGGGCGGTCGGCGCAGCCCCGGGACGGGAGCGGTGAAGCCATGACGGCCACAAGCGTGCGAGGGATCGACCACATCGGGGTCACGGTCCCCGATCTGGAGACCGCGACCCTCTTCCTCGTCAGGGCGTTCGGCGCCGAGGTGCTGTACGACGGCCTGCGCCGCCAGGACGGACCGCGCGCAGGACCGGACGTCGAGCGCCTGCTCGGTGTCCCGGCGGGTACCCAGCAGTTGGCGATCCGGATGCTGGCCCTCCCCGGCGACGGACCGGGCATCGAGCTGTTCGAGTTCCAGGGGCCCCGCCGCGAACCCCCGGTGCGGCCCTGCGACTTCGGCTGGCAGCATGTGGCCCTCTACGCGGACGACCTGGACGCGGCCGTACGGAACTGCGTCGCCGCGGGCGCATTGCTGCTCGCCGACGCGCAGCCGCTGCCGGGTCCCGAGGCGGGGGAGCGCAACCGGTTCGCGTATCTGCGCACTCCGTGGGGCAGCACCCTGGAACTCCTGACGTACCCCGACCCCCAGCCCTGGGAGCGCACTGCGACACGGCGGCGCGTCCGCCCCGCCCCGGTCGCGACCGGAGCCTGGCCCACGGACCCGGCCCGGCCGGCGGCCTGAGGGCCGTCCCGCCGTCCCCGGTGCCCGCCGCGGACGACGGGGCAGCCCTCAGTTGAGCTCCGCGAGCACCCGCAGGGTGTGCGGGTCCGGCGCCGTCACCAGCAGATCGGTCACCGGCCCCTCGCGCCACAACTCCAGCCGCTCCGCGATGCGCCGACGCGGGCCGACGAGCGAGATCTCATCGGCGAACGCGTCCGGTACGGCCAGCACCGCCTCCTCCTTGCGCCCTTCGAGGAAGAGCCGCTGGATCCGCCGCGCCTCCTCCTCGAAACCCATCCGCGCCATCAGATCGGCGTGGAAGTTGCGGGCCGCGTGCCCCATGCCCCCGATGTAGAAGCCGAGCATCGCCTTCACCGGCAGCAGCCCCTCGGCGACATCGTCACAGACCCGCGCCCGGACCATCGGCGCGATCACGAATCCGTCGGGCAGACCGGTCAGCGACGCCTCGTACACATCGGTGCGCAGCGGCGACCAGTACAGCGGCAGCCAGCCGTCGGCGATCCGTGTCGTCTGCGCGATGTTCTTCGGCCCCTCCGCCCCGAGCAGCACGGGCAGCCGCGCCCGCAGCGGATGCGTGATCGGCTTCAGCGGCTTGCCCAGACCGGTGCCGTCCGGGCCGTCGTACGGGTGGGAGTGGAAGCGCCCGGCCAGTTCCACGGGGGCCTCGCGGCCGAGCACTTGGCGGATGACGTCGACGTACTCGCGGGTGGCGGTCAGCGGACTCTTCGGGAACGGCCGCCCGTACCAGCCCTCCACCACCTGCGGCCCGGACAGCCCCAGGCCGAGCATCATCCGGCCGCCGGAGAGATGGTCGAGGGTGAGGGCGTGCATGGCGGTCGCGGTCGGGGTGCGCGCCGCCATCTGTGCGATGCCGGTGCCCAGCCGGATCCGGGAGGTGTGCGCGGCGATCCAGGTCAGCGGGGTGAACGCGTCGGAGCCCCAGGCCTCCGCCGTCCACACCGATGCGTATCCCAGCGCCTCCGCCTCCCGGGCGAGGTCCAGGTGGGCAGGGTCCGGGCCGCGGCCCCAGTAGCCGAGCGCGAGTCCGAGCCGCATTCCTCCGCCTCCCAGCATTCCTGACGGTGTGTCAGATATCTGACGCACGGACGGAGAGTACGACAGCGGCCCCCCGCCCGGAAGGGGCGGGGGGCCGCTGTTCGTCCTGCGGCGGTGTGGACTCAGCCGCGCTGGATGCCCGTGGTGTCCTGGAGCACCCCGCGACGGCCGTCCTGCGTCTGGGCGATGAGGGCGGCACCGCGCTGCTCCACCGCGAGGTACCAGGTGCCGGGCGCCAGTTCGGCGATCGGCGACGGCGAACCGTCCTCCCCGTACAGCGGGCGGGCCACCGGCACCGCGAACCAGAACGGTGTGAAGTCACCGGTCGCCGCACCGGCCGCCGGGGCCGGCTGGGCCTTCTGCGGCTCCGGCTGGCCGGGCTGCGGCTGACCGGGCTGCGGCTGGGCGCCGTACGGCTGCTGCTGACCCGGCTGCGCACCGTAGGGCTGCTGCTGGGCGCCGGGGTAGCCGTACCCCTGGCCGGGCTGCGGCTGGCCGCCGTACGGCGGCTGCACGGCCTGCGGGCGCGGGGTGCCCATCAGCGGCGCCTTGAGCGCGGGGACCAGCGGGGTGGCGATCGCGCCGCCCGCGAGCACGATGGACCCGAGCAGGCCGAGGATCATTCCGGCGCCGGCGTTGCTGGCGTCGATGGTCGTCCAGAACGCCGTCCACAGCGCGAAGACGCAGAAGGCGGCACCGAATTGACCGAGGTCGAACCCGACGACCTTGCGGTTCGGCATGGCACGGCCCACAACGACCAGCGCCGCACCGATGATTCCGGCCAGGAAGACGCTCATGAGGACCCCGAGGGCGTCCCAGGCGTTCGGGGCGTTGTAGCTGGAGCAGTTGAGGCCCGCAGGGCAGTCGAAGCCGGAGAGGTCGAGGAAAGAGGCGATGAACAGCACCACCGCTGCTCCGATCACCACGCCGTCGCCTCGAGTGAGGGAGCGGATATTCACGTGAAGGTCCTTAGTCGGTCGTCTCGTCGGGGCGGTCGTCGCTGCCGCCTGTACGGGTACGGCGGGCGCGGCGCGAAGCTCGGGGGCGGCTCCCCATGGTACGGATGAATCTATCGTCTGCCCGGCCGGGTTGTGCCCCTGCCCGAAGCTCGGACGCACTTCCCCCCAATTTCGCCTCAGAACCACCTCTTGCTACCCCTTCAGGTAGCTGCTGATGCCCTCGGCAATGCCCTGCGCCGCCTTCTGACGCCATCCCGCGCTGGTGAGCAGGGCGGCATCCTTCGGATCACGCATATTGCCGCATTCGATGAAGACTTTGGGCACGGTCGACAAATTCAGTCCGCCCAGATCCTTGCGGATGTCCAACCCGCTATTGCCGCCGACGTAATTGGAAGGCGCACTTCCGGTATCGCGGACGAAGAGGCCGGCGATCCGGGTGCCGAGATCGCGCGACGGCTCGACGATCTTCGAGGTGTCCGCCGCCCCGCCCCGCACCAGTCCGGGAAGGATCACGTGGAAGCCGCGGTTGCCGACCGCGGAACCGTCCGCGTGCACCGAGACCACGGCGTCCGCCCCGGCCTCGTTGCCGATCCGGGCGCGCTCGTCGACACAGGGCCCGTACGGGCGGTCGTTGTCGTACGTCAGCACGACGTTCGCGCCCTGCGCGCGCAGGAGCGTGCGCAGCCGGTGCGACACGTCGAGGGTGAACCGGGCTTCCGCGTAACCGGAGTCGGTCGATGTCCCGGTGGTGTCGCACTCCTTGTGCGTGGTGCCGATGTCCACCTGGCGGTTGATCTCGCGGGTGTGCAGGTGGTTGCCGGGGTTGTGCCCGGGGTCGATGACGACGGTCTTCCCGGACAGCGGCCCGGTGGCCCGGCCGCCCGTGGACTTCGAGGGCTTCGTGGACGGGGCGGGGGAGGCGGAGGTCTTCGCCGGGGCCGGGGCGCTCTTCGACGGCGGGGCCGACGACGGCGCGGCGGTGGTACCGCCGCCGCCCGGCAGGGGCCGGGCCTGCGCCCCGCCGCTGTCGTCGCCCGCGCCGCAGCCCGCGGCGGTCAGGGACACGGCGGCGAGCACGGCGGCGGCGAGCAGGGGCCGGCGGCGCGGTGTGGGGGGAACGCTCTCGTCGTACGGCACCCCGCGATGCTATCGGGGCCCTTCGGGCGACCGGCCCGGATGCCTCGCGCCTGCGCCCCGTGCCCGCACCCGGCCCGCCCGGAGCTCCGTTCCGGTACGTCTCGGTACTCGCCCGGATGCCCGTTCCGATACGGGGCAGCACCTGCTCGGAGTCCCGTTCCGGAACGGGCGGCACCTGCTCGGATGCCTGTTCCAGTACGGTTCGGCGCCTGCTCGGAGTCCCGTTCCGGTACGCCTCGGTACTCGCTCAGATGCCCGTTCCGGTACGCCGCAGCACCCGCAGCGAATCCGTGACCGAGACCTCGGTGAACGCGCCGGAGGCCAGCGCCCGCAGATACACGCGGTACGGGGCCTGGCCGCCGTGCGCCGGATCCGGGAACACGTCGTGGATCACCAGCAGCCCGCCCTCGGCGACATGCGGGGCCCAGCCCTCGTAGTCGCCGTTCGCATGCTCGTCGGTGTGGCCGCCGTCGATGAAGACGAGTCCGAGCCTTCCGCCCCACACCGCCGCGACCTGCGGAGACCGTCCGACCAGTGCCACGACGTGGTCTTCGAGACCGGCAGCGTGCAGGGTCCTGCGGAACGTCGGCAGTGTGTCCATCCGGCCGACCTCCGGGTCCACGACGGTCGGGTCGTGGTACTCCCAGCCGGGCTGCTGCTCCTCGCTGCCGCGGTGGTGGTCGACGGTGAGGGCCGTCACACCGGCCGCTCGGGCGACATCGGCGAGCAGGACGGTGGAGCGCCCGCAGTAGGTGCCGACTTCGAGGATCGGCAGCCCCAGAGCCGCGGCCTCGGCGGCCGCCCGGTACAGCGCCAGTCCTTCGACCACCGGCATGAAGCCCTTGGCGGCCTGGAAGGCGGCGAGAATCTCGGGCGACGGCTCGGCGACGGACTCGGCGGGCACGGGTTCCTCCTGGTGGGGCGGTTCTGCGGGGTGCGCGTTCGACGGCGCCCCATCGTGCCGTACGCCCCCGCCGAAGGCATCGGCGGGGGCGTACGCGGGGTGAGCCCGGGTCGGGGCGCCACCTGGCGGGGCTCTGACGCGGAGGTCAGCAGCTCTGCCAGAGTCGGGTCATGACGCGGACGCCGAAGCGCAGTCCCTCCAGCGGGACGCGCTCGTCCACGCCGTGGAACAGGCGGCCGTAGTCCAGGTCGTGCGGGAGCTTGAGGCCCTTGAAGCCGAAGCAGCGGATGCCGAGGTGGGTGAAGGCCTTGGCGTCGGTGCCGCCCGGGTTGCAGTACGGGACCGGGTGGCCGTCCGGGTCCTCGGCGCGCACGGCCGCGCACATGGCGTCGACCAGCGGGCCGTCGAACGTCGTCTCCAGCGCGATGTCGTGGTTGACCCACTCGCGGGTGACCGAGGGGAGGAGGAGCTCGTCGATCGTGTCGATCAGCTCCTGTTCGTGGCCGGGGAGGAAGCGGCCGTCCACGCGGGCGGTTGCCCTTCCGGGGATGACGTTGGTCTGGTAGCCCGCGTCGAACATGGTGGGGTTCGCGGAGTTGCGGAGCACCACCTGCATGAAGTCGGAGACCGGGCCCAGCCTGGCGAGGCTGCCCTCGATGTCGTTCTCGTCGAACTCGACCCCGTAGAGGCGGGCGGCCTCTTCGAGCAGGGCGCGGACCGGTGCGATCAGGCGGACCGGGAAGGTCGCACGGCCGATGCGGGTCAGCGACTCGGCGAGGTCGGTGACCGCGTTCTCGTCGTTGGGGGACGAGCCGTGGCCGGCCCGGCCGGTGGCGGTGAGCTCCATCCAGGCCATGCCGCGCTGGGCGTTCTCGATCGGGTAGAGGCGACGGGTGTCGTCGATGGCGAAGGAGAAGCCGCCGCCCTCGCCGATCGCCTCGGTGACCCCGGAGAAGAGCTCCGGGCGGTGCTCGACCAGCCAGTGGGCGCCGAACTTCCCGCCCGCCTCCTCATCGGCGAGGAAGGCGAGGACCAGATCGCGCGAGGGCCTGGTGCCGGTACGGGCGAAGTGGCGGGCGGTGGCCAGCATGACGGCCACCGTGTCCTTCATGTCGATCGCGCCGCGGCCCCAGAGGTAGCCGTCGCGGATCTCGCCGGAGAACGGCGGGACCTGCCACTCGGAGGCGTCGGCGGGGACCACGTCCAGATGGCCGTGGACGAGGAGGGCGCCGCGCTCCGGGTCGCGGCCCGCGATCCGGGCGATGACGTTGGCGCGGCCCGGGGCGGACTCGACCAGCTCGGATTCGATGCCCGCCTCGGCGAGGCGGCCCACCACCCAGTCGGCGCTCGCGCGCTCGTTGCTGGTGGGGTTGGAGGTGTCGAACCTGATCAGTTCGGCGCAGAGTCCGACGACCTCGTCCTGGGCCTCGTCGGAGGCCGGGACGAACGAGGAGGTGGGGTCGGGGATGGTCATGCTGCTCCCGCAGAGGTTGTCGCACGGGCGGCGGGGGCGGCGTCGTCCTCGTCGTCCAGGGTGGAGGTGCCGTACGGTTTCACCCAGCCCAGCAGGCCGAGGACGCTGTACAGGATGAAGGCGGTGGCCAGCGAGTTCAGGGCCGGGATGCCGCCGTCGTAGAACTTGCCGACGCAGAACGCCGCGATCCAGATGGCTATGGACATCGGCACCCAGGTCGGCGAGGACTTCGGCAGGGTCTGCGCCTCCCGGGTTTCGTCCAGCGGCTTGCGCATCTTCTTCACGACCCAGTATTCGGCCACGATGATCCCGCCGATCGGCGGGATCGCCACACCGAGGACGGAGAGGAACTCCGTGAAGTGGGTCATGATCCCGACCGCGGACAGGGCCGTGCCCGCGATGCCGAGGACGATCGTGACCGCGCCGCGGTGCAGCCGCTTGCCGAAGACGACCTGGAAGAAGTTGACGACGCCGAGCGAGGAGCCGTACAGGTTCCAGTCGTTGATCTTGGCGGTGGACATCAGGACCACGATGACGCCGAAGGCGCCGGAGGTGGAGAGCACGATGTGCGAGACCTCGTTGCTCTTGACCAGGTGGCCCAGGAGCACGCCGGTCATGCCGACGATGTACTCGGAGAGGATCATCGAGGAGGCGCTCTGCAGGAAGACGTGCGAGCCCTTCCTGTTGTACCGGGTCATCTCCGGGGCCACGATCGCACCGGTCATGAAGCCGCCCGCGATGGCGGTGGCGGCGACGGCCAGCGGGATCGTCTGGCCGGGCGGCGGCGAGTGGATCAGGTCGCTGATCGAGTGGTCCTTCAGCGTCGAGACGATCGACCAGGCGACCATCGCGAAGAAGAGCGGTGTGACGATCTTGGCGAAGACGGCCATGTACGTGAAGCCGAAGATCACCAGGGCGGTGATGGCGATGCCGGCCAGCACGCACCACATCCAGGACGGGCCGCCGACCAGCGCCGAGACGCTGTTGCCGAAGATCGTGTTCTGGACGCCGAACCAGCCGACCAGGCTGACCGCGATGACGAAGCTGACCAGCGCCGAACCGTTGCGTCCGAAGCCGACCCAGCGGGTCAGCATCGGGGTCGCCAGACCCTCGCGCATCCCGGCCAGACCGATCGCGAAGATCACGACCTCCAGGATCACCGCGCCGAGCGTGAAGGCGAGGAAGGCGTCCCCGAAGGTCATGCCGACACCGATGGTGGCGCCGAGGGTGAACTGCGAGATCGAGCCGGACTGGGCCAGCCACTGGAGCAGCATGGACCAGAAACCGAAGCGCTTGTCACGCGGGACGCGGGAGAGCGCGTAGTCGTCGCTGCCGATGCTTCTGGCCTCGGGGGCCACGGCCTCGGCCTGCGGGGTGGCTGCCATCAGGACTCCTGGGGTGTGCGGCCGAGGGTCTGCAGGTGCGCCAGTGACCCGTAACGGCTGACGAGGTTGTCGAACTCCACCGCGTCGTGGAAGTCCAGGTGGCCACTGCCGTAGGTCTTGGCGACCTCCACGGCGTAGCGGGCGGCGGACGCGATGTCCGTCTCGTGGCTCGCGCCCGTACCGCAGCCCGGCACCGCGGCGGCCGAGGTGATGGCCAGGCCGACGACCGGGGCGGCCGTCGCGGTGGCGGGCTGCAGGATCGAATTGATGTGGTGTGCACCATTACCGTACGGGGTGATGTCCTGCGTGGTCACCGGGTACGTGACCAACGGCTCACCGGTCACCACGGCCAGCAGCTCGCCGAGCTGCTCGCCGACCCGGAGCACCCAGCCCTCCTTGACGGTGGGCGACAGGGCGAGGCCCTTGTGGTTGATGATCCGGTTGCCCTTGGTGGTGTCGATGGAGAGCACGGCCTCCATCTCGCCGGTCACCTCGTGGCGGTTCATGGTGGCGATGTCCACGGGCGAGCCCATGAACGGCACCGGGTCGTGCGGCTCGGTCGGCGCGTCCGGGCAGATGTGGGTGGCGACGATCACATCGCCGGGCAGCACATCGCCGCGGCGGCGCATGTCGAGCAGCTTGGCGGCGGTGGCGATCGCGGCGGCCGCGCCGTCGGCGTCGGAGACCATGCCGGTCACCTCGGGCCGGGCGCCGATGCCGCCGAGCCGGCCGACCACGCCCAGCGTGCGGGCGCCGCCTCCCGACGTACGCCCTCGGGCGCCCGGGATGCGGACCATCACGAAGTCCGTCGAGCCCCGCTCGCCGGTGACCGTGGTGACCTGCGCCGACGAACCCTCGGCCCCGCTCACGGAGTCGAGGTACTCGGCGACCGTCTTGCCATTGACCTGGGGATCGTCCAGCAGCTCGACGATGTCCAGTACGTACTTCAACATGGGGGGCCTTTCTCGCTCATCCGGGCACCCGGGCCGAGGCGCTCGACGGGGGAAGCGCGGGGCGGGGTGCTGAGGCAACATTCGGGATCGGATAGCGTTGAACGCAACTGTTTCCCGTTATTTGCAATTCAGGTCTGAATGGTGAGATGACGATGGCCGACTTCGATCTGGACCGGCGCACCCCAGCAGGGGCGCTGCAAACCGTCGACCGGGCGCTCCTCGTGCTGCTCGCCTTCGAGCGGACCCGGCCCGACTGGGGCGTCACCGAGGTCGCCGAGGAGTTCGGCTGGGACACCTCGGTGGCCCAGCGGCTGCTCGCCACCCTCGCCGGGCGCGGCTTCCTGGTCTCCGACCCGGCCACCCGCCGCTACCGCATCGGCCCCGCAGTGCTGCGCCTGGGCAGGCTCTGGGAGCGTTCCGGATCGCTGGAGCTGCTGGCCGGGCCGGTGCTGGAGGAGCTGTGCCGGGTCACCGGCGACACCGTCCTGTTCTGCCTGCCGGACAGCTTCCACATGCGGTGCGTAGCCGCGGAGGAGGGGGAGGCCGGGCCGCTGCGCTACTACCCGCTCGTCGGTGAGCTCTACCCGGCGCACGCCGGGGCGACCAGCAAGTCGTACTACGCGTACCTGCCCGACGAGCAGCGCCACCGGCTCTTCCGGGGCCGCCCGATGGCCCGCTTCACCGACCGGACGGTCACCGACCCGGACCGGCTGGAGGAGGAGTTCCTCAGGGTCCGCGCCCAGGGGTACGCCTGGACGGTCGGCGAGTACGACACCGGTATCGCGACCGTCGCCGTACCGGTCTTCCTCGGGCGCGAACCGTACGGGAGCCTCAGCCTCGGCGGTGCCGAGGAACTCTTCCGCGGGGCTCCGCAGGACCGGCTCGACGCCCTGCGCCACGCGGCCCAGCTGCTGGAGCGGCGGCTCACCCAGCCGCCGCAGCGCCCGAAGCCCCGCGCCCGCCGCCCCCGCACCACCTGACGATCCAGAACATGACCAAGAGGAACCCCGTGAATCTGCTGCTGCTCTCCAACTCCACCCAGTACGGCCGCGGTTACCTGGAACACGCCCTCGACACCGTCACCGCGTTCCTGCCCTCCGGTGCCCGGCTGGCCTTCGTGCCGTACGCGCTCGCCGACTACACCGCGTACACCGCACGCGTCCGCGACGCCCTCGCGCCGTCCGGCATCACCGTCCGCGGGGTCCACGAGAACGCCGACCCGGTCGCCGAACTCGCCGCGTCCGACGCGGTGTTCATCGGCGGCGGCAACTCCTTCCGGCTGCTGAGCGCCCTGTACCGGACCGGTCTGCGGGACGCCGTGACCGAAGCGGTGCGGGGCGGACTGCCGTACATGGGCGCCAGCGCCGGTACGAACATGGCGGCGCCCACCCTCCGCACCACCAACGACATGCCCATCGTGCAGCCGCCGTCCTTCGAGACGCTCGGCCTCGTCCCGTTCCAGATCAACCCGCACTACCTGGACCCGGACCCGGAGAGCACCCACAAGGGCGAGACCCGCGAGGAGCGGCTCACCGAGTTCCTGGAGGAGAACGACGTGCCGGTGCTCGGCCTGCGCGAAGGGTCGTGGCTGCGGGTCTCCGGGCGCCAGGCCCGGGTGCAGGGCGCCCACCCCGCCCGGCTGTTCACCCGCGGCGCGCAGCCGCAGGAGCTTCCGGCCGGGTCGGACGTCTCTCATCTGCTCACGACGGCACCGCGGTTCGACGCTCCGGTGCGCTGAGCGCGAGCTCCAGATCGGCGTCGACCGGCAGCCCGTTGCCGGGGTAGGCCGCCGGGTAGGCGCGCGGCGCGTATCCGGCGGCCGATCCGGCCAGCACGTACGTGCCGCCGGCCGGGGCGGCCAGCATGTAGTGGCCGTCCTCGTCCGCCACGGCGAGGCCGGCCTGCCGGCCCCGGTGGTCGATCAGCGTGACATTGGCGCGGGCCACCGGCGCGCCGTCCGCGTCCCGCACCCGGCCGCGGAATCCGCCCGAACCGGCGACCGGGCGGGACGCGGGGCGTGCGGGGGCCGCCGCGTCGTCGCTGCTCGCCAGGAGGGCCGGGCGCAGCGCGTCGCGCTGCGACGGCAGGAACGCGGCCAGCACCAGCCCGACCAGCACCGCGCCCGTCGCGATCCCGAACGAGATGCGGAACCCCTCCATCGAGGGCAGCGGCACCCCGCCCGTCCGCACCGAGGTGTTGGCCAGCACCATGCCGATCACGGCGCTCGACACCGACGTCCCGATCGACCGCATCAGGGTGTTCAGCCCGTTGGCCGCACCCGTCTCGGACGGATCGACGGCCCCGATGATCAGCGCGGGCAGTGAGGAGTACGCGAGTCCGATGCCGGCCCCGAGCACCACCGCGATGATCACGGTCTGCCAGGCGGCGCTCATCAGCCCGAGCCCCGCCCCGTAGCCGATCGCGATGATCAGCAGGCCGAGCATCAGCGACACCTTGGGGCCCCGGCGGGCGGACAGCCGGGCGTAGAGCGGGGCGACGAGCATCATCGTCAGGCCGAGCGGCGCCACGCACAGTCCCGCGACCACCATCGACCGGCCGAGCCCGTACCCCGTCGACGCCGGCAGCTGGAGCAGCTGCGGCAGGACCAGTGAGACGGCGTAGAACGCGACCCCGACCATGATCGAGGCGAGGTTGGTGAGCAGCACCTCGCGCCGGGCCGTGGTCCGCAGATCGACCAGCGGCGCCGGGCTGCGCAGCTCGAAGAGGCCCCACAGGACGAGGATCACCAGGGCGGCGGCGATCAGACCGAGCGTGGCGCCCGAGGTCCAGCCCCAGTCACTGCCCTTGGTAACGGGCAGCAGCAGGCAGACCAGGCCGAGCGAGAGCCCGAGCGCGCCGACGAGGTCGAACCGCCCGGGGGCGCGCAGCGTGGTCTCGGGCACGACGAGGACGGTGAGCGCCATCGACAGCACGCCGAGAGCGGCCGCGCCGAAGAACAGGGTGTGCCAGTCGAAGTGCTGGGCGACCAGCGCGGCGGCGGGCAGTGCGAGTCCGCCGCCCACCCCGATCGAGGAACTCATCAGGGCCATCGCCGAACCGAGCTTCTCGCGCGGCAGCTCGTCGCGCATGATGCCGATGCCCAGCGGGATGGCACCCATGGCGAAGCCTTGGAGCGCGCGTCCCGCGATCATGACCACGAGATCGTCGGTGAAGGCGCATATCAGTGAACCGATCACCATCACGGCGAGACTGGCGAGCAGCATCTTCCGCTTGCCGTAGAGATCACCGAGCCGTCCCATGATGGGTGTCGCGACGGCCCCCGCCAGCAGGGTCGCGGTCATCACCCAGGTGGCGTCGGACGGATCGGTGCGCAGAAGGGCGGGCAGATCCTTGATGACGGGTACGAGCAGGGTCTGCATCACCGCGACGGTGATACCCGCGAAGGCGAGCACGGGGACGGTGCCGCCGCCCGCCCCGCGCGGCCGCGGACCGGGGAGTTCCCCGGCGTGCTGTTCGTTCGTCGTCTGTGGCATGCGGGTGGCCTCCGGGCGGCGTGATCGAGGGTCGGTCGAGGATCTGACGGGGCGTGCGGGTGTGGCGGCGGGCAGCACCGGCCGCCAAGTGTGTGCAGCGTGAAACCTTCCTCATGCCCCCGGTATTCCGGTGAACGGGGTACGAACGGGGGCACAACCGCGCACCCGGCCGGAGCGCGTGGTAATCCGCACGTCACCTGACCTTCCGTCAGAATGGAACGTGTTCTACTCTTGCGCCGTTCCAGTGGCTGCGACCGGCGAGGATCCGCATGGGCATCGGAATCACCGAAGAACAGAGGGAGTTGGCGCAGGCCGTACGGGGGTGGCTGGCGCGCGCCGTACCGCCGGAGGAGATCCGCAAGCTCCTCGACGTCGACGCTCCCGGTACCCCCGGCGTGCGCCCCGGGCACTGGGACGGGCTCGCCGAACAGGGCCTCCTCTCCATCCATCTGCCCGAGCGGTACGGGGGCGGAGGAGGCCAACTCCTCGACCTGGCCGTGGTCCTGGAGGAGGCGGGCCGGGCCGCGCTCCCCGGCCCGTATCTCGCGAGCTCCCTCGCCTCCGCCGTACTGCACGCGGCCGGGGCGGGCGGGCTGGTGCGCGATCTGGCGGCCGGTGCGCGCATCGGCGCCGTCGCCCTCGGCACCGGCACCCTCACGGCCGTCGAGCACGGGGACGGCCATCTGCTCGACGGCACCGCCCCGCCCGTCCTCTCCGGCGCCGACGCCGATCTCCTGCTGCTCTGCGCCGAATCGGCCGCCGGGCCCCTCTGGTTGGCCGTCGACGCCGCCGCCGACGGGCTGGCCGTCCGCCCGCACCGCGGCGCCGACCCGACCCGCCCCACGGCCGAGATCCGCGCCGAGGGCGTACTCGTCCCCGCGGAACGCGTCGTGCGGACCGACGCCGCGCACGTCCGCGACCTCGCAGCCGTCCTCTTCGCCGCCGAAGCCTGCGGAACCGCGGCCAGGGCGCTGCACACCGCGGCCGAATACGCCAAGGTCCGCGAGCAGTTCGGCCGCCCGATCGGACAGTTCCAGGGCATCAAGCACCTCTGCGCCGACATGCTCGTACGGGTCGAACGGGCCCGCGCGCTGGCGTGGGACGCGGCCCGCGCCGCCGACGGAGAAGGGGACCCGGACGTACGGTCCATGGTCGCCGCCCTCGCCGCGTCGGACGCCCTCGACGCCGCGTACGGCTGCGCCAAGGACTGCGTCCAGATCCTCGGCGGCATCGGCTTCACCTGGGAGCACGACGCCCATCTGTATCTGCGCCGCGCCCTGGTGGCCCGGCAGCTGCTGGGGGCCGGTGACGCCCACCGGCTGCGGGCCGTCCGGCTGGCCGAGGGCGGGGCGCGCCGCGAACTCGCCCTCGAACTTCCCGCCGGGGCCGCGGCGTACCGGGCCGAGGCGCGCGAGGCCGTCGCCGCCGCCCGCGGCCTCGACCCGAAGGCCGCCCGCCGCGCGCTCGCACCGACCGGCTACGCCGCCCCGCATCTCCCCGCCCCCTGCGGACTGGGCGCCGGGCCGGTCCAGCAGCTCGCGATACAGCAGGAGTTGAGGGAGCAGGGGGTGAAGCTGAGCGACCTCGGGATCGCCACCTGGGTGGTGCCCTCGCTCATCGCCCACGGGACGGCGCAGCAGCAGGAGCGCTATCTGCTGCCCACCCTGCGCGGTGAACTCCTGTGGTGCCAGCTGTTCTCGGAGCCCGGCGCGGGCTCCGACCTCGCCTCGCTGCGGACGAGGGCGGAGCGGACCGGGGAGGGCTGGCGGATCAACGGGCAGAAGGTCTGGACGAGCGCCGCCCAAGGGGCCGACCACGGAATCCTGCTGGCCAGGACCGACCCGGACGCCCCCAAGCACCGGGGGCTCAGCTACTTCCTCGTCGACATGAAGAACACCGAGGGCATCGACATCCGCCCGCTGAAGGAGATCACCGGCGACTCCCTCTTCAACGAGGTGTACTTCGACGACGTCCTGCTGCCCGCCGACGCCGTCGTCGGCGAGATCGACGACGGCTGGCGGGTCGCCCGCAACACCCTCGGCAACGAACGCGTCCACATGGCCGATCAGATGACCTTCGACACCGGCCTGGAGGCGCTGATCGCCCGCTCCGGCGAACTCGACGGCACGTACCGGGCCCGTATCGGAGCACTCGCCGCCGAGGCCCACGCACTCGCCTGCATCGGACTGCGGACCACTCTGCGACAGGTCTCGGGTCTCGAACCGGGCGCGGGAGCCTCCATCCGCAAGCTCGTCCAGACCACCCACCAGCAGAAGGTCGCCGAACTGGCCCTCGAACTCCTCGGCCCGGCCGGCGCGGTCGGCGAAGGGGCGGGGGAGCGGGCCGTGCACGGCTTCCTGATGTCCCGCTGCCTGACCATCGCGGGCGGCACCACCCAGGTTCAGCTCAATGTCGTCGCCGAGCGCATCCTCGGCCTTCCGCGCGACTGACGCGATCGAAGGGACTTGCCCGTGAAGCCTGTGGAACCCATGAAGCCCATGAAGCTCATGAAGGCGTACATCGTCGGCGTGGGAATGACGAAGTTCGAGAAGCCCGAGACCCGCGACTGGCAGTACTGGGACATGGCGAAGGAGGCCGGGACGGCGGCGCTCGCCGATGCCTCGGTCGCGTACGAGCAGGTCCAGCAGGCCGTCGTCGGCTACTGCTTCCAGCCCTCCACCGCCGGTCAGCGCGCCGTGTACGGACTCGGACTGACCGGCGTGCCCGTCTACAACGTCAACAACAACTGCGCCACCGGCGCCACCGCGCTGATGACGGCCCGGCAGTTCGTCGAGGGCGGCGGCAGCGACTGCGTCCTCGTGCTCGGCTTCGAGAAGATGACGCGCGGCGCGCTCGGCGGCGGTGGCGCCGACGGCGGTGCCGCCGACTTCAAGACCTCACCCGTCGCGCGGCACTACGGGATCATGGCCGCCGCCCACGGTTTCGAGATGAGCCCGCCCACCGCCCAGATCTTCGGCAACGCGGCCCGTGAGCACATGGAGCGGTACGGGACGACCGAGGCTCAACTCGCCGCGGTCGGCGCCAAGAACCACCGGCACTCGGTGAACAACCCGTACGCCCAGTTCCAGGACCCGTACACGGTCGAGGAGGTCCTCGCCGCGAAGACCATCCACCGCCCGCTGACCAAACTCCAGTGCTCACCCACCTCCGACGGATCGGCCGCCGCCGTCGTCGTGTCGGAGCGCTTCGTCGAGCGCCACGGCCTGGAGGACCGGGCCGTCGAGATCGTCGCCCAGGCCATGACCACCGACACCGAGGACTCCTTCGCCTCCGGCACCTGTGTCGACGCCGTGGGACAGCCGATGTCACGGGCCGCCGCCCGCCAGGTGTACGCGGCCTCGGGGCTCTCGGCCGCCGACCTCGACGTCATCGAGCTGCACGACTGCTTCTCCATCAACGAACTCCTCACCTACGAGGCGCTCGGGCTGTGCGGCGAGGGCGAGTCCGGGAAGCTCGTCGAGTCCGGGGCCACCACCTACGGCGGCCGGTGGGTGGTCAACCCGTCCGGCGGGCTGATCTCCAAGGGGCACCCGCTCGGCGCCACCGGAATCGCCCAGGCCGCGGAACTGACCTGGCAGCTCAGGGGCGAGGCACAGGGCCGGCAGGTGGAGGG
The DNA here is from genome assembly GCF_042887155.1 of Streptomyces sp. NPDC057963. NCBI lineage: Bacteria > Bacillati > Actinomycetota > Actinomycetes > Kitasatosporales > Streptomycetaceae > Streptomyces > Streptomyces sp. NPDC057963. The sequence continues at coordinate 386,131 of NZ_JBHVPX010000007.1, forward strand.
CGCTCGGGTCGGCCTGGCGCACAACATCGGGCTCGGCGGCGCGGCGGTGGTGACGCTGCTGCGACGCTAGGGACGCTCCGGCCGACCGGGGCCGGGGACGGGCCCCGGCCGTGCCTCTCGTACGTTGCCGTACCGCCCCTGGCCGTGCCTGCGTACGTTGCCGTACCGTCCCCGGCCGTGCTTTCGTACGCCGCCGGACCGAGCCGGGTCGGTCCGAATACCGATGTACGGGGCTCGGGGCGGCTGCGAGTATGACCGTCATGGTTGACGTCACGACGCCCGCGCCCCCGCAACAACGGATCAGGACCCGCACCTGGGCGGCGGTGCTCGCCGCGTGTGTCGGCCAGTTCCTCGTCGTGCTCGACGTGTCCGTGGTCAATGTCGCCCTGCCGTCCATGCGTTCCGACCTCGGGATGAGCGCCGCCGGGCTGCAATGGGTGCTGAACGCCTACTCGATCGCGTTCGCCGGTTTCATGCTGCTCGGCGGGCGCGCCGCCGACATATACGGCCGCAAGCGGATGTTCCTGATAGGACTCGGCCTGTTCACGGTGGCCTCCCTGGCGGGCGGGCTCGCCCAGGAGGGCTGGCAGCTGCTGGCCGCCCGCGCCGCGCAGGGGCTCGGTGCCGCCGTGCTCGCCCCCGCCACCCTCACCCTGCTCACCACCACCGTCCCCGAGGGCCCGGCCAGGACGAAGGCGATCGGCACCTGGATGGCCGTCGGCGCGGGCGGCGGCGCGGCCGGCGGGCTGGTCGGCGGAGTACTCACCGACCTGCTGTCCTGGCGCTGGGTCCTGCTGATCAACGTACCGGTCGGTGTACTCGTCCTGGCCGGTGCGGCGGTCTGGCTCGCGGAGGGCCGGACGGGCGGCCGGCGGCGGATCGACTTCCTCGGCGCGGTCCTCGTCACGGCGGGCCTCGCCTCCGTCGCGTACGGCATCGTGCAGACCGAGGAAGCGGGCTGGGGCGAGTCGGCGACCCTGGTGCCGCTGCTCGGCGGGGTGGCCCTGCTCATCGCCTTCGTGGTGGTGGAGGCCGGTACCGCGGAACCGCTGATGCCGCTCAGGGTGCTCGGGGCGCGGGCGGTGACGTCGGCGAACGCGGCGATGTTCGTGATCGGCTCCGCGACCTTCTCCATGTGGTACTTCATGACCGTGTACGCCCAGACCGTGCTGGGCTACACACCGCTGGAGGCCGGACTCGCCCTGATGCCGACGTCGTTGGCCGTCGTCCTCGGCTCGAAGTGCGCGCCCCGCGCCATGGCCCGGGTCGGCGCGAAGAACCTGGCGCTCATCGGTACGGCGATCGCCGCGGCGGGCTTCGGCTGGCAGTCCACGATGGGCGCCGACGGCTCGTACCTCACCTCGGTCTGCCTGCCCGGCATCCTGATGATGGCCGGATCCGGCCTGGCGTCCACCCCGCTCGCCTCCCTCGCCATCACGGGCGCGGCCCCCGGCGAGGCCGGTCTCGTCTCCGGCCTGGTCAACACCTCCCGCACGGTGGGCGGCGCGCTCGGCCTCGCCGTGCTCTCCACCGTCGCCGCCGCACGCACGGCCGGCGGCACCGGGCCCGAGGAGCTCACCGCGGGATACGCACTCGCGTTCCGCACGGCCGGCACGGTGCTGCTGGGCGGCCTGCTGCTGATGGCGCTCTGGCTGCCGCGCCACCGGTCCGGCCGGCAGTCCTGAACCGGGCCCGGCCCACCACCGGGCCCGCCTACAACCACCCCTGCTGCCGCGCCGCCCGCACCGCCTCCATCCGGTTGCGCGTGCCCGTCTTGCCGATCGCCGACGACAGGTAGTTCCGTACCGTCGACTCGGACAGATGGAGCGTCGCCGCGATGTCGGCGACCGTCGCTCCGTCCACCGAGGCGTTCAGCGCGTCCCGCTCCCGCGCGGTCAGCGGGCTGGGTCCGGCGCCGAGCGCGGCGGCGGCCAGCGCCGGGTCGATGACCGTCTCACCGCCGAGCACCCGGCGGATCGCGGTGGCGAGCTCCTCGACCGGGCCGTCCTTGACCAGGAATCCCGCCGCCCCGGCCTCCATCGCCCGGCGCAGATAGCCGGGGCGGCCGAACGTGGTGAGGATCAGCACCCGGCAGTCCGGCACCTCCTCGCGCAGGTCGGCGGCGGCGTCCAGGCCGCTGCGGCCCGGGAGTTCGATGTCCAGCAGCGCCACGTCCGGACGGGAGAGGAGGGCGGCGTTCACGATCTCGTCCCCGGCGGCCACCTGGGCCACGACCTCGATGTCCGGTTCCAGGCCCAGCAGCAGGGCGAGCGCGCCCCGCATCATGCCCTGGTCCTCGGCGAGCAGCACGCGTACGGACTTGGTCGGACGGTGATCCTGCGGCATCTCGTTCACCGGCCCAGCGTAGGGCTCGGGGCGGTTCCGGCGGCCGTGTCCCCGTCGGCCCCGTCCGCCCGGTCCGGCCCGTCCACCGGCAGTTGCGCAGTCAGCACGAAGCCGCGCTCCGGCTCGGGGCCCGCCCGGAGCGAGCCGCCCGCCGCGGCGAGGCGCTCGGTCAGGCCGGTCAGCCCGGTGCCGCCGATGCCGGGCGTGGCCGGTGCGCCGGGGTCGGGGCCGCGACCGTCGTCCGTGACCTTCAGCCGGACCCGTTCGGAGGTGCCGTCGACCACGAACGAGCAGGTGGTGGCGCGGGAATGGCGTACGACATTGGTGACGGCCTCCCGTACCACCCAGCCCAGCAGCGCCTCCGTCTGCGGGGCGAGCGGCGGCCCGGAGCGGCGGACCACCGGTGCGATCCCGGCGGCGGTCAGCGCGGACCGGGCCCGGTCCAGTTCGGTGGCGAGGCTTCCCTCGCGGTAGCCGGTGACGGCCTCCCGGATCTCGGTGAGGGCCTGGCGTCCGACGGACTCGATGTCCGCGACCTGGAGGAGCGCCGCGTCCATGTCGCGCGGCGCGAGCCGGCGCGCGGCCTCCGACTTGACCACGATCACGGAGAGCGTGTGGCCCAGCAGATCGTGCAGATCGCGGGAGAACCGCAGCCGCTCCTTCTCGACCGCGGTACGGGCCAGTTCCTGCCGGGTGTCCCGCAGTTCCATCACGGTCTCCGCGAGGGTGAGGATCGCCGAGGTCACCGCGCCCGAGATGAAGGTGCCGTAGCCGATGGTCCACGGATCCGTCCCGCTGTTGCCGCGCCACACGGCGATGAGGGTGGCGACCACGGCGAGGGAGAGCAGCCCGGCGGCCAGCTGCCGGTGGCGCAGGACGGTGCCGCAGGCCAGCGAGAGCAGCGGGAAGAACAGCAGCCAGCTGCCGCCGTAGCCGATCGCGAGCCCGAACGTGACGGCGGCCGTCGCGGCGAGCAGCCAGTACGACACCGGGCTCTCGCGCTTCCTCTTGTCGAAGCCGCGGAACACCACGGAGATGTAGAGGGAGTTGAAGGCGAGCAGCCCGAGGCCGCCGAGCCAGGGGTTGGCCGCCTCGCCCTGGAAGAGATTGGAGAAGGCGCCCAGGCCCATCAGCAGCCAGGGCAGCAGGGCGTACGGTCCGGGCGGGCCGGGCCGTCGGTCGCCGCGCCGCCGGCGCCGGTCCCGCCACGTACCCGTACAGGGATCCGCGCCGGTGCCGGTACCGCCGTCCGTACCCGTGCGGGGATCCGCGCCGGTGCTGCCGTCCGGACCCGCGTCCGCGGCCGTACCCGTGCCCGTACCCGTCCCCGCGCCTGTTCGCTTCCCGGACATGTCCACTCCCGTCACACGGTTCTCGCGGACCGACGGTACGAGATCACGGCGTACGTCCCGAACAGCAGGAGCCACCCGGAGAGCACGGCGATCGTGCCGACGCCGGGCGCGTGCCCGTCGGTGGTCGCCCAGCCCAGGTCGGCGAACCGGTTGGCCGGGGTGAACCTGCCGACCGAACGCAGCCACCCGGGAAGCAGTTCCAGCGGGAACCACAGTCCGCCGACGATCGCGAAGCCCATCAGACAGGCCACATTGACGACCCCGGTGCCCTGCGGGGTGAGCCGGTAGCCGTTGCCGAGGCCGAGCAGGGTGAACGGCAGTGCGCCGATCCACAGCAGCAGCGCCAGGACGATCCACTGCCAGGCGTCCAGCCGCACCCCGTTGACCAGCCCGCCGGCCAGCAGCACCGTCAGGATCGTCGGCAGGACGGTCACCGAACCGCTGACCGCCCGGCCCACGACCGCTTGCGACGGGGCGAGCGGGGTGACCCGCAGCTGCTGCAGCCAGCCGAGGGTCTTGTCGGACGCGACCCCCGTACCGATCGACATGGCGGAGCCCAGCGCCCCGTACGCGGCCATCCCGACCATCGAGGCCGTCTTCCAGCCGTCGACGCCCCCGCCCCCGCCGATGTTGGTGAAGAGCAGATACATCATCACCGGCATTCCGGTCCCGAAGATCAGGAAGAAGCCGTCCCGCAGGGTCCGTCGGACCTCCAGCACGATGTAGCGGATCATCAGACGGACTCCTTGCCGGAATCGGTTGCGGTGGGCACGGCGGACGGTGCGGTGAGCGCGAGGAACGCGTCCTCCAACGTGGCCCGGGAGACCTGGAGATCACGGATCGCGCCGAGGCGGGCCAGCTCCACGACGGTGGCGTCCGAGTCGTCCGTGTGCAGCAGGGCCCGGTCCCCGGACACCTCGACGGTGACGACCCCGGGCAGCAGCTCCAGGCCCTCGGTCGGCCGGCCCGCCAGGTCGAAGGAGACGAGACCGGCGCCCGCCGAGCCCCGGATCGTGTCGCCGCTGCCGTCCGCGACGACCCGGCCCCGGTCGACGACGACGATCCGGTCGGCGTTCTCGTCGGCCTCCTCCAGATAGTGGGTGGAGAAGAGGACGGTGTTGCCGCGCCGGGCGTAGGCGCGCATCGACTCCCAGAACGTCCGGCGCGCCTCCACGTCCAGGGCGGCGGTCGGCTCGTCCAGGACGATCAGCTCCGGATTGCCGGCCAGCGCGACGGCGAAGCGGACGCGCTGGGTCTGGCCGCCGGAGAGTTTGTCGATGCGCCGGTCCGCGTACGCGGAGACGCCCGCCAGGGAGAGCGCCTCGGCCACCGGCATCGGCCGCGGGTAGGTCGAGGCGACGAAGGTGATCAGCTCCCGGACGGTGACCCGCTGGATGGGCCGCCCGTCCTGGAGCATGGCGCCGACCAGACCGGCCCGTACTGCCTGCCCGGCGGTCCGGCCCAGCACCCGCACACTGCCGGAGTCCGGCTCGTTCAGCCCCAGCAGGAGGCTGATGGCGGTGGACTTGCCCGCGCCGTTGCGGCCGAGCAGGGCGACGGTCTCACCGCGGCCGATGGACAGGTCGATCCCGTCCACGGCCCGTACGGTCCGCCCCGCCCGGCCGAAGGTCTTGACCGCCCCGGTGAGGACCACCGCGGCCGTACTCCCCGTTGTCTGCTTCATGGACATGACGCTACGGAAGGCGCCCGGCGGCCCGGCAGAGGTGTGTGTACGGACTTCGCCATGACATATGTCATGGCCGGGCGTTGCCCCGATCCTCGATCTGACGCTACGTCAGCAACGGTCTTCACAAGTGCTGGGCGCTGCGTTATACATGAGGTCATCGGCTAGAACGCGTTCTAGAACGGGCGTGGCGGCCGGTCCCGCACGACCTCGGTGCGGCCGACGGTGCGGACGGCCGCGCCGAGGTCTTCCCACCATCAAGGAGCAGCTTTCCCATGCCCATTGATGCCGAAAAGGCTGTCGCCGCCGAACCCCGGTCCACCCGGATCAGCTGGGGCCACAAGGACGTGCAGCTCTACCACCTCGGGATCGGCGCGGGCGCCGACCCCGACCGGGCCGACCCCGCCACCGACCCCGGTGAGCTGCGCTACACCCTGGAGTCCCGGCTCCAGGTGCTGCCCTCCTTCGCCACGGTCGCGGGCGCGGGCGCGGGGGTCGTCGGAGGACTCTCCTCGCCCGGCATCGACATCGACCTCGCCGCCGTCCTGCACGGCGGGCAGAGCGTACGGGTGCACCGGCCGATCCCCGTGACGGGCAGCGCCGTACAGACCTCGAAGGTCGCCGCGGTGTACGACAAGGGCAAGGCGGCCGTGCTGGTGCTGCGCACCGAGGCCGCCGACGACGAGGGCCCGCTGTGGACCAACGACGCCCAGATCTTCGTCCGGGGCGAGGGCGGCTTCGGCGGGGAACGCGGCCCCTCCGAGCGGACGGCCCGTCCCGCCGCCGCCCCCCACCACGTCGTGGAGCGGCCGGTCCGCCCGGACCAGGCGCTGCTGTACCGCCTCTCCGGGGACTGGAACCCGCTCCACGCCGATCCGGAGTTCGCCAGGCTCGCCGGCTTCGACCGGCCGATCCTGCACGGGCTGTGCACCTACGGGATGACGCTCAAGGCCGTCACCGACACGGTGCTCGGCGGCGACGTGACCCGGATCCGCTCCTACCGCACCCGGTTCGCCGGGGTCGTCTTCCCCGGCGAGACCCTCCGTATCCAGATGTGGACCGGCGAGAACCAGGTCCGGGTCGAGGTCGGAGCCGTCGAGCGGGACGGCGCCCCGGTCCTCGGCGACACCTTCGTCGAACACTCCTGAACCAACTCCAAGAGGTCACAGGCCCATGAGGGGAGCCGCACCGTGCGCGCAGCCGTACTGCACGAGACAGGTCAGGAAAAACTGGAGATCCTCGACGACGTCGAGACGGTGGGCTTCGGCCCCGGCAAGGTCAAGCTCCGCATCCGGGCCACCGGACTGTGCCACTCCGACGTCTCCGCGATGAACGGCGTGCTGCCGCAGCCCGCCCCCTTCGTCCCGGGCCACGAGGGCGCGGGCGAGGTCGTCGACGTCGGCGACGGCGTGACCGGGCTCGGCGTGGGGGACCGGGTGCTGGTCTGCTGGCTGCCCGCGTGCGGGGCGTGTCCGTCCTGCAAGCGCGGCCAGACCCAGCTCTGCCTGGCCGGCTTCATGAACGCGGGCACCCCCAACTTCAGGCGTCCCGGCGGAGAGGTCTTCGGCTTCGCGGGCACCGGCACCTTCACCGAGGAGGTCGTCGTCGGCGCGGGCTGCGCGGTGCCGATCCCCGACGACGTGCCGTTCGAGATCGCCGCACTGATCGGCTGCGGGGTGACCACGGGACTGGGCGCGGCCATCAACACCGCACAGGTGGAGGCCGGTTCGTCGGTCGCCGTGATCGGCTGCGGCGGGGTCGGCATCTCCACCGTCCAGGGCGCCAGGGTGCGGGGCGCCGCCCAGATCGTGGCCGTGGACCCGGTCGCCTCCCGGCGCGAGGCGGCCCTGCGATTCGGCGCGACCGAGGCCGTGTCGCCCGGTGAACTCGCCGACGCCAAGCAGCGGATCACCGCGGGCGAGGGATTCGACTACGTCTTCGAGGTCGTCGGCAAGTCGGCCACCGCCCGCACGGCGTACGAGAACACCCGGCGCGGCGGCACCCTCTGCATCGTCGGCGCGGGTGCCATGGACGACAACTTCCAGGTCAACATGTTCGAGCTCTTCTTCGACGAGAAGCGGATCCTGCCCTCCATGTACGGGGGAGGGGACGTGCTCCGCTCGTACGAACGGGCCATCGCGCTCTGGCGGGCCGGCCGCATCGACCTCGAATCGATGATCACCCACCGGGTGCGGCTCGACGGCATCAACGACGCCCTCGACCAGATGAGGACCGGCGAGTCGCTGCGCACCTGCATCGAACTCTGACGCCGTCACCTGTGCCCCTGTTCCCTTCCGAGAGGCTCCGGGATTCCGATGTCACTTCCCCTGTCCCTTCCCCTGGACGGCATGTCCGCGATCGTCACGGGCGCGGGCCGCGGCCTGGGACGCGCCGAAGCGCTGGAACTGGCCCGGCTCGGCGCGTCCGTCGTCGTCAACGACTACGGGCAGCCCGGCCGCGACGGCTCCGGCGAGGCGTCCGCCACCCCCGCCGAGGAGGTCGCCGCGGAGATCCGGGCGGCGGGCGGCCGGGCGGTCGCGCACCTCGGCGACGTCGCCGACCACGCGCAGGCCCGCGCCCTGGTGGAGCTGGCCGTCGACACGTACGGAAAGCTCGACATCCTGGTCAACAACGCGGGCATCCTGCGCGACCGGATGGTGTTCTCGATGACCGAGGACGAATGGGACTCCGTCATCAGAGTCCACCTCAAGGGCCACTTCAACACCACGCACTTCGCCGCGTCCCACTGGCGCGCCCGCTCCAAGGAGTCCGGCGGCCCCGTCTACGGCCGGATCGTCAACACCTCCTCGGAGGCGTTCCTGGCGGGCTCGGCGGGCCAGCCGAACTACGCGGCGGCCAAGGGCGGCATCGTCGGACTCACCACCTCCACGGCCCTGGCCCTGGCCAAGTACGGCGCCACCGCCAACGCCATCTGCCCGCGGGCCCGTACCCGGATGACGGAGGACGTCTTCGCGGGCTTCCAGGAACCGGCGGACGGCCGGCTCGACGCGCTCGCCCCCGAACACGTCTCGCCCCTGGTCGGCTATCTGGCCTCCCCGGCGGCGGCCAAGGTCAACGGGCAGCTGCTCGTCGTGCACGGCGGGATGGTCGCGATCGTCGAACGCCCCAGGGTGGCGGCGAAGTTCGACTCGTCGAAGGAGACGTTCTCCTTCGACGAGCTGGACGAGCTGATCTCCCCGTACTACGAGGACCGCCCGCCGAACGAGACGTTCGCCGCGGCGGAGGTGCTCGGCCTGAAGCGCGGCTGACCGCAGACGGAAACGGGTGGGCCCCGGACGCCGACCGGCATCCGGGGCCCACCCGTCCCTCGTTGATGTTCCGCGCGGTCAGGCCGCCCGGCTGCCCCCTTCGGAGGGGCGGCGGTGACGGCCGTGCGGCTGTGCTGCCGTGTCGTCCGTCGCGACACCCCCTCGGTGCTTTCCGGAGCCGCCGGCTTCGGCCCGTTCCGCGTCCGCCCCCGGCGGGCGCGTCTGGGTCGTGTCGGTTCGGGCTTCAGACATGTGGGAAGTCACCCCGTTGTGATCGCTTGCGTGTGTGTCACCAGGGCCGATCACGCCACCGCAACACGGCACGGTCGCCCATGACGACCGTGACACACGGCTGCGTGGCCCAGGCCCAGGATTTTAGCCAGGCATCATGCGCCCCGTGAGAGGCGCCTGCCCCAGTGGAACCGGCTTGCACACCGGAAGAGGCGCAGCGGTGGCGGACGGTTGCATACCGCTTTCCCCGTCCGCTCCCGTGCCTGCTCCCGCGCCCGCTCTTGCCGCCGGTTCCGTGCCGTGCTCCCCGTCCGCCGGCGCCACCAGCCGTGCCACCCCGCACGCCACGCTCTCGTTGGCGTACGGAAGTCCGAGTACGCCGTCCCGGGTCCACACCCCGCGACCGGCCTGCCACCCCTCGGGGGCGGCGAGTCGGTGCAGCCGGCGCCCCGCCGGGCGCCACACCCCGAGCCGGCTGCCGGCCGCCCCGTCGATCCGCAGGGCCACCGCACAGCTCTCCGGCATCAGCATCTGCCCCGGCTGCACGGCGAACGGCGCCACCGCCACGCCCGCCGGGCTCAGGCACTCCGGGAAGCGCACCGGCAGGCAGCTGCCCAGCACCCCCCACCCGATCCGGTCGTGCCCCGGCGCGTCCGAGCGGATCAGCAGCAGTCCGCTGTCCGCGTCGGCGAGCAGCAGCCGGTCGTCGCTCCCCGGCGCGATCTGCAGCAGCGGTGTCACCTCGCCGCGCCGCTCCAGGTCCACGGCGACCGCCTTGACCGGGCCGCCGCCCGGCATCTCCCGGTCCAGAGCCAGCATCCGCCCCGCCCGGTCCAGCCAGACCCCGCCGGAACAGTGCCCCGGCACCTCGGCGACCAGCTCGGGTCCGAAGGCACCGCCCGCCACCAGCCAGACGGCCGTGGAGTGCGCCCCGACCGACAGGGCGTACGCGCTCGCGCCATCCGGTGACGGCGGCAGCAGGGTCAGGTCCTCGCATCCGACGGCGCCGAGCGGCAGTTCACCGGTACCCGGGCCGGTCGGATAGAGCAGCGAGAACGCGTGCCGGTCCGCGACCCGGCGCCGGATCAGTACCCGTCCGTCGGTCAGCGGCAGCACGTCCGAGTCCGGCTCCTCCGGCTGGTCGAGGGGGAGCGGCACCGCGTACGGCTCGTGCCCGTCGAGCGTCCAGCGCTCCACGCACCACGCCTGTCCGGCCCCGTCCGAGCCCTCCGCGGCGACGCCGCGGAGGGCGAGCCGGGCCGCGTACGAACCATCCGCCGCGATCGTGAGGGCAGGCGGGGCGAGGGCCGCCCGGTCCGGCGCGTCGTCCCCCAGGACGGTGACTCCGGCGGTCCCGGCGGCCGCCTCCCCGGCCTCCCCGGCAGTCCCGGCGGTTCTGGTGTCCCCGGCGGCCCCGGTCGCTCCCACGGTCCCGTTCTCGATGGCACAGGCAGTCATGGGCTGATCACCTCCGGCAACCGAAGCTAGTTTTCGCACTTCCTGCCGAACAACACGAGACCGATCGCTTCACACATATGGGTGGTGATGCCTGGATTCGCCTGAGGGCGAGGGGGCACCTGTGCTCGGCGAAAAAAGGGGTGAGTAAGGTTAGGCAGCCCTAAGCAATATCCGTGTGATCTTACAACTGGAGCAAGTGATGTCCCTTCGTCGCCGCGGTACCGCCGCAGTCGGCCTGGCGGTGGCCGCCGCCCTTTCCCTCTCCGCCTGCGGGAGCGACGACGGAGGGTCGGGCGGCTCGGCCAAGTCCGAGGGCGGCGGTGACAAGAAGGCGGCCGTCGCGACGGGCGGCAAGGACTTCGCCGACGCCGCGAAGAAGACGGCGGCGTACGGGACGGACGCCGAGCCCGGCCAGTTCCCCCGCACCCTCACCCACGCCATGGGCAAGACGGAGATCAAGTCCGCGCCCAAGCGCGTCGTCGTGCTGGACGTCGGCGAGTTCGACAACGTCGTCTCGCTGGGTGTGAAGCCGGTCGGCTACGCCCCCTCCGAGGGCGACGCGGCCATCCCCTCGTACCTGAAGAAGAACGCGGGCAACCCGAAGAACGTCGGCACGATCAACAACCTCAACCTCGAAGCCATCGCCGGCCTGAAGCCCGACCTGATCCTCGGCAGCCAGCTGCGCGCCGCCGACAAGTACGACGCCCTCTCCAAGATCGCGCCGACCGTGTTCTCCATCCGTCCGGGCTTCACCTGGAAGGAGAACTACCTCCTCAACGCGGCGGCGCTGGACAAGACCGCCAAGGCGAAGAGCGAGCTCGACGCCTACGGGGCGAAGGCGAAGAAGCTCGGCGAGGACATCGGCCCGGACAAGCCGACCGTCTCCATGGTCCGCTACCTGCCGGACCGGATCCGCCTCTACGCCAAGGCGTCCTTCATCGGCACCATCCTGGAGGACGTCGGTCTGCCGCGGCCCGAGAACCAGCAGATCGACGACCTCGCCGCGGAGATCAGCCCGGAGAAGATCGACGAGGCCGACGCCGACTGGATCTTCACCGGCGTCTACGGCGACGTGAAGGCCACCAAGCGCGACACCGCCCAGTCCAACCCGCTGTGGAAGAACCTCAAGGCGGTCAAGGAGGGCCGGGCCAAGGACGTCTCCGACGAGACCTGGTACCTCGGGCTCGGTGTCACGGCCGCGGACCTGGTCCTCGACGACCTCCGTGCCGACCTCGTGAAGTAACGATTCATCGGCGCGCTGCGGCCAGTCCGCACGGGTCGTGGAAGCCATGGGCGGCGGGGCACGGAGGGCAGGTAGCCTTTTCCTTGTGCCCCGTCTGTCTGAAGTCCTCGCCGAGCTCGACGCTCTCTGGCCGCCCGAGCGGGCCGAAGGCTGGGACGCGGTCGGTACGGTCTGCGGAGACCCCGCCTCGCACGTCGACCGGGTCCTCTTCGCCGTCGATCCCGTCCAGGAGATCGTCGACGAGGCGCTCAGGCTCGGCGTCCAGCTGATCGTCACCCACCACCCGCTCTATCTGCGGGGTACGACGACGGTCGCGGCCGACACCTTCAAGGGCCGGGTCGTGCACACCCTCATCAAGCACGATGTCGCGCTGCATGTCGCCCACACCAACGCCGACACCGCCGACCCGGGCGTCTCCGACGCCCTCGCCGGCGCGCTCGACCTGCGCGTCGAGGCCCCCCTCGTACCGGATCCCACCGACCCCAAGGGCCGTCGCGGCCTCGGCCGGATCTGCGTGCTCGACCACCCCGAGAGCCTGGCCGACTTCGCCGCCCGCGCCGCCGCCCGGCTGCCCGCCACCGCGCAGGGCATCCGGCTCGCGGGCGACCCGGCGGCGACGGTGCGCACCGTCGCGGTCAGCGGCGGCTCCGGCGACAGCCTCTTCGACGCGGTGCGCGCCGCGGGCGTCGATGCCTTCCTCACCGCCGACCTGCGCCACCACCCGGCCTCCGAAGCCATCCAGCACTCCCCGCTCGGTCTGATCGACGCCGCGCACTGGGCCACCGAATGGCCCTGGTGCGAACAGGCCGCAGCGCAGCTCGACGCGATTTCCGACCGCCACGGATGGGGCCTGCGGGTCCATGTCTCGAAGCAGGTCACCGACCCCTGGACCACCACCACCCACCACTCTTCTGGAGCCCCCAACTGAACGCCGCGCCCGCCGACCAGATCCGACTCCTCGACGTCCAGGCCCTCGACGTACGTCTGTCGCAGCTCGCGCACCGGCGCAAGTCGCTGCCCGAGCACGCCGAGATCGAGTCGCTCACCAGCGACCTCGCGCAACTGCGCGATCTGCTGATCGCCTCGCAGACCGAGGAGAGCGACACCGCCCGCGAGCAGACCAAGGCGGAGCAGGACGTCGACCAGGTGCGCCAGCGCGCCTCCCGCGACCAGCAGCGCCTCGACTCGGGTGCGGTCACCTCGCCCAAGGACCTGGAGAGCCTCCAGCGCGAGATCACCTCGCTGGCCAAGCGCCAGGGCGACCTGGAGGACATCGTCCTCGAAGTGATGGAGCGCCGCGAGTCCGCCCAGGAGCGCGTCACCGAGCTGTCCGACCGGGTCTCCGCCGTCCAGGCCAAGGCCGACGACGCGACCGCCCGCCGGGACGCCGCGACCAAGGAGCTCGACGAGGAGGCCGCGACCGTCACCAGGGAGCGTGAGCTCGTCGCCGGTTCCGTCCCCGCGGACCTGCTGAAGCTGTACGACAAGCTCCGCGAGCAGCAGGGCGGGGTCGGCGCCGCCCGCCTCTACCAGCGCCGCTGCGAGGGCTGCCGCCTCGAACTGAACATCACCGAGGTCAACGATGTGAAGGCGGCCTCCCCGGACACCGTGCTGCGCTGTGAGAACTGCCGCCGCATCCTCGTCCGTACGGCGGAGTCGGGCCTGTAATGACCCAGCCGCGCCAGCTCGTCGTCGAGGCCGACGGCGGTTCCCGGGGCAACCCCGGGCCCGCCGGTTACGGTGCGGTCGTCATCGACCCGGTGACGGGGGAGACCCTTGCCGAAGCCGCCGAGTACATCGGTGTCGCGACCAACAACGTCGCCGAGTACAAGGGCCTCATCGCCGGCCTGAAGGCGGCGAAGGCGCTGCTGCCGGACGCCACGGCGGACGGCGCGCTCCAGGTGCGGGTCCGGATGGACTCCAAGCTGGTCGTGGAACAGATGTCGGGCCGCTGGAAGATCAAGCACCCCGACATGAAGCCGCTCGCGGCGGAGGCCGCCAGGATCCTGCCGGCCTCCGCCGTCACGTACGAGTGGATTCCGCGCGAGAGGAACAAGCACGCGGACCGGCTCGCCAACGAGGCGATGGACGCGGGCAGGCGCGGCGAGCAGTGGAAGCCGTCGGCGTCGACGGCCGCCCTCGACACCCCGCGCCCCTCGACGACCGCCGTCCTGCCGCCGGTCTCGGGCCCGCCCGGTGACGCGGCGGCGGGCGCGGCCAGGGCCCGAGCGGCCCTGTCGGCCCGCCCGGGAGCCGGTACGGGCGCGGCATCCCCGGCCGCCCCCCAGGTGGGCTGGGCAGCGGCGCCCGATCTCGGGGCGCCCGCCACCTTCGTACTGCTGCGGCACGGCGAGACGGCCCTCACCCCCGAGAAGCGTTTCTCGGGCAGTGGCGGAAGCGATCCCGAACTCTCGGCGACCGGCCGAGACCAGGCCGAACGCATCGCCCGGTCGCTGGCCGACCGCGGCACGATCGAGGAGATCGTCAGCTCCCCGCTGCGCCGCTGCCGCGAAACGGCGGCCGCGGTGGCGGCCCGGCTCGGTCTGGAGGTCCGGATCGAGGACGGCCTGCGCGAGACGGACTTCGGAGCCTGGGAGGGGCTGACGTTCGCCGAGGTGCGGGAGCGTTACGGCCCCGACCTGGACGCCTGGCTCACCTCCGCGAAGGCGGCCCCCACCGGCGGCGGCGAGAGCTTCGCCGAGGTCGCCCGCCGCGTCGCGGCCACCCGCGACCGCCTCACCGCCCGCTACGCGGGCCGTACGGTCCTCCTGGTCACCCATGTGACGCCGATCAAGACCCTGGTCCGGCTGGCGCTCGGGGCCCCGCCGGAAGCCATGTTCCGGATGGAACTCTCGGCGGCGTCGGTGTCCGCGGTCGCGTACTACTCGGACGGGAACGTGTCACTCAGGCAGCTGAATGACACGTCGCATCTGAGGTAGCGGGCGGAAGCCCCCGCGGGACAGAGGCCCCTGCGGGACAGAGGCCCCCGCGGGACAGAGGCCCCCGCGGGGCGGAAACCTCCCCAGGACAGAAACCCCCGCGGGGCGGAAGCCCGCGCGCGGAGGCGAGGCTCGCCGGGGCGGAGCCCCGGTTCCGGGAAGCGCCGAGTGGGGGGAGAGTCAGCCGCGCAGCGCCGCGGCCTCGCTCGCCAGCCGCTCCACCCGGGCCCAGTCCTTCGCCGCCACCGCGTCCGCCGGGACCATCCAGCTTCCACCCACGCAACCGACGTTGGGCAGAGCCAGATAGGACGGCGCGGAGGCGAGGGAGATGCCGCCCGTCGGGCAGAACCGGGCCTGCGGCAGCGGCGAGGAGAGCGCCTTCAGATACGCGGTGCCGCCCGCGGCCTCGGCCGGGAAGAACTTCATCTCGGTGACCCCGCGCTCCAGCAGTGCCACGACCTCGGACGTCGTCGAGACGCCGGGCAGGAACGGCACCTTTGACGCCTTCATCGCGTCCAGCAGCGTCTCCGTCCAGCCGGGGCTGACCAGGAACCGGGCACCCGCGGCGACGGTGTCGGCGACGTTCCGTACGGAGATCACCGTGCCCGCGCCGACCACCGCGTCCGGCACCTCGGCCGCGATCGCGCCGATCGCGTCCAGTGCCGCGGCGGTGCGCAGCGTCACCTCGATGGCCGGGAGCCCGCCGGCCACCAGGGCCCGGGCGAGCGGCACCGCGTCGGCGGCGTCCTCCAGGACGACAACGGGCACGACGGGGGCGAGGTCCAGCACAGAGGAGGTCATCCGCACATCTTGCCGCGCGCACAACACACCACGCAACGACCGTTGCGCATGCTGCAACGCGCGGGCGATGTGTCGCGACGCGCCGGGTCTCCCGGCTCAGTGGACCTCGGTCACCACGACGTCGAGCGACCATGCCCGCCCGGCCCGAGCGGGGGCCTCGGCCTCCACCGCGTACCCGAGCTCCCGCAACGTCCCCACGAGTTCCGCGGGCCCCTTCGGCCGTGCGCCCGCCAGCAGCAGATCGCGAACCATCCGCCCCTTCGTCGCCTTGTTGAAGTGGCTGACCACGGACCGCTTCTCGACCCCGTCCACCAGCTGGGAATGCAGCACCCGCACGCTCGCCGTGCGCTCCGCCACCTCGCCCTTCGGCTTCCAGGCCGCGGTGTACGCGGACGACCGCAGGTCCAGGACCAGTCCGTCCCCGGCGGCCTCCGGCATGGCCTCCGCCATCGGGTCGCGCCAGTACGCCCCGAGCGGGCCCAGCCCCGGCAGCTTCACCCCCATCGAGCAGCGGTACGAAGGAATCCGGTCGCCCACCCGCACGGCGCCCCACAGCCCGGAGAAGACCAGCAACGACTTCCCGGCCCGCCGCCCGGCCGCCGCGTCCAGGGAGGCCAGGTCCAGGGCGTCGTACAGCACCCCCGTGTAGATCTCCCCGGCCGGACGCGTCCCCGCCGTCCGCAGCTCGACGTTCTTCGCGATCTCGCCGCGCAGCCCCTCGCTCAGCCCGAGCACCTCGCGGGCCTTCTCCGTGTCCGCCGTGCACAGCTCCACCAGCTCGTCGAGGACCGCGGCCCGCGCCGAGGCCAGTCCCGGCAGCGCCAGCGACTCCGGCTTCAGGGGCGCTCCGCGCCCCGACGCGGCCTTTCCTTCGGAGGGCGGCAACAGCACGAGCACGGCGGTTCTCCTTCGTACGTACGCACAGGTAAACGGGCCGAGAAGGCCCGCGCACCAGCGTACGGGGGCCACCGGCACCGCCCCGTGGCCCGTCCGGCGGATCAGGGCAGGCCCATGGCCCCGGACCAGGCCCGACAGGGGCCCGGACGAGGCTCGACACCGGCCCGGACCAGGCCCGACACCGGCCCGGATCAGGGCCCGACAGCGGCCCCGGACCGGGGCCGGACAGCCCTTACGGCCCGTCGCCGCCCGGGATGCCGCCGGACCCGCCCCGCCATACGCTCGGTCCATGCCCCGCCGCCATCTCCACATGACCGGGCCGGCCGACACCCCGCTGAGGGCGGCCCTGCGCAAGCTGCGCACCGAACTCGGTGTGCCCGACGGCTTCCCGCCCGACGCCCTCGCCGAGGCGGCACAGGCGGCGGGCGCCCCCGCGGCGTCGGCCCACCGGGACGCGACGGACCTGCCGTTCTTCACCATCGACCCGCCCGCATCGGCCGACCTCGACCAGGCCATGCACCTCGAACGCCGCCGCCACGGCTTCCGTGTGCACTACGCCATCGCCGACGTCGCCGCCTTCGTACGCCCCGGGGGTGCGCTCGACACCGAGGCCCACCGCCGGGTGACGACCCTCTACTTCCCCGACGGCAGGGTGCCGCTCCACCCCACCCCGCTCTCCGAGGGCGCGGCCAGCCTCCTTCCCGGCCGGACCCGCCCCGCCGTGCTCTGGCGGATCGACCTCGACGCCGAGGGCGGCGCCGTCGCCACCTCGGTGCACCGGGCCCTCGTCCGCAGCCGCGCGAGACTCGACTACGCGGGTGTCCAGCGGCAGATCGGGGCGGGCACCGCCGAAGAGCCCCTGGCCCTGCTCCGGGACATCGGGAGGCTCCGCGAGGAACAGGAGGTCGCCCGCGGCGGGATCTCCCTGAACGTGCCCGAACAGGAGATCGTCGCGCGCGACGGCACATACGGCCTGGAATACCGTGCCCCGCTGCCCGCCGAGGGCTGGAACGCCCAGATCTCCCTGCTGACCGGCATGGCCGCCGCCCACCTCATGGCGGAGACCGGCACCGGCATCCTGCGGACCCTCCCGGTCGCCCCGGACGGCGCCGTCGCCCGGCTCCGGCGCTCGGCCGAGGCGCTGCACATCGACTGGCCGCACCATGTCCCGTACGCCGAGGTCGTCCGCTCCCTCGACCCCGGGAAGGCCGACCACGCCGCGTTCCTCCAGGAGTGCACCACCCTCCTGCGCGGCGCCGGCTACACCGTCTTCCAGCACGGCGAGATCCCCACCCCCGCCGTCCACGCCGCCGTCGCCGACCTCTACACGCACTGCACCGCCCCGCTGCGCAGGCTCGTCGACCGGTACGCGGCCGAGCTGTGCCTGGCCGCCGTCGCGGATCAGGACCCGCCCGAATGGGTCCTCGCCGCACTGCCCGGCCTGCCGAAGGAGATGGCGGACGGAACCAGGCGCGCCAACACGGTCGAGCGCGAGTGCGTCGACGTGGTCGAGGCCGCGCTGCTCAAGGACCGGATCGGTGAGGTCTTCGACGGGTACGTGATCGACGTGTCGGAGCAGGAGCCGACGACGGGCACCGTCCACATCGACGACCCGGCCGTCGTCGCCCGCGTCGAGGGCGGCACGGCGACGCTCCCGCTGGGGGAGCGGCTGCCGGTCAGGCTCACCCGGGCGGATCCTGGCTCGGCGAAGGTCCTTTTCGCCCCCGCGTGAGCGCGGCCACGGCGGCACCGGGATCATCCGCGTGGAACCGCACCGTCCGGGCCCGCCCTCGCCGGCCGAGCGGCCGTGCGAACGCCACCGGCGGGACCGGCTCCACGGTCACCGTCGTCCGCCCGCCCACGACGAGGCCGAGCACCCCGTCCGCATCCACCCGCAACCCTCCGTCCGGATACCGCCGCTCGACCCGTGCCCCGGCGATCGCCCCGGCGGGAACCCGCAGGTCGAACAGGACGCCGTAGCGAATCCGCAGCGCCCCGAACAAGGGGCTGAAGCTGAGGAGCGGTGGACGCTGCCCTGAGAACCACGTCGTCCCCGATGGCACCTTCGCCCTCACCGAGCCGCGGCTGTACTGGGGAGCGGACCCCTGGATGCCGTTCGAGGGGGTGGCTCTCGTCGTCGAGGTCACCTCGGCCGAGCCCCGGGCCGACCGCACGGACAAGCGGCACTGCTACGCCCGCGGACCCGTCCCCCGCCGGACGGGTAGCATGGTCGGCACGGCAGACGAGCCGGGCGGACGGCCGCGTGGGGATCCTCGGATCCTCCCGAGGAACGTCCGGGCTCCACAGGGCAGGGTGATGGCTAACGGCCACCCGGGGTGACCCGCGGGACAGTGCCACAGAAAACAGACCGCCGGGGACTTCGGTTCCCGGTAAGGGTGAAACGGTGGTGTAAGAGACCACCAGCGCCTGAGGTGACTCAGGCGGCTAGGTAAACCCCACCTGGAGCAAGGTCAAGAGGGGCCGTCGCGAGACGGCCCTGCGCGAATGTTCGAGGGCGGCCCGCCCGAGTTCGCGGGTAGACCGCACGAGGCCGGCAGCAATGCCGGTCCTAGATGGATGGCCGTCTCCCCGGCCGCCGCGAGGCGACCGGGCGACAGAACCCGGCGTACAGCCCGACTCGTCTGCCGCTACCCGCGGCTCTGCTTTCGAAGGGCCCCGAAGGGGCTTCCGGCCCGGTCGGGACTCCCAGATCTTTCGGCGGCCTGCCGGTCCGGGTGTTGCGAACACCCCGAGGCGTGCGGCAGGACGCCCGTGACGGTTCCCACGTTTTGTTCTGCATGCTCGATGGCCGGTCGAACTCCCGCGCAGATTAAGGGCTGTTGGCGGGCTGATGCGTGGGTGGGGCGGCGGCGGAGAAGCGGCGGCCGGGTCGTGGCACCGCGCGGACATCGCGTGCGGTGCGCCCTGCGCCGTCCGGTCCGGCCACGGCCGTGAGGGGCCGACCGGTGGTCCGGCCGGCCCCTCACGGGCACATGCGGTACGGCGGTCAGCGCACCTGGAGCGCCTCGCGGATCGTGGTGAACAGGTCGGTCTGGTCGGTGACGCCCAGGACCCGGTAGGCCTGCGGGCCCTGCGCCGCGATGCGGACCTCGGTGCCGGTGTGCTCCTGCGACTGGCCGGGCGTGTTGGTCGAGTAGTTGACCTTGATCGGCTGGCCCTCGTCGGTGATCAGCGTGGAGGACAGGCCGGGCGGCTGGGCCTCCAGGGGAACGATCTGGCTGCTGTGGCCGTGGTCGGCGGTGGTGACGACCAGGGTGTCGGGGTGCTTGGCGGCGTACGCGCGGGCCGCCTTCACCGCGCGGTCGAACGCCGCGGTCTCGCCGATCTGGCCGCACGGGTCGGCCGCGTGGTCCTGCTTGTCGATCGACGCGCCCTCGACCTGGAGGAAGAAGCCCTTCTTGCTGTGCTTCTGCTTCGCCTCCAGGAGCTGGATGGCCTTGGTGGTCTGGTCGGCGAGGTTCGGGGTGCCGGAGGGCCGGTTCGGGTTGGAGGTGACGCAGCGCTGCGGGGCGGTCCCGCCGGCCGCGGCGGCCTTGCCGGTCCACTCGGTGGCCACGTTGCCGGACGCGAAGAGCCCGAGCACCGGCTTGCCGCCCTTGACCGTCTTCAGGGACGCGTTGTCGGTGACGACCTGGTAGCCCAGCTTCCGTGCCTGCTCGGTGACGGTCAGGCCCTTGTACTTGCCGTCGGTCACCTTCTGGTCGAAGCGCTGCTTGCCGCCGCCGAGGAGGACATCGACCTTGTGGTTGACGCTCTGCTCGGCGATCGAGCCGGGGCCGCCCTTGGCGATGGTGTCGGTGGGGCAGTTGGCCATGTCGGCGGGGCCCTGGCAGGAGCGGTCGGTGACGTGCGAGGCGAGGACGGCCGGGGTGGCGTCGGTCAGCTCGGCGGTGGTCACCGAACCGGTCGCGAACCCGCCCTTCTGCGCCAGTTCCAGAATGGTCGGCACGGCCTTGTTCTTGCCCGGCGTCTTGGAGATCCGCCCGTTGACGGTCTTCACACCGGTCGCCCAGCCGGTGCCGCTGGCCGCGGAGTCGGTGACGTAGTCCGGTGTGCCGTCCGCGTGCACGGCGTAGGTCGTGTAGGCACCGGTCAGCGGGAACCTGTCCATGTTTAGGCGGCCGGCCGCGCCCACGGTGTAGTCACGGGCGAGGGTGATCTCCGAGTCGCCCATGCCGTCGCCGATGAGCAGGATGACGTTCTTCGCCTTCCCGCCCTTGACGGCGTCCTTCGCGTGCTCTTTCGTACCGTACGCGCCGGCCGTCGTCGTGACCGCGACGGCGGCGGTGGCGGTGGCGACGAAGACCGCACCGGCGGCTATCAGATGGCTGCGGGACAGGCGCAGTCCGGGCATGGAACTCTCCTTGAACGGGTCGTGCAGGGCACCGGCATCGGTCCTTGAACAGGTTGTGCAGGGCACCGACATCGGTCAGTCCATCAGCGCCGTGTGAACCGCGGGCGACACCCAGACGCCTTCCGTCCAGCCGGAACGTGACGCAACGCGCCCGCCCGCCGTCGCCCGTCCACCGTCACCCCTCACCCGCCCGCCGTCGCCCGTCCACCGTCGCCCGTCACCCTTCCACCGGCGCCGCCACACGCGTGGCGGCCGTTCCCACGGCAACCCCGTTGGCGGTGACGATCACCGCGATGGCCAGCCAGGACGCCGGTTCGAGGCGCTGGCCGAGGACCAGCGTCCCGGCCAGGGCCGCGAACACCGGATTGACGCTCATGAACACACCGAAGAAGTGGGCGGGCACGCGGCGCAGCGCGAGCAGATCGGCCAGGAACGGCACCGCGGAGGACAGCACACCGGCAGCCAGAGCGCACCACAGGGCGGTCGGCGTGGGCGGGTGCAGCCACAGGACGGCAGCGCCGACGGGCAGATGGAACAGGCCGGAGACACCCGCGGCGGCGGCCGACCCCTGCAGGCCCGGAAGGCGCTCGCCGACCGTGCGGTTGAGCAGAATGTACGAACCCCAGCAGGCGGCGGCGAGCAGGGCGAGTCCGATGCCGAGGTAGTCGGTGCTGGGCCGGGGACGGGTGAGGACCACCACGGCGGCCGCCACGGCCACCGCACAGGCGACGTCGGTGCGCCGACGTGAGCTCGCCAGCGCCACGGTGAGCGGACCGACGAACTCCAGGGTGACCGCGAGACCGAGCCCGATCCGGTCGATCGCCGTGTACAGCGTCAGGTTCATGGTCGCGAACACCGCGGCCAGCCCCAGTACCGGCCGCCACTGGGCGCCGGTGAACGCACGCAACCGCGGCCGGCCGACGCTCAGCAGCACCGCGGCGGCCACCCACTGGCGCACCGCCACCACGCCCACCGGCCCCAGGACGGGGAAGGCGAGCGCGGCGACCGACGCCCCGGCCTGGTTGGACAGACCGCTGCCCAGCATCAGCATCATTCCGGACCACCGGGGCGCTCTCGTCGGCGCCGTGGCACAAGCTTCGATCGGCATGGCATGACCATCCGGCAGACCGAGGCACGCGCAAAATGCATCCGATGCGCCATCTATACGCTGGACGTATGGATGGTCGTACGGAACTGGAGCTGAGGCACCTGCGTTGCCTGGTCACCATCGTCGACTCGGGCAGCTTCACCGACGCGGCGATCGAGCTGGGTGTCTCCCAGGCGGCCGTGTCCCGCACCCTGCTCGCGCTGGAGCGGATCCTCGGCGTGCGGCTGCTGCACCGCACCAGCCGCACCGTCACCCCCACCACCGCCGGAGTGCAGGTCCTCGCCCGTGCCCGCCACCTGCTCGCCGAGACCGACGAACTGGTCCACCAGGCCGCCACCGGCCACACCCGGCTACGCATCGGCCACGCCTGGTCCGCGATGGGGCGCCACACCGCCGAGTTCCAGCGACGCTGGCACGACCGCCACCCCGGCATCGAACTCCACCTCATCCGCCACAACACCCCCACCGGCGGCCTCGCCGAGGGGCTGTGCGACCTCGCCGTCGTCCGCACCCCCGTCGACACCCGCCGCTACGCCCACGCCCTCGTCGGCCACGAACGCCGCTACGTCGCCCTCGCCTCCGACGACCCGTGGGCCAAGCGCCGCAGCGTCCGCCTGGAGGAGGCCCGGGGACGCACGTTGGTGGTGGACCGCCGCACCGGCACCACCACCCTGGACCTGTGGCCCGAGGACGTCCGCCCCGCCGTCGAATACACCCACGACATCGACGACTGGCTGGCCGCCATCGCCACCGGCCGCTGCATCGGCATCACCCCCCGGGCCACCGCCACCCAGTACCGCCGCGACGGCATCACCTACCGCCCCCTCCGCGACGCCGCCCCCGTCGCCGTCCACCTCATCTGGCGCCACCACGACCCCCACCCGGCCACGCCCGCCGTGGTCGCGCTGCTCCGCGACCTCTACCGCGCGGACACGTGACTCCCGAGCACCGGACGGACCGGGCCGGGGCGGAAGGGCCGCCGGATCACGGACGGACCGGGCCGGGGCCGCCGGATCACGGACAGGCCGCGGCGCCGAGCCGCGCGGCCGCGGGCAGCACTCAGCGCAGCCTCCAATGGAATTTGCCGCCGCTCACCCACCGGATCATCTCCATGTCGTCGAGATCGTGGACCGTGATGCCCGCGGCCGCGGCGAGGGCGAGCACATCCGTCATCGACGTGGCCGCGCCGACGACCTCCCCGTCGATCTCCACCAGGCGGAAGGGCGGATCCCCGGGCTGCACTTTCAGCACAGTGATCCGAGGAGTCGAGGAACGGGGGCTCGCGCTTTCGGTCATGCATGGATGTTCCACGCCGGGGGCGGCAGTATGCCCGGCGGCGGGGCTGTGCCGGACCTAGGGTCCTTCGTTTGGATCAGGCCGGACCCCGCGAGCCCGGCGTGATCCAAACGAGAGGCCCTGGATCACCCGCCTGAGCGAAGACGGCCGCGATCCACTGCCGGTGGTCGCCGAGCGGGCCGGCCGCGCACCCGTCGCCGCACAGCCGCGACGGACCGGTGCCCGTGCGCGGCCGGGGGCGGATGGGCCGGGGAGGTGAGCGCGAGTCCGCCGTGGCGCGCACAGCGCAGGATGTCCGCCCCCGGCCTGTTGGGTGGTGCCCGCGCCCCACGGCGCGGCAACGAACCCGATCCGAGGAAGGGACCGCCATGGCATACGGCGGCAACGTGAGCGCCGCGCTCACGGCCGGTCACCGTGAGCCGGAGGAGCTCCCCGTTCGGCTCGGGGCGCGGCCGCTCGGCCGTCCGCGGCGACGGACGCCGGTGAACCGGATGCCGGCGAACCGGACACTACGGGTACTGCCGGGCCCGGTCATGGGGCACGATCTTGTCCAGTACTCCTCGGGAAGGGTTGTCCATGTCCGATCGCGCCTATGGAAACCACGGGTCTCTGCTCGCGGTGAGCGACCTTCACGTCGGGATGGCGGACAACCGCCCCCTCATCGAGTCGCTGCGGCCCGATTCGGACGAGGACTGGCTCATCGTCGCCGGTGATGTCGCGGAACGGATCGAGGACGTGGAGTGGGCGCTGCGGTTGCTCGCGGGCCGCTACTCCCGGGTGATCTGGACCCCCGGGAACCACGAACTGTGGACGACCAAACAGGACCCGGTCCAACTCCGGGGCCAGGAACGGTACGAGCACCTGGTCGAGCTGTGCCGGAGCCTCGGGGTGTCCACTCCGGAGGACCCGTACCCGCTGTGGCCCGGCCCCGAGGGGCCGGTGGCCGTCGCGCCCGTGTTCCTGCTGTACGACTACAGCTTCCGGGCGCCGGGCACGACGACCAAGGAGGCGTCCCTGGCGTACGCCCACGAGACGGGGGTGGTGTGCACCGACGAGTTCCTGCTGCACCCCGACCCCTACCCGAGCCGTGACGCCTGGTGCCGGGCGCGGGTGACGGAGACGGAACGGCGCCTCGCCGCACATGATCCCAAGGTTCCGCTGGTCATCGCCGGCCACTGGCCACTGGTCCGGGAGCCGATGGCCGTCCTGACGTACCCCGAGTTCGCCCAGTGGTGCGGCACGGAGCTCACCGCCGACTGGCACCGGCGCTTCAATGTGGCGGCCGTGGTCTACGGCCATCTGCACATTCCCCGTACGACCTGGTACGACGGGGTGCGCTTCGAGGAGGTCTCCATCGGCTACCCCAGGGAATGGCGCAGGCGGGGCCACCCCAAGGGGCTTCTGCGGCAGATCCTGCCGTACGGCGGCGACGGCGGTGGCGGGGGCGGGGGCGCAACGGCGCCGGAGTCCGTCAGCGATGGCTCAGCACGTTGATCACACGGCCGTCGGGGTCGCGGACGAAGAAGCGGCGCACGCCCCATTCCTCGTCGTGCAGCGGGTACACGATTTCCGCGCCGCTCTCCTTCATGGCCGCGTGGACCGCGTCCACGTCCTCCACCTCCATGCTCATGTCCGGGGCGACCGGGGCGGTGGCGTCGGCCCCCATGATGCTGAGCTGGACCGAGGGACGGGAGGGAGAGGCGAGCGTCATGATCCAGCCGTGGTTCATGACCTCCCGGAGGCCCAGCAAGCCGTAGAACTCCGCGCTCCGCTTCATCGCGGCGGCGGCGGTGGCGGTGGCATCGGCGGTGGCGTCGGCTCCGGCTCCAGCGCCGGCCCCCGGACCGGTGGTGGTCCGGACGTTGGGAACGATCCTGCGGACGGACATCGGCAACTCCTGCTCTCGGGAGCGAACCCGCGCCACCCGGCCCGGCCGTCGTGCCCCGGCCCGGCTGTCGTGACCCGGGTCGGCGGGTCGGTTGTGCCGGCGGGTCAGATGACCGGCGGCCGCCCCAGTTTCGTCATCCGCCACACCGTGCGCCACCGCATGGGCCGCCGCGGCCCGCACGGCGTACGGACCCCCTCCGCGAAGCCGCCGGCCCAGGCCCGCAGCCCCGTCGCCGACCGGGTGCGGGCCACGGTGAGGAGGGTCCAGGTGCCCAGATACGCCGGGACCAGGGGCACGGGCAGGTTGCGGCGGGCCAGCCAGACCCGGTTGCGGGCCGTCATCCGGTAGTAGACGGAGTGTCTGGCCGGGGAGGTCTTGGGGTGCTGGAGCAGCAGATCGGGCTCGTAGAGGATCTTCCAGCCCGCGTCGAGCGCCCGCCAGGACAGGTCCGTCTCCTCGTGCGTGAAGAAGAACTCCGCGGGCCAGGGGCCCGTCTGGGCGAGCATCTTCATGGAGAGGGCGTGGCCGCCGCCCAGGAACGCGGTGACCGGGCCGCCCCGCATCGGGTCGGCGGCGCGCAGGCGCGGGACGTGGCGGCGCTGGGTCTCGCCGTGCTCGTCGGCGATCCGGAAGCCGACGATGCCGAGCCGGGGGTCGGCGGCGTACAGCTCCCGGACCTTGCGGAACACTCCGCTGTCGACCAGGAGTCCGTCGTCGTCGAGCTCGATCACGACATCCACGTCGCCGAACTCCGCCAGCTTGCGCAGGGCGATGTTGCGGCCACCGGGGCAGCCCAGATTCTCGTCGAGTTCGATCGCCGTCACGCCGCCGGACAGGTCGCGGAGGCCGGGAAGGGCGGTGAAGTCCGGGAGCGGTGAGCCGTTGCCCACGACGACGAGACGGTCCGGCCGGACGTCCTGGGCGGCCACGGAGGCCAGCAGGGCCTCGACCTGCCGCGGGCGATCGCCCATGGTGACGACGGATACGGCGATGCGCGGTTCGGACACGGTCGGCACTCCTGGTCTCGCTGCGGTGCCCGTGATCGTAGCCGCACGAGCCCGTCGACCGTTGTTCAGCCGTCCGTTGCCGCTGCGTCGTGCCCCGTGATCCTTCGTCGGCGTGGGTGGACCGAGGGCCGCGACGGGGACCGGTGGCGGCCGGAGGCCGAGTGCCGCCGACCGCCCTCGCCCGTCAGCCGAGGACCGCCGACGCCCTCAGCCGGGTGCGCCGGCCTGGCTGGGAACCGATTCGAGGAGGCCGACCAGGCGCATGCCCCGGTCCTCGGCCATGTCGAGCGTGGCCAGCACGGACGGGGTCGAGATGCTCGGCAGTACGTAATGCAGAAGTACCGAGATCCGCCTCCCCAAGTCCTCGCGTTTGCAAAGGGCTTGAGACATGACCTGAATGCCGGAGAAGGAGCCTGCCAGCATTTCGGCGGTCTCGCGGGGGTCGACGTGCGGCAGGAGTTCGCCCTGATTCTTCGCGGCGACCAGCAGATTTTCGAGCCGGTCTATCCAGGCACGGAACGGAGTGCCCCGGTCGAGTCCTTCCACCGCCTGGTCCATGGCGAGTCCGACGCTGGCGCGTACCAGCGGCTCATGACGGAGCCGGTGGGCGAGCAGCATTCCCTGATCGACCAATTCCTGAAGCTTCGTCAGCTGGGGAGGGAGCGGATCGCTGTCCAGCTGTACGTCCATCACCCCGAGAGCCAGGTCTTCCTTCGAGGTGAAATGGAAGTAGAGCGCACCTTTTGTCACGCCGGCCCGCGTGAGAATTTCACTGATGGTGGCGCTGCTGTAGCCGCGTTCATCGAAAACGGCGGCGGCCGCCACCAGGATCGACCGTCGAGTCTGGATCGCGCGCGCCTGCTGTGCCATCAGCTACGAGTCTCTCTCAGTCGTGGCGTGGTCAGCACCACTGGGATATGGCTGGATAGGAAAACCGGACTGTCAGTATCTTACTGCGGGGGCGGACTGCCCTCCCGGTATGGATCCTCTGGGAGGAATATTCATGGTTCAGCTCACCTCGCGCAGTGCTTCGGTATCCGTCGACGGCATCGACGGTGCCGGACGTATCGGAGCCGCCGAATTCGCCGAATACCTGGAAGCCGAGGGGACGGCGCCGACGGGAAGACGGCCGGAGGGCGACTTCCTGCGGCGCCTGGTCCACCGGCCCGACGCCGAGGACGTCTTTGCCACCGGCTGGACCCGGCAGACCGAGACCCAGTTCTCGGTGTCGGCCCGGTGGCCGCAGACGCACCGCTTCTTCGCCCCCGTGTCCGGCCGGCACCAGGATCCGCTGCTGATCGCGGAGACCATGCGCCAGACGACGATGCTCCTGGGCCACGCGGCCTTCGGTATGCCGTTCGAGAACCAGTTCGTGATGTGGGAGCTGGCGTATGTCTGCGAACCCGGCCAACTGCTCCTGGGCGAGGCGCCCTGGGACATCACGGTGGATGTGTCCTGCTCCCGGATCCGGCGCGGCCGGCGGCACATCGGCTCCATGCATGTCGAGTTGCTCCTGCACCGCCTGGGCGCCGTCCTCGCCAGCGGAGGCGGGCGTATCAGCTGCGCCTCGGCCGAGGCGTACCAGAAGCTGCGGAACGGGCGGCGGTACGTGATCGGCGCCCCGATACCCCTCCTGCCCGCCGTCGCACCGGCCGAGGTGGGCAGGGCCGATGAACGCGATGTCGTACTGGCGCCGGGGCCGCGGCGCGGCGTCTGGCAGCTGCGGATCGACACCGGACACCCGACGCTGTTCGCCCGGCCCAACGACCACGTGCCGGGCATTCTGCTGCTGGAGGCGGCCCGTCAGGCGGCGGTCGCCGTTACCCCCGGCCACGACTTCCTCCCCGTGTCGGTCAGGACCGACTTCCTCCAGTACGTGGAACTCGACCGCCCCTGCTGGATCGAGGCCCGGACCGTCCCGGCCGGTGATCCCGCGGCGAGCGCGGTGCGCGTCTCGGCGACGCAGGACGACCGGCCGGTCTTCGCCTGCACTCTCGAATCCCCGGGCCCGCGGCCGGGCGCGGCCCACCCCCGGCAGGCCGGGCAGTCATGACACCGCGCGTACTCATCACCGGCGCGACCGGCTTCATCGGCGGCCATGCGGTGGCCGCGGCCCGCGCCACCCCCGGCCTCCGGCTGCGTCTGATGACCCACCGGACCGCCCTCGCCGCATCCGCCGGAGGGCCCGGCGCCGAGACGGTGTACGGGGATCTCGCCGACCCGGCGACGCTGCGCGGCAGCTGCGAGGGCGTCGACGCGGTGATCCACTGCGCCTCCTGGATCGGGGGTGACGAACCGACCGCGCGGTCGGTAAATGATCAAGGAACGCGGGCGCTGGCCGAGGAGGCGGTTCGCTGCGGGGTCACCCGGATCGTGTACCTGAGCACGGCATCCGTCTACGGCCGGGGCCCGTTCACCGGGCTGCTGCCCGGACAGGCCGACCCCGCCCCGGCCTCGGCCACCAGCCTGACCCGCGCCGCCGCCGAGCAGCACGTCCTCGCGGCCGGCGGCGTCGTGGTGCGGCCGCACCTCGTGTACGGCGCCGGGGACCGGTGGGCGGTGCCCGGGCTGGTCGCGCTGGTCCGGCAGCTCTCGGCCGGTCTGACCGGGTGCGGGGCGCGGCACTCGATGATCGACGCGGAGGCGCTGGGGCGGGCGCTGCTGGGTGCGGCGCTGTCCCCGAAGGAGCCGGCCGGGGTCTACCACGTCAACCACCCCGAGCCGGTGAGCTGTTCGCAGCTGCTGTCCACGGTCCTCGACGAACTGCGGCTGCCCTGGGGAGCCGCCGGTGTCGACGTGGCGGCCGCCCGTGAGCGGCTCGCCGGGGTGCCGTACGCACTGCACCACCTCGGCATGCTCGCCGTGGACCACTGGTTCGCCGACGAACGGGTCGGGCAGGACTTCGACTGGGAGCCGGGCGAGGGCTTCACGACCGCGTTCGCCCGGCACGCCCCGTGGTACCGCCGGCACCTCGGTGGCGGTCCGAGCCGCTGACGGCGCCGGGCGCCGTCGCGTCAGGGCTCGATCCGGGTGCCCGTACCGCTCACCCGCACCCGCGCGTCGCCCGACCGGAGTTCGACCGTGAGGACGCCGGGGCGGCCCATGTCCTCACCCTGGTGGAGGGTGAGGAGCGCGGTGTCCGGGACGAGGCCCAGCGCACGCAGAAAGGCGCCGAAGGCGGCCGCCGCCGCGCCCGTGGCGGGGTCCTCGACGACACCGCCCACCGGGAACGGGTTGCGGACGTGGAAGACGGTCGGCGACGCCCGCCACACCAGTTGCAGGGTGGTCAGGTCCAGGCGGTGCATCAGGGCTTCGAGGCGGGCGAAGTCGTAGTCGAGGTCGGCGAGCCGCTCCCGGGTCGCGGCGGCCAGCACCAGGTGCCGGGCGCCCGCGTACGCGATCCGGGGCGGCAGGGCCGGGTCGAGGTCGGCGGCCGGCCAGTCCAGGGCGGCCAGCGCCTCCGCCAGGTCTTCCGGGGCGATGTCCGTCACGTCCGGCTCGACGCTGGTGAGCGTGGCGCGGAGTTCGCCGCCCTCCCGGGTGACGGTGACCGGGACCGTGCCCGCGAGGGTGCTGAACACCAGATCGCCGGGGCCGTCGCGCTCGGCGAGTGCGAGGGCCGCCGCCACGGTGGCGTGGCCGCAGAACGGGACTTCGGCCTTCGGGCTGAAGTAGCGGATCGTGTACCCCCGGGCGGCCGGTGGTCCGTCGTCGGCCGGTTCGTTCCGACCGGTCAGGAAGGCCGATTCGCTGTACCCCAGTTCCGCCGCGACGGCGAGCATCGCCGCGTCGTCGAGACCGGACGCGTCAAGGACGACCCCCGCTGGATTGCCGCCCTCCGGATCGGCGGAGAACGCGGTGTAACGCAGGATCCCGGTACGTGAATTCTGGCTCATGCCGCAGGTCAACCCTGCCGCGGCCCGGAGCATTCCCGACCCGGGACATTTCCGGCCCGGAGCATTCCCGAGCCGGCCGGACCAGGCCCGGGGTATTTCCGAGCCGGCCGGACCAGGCCCGGGGTATTTCCGAGCCGGCCGGACCAGGCCCGGGGCGTCCGGCCGGTCGGACGCCCCGGGGCGCGAGGGCGTCGGCTCAGTGGCAGTTCTTGGTGCCCTTGCCCGACTTCGTCCAGGAGCAGGAGTCCTGGAGCTTGCCGTTCGGCTTGATCAGCCGGGCCTTGTCACCGGTGTTGTTCCAGACGTACGAACCGCGGTTCCAGTAGACGTTGCCCGACGCGTTCCTGCCCTTGCCCGTGTGGACCTTGACGGTCTTGCCCGCGCCGATGGTGTAGCTGGGGAAGGTGTACGTGTACCCGGTGTCGTCCTTGAGCTTGTAGCCCTTGAGCTGGAGCTTCGACGTGCCGTTGTTGTGGATGTCCACCCATTCGGCGTTGAGGGAGGCGTTGGTGCGGGTGTCCTTGCCGGGGCTGTCGTACTGGATCCTGCCGAGGTGCAGTCCGCCCTGGTGCGAGGCGGCCGACGCCGGTGCCGTGACGAGCAGTGAGCCGGTCAGGGCGGTGGCCGCGGCCAGGGCGAGCGGTGCGGCGGTGGGTATGCGCATGCTGTGGTCCTTGCGTGGAGTTCCGGTGAAGAACTGTGAGCATAAGGGCAGCGCGCGTCCGCCCGGCCGGAAAGTGCGCTTCTCGGCCGGGATGCGGCCGTGGGACGGCAACCGCCCGCGTGGGGCGGCCGGTTCGGGCGGGTCCGTCAGCCGCGCCCCACGTACGGCATCGCCGTCGCCAGGACCGTCGCGAACTGCATGTTCGCCTCCAGCGGCAGCTCCGCCATGTGGAGCACCGTCCGGGCCACGTCCGCCACCGCCATCACCGGCTCCACCGCGAGTTCACCATCGGCCTGAAGGGTGCCCGTCCGCATCCGTTCGGTCATGTCCGTGGCCGCGTTGCCGATGTCGATCTGCCCGCAGGCGATCCGGTACGGACGCCCGTCCAGTGACAGCGACTTCGTCAGGCCCGTCATGGCGTGCTTGGTCGTGGTGTAGGCGACGGAGTGCGGGCGCGGCGCATGGGCGGAGACCGAGCCGTTGTTGATGATCCGGCCGCCCTGCGGGTCCTGTTCCTTCATCAGCCGGTACGCGGCCTGCGCGCACAGGAACGCGCCCGTCACGTTCACGTCCACCACCGAACACCAGTCCTCCACCGGGAGGTCCTCGACGGGGACGGAACGCGGGCCGAACGTACCCGCGTTGTTGAAGAGCAGGTCCAGGCGGCCGAAGCACTCCCGTGCCGAGGAGAAGAGCGCGTCCACGTCCTCGGGGCGCGAGACATCGGCGGGGACGGTGATCACCCGGGCGCTCCTCCCGGCCAGCGCGGCTGTCTCGGCGAGGGGTTCCGGGCGCCGGCCCGAGAGCGCCACCGACCATCCGGCGCCGGTCAGGGCCAGGGCCACCGCGCGGCCGATTCCGGAGCCCGCGCCCGTCACGACCGCCGTCTTCGCGCCGGATTTCAACAACGTGTTGCTCATGGGGCCGCAGCGTACGCCCATCCGTCCAGCCGGTCCGGGCGGATCCGTGGGGCCACATGGGGGTCAAGAAGGCGCGGTCGGCGGCGGGTTCGTGCCGGGGGGCGGCGGGTAGTGATGATCATGGCCTCTGTCACGTATGCGCGCTATGCCCCGCGAATCCATTCCTGCCGCACTCCTCATCCACGCGATGCTCGAGCGACGCGAACACGACAGCCGCTCGATGTGCCGGTCCGGTGTACTTGTTCCGAGTACACCACCAGTCAGGGGAGGGACAGATGACGCACTCATCGCACCAGCAGGAGCTGCGCGACGCCGCCAGGAATCTCGGACGCCGCCGCTTCCTCACCGTCACCGGTGCCGCAGCCGCGCTCGCTTTCTCGGTCAACCTGCCGGCCGCGGGCACCGCGAGCGCCGCCGAGCTGGACGCCCGGAAGATCAGTGAGGACCCGTTCACCCTCGGCGTCGCCTCCGGCGACCCGCTGCCCGACTCGGTCCTGCTGTGGACGAAGCTCGCCCCGCGCCCGTACGAGCCCGGCAGCGGACTGCCCCGCACCCGCGTCCAGGTGCGCTGGGAACTCGCCCGTGACGAGCGCTTCTCCCGCATCGTCCGACGCGGA
Organism: Streptomyces sp. NPDC057963; assembly: GCF_042887155.1. Lineage (NCBI taxonomy): Bacteria > Bacillati > Actinomycetota > Actinomycetes > Kitasatosporales > Streptomycetaceae > Streptomyces > Streptomyces sp. NPDC057963. The sequence continues at coordinate 418,122 of NZ_JBHVPX010000007.1, forward strand.
TCGGCCACCGCCCACCCGGAGTTCGACCACAGCGTCCACGTCGAGGTCAAGGGCCTCGAAGCGGACCGCGTCTTCTACTACCGCTTCCGTACCGGGAACTGGACCAGCCGCACCGGCCGGACCCGCACCGCGCCCGCCCGCGCCGCCCGCAACAGCACGCTGAGCCTGGCCGCCGTCTCCTGCCAGGCCTACCACGACGGCTACTTCACCGCGTACAAGCACCTCGCCCAGGAGGACGTCGACGTCGTCTTCCACCTCGGTGACTACCTCTACGAATACGCGGTCGACGCGACCGGCGGGGCCCGTGCCTACACCGACCGCACCCTCCCCGCCCACTTCAACCGGGAGACGATCACGCTGGAGGACTACCGGCTGCGCTACGGCCTCTACAAGTCCGACCCCGATCTGCGCGCCGCCCACGCCGCGCACCCCTTCGTCGTCACCTGGGACGACCACGAGACCGAGAACAACTACGCGGGCGACATCCCCGAGAACGACGTACCGCCGGAGGAGTTCCTGCTGCGGCGCGCCGCCGCCTACCGGGCGTACTGGGAGAACCAGCCGCTGCGCACCCCGCAGCGGCCCACCGGGCCGGACATGAAGCTCTACCGGCGCCTGCACTTCGGCCGCCTCGCCCAGTTCGACATCCTCGACACCCGCCAGTACCGCAGCGACCAGGCGTACGGCGACGGCTGGCAGAAGCCCGGACCGGAGTCCGAGAACCCGTCGCGCACCCTCACCGGCGCCGCCCAGGAGCGCTGGCTGCTCGACGGCTGGCGCGCCTCGCACGCCACCTGGAACGTCGTGCCGCAGCAGGTCACCTTCGCCCAGCGGCGCGACGTCCCCACCGATGCCTTCAAGCTGTCGATGGACGCGTGGGACGGCTACCCCGCCTCCCGGGACCGGGTCCTGAAGGGAGCCGAGGCCGCCGGGATCGACAACCTGATGGTGCTGACCGGCGATGTGCACGTCGGCTACGGCTTCGACCTGAAGAAGAACTTCGACGACCCGTCGTCCCGCACCCTCGGCACGGAGATCGTCGCCACCTCCATCACCAGCGGCAAGAACGGCTCGGACAAGCCAGGCAGCTGGAACAACCAGATGCAGGCCAACCCGCACATGAAGTTCTTCAACGGCCGTCGCGGATACGCCGTCGTCACGCTGGGCGCGCAGCGGGCGCGCGCCGACTACCGCACGGTGTCGGCCGTCACCACGCCCGGTGCGCCCCTCGCGACGGCCGGATCGTTCGTCACGGAGGTGGGGAACCAGGGCCTCACGCCCGCGTAGGGCCCCTGTTCCCGGCCGGGCGGGCGCCGGTCGGCCGAGTCCGTCAGCCGAGTCCGTCGGCCGGGTAGCGGACGCCGATGCGGTCACGTACCGCGTCGAGCGTCCGCATCACGGCGAGGGAACCGTCCAGCGGCACCAGCGGCGACTCCGTCTCGCCCGCCCGCAACGCCCGCGCCACCTCGGCCTGCTCGAACTGCATCCCGCGCAGCCCCGCGCCCGCCGCCCCCGCGGTGAACTCCTCCGGCTCGCGCCCAGGCCGGTGCAGCACGAACCGTTCCGGGTAGAAGAAGCCGTGCGGGAAATCGATCCGTCCCTTCGTCCCGGTGACCGTCGCGGTCACCGGGGTGTCCCCGACGATGGAGCAGTTCAGCAGCGCCGAGGCGCCCGCCTGCGACCAGCTCAGCAGCATCGCCGTGTTCAGGTCGACGCCCTCCGGGGAGAGCAGCGCGTCCGCCTGCACCCGGTCCGGCTCACCCAGCAGGAGATGCGCGAACGACACCGGATAGACCCCGAGGTCCAGCAGCGCCCCACCGCCCAGCGCCGGGTCGCGCAGCCGGTGCCCGGGACCGAAGTCGCCCGCGAACCCGAAGTCGGCCTGCACGGTCCGGATGTCCCCGACGGCGCCGTCCCGCACGAGCTCCGTCATGCGCCGGACGACCGGGTTGCAGTACGTCCACATGGCCTCCATCAGGAACAGCCCGCGGTCCCGGGCGAGCTTCACCAGCTCGTCCGCCTCCCGCGCGTTGAGGGTGAACGCCTTCTCGCACAGCACGTGCTTCCCGGCCTCCAGGCAGAGCGCGGTCGCCTCCCGGTGCGCCGAGTGCGGCGTCGCCACGTACACCACGTCGACGTCGTCGTCGGCGGCGAGCTCGGCCCAGCTGCCGTAGGCCCGGGGTATCCCGAACCGCTGCGCGAACGCCTTCGCGGACGCGTCCGTACGGGACGCGACGGCCACCACCTCCGCGTCCGGCATCGCCCGGAGGCCCTCGGTGAACGTCGCCGCGATACCGCCGGTCGCCAGCACGCCCCACCGCACAGCCCTGCTCATGCCTGTCATGCCTGCACCCCAAAACGGTCTCGACCAGTCCGGCTGAGCTGAGAGCATAGAGGCGGATTCAACGACATGGAGATGAGAATGCCGGAGAGCGGCGCAAGCCGAGCCCAGCAGGAACGCACACACATACCGACCGCCGGGACCGGGACGCCAGAGCCCCCGGTCACCGGTACCGCCCCCGGGCCACCGGCCGCCACCGAAGCGGCCCGGCGCACCGGACTTCTCGTCACCCTCGTCCTGGGCGGCCTCACCGCACTGCCGCCGCTCTCCATGGACATGTACCTCCCGGCGCTGCCCGCGGTCACCGAGTCCCTGCACGCCCCCGCCGCGACCGTCCAGCTCACCCTCACCGCCTGCCTCACCGGCATGGCACTCGGGCAGGTCGTCGTCGGACCGATGAGCGACCGGTGGGGGAGGCGCAGGCCACTGCTCCTCGGCATGATCGTCTACGTCGTCGCCACCGTGTTGTGCGTCTTCGCCCCCACCACCGGACTTCTCATCGGCTTCCGCCTGCTCCAGGGCCTGGCAGGTGCGGCCGGGATCGTCATCGCCCGCGCCGTGGTGCGCGACCTGTACGACGGCGTGGAGATGGCCAGGTTCTTCTCCACGCTGATGCTGATCTCCGGCGTCGCACCGATCGTCGCGCCGCTGATCGGCGGACAGGTGCTGCGGTTCACCGACTGGCGGGGGATCTTCGCCGTCCTCACCGTCGTCGGCGTGATGCTCACCCTGATCGTCTGGAAGTGGCTGCACGAGACCCTGCCGCCGCAGGAACGGCACACCGGCGGCATCGGCGACGCCCTGCGCACCATGCGCGGGCTGCTCGCCGACCGGGTCTTCACCGGCTACATGATGGCGGGCAGTCTCGCCTTCGCCGCCCTCTTCTCGTACGTGAGCGCCTCGCCGTTCGTCGTGCAGGAGATCTACGGGGCCTCGCCGCAGACCTTCAGCCTGCTCTTCGGCATCAACTCGGTCGGCCTGATCGCCGTGGGCCAGATCAACGGCAAGGTACTGGTCGGCCGGATCAGCCTGGACAAGGCGCTCGCCTTCGGCCTCTCCGTCATCGTGCTGGCCGCGACCGCGCTGCTGCTGATGACGTCCGGGGTCTTCGGGGACGTCGGCCTGGTCCCGGTCGCGGCCGGGCTGTTCGTGCTGATGTCGGCGATGGGTCTCGCGATGCCGAACACGAACGCGCAGGCCCTGATGCGTACCAAGCACGCGGCCGGGTCCGCGTCCGCGCTGCTCGGCACCTCGTCCTTCCTGATCGGCGCCATCGCCTCGCCGCTCGTCGGGATCGCGGGCGAGGGGACGGCCGTGCCGATGGCCGTCGTGCAACTGGTGTGCGGGGTGGGCGCGATGGCCTGCTTCCTGGGGCTGTGCAGGCCCTGGCAGCGCGTGTCGTGACGCCGGTTCCGTGACGGGGGCCGCCGGGACCGGGACCGGTATGAATCCGGTTGCCCGGGGCCCGGCGGGCCGCGATGATCCTCCTCATGTCCGACGCTGCGTCTGCGGGTTCCGCGCTACGGCCGTATCCCAAGATCTCCGCGAGGGGAGGGCTCGGTGTTTCCGGGGCCCGGGAGTGGGTCGCGGTGGAAAAGGTGCACGGAGCGCACTTTGCGGTGGTGTGCGACGGCACGGGGGTTCATCCGGCGAAGCGGCGTGAGCTGTTGGGCGACGACGCGCTGGACGGTTTCTTCGGCGTGAGCAGGGTCTGGCCGGTGCTGTCGGTGGCGGCAGCCCGTTTCGCCGCCGCGCTGCGCGGCGTGCGGGGTGATGCCGCGGTGGTGACGATCTACGGTGAGCTGGCCGGTGGGTGCTACCCGCACCCGGATGTGCCCGCCGTTGCCGGGGCCGAGCCGGTGCAGACGGGCGTGTGGTACGCACCGGGCCTGCACTGGCTGCCGTTCGACGCATCGGTCGAGAAGTCCGAGGGACGCAGCTGGATCTCCGACCGTGCTCTGCGCGGAGCCGCGGCGGCCGCAGGGCTCGTCTGTCCCCCCGCGCTCGGGCACGGCGCGCTGAACAGGCTCCAGGAGCTGCCGTGCGCCTTCTCCACAAGAGTCCCAGCCCTCTTCGGGCTGCCCGAGCTGGCGGACAATCTCGCCGAGGGCTACGTCCTCAAGCCGGCCGGCGAATGGCGGGAGGCGGAATCCGCAGGCGCGGGCATGCGTCCGGTGGCCAAGGTGAAGCAGAAGTCCTTCGCGGAGGACGAGCGGTTCGACGGCGCACGTCCCTATCTGCCCCCGCCGCAGGGAGCGGCCGGAGTTCCCGCCTGGCTCCTGGCCCAGGCCTCGGCACTCCTCACCCCCGCCCGCGCGGCCGCCGTGGTCAGCAAGCTGGGCCCCCGCACCCCGGTGGATGCCGTGGCGGAGGAGATCACCCGGGACGTCTCGGAAGAGCTCGCCGAAGCGCTGGGAGGCTTGGAGGACACACTCCTGCGCCCTTTGGAACGAGCGCTGCTGCCCGGGGCACGCTCGCTTGCGGTGTTCGACGCCGAGGACCGCCGTTCCTCCCGGACGGGGAGAGAAGGCACCCGATGAGGCGGTGAGCAGTCGCCGCACTCGCAGGCGGACCACCCGCCGGCCGCGTCCCCGGCCGCACGGGACAGCCCTCAGTGCGCGCTCGGGTAGCCGATCAGATGCGGGCGGTCCTTCTCGTCCGTCCAGCGGAACAGACCGACGCCGTCCGCCGTCACCGTGCCCGGAATCCGCTGGTTCGACGGCAGGGCGCCCGTCGTGCCGCTCCTGACCGCCACCGCGACGGGGGTGCCGCCGCCGGCCAGTACGTCCGCCGCGTTGCGCGCGTTCGCCGCGCCGTACGCGATGCCCTCGTCGTTCACCGACGCCAGCGTCAGCGGCTTAGTGCCGTCCGTCCCCTCGAAGCAGAAGCCCCGCTTCGTCAGCAGGTCGAAGGCGAGCGGCCCGGCCACCAGGAAGTTCCCGGAGGGCGCGGAGACGAGCTGCGGGTACTGGCCCGGCTTGATCGCGGGCTTGCTGCACTCCACCGAGGCGAGCACCTTGCCCGTCTCCAGGTCGTGCACCGTCCACAGGTCATGGGTGGCGGCGCGCTTCGCGCCCTTGGCGAGCTGCCACTTCGCCAGCACCAGGCCCGGAATCACCGACGTCGGGATCCCGCTGAGCCGGTCGGTGCCCTTGGGGGCGACATTGCGGCTGAACCAGCCGCCCTGCACCCAGAACTCCTTGGACCCGCTGACCAGCAGGCCCTTCTGCGTCAGCCCGCGGACCTCGGTGAGCTGCTTGCAGGTCGTGCAGCCCTTCGGGTACTTGAGGGCGGGGGCGGTTATCCGGGACACCCGGCCGGTCACCGGGTCGACCACCGCGCTGTTCGTCCGGCCGTCGCTGATCAGGATGCCGGGGCCGGAGGTGGAGACCGTGGGCACGGAGCTCCACGGCACCTCGACGCGCCGCCGGGAGCCGTCCTCCACGTCGTAGACGTCCAGCGAGACGATGGTGTCGGCGGGGGTCAGCGCGTTCTCGCCGACCTTTCCGTACGACCACGTCACGAAGTACTCGTGGTCCCCCGCGGTGAGCGGGAGGAGCCTCGGGAAGTGCTGCGGGGACGGGGGCCGCCAGCTCTCCCCGTGCCAGCCGGCCTCGCCGGTCTCCGCGTCGATGGTCCGCAGCTGGTACTTGGTGTCCGAGACCCGCGCGAGGTAGGCGAGGCTGCCCGTCGTCCGGGAGAGCGCGTAGTCGGGCGAGGTGCCTATGAGCTCCCAGCCGCGCTCCGTCGCGAACACGGACGGGACGGTGAGCTGGGTCACCGGGACCGAGCTCTTCTTGGCATGTTTCTTCGACTTGTCGGCACTCTTCTCACCACTGGCGCAGGTCGCCAGTAGAAGAAGCATGGCGAGCACGAGCACTCCGCCGACCAGAACCAGGCGCACGATCTTCTGTCTCATGGCTTCCCTCGATGGGCAATCCCGACCTCGCGGCGGTCAGCGTAGCAACTGGCGCAGGGGTCGCGGCAGTTCGCATGCCATGCTGTTCGCCGCCGGTCCGGGCCGGAAGCGGGAGGGCGGCCTCCGCCTACAATTCGTCGGTGAACGCCACCCTCCCCACCGCGGAAGCCCTGCGCGCGGCGCTGGCCGGACTGCTCGACGGGCTGCCGCCCAAGCAGGCCGCCCAGGCGGTCGACCGGCTCATCGCCAATTACCGGGGGACCACCCCCACCGACGCCCCGGTGCTCCGCGACCGTTCCGATGTCGCCGCCTACGCCGCGTACCGGATGCCCGCGACCTTCGAAGCGGTACGGTCCGCCCTCGCCGCGCTCCAGGAGGCCGCCCCGGACTGGGCGCCCGCCACGCACACCGACATCGGCGGCGGTACCGGAGCGGCGAGCTGGGCCGTGGCCGGGGCCTGGGAGGGGCCGCGGACGACCGTCCTGGACTGGGCCGAGCCCGCGCTCGCGCTGGGCCGTGAGCTGGCCGAGGTCTCCGGCATCCCCGCCCTGCGCGCCGCCGAGTGGCGCCGGGCCCGGATCGGCGCGGGCCTCGAACTCGCCCCCGTGGACCTGGTCACCGTCTCCTACGTACTCAAGGAGCTGACGGCGGACGTCCGTTCCGCGCTCGTCGACACCGCGGCGGCCGCGGCTCGGGCCGTCGTGGTCGTCGAGCCCGGCACCCCCGACGGCTACGCCCGGATCATCGAGGCCCGCGACCGGCTGATCGCCGCCGGGCTGAAGGTCGCCGCGCCCTGCCCGCACAGCGACGCCTGCCCCATCGAGCCGGGCACGGACTGGTGCCACTTCTCGGCCCGGGTCAGCCGCTCCTCGCTCCACCGGCAGGTGAAGGGCGGTTCGTTGCCGTACGAGGACGAGAAGTTCAGCTATGTCGTGGCGACCCGCTTCGACACGGAGCCCGTCCGGGCACGCGTCACCCGCAAGCCGCAGATCCGCAAGGGACAGGTGCTGCTGGACCTCTGCACCCGCGACGAGGCCCTGCGGCGCTCCACGGTCACCAAGCGCCACGGCGAGCTGTACCGGGCCGCCCGGGACACCGCGTGGGGCGACGAGTGGCCGCCGCCCCACCTGCCGAGCCCGTCCGGGGACTGAGGACGGGGCGCGTGCGGGGCGGGCCCGGCTACCCGCGCAGCTCCTGTGTGCAGCACTTCACACTGCCGCCGCCCTTCAGCAGCTCGCCCAGATCCATCGGCACCGGCTCGAAGCCGCGCGCCCGCAGCGGATCGAAGAGCCCCGTGGCGGCCTGCGGCAGCAGCACATGGAGTCCGTCGCTCACCGCGTTCAGGCCGAGTGCCGCGGCGTCCGCCTCCTCGGCGATCAGCGCGTCCGGGAAGAGCCTCGCCAGCACCGCCCGGCTGCCGGGCGAGAACGCCCCCGGGTAGTACATGATCTCGTCGCCCGCCTCGTCGAGCACGGACAGGGCCGTGTCCAGGTGGTAGTAGCGCGGGTCGACCAGATCGAGCCCGATCACCGGGCGCCCGAAGAACTCCTGCGCCTCGCCGTGCGAGAGCGGGCTGGACCGGAAGCCCTGTCCGGCCAGCAGGTACGAGGCGGTGACCGCGAAATCGCCCTCGCCCTCGTTGACGTGGGCCGGTTCGTGGATGTCGGTGAAGCCGTTGGCCCGGAACCACTCGCGATGGGCCCCGGCCTCCGCGTACCGCTCCTGGTACGCGAACCGGGCCCCCAGCACCCGGCCGCCGATGACGGTGGCGCCGTTGGCGGCGAAGACCATGTCGGGCAGCTCCGGCCGGGGCGCGAGCAGCTCCACGGTGTGTCCGAGGGATCGGTAGCGGTCGCGGAGGTCCTCCCACTGGGTCTGGGCCAGGGGGAGGTCCACGGGCTTGCTGGGGTCCATCCAGGGGTTGATGGAGTACGTCACCCTGAAATGGGCCGGAGCGCACATCAGGTAACGGCGGGGTGTGGCTTCACGAGGCAACGAAGGCTCCTCACGAACACAGCAGGGGTGGCCTGCGGGGGACTTCGCACGGGTGTGTGCGTCAGCCCATGGTCCGCTCTCCGGGGCCCGCGCGCAGTGATCCGATCGGGTGGTTCCGCACGGTGATGAGACGATACGTATCGCCTCGCACTGCTGCTGGACCGACCGGCCCGGCAGAACGCACCGCCGGCCGCCGCGCACCCTCCCGCTCACGCACCGCGGGTGGCCGCGCGCCCTCCCGCTCACCCGCGCGTACCCGGACGTGATCGTCGACCGCACCCCGCTCGGGCCGACGCAGCCCTGACGCAGCCCTGAGACGCACCCGTCATTTCATGACAACAAGTGTCATAGTGCCCAGCTCATGGCGCTGTGCCGCGCACCCCGCTTCGGAACTCCGGCCACCTGAGGCGCAGGATGGTGGGACCATGGGCAGGAGCAACGCTGAGGTAAGGGGATAGATGGGCGCCGATTTCGGCCGTTATCGCGGCTCAGAGAGCAAATTTTCCCAATGGCTCCGCCGCCGACCCAAACCGCAGCAGAGCGAGGTCGACGACGCCGCCCGGGAGGCGCTGCTCCTGGCCGTCGCCGAGGCCGGAATGCCGATCGCGCCCGCCGCCCATCCGGTCGGCTACCGATGTTCGTGCGAGCGCATCGGCTGTCCCACCCCCGCCCGGCACCCCATCTCCTTCGCCTGGCAGACGCAGTCCACCACGGACCGCGCCCAGATCGAGCGCTGGGCCCGCAGCCAGCCGCAGGCCAACTTCATCACCGCGACCGGCATGATCCACGACGTGCTCGACGTGCCGCTGTCCGCGGGCGGCCAGGCGTTGGAGCGGCTCCTCGCCGCGGACATCGACGTCGGCCCCGTAGCCCGGTCCGGCGACGACCGGATGCTCTTCTTCACCGCCACCCGCGGTACGCCCGAGGACGAGGACGAGTGGTGGCCGTGCGAGCTGGACTGCCATCCCGAGACCATGGACGAGCATCCGGGACTGCGGTGGCACTGCCGCGGCAGCTATGTGCTCCTGCCGCCGGCCAGACTTCCTGGTGAGCTGGACGTGGGGTGGGTGCGGGGGCCGGAGAACCCGCTGCCCGATCCGCTGACGCTGCTGGAGACGCTCACCGACGCGTGCGCGCAGTACGCGGACGCGGCGGACCAGAGTGATCTCGACCACGACTCGGTGGCGTGGCCGATGAGTCGCTGACGAGGCTGCCGGACGGGCCCTGGGCGAGTCCGGCAGTCCCGGTCACGAGCCCTTCGCCGCCGTCAGGCCCGGCAGCCGGTTCAGCATGACCACCTTGCCGTCCTTCGCGCCCTTCTTCGGCACGTACACCAGCTGGCTGGAGATCCGCTCCTTGGTGAGGGTCGACTTCATCTCACCGGTCAGCAGCGCCTCCACGTCCGAGTTGAGCGGTGGACGCAGTCCCTTCGCCGCCGTCTGCCGTTCGAAGTGCTTGCTGCTGAAGAAGACCAGCGCGCCGCCGTCCTCCGTCTCCAGGCCGAGCGGGGCGAACGTGCCGCCGTCCAGCGGCTGGTCGATGTACTGGTACGAGAAGCCCGCCCGCCGGGTGGTGCGGCGCGCCTCCCGCCAGCCGGACGTGGCGGTGCCGGGAGCGAAGACGTCCGGGGTGCCCTGTTGCAGGTACTGCGTGTACCGGGTGCTCAAGTCCTGTGGTGCCACGGCCAGTTCGGGGCTGTCCGCGGCCACCGGTTCGGCGCGGCCGTCGCCGTCCACGGCGACGGCGGGCAGCTGGGACGGTGCGACGACCGACAGGTAGGCGGTCCTCCACCCCGCGCCGGGCCCGGACTTGACGAAGACGAGCAGCCAGCGGGTGTCGAGCTTCCCGCTGTCCTCGTCACGGTTGGAGTCGGTGTCCGCGAGGAACCAGCGCGGCCAGCCGGCCTTCTTCGGGATGAGGTACCGGGCGTCGGTCAGTTCCAGCGGTTTGTGGTTCGCGTTGCCGTCCGGATTGTTCTTCTGCCGGGCCTTCAGCCCGGCCTGGTTGATCGCGCCGAGCGGGCCGGTGACCCGGTCCGCGTCCAGAGCCGGGTCGTAGGCCTTGTCCGCCGCGTTGTACGCGGCGGTGAAGTCCTTCAGGGCCTGAGCGGCCTCGGACCTGGTTGCCGCCGGCACCACCGCCAGCTCGCCGTGCACCGTCACGCACCCGCTCGCCGTCAAGGACAGCACCGTCGCCGTCGCGAGCCCCGTCGCCAGCCGAATCGGCCTCAGACTTCTCATCCGCTGCTTTCCGCGCCTTCTGGTCCGCCGCCCCCACGGAGAGGGCCGGGCAGCGGACTTCGCGGCGTCGTGGGGCCGGGGCACGCACCTCGCGGCGTCGTCGTCGATCACCGACGCTCCGCGTCGATTCAATCCTCCGCCTTGCGATGCACGCACCCCGGCCCCGCTCCTTAACCCGCGCTGCCCACTGCCCGGCTCTCTGACCGTCCGAACCCTACCGGGGCGAGGAACAGTGCGAGGGTGGGGATCAGATACAGCGCCCACACCGTGATCTGGAGAACGGTCGGGTCGGGCTGGAAGTTGAACGTGCCCTTCAGCAGCGTGCCGTACCAGCTGTCCGGCGGAATCGCGGCGCTGATGTCGAACGCCTGGTTGTGGAGACCGCCGATGAACTCGGCCTCCTGCAGATCGTGGACGCCGTACGCGAGCACCCCCGCGGCGACGACCACCAGCATGCCGCCGGTCCAGGTGAAGAACTTCGACAGGTTGATCTTCAGCGCGCCCCGGTAGAACAGCCAGCCCAGGAGGACGGCGGCCGCGATGCCGAGGAACGCGCCGATCATCGGGTGCCAGCCGTCGTCCGCCGCGTGCACCGCGCGCCAGACGAACAGCGAGGTCTCCAGGCCCTCCCGGCCCACCGCGAGGAGCGCCGTGGCGACCAGCGCGCCGGTCCCCATCGCGAGTGCCGCGTCGAGCTTTCCGTGCAGCTCGGTCTTGAGATGCCGCGCGGTGCGCCGCATCCAGAAGACCATCCAGGTGACCAGGCCGACCGAGACGATCGACAGCGAGCCGCCGAGCGCTTCCTGGGCCTTGAACGTCATCTCCTGCGAGCCGAATTCGAGGCCGGCGCCGAACGCCAGGCTGACGACGATCGCGATACCGACGCCGACCCAGATCGGCACCAGCCTGTCCTTGTTGCCGGTCTTCACCAGGTAGGCGATGAGGATGCAGACGACCAGGCTGGCCTCCAACCCCTCGCGCAGGCCGATCAGGAAGTTGCTGAACACGTTCCGGTTCTCCTTTTCTGCTTCGAGTCCCCAAGAGGGAACGGCAATCGGGGGCGGCCTCGCGGGGCCCCCGTGCCGGTCCCTCTACGAGAACAGCGCCCGGCCCCACCAGTCGTCCTTGTCGCGGACGCCGGGCGGGACGGCGAAGTGCGCCGAACCCACGTGCTGGATGTACTCGTTGAGTGCGTCGTGCGCCGCGAGGCGCCGCTGAAGCGGGATGAATGCCTTGCGGGCGTCGCGCTGATAGGCGAGGAAGAACAGCCCGGCGTCGAGCCGGCCGAGGCCGTCCGTGCCGTCGGTGAAGGAGTAGCCGCGGCGCAGGATCGTCGCCCCGTCGTTGCTGTCCGGGTGGGCGAGCCGCACATGCGCGGTCGGCAGCATCGCCTTCAGGAACGGCTCGTCGCGCTCCTTGGCCTTGCCGACCGGGGCGCCCTCGCCCTTGTCGCGGCCGAAGACGTCCTCCTGCTCCTGGAGCGGGGCGCGGTCCCAGGTCTCGATGTGCATCCGGATGCGCCGGGCCACCAGGTACGAACCCCCGGTCATCCAGCCCGCCCTGTCCTTCTCGCCCACCCACACGTGCTGGTCCAGGGCGGCGGTGTCGGTGCCGGAGATGTTCCGGGTGCCGTCCTTGAAGCCCATCATGTTGCGCGGGGTCTGGGCGTCGGGCGTCGTCGAGGACGTCTTGCCGAAGCCCAGCTGGGACCAGCGGATCGCGGTGCGGCCCATGCCGATCCTGGCCAGGTTGCGGATGGCGTGCACCGCGACCTGCGGGTCGTCCGCGCACGCCTGGACGCAGAGATCGCCGCCGCTGCGGGCCGCGTCGAGGTTGTCGCCGGGGAACTTCGGGAGATCGACGAGCGCCTCGGGGCGCTTGCCCTCCAGACCGAACCGGCCCTTGGCGAAGAGCGAGGGGCCGAAGCCGATGGTGAGCGTGAGCCGGGACGGCTTGAGGCCCAGCGCCTCGCCGGTGTCGTCCGGCGGGGCCTCGGCGAGACCGCCGTACGCACCGTCGCCGACCGCGTGACCGGCCGTCATCCGCTCGGCCGCCCGCGTCCACTCCTTGAGCAGCGCGATCAGCTCGGCGCGGTCCTTCGTCGTCACGTCGAACGCGGCGAAGTGCAGCCGGTCCTGTACGGCGGTGGCGATACCGGCCTGATGCGCCCCGTGGAAGGGCACGGCCGCACCGCTGTCCGCGGCGGGCACCGCGTCGCTGTCCGTACGCACCGCGGCGACCGCGCCGCCGGCCGCCACGGCGCCCAGCGCGAGACCGGCCCCGCCCCAGCCGAGCAGTGCCCTGCGGGAGGGGGCGGGGCTTCCGGAAGCCGCCGCCGTCCCGGTGGTGTTCTGTGTCCGATCGGACATGACAGGCCCCTTCCCGTCCGTTACTTCGTCACCGCGGCGGCGAGCCGGGACAGCGGCTCGGCCAGCGCGTTGACCGCGTCCGACAGCTCCTTGCGGTCGGCCTTGCCGACCTTCTCGTACGAGGTGAACTCGTAGGAGCTCTTGTCCTTGCGGTACTTGTCCAGCAGCGTGTTCAGCGCCGCGAACTGCTTGTCCAGGGACGCCGTCAGCGCCGGGTCGTTCTTCGAGGCGATCGGCTTCAGCAGCGCGTAGGACTTCTCCGCGCCCTCGACGTTGCCCTTGAAGTCGATCAGGTCGGTGTGGCTGTAGCGCTCCTCCTCACCGGTGACCTTGCCGGTCGCGACCTCGTCGAGGAGCTCCTTGGCGCCGTTGGCCATCGAGGTCGGGGTGATGTCCGCCGTGCCGACCCGCTTCTGCCAGTCGAGCAAGTCCTTGTAGAGGACCGGGGCCAGGGCCTTCTCCTCGGCGCCCAGCTTCTTGTCCTGCCACAGCGCCTTCTCCAGGCGGTGCCAGCCGGTCCACTTCTGACCGTCCTCCAGGCCGTCCTCCCGGATGTCGACCTTCGGGTCGATGTCACCGAAGGACTCGGCGACCGGCTCGGTGCGCTCCCAGCCGAGCCGGGAGTCGGCGTAGACCTTCTTGGCGGCCTCGATGTCACCCGCGGCGACGGCGTCGGTGAAGGCCTTGGCCTTCGGCAGCGTCTCGTCGGCCTGCGCCTGGACGTAGGTGCGGTACTCGGCGACGGCCTTGTCCATCTCGGGGCTGCGCTTGGCCGCGTTGCCGCCGGTGACCTCGATCTTCTGCCGGATGCCGTGGCCCTTCATGCCGGGCTTGCAGGCGACCTCGTACGAACCGGCCTTGATCTCGGCCGTGATGGTGGCCTTGGTGCCGGGGCCGATGTTCTCCCGCTCGGCGACGATGCGGTCGTCCGGGAAGAGGACGTAGACCTCGGTGACCTTCGAGCCCTTGTTCTCGACGGCCAGCTCGATGTGACCGGCCGGCAGCTTCTTCTTCGAGACCTCGCAGGAGTCGTCCTTCGCGACGACCTGCACGGCCCCTTCGCCCTTTCCGTCGCTCTTCTCTGCGCAGCCCGTGACGGCGGTCAGGGCTGCCACCGTGGCGGCAGCGGTGACGACGGAGAAACGAACGGCTCGCATACGGGCTCCACAGAGGATGAAGGAGAAGCAGGAGAAGATCGGACAAAGACAGGTGAGGCGGACCTAACTTAACCGAGGCTTACCTGACCGGTACCCACCTGTGCAGTGATTCAGCTCTCATCCCGGAGGTCCGGGAACGGGGCGATCACGGGCACCCCATGAATGCCCCATGGAATGGTCAAGTGTGGGTCAAGTTCCTCGGGTCGGTACGACGAGGGGCGTCCCGGTCCGCGGGTGCGGGAACACCTCGACCGGCTGCCGGTAGACCTCGCCGAGCAACTCGTCCGTGAACACCTCGGCGGGCGGGCCCGCCACCGCGATCCGCCCGTCGCGCAGCACGGCGGCCCGGTCCGCGTACGCCGCGGCGAGCCCCAGATCGTGCAGCACGACGACGACCGCGTCCCCGGCGGCGGCCCGCTCCCGGCAGATCCGCAGCACGAGTTCCTGATGACGCAGATCGAGCGCCGCGGTCGGCTCGTCCAGCAGCAGCAGCGGGGCGTGCTGCGCCAGCACCCGGGCCAGCGCGACCCGGGCCCGTTCCCCGCCGGACAGCGCGGAGAAGGGGCGCGGGGCGAACTCGGTGACCTCGGTGGCCGCCATCGCCGCGGCGACCGCCGGGTCGTCCTCGTCCGCGTGCCGCGTCCCGGCCCACGGCGCCCGCCCCATCCGTACGACGTCCTCCACCGGGAACGGGAACGACAGCGCGGCGGACTGCGGCAGCACCGCCCGGCGCAGGGCCAGTTCGGGGGCCGACCAGTCGGTGACCGGGCGCCCGTCGATCCGTACCTCACCGCTCTCGGCGGGCAGATCGGCGGCCAGCGCGGCCAGCAGGGTCGACTTCCCGGCCCCGTTGGGCCCGACGAGCGCCAGCACCTCGCCCGCGTGTGCGGTCAGGTCGACGGAGTCGAGCACCGTCCGCTGCCCCAGCCGCACGCGCAGCCCGCGCGCCTCGGCGACGGGGGAGCCGGGGGAGCCGGGAGCGGGCAGCCGCCGGCCCCGGCTCCGGAACGGGTTCTTCACGGCCCTCATGCCCAACCACCTTGCCTGCGACGGGTCCTGCGCAGCAGCCAGAAGAAGAACGGGCTGCCGAAGAGCGCGGTCAGCACACCGAGCGGCAGCTCGGCGGGATCGGCGACGGTACGGGCCGCGAGATCGCCCACCACCAGTACGAGGGCGCCGCCGAGGGCGCTGCCGGGGACGAGGAAGCGGTGACCGGGACCGTTCGCCATCCGCAGCAGATGAGGCACCAGCAGCCCCACGAACGAGATGATCCCGGCGACCGCCACCGCGGCCGCGGTCAGCAGCGCCACCACGAGGACGAGCACGATCCGCAGCCGCTCGACATCGACCCCCAGATGCCGGGCGGGCCGCTCGCCGAGCGCGAGGAGGTCCAGTTTCCGGGCGTAGAACGGCGCGACGAGCAGCCCGAGCGCCGCACACGGCAGCACGGCGAGCACCTTGGGCCAGGTCGCCTGGGCCAGGGAACCCAGCTGCCAGAACGTGATCTGCGAGATCTGCGCGTTGTCGGCGAAGAAGATGAACAGCCCGATCAGCGCGCCCGCGAAGGCGTTGACCGCGATCCCGGTGAGGATCAGCGTCACGACCTCGGTCCGCCCGCCCGACCGCGACAGCGCGTACACCAGCAGCACGGTCGCGAGTCCGGCGGCGAACGCGCAGACGGTGACGGTCCAGTTGCCGAGGAAGTTCAGCCCGAGCGCGATCGAGGCGACCGCGCCGACCGCCGCACCGGAGGAGATCCCGATCACCCCGGGCTCGGCGAGCGGGTTGCCGAACACCCCCTGCATCAGGGCGCCCGCACAGCCCAGCGACGCCCCGACGAGCAGGGCGAGGACGACCCTCGGCAGCCGTACGTTCCACAACACGCTCTCGCCGACCCGGTCCAGCGCGGCGCCACCGAGTCCGAGCCGGTGCTGGACCGAGCCGAGGACGTCGCCGAGCGGGATGCTGTAGGCGCCGAGCCCGGCGGAGAGCAGGCAGCACACGACGAGAGCGGCGAGCAGTCCCGCGGTCAGGACGAAGCCGGTGGAGCGCCGGGACCCGGGCGCCCGCGGTTCCGGGGCCGCGGTGGCGGCCGGCCGGGTGCGTTCCTCGTACGGCGCGGTCACTTGGCGGCCCCGCCCGCCGGGTGGAGCTGCGCGATCAGATCGCCCAGCACCCGGTCCGTGCGCGGCCCGTAGTTCAGCAGCACGCCGTCGTCGACGGAGACGATCCGCCGGTCCATCCCGGCCGGGGTCTCGGCGACGCCCGGGATCTTCACCAGGCCGTCGACGCCGCCCACCGATTCGAGCCCCTTGCTCATCACCAGGATGGCGTCGGGCGCGGCCTTGGCGAGGGCCTCGCTGGTGATGGCGGTGAAGTCCTTCTTCAGCCCCGACTCCTTGCCCGCGTCGACGGCTCCGGCCGCTTCGATGAGCGAACTCGCGCCGGACTCGCGGCCGCCCAGCAGATAGACGGAGGCCGAGCCGCGCAGGTAGAGGAACGCGACCCGCGGCTTCTCGCCCCCGTCCGCCGGGGCGGGCGCGGACTTCTGTACGGCCTCGATACGGGACCGGGTGCGCGCGTTCAGCTCAGCGCCCGAGTCCGGCACGCCCAGGGCCGCCGCCACGGTGTCGATCCGGGGGCCGACGTCGGCGAGTTCCTTGGCCGGTTCGACGACGACGAGCGCAATCCCCGCATCGCGGATCTGGCCGATGGCCTCCGCGGGCCCGGTCGTGGTGTCCGCGAGGACGACGGTCGGCTTCAGCGACAGCACGCTCTCCGCCGAGACGTCGTGCGCGCGGGTCACCACCGGGAGTTTCGCCGCCTGTTCGAAGGTGGCGGTGATGTCGCGGGCCACGACCTGCTTGCCGAGGCCGAGCGTGAAGACGATCTCGCTCAGGCTGCCGGTCAGCGGAACGATGCGGTCCGTCGACGTGATGGTGACCTCGGCGCCGTCCGCCGACTTCACCGTGACCGGCAGGTGCGGCTTCGGGGCCGTGGTCAGGGGCTCGACGCGGTCGGCCGCGGCGCCCTCGGAACGGGCGGCGGGAGCCCCGGTGTCCGTACCGCCGCCACAGCCCGTCAGGACGAGGGCCAGGGCGACGGCGGCCGTCAGCGCGCCCAGCGGTCCACGGGTCCTGACCGGGCCGCGCCCTGGCCGCCGGGATTCCCGGCCCGGCGGGGCGAAGTCCTGCGAGAAGCGCACTGGGGCACCGTCCTGTCGTTCTGCGGTGAGTGGTTGGCACAGGTTTGCGAGCAATGCGGCGGAAGAGGGGGGTACCGCCACAGAACGCGCATAGCTTAGGTTAGCCTTACCTGACTCACTAGACCTCGGAGGGGTCCCCATGCTGTCGTCCAGACCTGCCCGCGCGCTCGCTGTCGCGCTTCTCGCGGCCCTGCTGGGGGCCCTGCTCCCGGCCGCCGCCGCGCAAGCGGCGAGCCGCACGGTGCAGGGCGGCCGGCTGGACTGGGGCATCAAGTCCTCCTTCCAGAGCTACGTCACCGGCCCGATCGCCCACGGCAGTTGGAGCCTGATCGGCGGCGCGGCCACGGTCGGCGGCAGCCAGTTCCGCTTCCACTCCGCCACCGGTTCCTACGACCCGGCGACCGGCGCCTTCACCTCGGGCTTCTCGGGCGGGGTCCGCTTCGTCGGCCACAAGAAGTCCGACGGCAGCCATGAACTGGACCTCACCATCAGCCGCCCCACCGTCCGCATCGCGGGCGGCAGCGGCACCGTGTACGCCGACATGGTCAGCAAGGACCGGGGGAGCGGCCGGGTCACCTCGACCGCCCAGGTACCTCTCGCGACGCTCGGTCTCTCCGGGATCGACATGAGGGGCGGTGCCACCCCCGTCGCCCTCGACAACGTTCCGGCGACGCTGACTTCACAGGGGGCGAAGGCGTTCGCCGGCTACTACACGGCCGGTACGCCGCTCGACCCGGTCAGCCTCTCCGTGGACACCACCGCTCCGGCCGGGAAGCCGGCCGCGTCCCAGTCCCCCGACAGGCCGGCGGAACCGAAGAAGGCCGGGAAGGCCGGGAAGGCCGCGGGCCGCTTCGAGGACGCCGCCGTCGACTGGGGCGTGCGCCGGACCTTCCGCGAGTACGTCACCGGCTCCATCGGCAAGGGCGGGTGGACCCTCGCCGACGGCGCCCAGGACGGCGGGGCGCTCTTCCGCTTCCCGCGCGGCAAGGGCACGTACGACCCGAAGAAGCAGACCCTGGACGCCGACTTCGCGGGCAGTGTGCGCTTCACGGGCGCCGATGGGCTCGATCTGGAACTCTCCGCGGTCGCGGTCCGGGTGGCGGCGGGACGGGGCACGCTCTCCGCCGACGTCCTGAGCGGCGGCGACCGGCGAAAGGCCGTCCCGCTCGTCACCTTCACCGCAGAGGACTTCGCACCCGAGGACGGTCTCGCCGTCCTCACCGAAGCCCCCGCGACCCTCACCGCCGACGGCGCCGAGGCATTCGGCTCGCTCTACAAGGCGGGCACCGCGATGGACCCCGTCTCGCTCGCCGTCGCCGTCGGCACCAAGGCCCAACTGCCCGCCCTGCCCGACCTGGGCAGCGCCCCCGACGCGTCGCCCCAGCCGTCCGGAGCGCCCACGGAGAGGACCATCACCGCGGCGTCGGCGTCCGACTCCGGTTCCCGCACCGGGCTGTACCTCGGCATCGGCGGCGCGGGCGTGCTCGCCGCCGCAGCGGGGGCGCTGTACCTCGCCCGCCGCCGTGCCGCCCGGCAGAGCGGCCACTAGACCCACCGGACCCACCGGACTCACCCGTTCCCCCGTCCCCCGTCCCACCCCCCGATTCATTTCCTGAGGAGACCACCGACCATGGCAGCCACCCGCCGTCCCACCGCTCTCGCCGCCGCCGTCGCCACGGCAGCCGCCCTCGGCGCCACCGCGTTCGCCCTTCCGGCGCTCGCCGCCGACAGCACCGCCTCCGACGGGTCGGCCGCCGCGGCGCCGAAGCTGGAGCTGAAGGACGGCACGCTGGACTGGGGCGTCAAGGAGTCCTTCCGCAAGTACCTCGCCTCCTCGTTCTCCGGCGGGAAGATCACCGTCAAGGGCGGCGCCACCCAGGCGCCGGACAACGGCGTGTTCACCTTCGGCAACGGCAAGGGCACCTACGACACGGCCATGCACGGCACCGACACCGCCTTCGAGGGCGGCGTCAACTTCTACGCCCACGGGGGCGTTCTCGACATCACGCTCTCGGACGTGAAGCTCTCCACGGCCGGTACCGGCGGCGCGATCACCGTCGATGTCACGACCCCGGAAGGCACGCGCGACGACGTGGCGTTCGCGGCTCTCGACCTGTCGGCGGTGAAGCCGGGCCAGGGCGCGGGCGGTGCGATGGTCTTCAAGGACATCCCGGCGACGCTGACGAAGGCGGGCTCCGAAGCCTTCAACGGCCAGTACAAGGAGGGCGACGCGCTCGACCCGGCCACGCTCTCGGTGAAGGCGGCCGCGGCCCCCACCGAGAAGCCCACCGAGAAGCCCACCGAGGAGCCGACCGGGAAGCCGACCACGGAACCGACCGGGAAGCCCACCGAGAAGCCGACCACCAAGCCCACGGAGCGGCCCACCTCGACCGCGTCCCCGTCCTCCCCGGCCACCGGCAAGCCGGCCGCCGACCCGGGCGCGATCGTCGACGGCACCCTGGACTGGGGCGTCAAGAAGTCCTTCCGCAGCTACGTCACGGGGCCGATCGCCCACGGCAAGGTCGAGACGACGGCCGGCGCCACCGCGTCCGGCGACGGCTACCGGTTCCCCGACGCCACCGGCCACTTCGACGCCGACGCGCAGACCCTGAACGCCGGCTTCGACGGCAAGGTCCGCTTCCTGGGCCACGAGGAGAACGGCACGTACACCCTCGACCTCTCCCTGACCCGCATGAAGATCCAGGTGAACGGGGCGAAGGGCACCCTGATCGCGGACGTCTCCACCAAGGACCGCGAGACCAAGAAGGTCAGCACGTACACCGGTCTGGCCGTCGCCGACCTGAAGCTGCCCAAGGGGGGACTCGCGGCCAAGAACGGTGTGGTGGCCCTTTCGTCCGTCCCGGCGGCCCTCACCGCCGACGGCACCAAGGCATTCGGCGGCATGTACCCGGCGGGCGAGCAGCTCGACGCGCTGACCGTCGCGGTCGCCCTCGACAAGGACGCCGAACTCCCGGGCGGCACGGGCGGCGGCGGTTCCACGGGCTCCACCGGCTCCACGGGCCTGGCGGGAGGCTCCACGGCCACCGGCGGCGGCAGCGTGGGCGGCGGCTCGGCCGGTGGTTCGGTCGGCGGTTCGGGCTCCCTCGCCGCCACCGGCTCCGACATCCCGGCCGGTGCCCTGTTCGCCGCCTCGGGTGTCGTCGTGGCGGCCGGCGCCGGAGTGGTGATCGCCGCCCGTCGTCGCCGTACCGCCTGATCCGTCCGGCAACACCGCCCGGGTGGCGGCCCGTTCACAGGGCCGCCACCCGGGCGGTGCTCGAATGCCCGCGTGAGCGACGGCGACTTCGACGTACCCGCGGGCATCGACGTACTGCGGGTGTTCTGCGGCCCCGACGGCAGGCACGGCAGCACCCTCGGGGTCGTACGCGACGGGCGTGCGTAGCCCGACGAGGCGTCCCGGCAGCAGCCGGCCGGCCGGCCGGGCTTCGGCGAGGGACCGGGCCCTACCGGCGACTGACGGCGCAACGGAGCGGCGGGAGGGCCG